>CAVTPJ010000007.1:0-105090 GCA_963736645.1 uncultured Thermoleophilia bacterium | reverse complement strand
GCCGCGGGGGGCTCGGGGTGCGCACCGTGGCCCTCACCGACCGCAAGGGCTACCTGGTGGGCGTCAAGGTGGTGCGCGAGAACCACGAGATCATGCTGCAGAGCCGCGACGGCGTCATGATCCGCGTCCGTGCCGACGGCATCAGCCGCCACGGGCGCGCTACGCAGGGCGTCAAGGTGATGAACATGCGCGAGGGCGACGTCGTGAGTGCCATCGCCCGCATGGTCGTCAGCGAGAGCGGCGCCACCGACGAGGAGATCGACGCGGATTGACGCTGCCGCACGTCGTCGTCCACAACGAGATGAGCCTCGATGCCCGCATGGACGGGCTCGAGGTCGACATGGGACGCTTCTACAGCCTTGCCGGCACGTGGCACGAGGACTGCACGCTGGTCGGCAGCGAGACGCTGCTGGCCGGCATGCCGGAGCTCGGAAGCGCCGGCGAGCCGGTCGCGCTGCAGCCCGGGGAGTCCGCACACCAGGCTGCGGCGACCGGCGACGGGGCGGATACGCGCCCGCTTCTCGCCGCCGTGGACTCGCGCGGTCGACTGCCCGGACTTGGGCAGCTGCGCGGCCAGCCCTACTGGCGCGACGTCATCGCCCTCTGCTCAAGGGCGACGCCGGCGTCGCACCTCGAGGCCCTCGCCGCGGACGGCGTCCAGTCGATCGTCGCCGGCGACGAGCGTGTGGATCTCGCGGCGGTGCTCGAGCGGCTGGCCGCCGATCACGGTGTCCGGACGGTGCGCGTGGATGCCGGCGGCCATCTGGTGGGGGCGCTGCTCCGTGCCGGTCTGGTGGACGAGGTCAGCATCGTCATCGAGCCGCGGCTCGTCGGCGGCGAGAGCCCTCGCTGGCTGGTGCAGGCCCCCGACGCCGGACCCGGCGAGGCGGTCCCGCTTCAGCTCCGCAGTCTGGAGCGTTTCGACGACGGAGCGCTCTGGCTGCGCTACGACGTGGCTCGCCGCTGACCGGCGCGGTGGTCAGGCCGCCGGCGCGGCGGAGCGGGCGTGGACGAGCAGGCCGCCGAGCGCGCCGCCGCGGACCATCTCGAGGATGACGGCGTACTCGCCCGCCGCGAACTCATACCACTCGCGGCCGAACTCACGCGTGATGGCTTCCCGTCGCGCCGCGATGCGGTCTGTGAGCCCCTGATACCAGCGCACGAACTCCTGCTGGAGGTCGCGCGTCCGGACCGCGGTCCAGCCGGCCGTCGCGAGCAGATCCGGCACTTCGCGCGGACGGAGGGGGCGCCACCAGCCGCGGCTCGGATCGCCGCCGCTCGCCGCTGCGAAGCGCCCGTGCGGGTCGGCGTACTCAAGCATGCGGAGCCCGGCGCCGGGCGCAGCCAGCGCGCCGAGCTCACGGAACGCCGCCGCCTGGTCGGGCACGGCGTAGACCGCCGTCATCATGTAGATGAGGTCGAACGGGCCGGTCAGCGCCTCGCCGGCCCGCTGCAGGTCGCCCTCGATGACCCTGATCGCCGGATGTCGCTCGCGGGCCAGGCGGGCGGTCGCGGCATCGAGTTCTATTCCGGTCACCGTCCCAAGCCCACGGGCCTGCGCCCAGGCGGCGGTGCCCGCGCCGCCGCAGCCCGCGTCGAGGACGCGGCGGCGCCGGTCCGGAGCGACACCGGCGAAGAGGAGGCGGTTGGCCTCCTCCTCGCCGGGGTGTGCGTAGTCGGCGCCTCGGACCAGCGCCAGCAGGCGCTTGCCCGTGGCGTTGTTCATGGCCGTCGGGGGGTCCTGCGGCGCCATCGAGGGGTGCGGCTGGTCTGCGGCCACCCGCCGCCTCAGATCAGCTCATGGAGCCGGCTCACCAGCGGCTCGAACTCCGGCCCCTTGAAGCAGTAGCCCATCTCGGTGAAGGGCTCGCGAAGCGCGCGTACCTCGGCGGCCACGCCGCGGCCCTCGAGGACGACCGCGGCCATCAGCGAGGCCACCTCGGCGAATTGCGCCGGTCCCATCCCGAATCGCGTCATCTCCGCGACGCCGAGGCGCAGCGCGCCGGCCGCGGTGAAGCCCTCTTCGTCCGGCGCCGCCTGGTAGTTGACGATGATGCCGCTGTCCTCGAGCCGGCCGGCCACCTCCGGACCCTGTCCGTAGCCGACCCGCACGATCACCTGGTGGGTCTCGGTGAACTCCACGCCCGGATCACCGGCGACGTCGAGCCCGGCGTCGTGGAGCGCCACGGCGAAGGCCTTGGCGTTGGCGATCACCGCCTGCTGCCAGGCGTCTTTGAAGTGGTTCATCTCGAAGGCCGCCATAAGCAGGCCGAGCAGCGTCCCCAGGTGGTGGTTGCTGACTGAGCCGGGGAAGGTCCGGCGCTCGATCGCCTCCCAGAGGTCGTACTTCTCATCGCTCTCGGTCCAGCGCGCGCCGATGACGCCGCGCTGGGTGCCGAAGAACGTCTTGTGCGTGGATCCGGTGACGACGTCTGCGCCCTCGACGAAGGGCTCCTGGAAGCGCGGTCCGGCGAGGCCGAGCACGTGCGCCATGTCGTACATGAGCACGGCGGGGATGCCGGCCGCGTCGAGGAACTGCCGCACCTCGTACACCGGTTCCGGGTGCAGCACCATGCTCTTGCCGAGGATGATGAGCTCTGGACGCTCGGCCTCGATCACATCGAGGAGCGCCCCGACGTCGGCCTTGTAGGGGTTGTCCGGGAGCACGGGGATGTCGACGACGGCCGGCAGTTCCGTGCGCGGGTCGCGCGCCACGTAGTCGCGCAGGGCGCCCATCGGCTGCGCCGAAAGGTGGCCGCCCTTGCCGATGTGGTTGTTCACCACCTTGGCGATGCGCCGCGGCTCCGCCTTGCGGTCGGCCCGGTTGAGGTAGTCGACGAGAGCGCTGAAGACGGCGGTGTTCGCCATCTGGCCGCTCACCGCTCTCGTCTCCACCTCGGGACAGCCGAGGAAGGCGCGGAACTCCGCGACCAGGAGGCGCTCGACCTCGTGGATGAAGCCGGTCCCCTGGTAGTAGAACACGTCGGCATCGTAGAAGGCTTCGGCCTTCTTGTGCTCGGCATAGCGGCCGGACGGGTCGGTGATGCTCAGCAGACGCGTCATCGGCGAAGGCGTCATCTCACTGGGGATGAGGTCGATGCACTCCTCCTGGCGCCACTCGTGATTGGCGATCGCCCTTCCGAGGAGCCGGAGCGCCTTCTCGCCGGCCTCGCCCCCCTCGAGCTCGCCCAGCTGTGGGGTGTAGTCCCAGATGATGGCGCGTGCACAGGGCGGTGCGTCGCTGCGCAGGTGATGCGGCACGACCAGCCCCGGGACGCGGCGGCCGCGCACGTCGACCTCGACCTCGTCGTCCTCCAGGACGCGGCTGTCCAGGTAGGCGAGCGCTATCGAGCGCAGTTCGTGCTCGTCCGTCTGGAGCGAGCACAGGCCCTCGCCCTCCACGCCCCAGAAGGGGACGGCGGTTCCGCTGGTCACCCAGCCCAGGAGGGCGTCCGGGTCGATCCGCCCACCCCCGGGCGAGGCGTGCACCGGGGCGCCCTCGCGGGCGATGCCGCGGCCGGTGACGGCCACCGGCCGCGTGAGCCGCGGCAGGGCCTCGAGCAGGGAGTAGTCGCGCTGCAGGATCCGGGCGTACGCCTTCTGCTGCCTCTCGAGCGCGTGACGCCCGATGAAGTCGCCCTTGCGCGGGGAGAAGCTGACGGCAAACGCAGCCAGCGGGCAGCTGAAGACGGGGATCTCGTCGCCCGCGGGGTCGAGGCCGAGCTCGTGGCCGTACAGGGGAAGGCCGGCCTCGAGACGCAGCGTGTCGCGGGCGCCGAGGCCGACGGGCACGGCGCCCGCCGCGACCAGTGCGTCCCAGAGCGCCGGCCCGTCGTGTGCGGCGGTGAAGAGCTCGAACGCGACGGGCTCACCTGTGTAGCCGGTGCGGGCGATCCGGATCTGCACCGTCCGGCCGTCGCCCGGCAGCCGCAGGGTTGCGCGACTCAACTCGTTGCGCAGCGGTTCCGGCAGGGTGCCGCTCTCGAGGAGGCCTCCGAGGATGTCCCTCGACGTCTTCCCCTGCAAGGCCACCATCGCGATCTCGCCGGTCTCGTCGGCCATCTCGACGTCGGGGAAGTGCGAGAGGTGCTCCTGGAGATGAGCCCAGTCCTTGTGCCGGTTCGAGGCGTTGACGACCAGCAGGTACTCGCCCTCCACGAAGCGGTAGAGATAGGCGTCGTCCACAGCGCCGCCGGTCTCGGTCGGCACCATCGTGTACTGGGCCTGCAGGAGGTCGAGGGCCTCAGCGTTGTTGGTCAGCACGTGTTGGAGGAACGCCGCGGATCCCGGACCCCGGAGCACGAAACGGCCCATGTGCGAAACGTCGAAGAGACCGGCGCCGCCTCGGGTCGCGAGGTGCTCCGTGATGATCCCGGTGGGGTACTGGACGGGCATGTCCCAACCGCCGAAGTCCACCATCCTGGCGCCGGCGGCGACGTGCTGGGCGTGGAAGGGGGTGCGCAGCAGGCGCGGGGCGCCCGACTCTGCCTGGGCGCTCACAGCGCCCAGTCCCTGAAGCGGCCGAGTCCCTCGCGGATGAGCTCGGTGCTGATGCCGGAGTAGGCGAGGCGCACGTAACGACGCTCCTCGCCGGGGAGCGCGCGGCCGAAGTGCAGGCGGGTGCAGAAGCTGACACCCGTCTGCTCCAGCGCCGCGCGTCGCAGCTCGTCATACGTGGCGAGGCCTTTGCGCTCCATGAGGCCCGTCACGTCGGGGAACAGGTAGAAGGTCGCCTCGGGCCGGTAGCAGGTGACGCCGGGTATCTCGCCGAGCAGCTCGACGGCGGCGTCCCGGCGCTCCTCGAGGACGTGCAGGATCTGCTCCGCGCCCGACTGGTCACCCGTGAGCGCCTCGACGCCCGCCCACTGGATGAAGTGGGTGGTGCACGACTCCTGGTTGACGTTGAGCGTGGCGATATGCGCGATGAGGTCCTTTGGACCGATCGCGCCCCCAAGGCGCCATCCCGTCATGGCGAACTTCTTGCTGAAGGTGTAGAGGATGACGGTGCGCTCCCGCATGCCCGGCAGCGACGCGATCGATGTGCTCCGCCCGGAGTAGCGCACGTCCCAGTAGGCCTCGTCCGAGAGCACGAAGAGATCGTGCTTCACGGCGAGCTCGGCCAGCGCTTCGATCTCCTCGTCCGGGCTCTCCGCTCCCGTCGGGTTGTGCAGGTTGTTGAAGATGAGCAGCTTGGTGCGCGGCGTGATCGCGGCCTCGATGGCCTCGACGTCGAGCAGGAAGTTCCGCTGCCCCGGCACGAAGCCGTAGGGCTTGCCGACGCCGCCGAGGAATTCGATCTGGCTCTCGTAGATGGGAAAGCCGGGGTTGGGATAGAGGACCTCGTCGCCCGGGTCCATGAGGGTGAGCAGGAACTTCTCGATCACCGGCTTCCCCCCAGGCTGCACGGCGACGTTCTCCGGACCGTAGGAGATGCCGTGTGAGGCGCCGACGTCGGCGGCCAGCGCCTCGCGCAGTTGCGGGATCCCCGCGTTGGGGCAGTAGCCTGTCTTTCCGTCACGGACAGCGCGGAAGGCCGCCTCGACGATGTTCTCCGGCGTGGGCAGGTCCATGTCGCCGAGGTGGAACGGGAAGACGGTGTTGCCGAGGCTCTTCCACTCATTGGCCTCGGCGGAGACGGCGAACGCCGTCTCGGTCCCGAGGCGGCCGATCCGCTCGGCCACTGCGGTCGCGCGTGGTGTGCTCATGCCGCTCACCCCTTAAACGTCGAGGGACAGGGTGATGTCCCCATCACCCTGTCCGCCGCGGGACCAGCGCCCGCGCACTCCAGGGGCCCGTCCGGCCTGCGTTCCGTTGGCCTGAGAGTTTCGGCGGCGCATCGGGCGCCATCCTTGCCCCTTCGGCGCCCGCTCGCTCTCGCGAGCAGCGGGCTCTCACGCGACCATCCGCCGGGCTTCCTCGGTTCTCCGGCACTGTAGCACCGCGTCGTGTCGAGCCGCAACGTCGCCCTCGGCGCCGGCCCTCTCCGAGTCGGGGGGTGGCTCGCTGCCCGCGGTGGCCGCGCCGGGCGCGCTTCGGTAGACTCCGGGACCGTGAGCGCAGCAGCCGACATGCCGACGACGCCCGAGGCCTCCAGGGCGGAGCGCCGCCCGCGCGTCTTCAGCGGTATCCAGCCGTCCGGCACGCTGCATCTCGGCAACTACCTCGGCGCCGTCAAGAACTGGGTCGCGATGCAGGAGACGCACGACTGTGTCTACTGCGCCGTCGATCTGCACGCCATCACCGTGCGGCAGGTGCGCGCCGAGCTGCGGCGCAACACGATAGACCTGGTCAACCTGTTTCTGGCCAGCGGGATCGACCCCGAGCGCTCCATCGTCTTCGTGCAGAGTCACGTGCCGGCGCACACCGAGCTCATGTGGATCCTCAACACCATCACCTACATGGGGGAGCTGCGGCGCATGACGCAGTTCAAAGACAAGACGGCCGGGCAAGAGGGCGAGAGCATCGGCGTCGCGCTGTTCGACTACCCGGTGCTCCAGGCGGCCGACATCCTGCTGTATCAGGCGGACGCCGTGCCGATCGGCGAAGACCAGAAGCAGCACGTCGAGCTCACCCGCGATGTGGCCGAACGCTTCAACAACGCGTTCGGCAAGGCGTTCGTGGTGCCGGAGCCGATCATCAAGGAGGGCGGCGCCCGCGTGATGGCGCTGGACGACCCGACCCGGAAGATGAGCAAGAGCGCCGGGTCGGACAGCAGCTACATCGCCGTCATGGACCCGCCCGACGCGATCCGCCGCAAGATCAGGCGGGCCGTCACCGACTCCGGCTCGGACGTCCGCGGCGGTCCGGACAAGCCCGCGCTCACCAATCTGCTCGATATCTACAGCGCTCTCTCGGGCGAGCCCGTCGCCGAGATCGAGCGGCGCTACGAGGGCAAGGGCTACGCCGACCTCAAGACCGACCTCGGCGATGTGGTGGTCGAGGCCATGGCGCCGATCCAGGCCCGGATCAGGGAGCTCGAGGCGGACAAGAGCTACACGCTCGAGGTCCTCAAGACGGGCGCCGAGCGCGCCGACGCCATCGCCGAGCGCACGCTCGCCAGAGTGCGCGAGCGCGTCGGGCTGGTGCCGCGGCCGTAGGCGCCTGCTAGACTAGTCGCCTGCATCGCTCGCCGGAGGCGCCATGATCTCGATCGAAACGATGAAGTTCCGCACCGCCGACATGATCGGCGACGAGTTCCCGCTCGTGTTCTGGCGTGGCAAGGGGCGCATCGTGGCCTCGGACGACGTGAGTCTCTCGCTGCTCGTGCGCGGGATGCGGGTCGACCTCACCTGGGATCGGCTCGCCACCACATGGGCGCGTCTCGTCTCCAACCACACGCTCACCGTCGATGAGCTCGGAGGAGGAGCGGACGCGGTCGGCGTGGTGAGCCTGTTCGCCACGATGCAGGCTGACGGCGTGGCCGTGCTTGACACGGACGGTCTGCTGGTGATGGACGAGACCACCGGCACGCCGGTCCATCAGTTCGCCGACATGTCGCGGCCCACCTCCTGGGCGCCGTGGCGGCGCAAGATCCACGGCGACTGAGCCGGCCACTCGTCGCGGCGCCGGACGGCCGGCTGTGATCACTCTCGCCAGAGACCGGCGCGTCTTCTCGTTCAGCGGGGCTGCCGAGCCGGCGCTCCGTGTGCCGGCGGGGACGCGACTCCGGCTCGAGACCGCCGACTGCTTCGACGACCAGGTCCAGGCTTCCGGCGACGTGCTCGACGAGGTCGACTGGGATCGTGTGAACCCCGCGACGGGACCGGTGTTCGTAGAGGGGGCCGGCCCCGGCGACGTGCTCTCGGTCCTCATCGAGTCCATAGAGACGGCCGACCAGGGCGTGATGGCCGTGGCGCCCGGCTTCGGCGTCCTCGGCGACGCGTTCCCGGAGCAGCTGCATCGCATCGTCCCCATCGCCGATGGGATGGCGCACGTCGCTGACGGCATCGCCGTCCCGCTCAGGCCGATGATCGGAGTGATCGGCGTCGCGCCGGCGGGCGAGCCCGTTCCCACGGCATCCCCGGGCCCGCACGGCGGCAACATGGATACGCGGCTCATCGGCGAGAGTGCGGTGCTCTATCTGCCGGTCGCCCACGTGGGGGCGCTGTTCGCGGCGGGGGACCTGCACGCCGCCATGGGCGACGGGGAGATCTGCGGCACCGGCGTCGAAGTCAGCGGCGCGATCACCCTGAGGCTCGATGTGCGCCGGGACCTCGAGATCGCGGACCCGGTGCTCGAGACGCCGCACGCCGTGGCTACCATCGCCTCTGCCGAGACGCTGGACGCCGCCGCCGAAGCGGCGACCCGAGGTATGGCGGCGCTGCTGACGAGCCGTCTCGGCCTCTCGCTCGAGGTCGCCACCATGGTGATGAGCGCCGGGGGCGATCTGCAGGTCTCGCAGATCGTCGATCCCCTGCGCACCGCCCGTTTCGTGCTCCCGAAGAGCACGTTCGCAGGGGCCGGCGGCGACATCCTCTGACGGAGGGGTCCGCCTTCGCCGCAGGAGACAGCGTACAGACCGCAGGACAGGACTGGGGGAGCGATGGGTCAGGGATACGGAGCGCAGGGGATGGTCGGCCGCCTGCGCCGCGTAGTGGTGCGGCGGCCCGACGAAGCGATGGCTGCCGCGGACCCCGCGGTGTGGCACTACACCAGCGCCATCGACACCGATGAGGCACAGCGTGCGCACGATGCTTTCACCGACGCTCTTCGCGCCTGGGACGTCGAGGTGCTCTATCACGACGAGCCGCTCCCCGAGCATGGCGACAGCGTCTTCGTCTTCGATCCGGTCCTGGTGACCGACCGCGGCACTCTGGTGCTCAGCATGGGTAAGGAGCGACGGCGTGGTGAGGAGGAGCCGCTCGCCCGTGCGCTGCAGGACTGCGGCGTGCCGGTCTACGCTCGCCTCCAGGGAGACGCTCGCGCCGAGGGCGGCGACACCATGTGGCTGAACCACGACACGCTGGCGATCGGTCGCGGGTTTCGCACGAACGCCGAGGGCGTTCGCCAGCTCCGCGACCTGCTGGAGCCGCTCGGAGTGACGGTGCTCGACTACGACCTCCCCTACTCCACCGGCCCCGAGGCGTGTCTCCATCTGCTCAGCCTGATCAGCCCGGTGGACGTCGACCTCGCCGTCGCCTACCCGCCGCTCATGCCGACCGCATTCTGGGTGGAGCTCAAGCGACGTGGATTTCGCCTGCTGGAGGTCCCCGAGGAGGAGTTCGCGAGCACGCAGGCGACCAACGTTCTCACCGTCGCCCCGCGCAGATGCATCATGCTCGACGGCAGTCCGGTGACGAAGCAGCTGCTCGAGATGGCCGACTGCGAGGTCGTGACGTTCCCCGGCGCGCCGCTGTCGTTCAAGGCCGAAGGCGGGCCCACCTGCCTCACGCGGCCGGTGCTGCGCGACCCCGCGTGAGGACCGCGGCCCGTGGACGCCGATCTCCGCAGAGCTGAGCGGCGCGCGCTCGAGGCGCTCGATCTCGACGGCCTGGTCGTCCTTCTGCGCGAGCTGATCGCGATCCCCAGCCTCGACGGGGAGGAGTCCCGCGCGCAGCGCCGGGTCGCAGCATGGATGCAAGACGCCGGACTCGAGACGGACGAGTGGGCGATCGACTTCGAGGAGCTCGCGCGCCACCCGGATTGGTGTCACGAGGTCGACCGCGACCATGCGCTCGGCCTCGTGGGCTGGCATGGGGGACGGGCGACGAGCCTGGCTGCCTCCGGCCGCGACCTCCTGCTCAACGGGCACATCGATGTGGTGCCCATCGGCGATGAGGCCGCCTGGACGACGCCGCCCTGGGACCCGGCCGTTCGCGGCGGCCGGGTGTACGGCCGCGGCGCCGCAGACATGAAGGGCGGCCTTTGTTGCGCGCTGTACGCGCTCAAGGCCATCCGCGATGCCGGCGTCAGGTTGCGCGGTCGACTCAGCGTCGCCAGCGTCGTCGGCGAGGAGGACGGCGGCACCGGCACCTTGGCCACGATCCTGCGCGGCCACACGGCCGACGGCGCCGTGGTGGTCGAGCCGACCAGACTGCGCGTGGTCACGGCGCAGGCCGGCTCGCTCATGTTCCGCCTCACCGTCCACGGCAAGTCGGCTCACGGCTGTGTGCGCGAGGAGGGGGTGAGCGCCGTCGAGAAGTCCGTCCCGCTTCTCGCTGCGCTGAGGCGGCTCGAGGCGGAGCGCTGCGGCGTCGCAGGCGCAGACGGGGAGGCAGTCGGCGGTTCGCCTGGCGCCGCCTCAGTTGCGCCGCGCCCGGCCGTCTCCGCAGATGCGCCGGCGGCGCTCTTCGCCGGCTACCGCCTTCCCTGGCCGATCGAGGTCGGCACGGTGCGCGCCGGCGACTGGGCCTCCAGCGTCCCCGACACGCTGGTGGCGGAGGGGCGCTACGGCGTGGCCGTCGGCGAGGAAGTGGCCGCCGCCCGGCGGGCGTTTGAAGAGGCGATCGCGCGGGCGGCGGCGGCCGATCCGTGGCTCGCGGAACACCCGCCTGCGGTGGAGTGGTGGGGCGGGCGCTTCGACCCGGCGGTGACCGATCCCGCCGACGCGATCGTCACAGCGGTCGCGGGGGCCGTCACGGACGTCACCGGCTCGGAGCCTCCGGTCGAGGGAGTGACCTTCGGCGCCGACATGCGCCTGCTCGTCAACGTGGGGCACACCCCGACGGTGCTCTTCGGGCCCGGCGACGTGCGCGTCGCGCACATGCCGGACGAGCACGTGCTCATCGACGACCTGCGCGCGGCGGCCGAGACCCTCGTCGTCACGGCGCTCCGGTTCTGCGGCATCCGGGAACGCACATGAGCGACCTCGCCATTCTCGAAGGAGACGACGTGCCGCTGCCCGACGGCTACGTCCTGCGACACCCAGGACCCGACGAGGCGCCCGCCGTGCAGGCGGTTCTCGACGACTGTGAGACGGCGGACACCGGCGAGCAGCGCCGTCACGACGACGACGTCGCCACCGACTGGAGAAGTCGGGAGTGCCATCCCGAGGAGGATTGGTGGGTGGCCGTCGCGGCGGACGGCTTCATCGCGGCGGTGGGGTGGGTATGGCCGGAGACGCGAGCCGAGGTGACGGCGGATCACTACGTCCACCCTGACCATCGGGGCCGCGGGCTCGGCGAGTGCATGCTCGACGTGATCGAGGCACGGGCGGCGGAGTTGCCGTCGGGCACTGCGGAGGCGGCGAGCAAGCGGCTCGTCGTCTGGTGCGAGGACTCCGACCGCGGCCGCCGCGCTTCGCTGGACCGGCGTCGGGTTCGAGGTCGTCAGGCAGTACTACGAGATGGCGATCGACCTTGGCCCCGCGCCGGCCGCGCCGCAGTGGCCGGCGGGCATCGTCGCCCGGGGCTTTCGGCCGGGCATGGACGACGAGTCCGTGTACCGTGCCGACCTGGAGGCCTTCTCCGAGCACCACCTCTTCCGGCCGCGGTCCTACGAGGAGTGGCGGGTGTTCCACGTGGACGCCGCAGACGGCGATGTCACGCTGTGGTGGCTCGCCTGGGCCGGCGACGAGCTCGCCGGCTACGTCATCCCCTGCGAGAGCGACCGCGGCGCGGTCATCGGCGATCTGGGGGTGCGGGGGCAGTGGCGTGGTCGCGGGATCGGCAGCGCCCTGCTGCTCGCCGCGTTCGCTTCGCTGCGGGACCGGGGCCAGTCGGTCGCCCGACTCTACGTCGACGCCCAGAACGTGACGGGAGCCGTCCGCGTCTACGAGGCGGCCGGCATGCACGTGTCGCGTCGCTTCAACGTCATGGAGAAGCCGCTCTCGTGATGCGGCGCCCGGCGGCTCCGCGCCGCGGGAGAGACGAAGGGCCGGGGCGGCGCGAGCCGCCCCGGCCCTTTGTCTTCCTGGACTGCGAGCGTCTCAGGGTCTTGGCCGCCGGCGTCAGTTGGCGGTGACGACGTCCTTGCGGGTGACGGGCAGGTTGCGCGCGCCGAGCTCGGCGATGAAGGCGTCGCGCACGCTGCGCGGCAGCTCCTCGGGGCAGATCATGCCCTTGTCGGCGATCTTGTCCTCGACGATCAACTCCGCGTAGATGCTGGCCGGTGTGCTGGTGCCGTAGCTGACGCTGGTGCCGCCGGGGATCAGGCTGTTCACGTACTTGATGTCGGGCGGGAAGATGTTGTAGCCGACGGAGGCGGGCTTGCCGTTCTTCTCGCCGATGCAGTCGACGGTGACGACGCCGAAGTCGGTGATCTCGCCGGCGAGGGCGAGCTTGGCGAGCTCGTCCGCCGGCGGGTTCGGCGGCATGGAGGCGACGAAGACGTCGATCGGCCGCACTTTGGTGCCATCCTTGAGCGTGACGGGCTCCTTGCTCGCCATGCCCGAGCTCACGAAGGCGAGGTCTGCGTCGATGCCCTCCTCTGGGCCGCCCATCTTGAAATCGACGTAGCGCAGGCCCTTGTCGCCGAACTTCTTCGGCAGGAGGCGCGGCAGTGTGCTGACTTCTTCGTGGTCGTGGCAGATCACGGCGCCGAGCCCGAACGGCTGAGGGAACTCGTAGTGCTCGCGCCGGCCGAAGATCTCGACGCGCTTGAACTCGCCGTCCTCGTACAGGAGGGGCGGCTGCGCGCAGTCGGTGTAGAAGGTCTCCTGCGACCAGACCTGAAGCGGCACGGGGCTGTCGAAGATCGCGTAGTCCTTGATGCGGATCTCGAAGCACTTGTCGAGGTCCTCGTAGCCGTTGGCGGCGAAGGTGTTGGTGACGCCCGGGTCCATGCCGGTGCTCAGGAGGGCG
The DNA here is from genome assembly GCA_963736645.1 of uncultured Thermoleophilia bacterium. Taxonomy (GTDB): domain Bacteria; phylum Actinomycetota; class Thermoleophilia; order UBA2241; family UBA2241; genus CAIXSE01. The sequence goes on along the minus strand of CAVTPJ010000007.1, from coordinate 92,350 downwards.
AGAACGCCCTGCCTCGCGAACTCGGGGGCGAGTGTCATCTGGTCGAGGTAGGCCTCGTCGATGGTCTGCGTCTGCGTCTGTCCCTGCGCCATGTCCATGTAGGCGGCGCCGCACTTGAGGCAGGCCTGCATGATCGCCTTGTTGAACTGCGGGATGACCGCGTTCACGACGAGCTTGCAGCCCTCGCCGGCGGTCGCCACAGCGTCGACGTCGGCGGCGTTGATGAACATGGACAGGGCTTTGCCGTTGCCGACCTGGCCGGCCACGAACGCAGCCCGCTTCTCGTCGTAGTCGGCCACGACGATCTCGGTGACGGCGGGGTTGCGGCCGAGGTTCCAGGTGAGCACCTGGCCCTGCATACCGGCGCCGACGATGAGGACCTTCATGTTCTCGTCTCCCTCCTCGTGGCCGGCGCCGCGGGCGAAGGCGTTGCGGCGGCGGCCTTGCGGATGCGTGTGGCCCGCGCCGGGAGGGCGCGGGGGGTCTCCGTTCACGCTCCCCGTTGTACCAGAAGAGGCAGAAGGAGACAAGCGTCGGAGCGACGATAATCGCACGAATCGTAGAGGTCCACGTCGGAAGTCGCGGTCAGGCGACGCGATTCACCGCGTTTTCGCGGCTCGGGCGCACTCGGCGCCGTGCCTGGCGGCCTTGAGGTCGGTACCGCACTGGGCGCAGGATTCCCCGTGGTCGCCTGCAGCGCGGGCATTCGGTGATACCGGGCGGGATCTCCTTCGACGCGTGCCTGACCCGCGCACGAGCACACGTCCGGCGTGGTGGAACCCAGGCGGGATGGACGACGAGAAGCGAGAGGCGACGGCGCACGTTGGAGGGGAGATGGTGGAGCATAGCGGAATCGAACCGCTGACCTCCTGGGTGCGATCCAGGCGCTCTCCCAGCTGAGCTAATGCCCCACACGCGGGTCCCGGACGTGCCGGGACAACGTAGTATGGGTCATTCTCACGCTCCGGGCAAGTCAGTGCCCCGGCGCTTCGGCGCTCTCCGATCAGACGGAGAAGAGGTCCCGCAGCCGCGCCGCCATCTCCTCCGGAGCTGCGAACATCAACTCACCGCCGAGTTGCTTCTGCAGAAAGTAGTCGTCGGTGCGGTAGTCCTGCTTGAAGGCGGTGCGCGCGATCACGCGGAGCACGACCGGGAAGCCCGTGTCGCGTCCGTCGAGCGCTCCACCGAACACGGTGAAGTTGAAGGCCGAGAGGCCTTCGTCCTCATACCAGGCGAGGACCGCGGAGAGGCCGGCTGCAAGCGCGCCGACCTGCGCTGTATCGAGCTCCGACAGGCGCTCGGTGCCCGGCACCACGGCGATCGCCTCACGCGCGCCGGCCGGCGCGAACGGCACCAGCCAATGGACGCCGTCGCCACCGCCCACGTACCGTTCGCCGCTCGCTCGCTCCTGCTCGACAAGCGTGGTCCAGTAGCTGGCCCCGTGCGCGGCCTTCCACGCGGCGGAGCGCCTCCAGTACAGCTCGACCTGCCAGGGCACGGTCTCGCCGCCGAACACCTGGAGATGCGGGTGCGTGAGGCTCGCCCCTGCCGGCAACATGTGGTTGCAGCTCACCTGGACGTGCGTCATGCGCGGGTAGAAGCGCTCGGCGCGGCCGGCGAAGTCGAAGGCCGCGCCGAGCGCTGCTCCGAGCAACCCGGGCGTGAACTCGCTCGGGCGGAGGTAGTGCTTATCGGGAAACGTGACCACCGCGTGCACGCCGGCGAGCGGGAAGAGATTGGGGAAGACGAGCGCCCCGCCCTGCTCCAGCCGGCCGCCGGGCACCAGCTCGTCCGGGTACTTGGGAGTGGCCTCGAGCACCTTTTCCGGGCAGAAGAAGCAGCCCTCGCGCGTGCGGTCCGCGAGGGCCCCGGCGTATGCCCAGTCGGTCTTTCCGAGGAACATCTCCTCCTTGGCCTCGAGACCCGCCGAGGCGACGGCTGTCATGCCGGTGAGCGGGTCGGTGCGCACCTCGATGCGGTCCTCCGCGAAGTCCATCCCTGCCAACGGGCTGAAGAACCCGGCGATCTCGATGTGGCGCTCGAACCGGATGGGGTCCGTCATGGCCGGTCTCCTCTCGTCGTTCCGCACTCTCCCTCACGGGCCTCACGGGCGGCCCGATGATACGGCTCGGGGATGAGCCGGACAAGGACCCTCCGGCAGCGCCCATGGCGTAGACTTGAGGGAACCCAGCACCCGACTCGCGGAGCCGCGCCGATGAGGATCACCGCCGTACACGTCGAGACCCTCGAGCTGACCATGGAGGAGCCGTTCGTGATCGCCTCGTCGGCGATGGCCTACGGCCCCTGCGACCTCGTGCGCGTGGAGACCGACGAGGGCATCACCGGCATCGGCGAGGCCTGCCCGGCCTACGAGTTCACCGGGGAGACGCTGTGGACCGTGCAGGACGTGATCGGCGAGTACCTCGGGCCCTCCGTGATCGGCAAGGACCCCTTCGACCTCGAGGCCATCCACCGTGTATGGGAGCGCGACCTGTACACGGTGGGCAACCAAGCCGCCCGAGCGGCCGTGGAGATCGCTCTCTGGGACCTGCAGGGCAAGGCGCTGGGGCGGCCGCTCTACGACCTCGTCGGTGGCCGTTCGCGGGACGGCCTCAAGGAGGTCATCGCCTTCGGGTGGGACGAACCGGAGACGCTGGCCGCCAAGACCCGCGCCATGGCGGCCGAGGGCATCACCGTCTTCAAGATCAAGGTGGGCGACGCGCCCGAGCGCGACGAGCAGCGCGTCGCCGCCGTGCGCGAAGCGGCCGGCCCGCACGCGCGCATCACCGTCGACGCCAACCAGGGCTGGTGGGATGCAAGGACGGCGGTGCGCGCCATCAAGCTTCTGGAGCAGCACGACATCGAGTTCGCCGAACAGCCCGTGCGCATGGACGACCTCGAGGCGGCGCGCTTCGTGCGCGAGCGCGTCGACGTGCCCATCGCGCTCGACGAGAGCGTGCGCGGCCCGCGCGAGGCGCTCGCCTGCGTCAAGGCGGGCGCCTGCGACATGTTCGTGGTCAAGCTCATGAAGACCGGCGGCATCCTGAACGCCCTCAAGGTCAACGCCATCGCCGAGGCGGCCGGCATCACCGTGATGATGGGCAATATGGGCGAGAGCTCGGTCGCCCTCTCCGCACACTTCCACCTCAACGTCGCGCTGGCGAACGCCGTGCACTGCGACGCCGACCTGCCGTGGCGTCCGGGCGGCATGACACACGACATCGGACGTGGTCTCAGGCAGGAGGTCGTGGACGGCGTCTCGTGGATCGATGTCCCCGTTGCTCCCGGTCTGGGCATCGAGCTCGTCGAGGAGCACGTACCTCTGCAGCGCGTCGAGCGCCGCTGGTGACGGACTGATGGAGCGGGCGGAGCTGGACCGGCGCTGGGAGGCCGTCGGCGGGAGCGCGGACCGGCCCCCGGCGGGCTCCGGCCTCCTCGGCCTGCATCGGGTAGACGACCCGGCGGCGCTGGCCGGCATGGCGCTCGCCGTGCTCGGCCTGCCTCTCAACTGCGATGCCGAGGGACCCGCCGCCGTCCGCGTCGCCTCGCAGGCCTACGCGGACTGGCTCCCCGCTCTGGGGGGAGGATTCCGGGCTACGGACTACGGGGACGTCGCGCTCGCCTCCGACGACGTCGCCGTGGCTTTCATGCAGGCGCATGAGCGCCTTGCCGACATCGTGGCGGCGGGAGCCTCCCCACTTGTCGTCGGTGGTGACGCGCTGGTGAGCCTTCCGGTGATGCAGGTACTCAGCGGCAAGCTCCGCGGGAGGCTCGGCGTCGTCGCCTTCACGCCCGCGTACGAGATCGCCGTCGAGCCCCTGTACGCCGCGTCGTCGCGCTGGGCCCGGGCCTTCGAGCTCGGTGTCGTCTCGCCGGCCAATCTGGCGCTCATAGGCGGGCGGGCGGCTCCGCCGGACTCTCCCGCCCGGCGCGTACTGGACGATCTCGGCGCGAGCACGTACTCGATCGGGGACGTGCTGCGCGACGGCATGGAGACGGTGGCGCAGGAGGCTCTCGAGTCGGCGTCCTCCGGGACCGAGGCGGTCTACCTCTCGGTCGACCTCGCCGTCGTCGCCGGGGCGGGCGATCCCGTCGGGCTGGAAGCCCGTGAGCTGGTCTCCGGCGTCCGCCTCGTCTCCGGCGCCCTGCTCGCGGCCGCCGACATCTGTGGCTCCCGCCGGGGGAGGGCGGATGCTCGCATCCTGGATCGCACCGCCGGCCGGGTCGCCGCCGAGATCGTCGCCGGTGTGGCCGGACGATTCGCCTGAACCGCGCGCGGCGCGGCGGGCGATCGTCGCCCCCAGGCGCGCCATCGAGATGTCGTCGCAAGGAGGAAGCGTGGACGCGCACAGCACATCGACTCCCGTCGTCAACACCTTCAACGAGTGGGACCCGCTGGAGGAGATCGTCGTCGGACGCGTGGACGAGACCACCCTCGTCCCACCGTGGGACGTCATCATGCCGGCCGTGGTCCACGACAAGACCCAATGGGAGTTCTTCAAGAAGCACGGAGGCACGCCCTGGCCGGTCGAGATGCTGCAGAAGGCGGAGGGCGACCTGGCAGGTTTCATCGATGTGCTCCAACAGGCCGGCGTCACCGTGCGCCAGCCCGAGCCCTACGCCTACGATCGGGCGCTGGCCACGCCGGACTGGGAGGTCGCCAGCAGCTGCTACGCGCTCATGCCGCGAGACGTCCTGTTCGTCATCGGCGACCAGATCATCGAGGCGCCGATGGGCTGGCGCAGCCGGTCGACGGAACGACTCGCGTATCGCAGCCTCTGCAAGGAGTACTTCCGCGGCGGCGCCCGTTGGGTCGCCGCGCCGCCGCCGCGCCTCTCGGACGAGAGCTACACGCCGGGGTTCGTGCCTCCGGCCGACGACGAGCCCCAGCGCTTCCTCCCAACGGAGTACGAGCCGATGTTCGACGCGGCCGACGCCATCAAGTGCGGCCGCGACGTCTTCATCGCGCGCTCGAGTTGCTGCAACCGCTTCGGTATCGACTGGCTGCGGCGCCACCTCGGCGACGAGTACACCGTGCACGAGATCGAGGTCCACGACACGCACCCCATGCACATCGACGCGACCTTCCAGCCGCTCGCCCCAGGCAAGCTGCTCATCAACCCCGAGCGCGTGGTCAAGGTGCCCGAGATGTTCGAGCGCGCGGGCTGGGATGTCCTCGTCTGCCCGGAGCCGGAGATGCCCGACAGCCACCCCATGTACAACTGCAGCCGCTGGATCATGATGAACGTCGTCATGCTCGACGAGACACGCGTGATCGTGTCCGCGGGCGAGCGGCGGTTCGCGCGCAAGCTCAGGGAGTGGGGTCTCGAGCCGATCGAGTGCCCGTTCTGGGACTTCGAGACGATCGGTGGCGGATTCCACTGTGCGAGCGTCGACATCCGCCGTCGCGGCGGCCTCAAGTCGTACTTCTGAGCCGGCGTCATACGAGACACCGGGTGTATGGGGACTGCGGATCCGCGGCGCGATGACCGGCCGGCGAGTCGTGCGCCCCGCGCTTCTGGCGGGGTCAGCGCGCGAGCACGTGCCGAAAGGCTCGCGCGAGCTCGGTCTCTCCGGCCAGACCCGGGCAGGCCAGGAGCTCGTCGAGCGCCTCGGCCTCCGAGATGCGCGCCCTGTAGGGCCGCTCGGTGACGAGATCCTGGAAGGTCGCGGCCAGGGCGACGATCCTGGCCGCGACGCTCCCCGTCTCGCCCCCGCCGGCCTCAGCAGCTGCCACCGCAGCGTGGACCTCGCCGGCGTGCACCCCGGTGACCTGCGCCACGGCCAGGGCGAGCTGTGCGACCGCCGACCGCCGCCTCTGCCGAAAGGCCTCTCGGGCGACCACGAGTTCTCCCATCGCGGCGACGTGGTCCGGCCGGACCACGGCGGCGCGTTCCGGGGTGTCCCCGCCGTGCGCGCCGCTGAAGGTCATGACCTTGTTTCGCCCCCGCCGCTTGGCCAGATACATCGCCCAGTCCGCCTTGTCGACGAGCTCGTTCTTGAACGTGGCGTCCTTCGGGCACGTGGAGACGCCGATGCTCACGGAGAGGGTGTCGGCACCGGCGGCGAACTGCGTGCGCAGGATGCCGGCCCGTACACGCTCCGCGACCTCGAGCGCGCCGGCCTCGTCGGTTTCGATGAGGATGGCCGCGAACTCCTCGCCGCCGTACCGCGCGGCGAGGTCGACGTGGCGCAGCGAGCTCTCGAGCACTCCGGCGACGGCGCGCAACGCCCGGTCGCCCGACCCGTGACCGTGGAGCTCGTTGAAGGTGCGGAAGTCGTCCAGGTCACAGAAGAGCAGAGCCATACTCGTGTCCTGCGCCAGACAACGCTCGATCTCTTCACTGAGCCGCTCGTGGAAATAGCGGTGGTTGTAGAGGCCGGTGAGGCCGTCGGTGATGGCCTCGAGCTCGGAGCGACCCGACTGGACCGCCGTGCTGTGCAGCATTGAGGCGAACGTCTGGGCTACGTTGCTGCGCAGACCTTCCACCTCCGTGATCCCCTCGGTGGCGGGCACGTCGGCAGAGATCACCGCGATGGTGGAGCCGTCCTCGTCGAGGACCGGGGCGACGCCGCTGATCCAGACACCCCACTGGTCGACGAAAAGCACGTTCGCCTGCGACTCCCGGCCGGCGAACACCTCGACGAGCTCGTCATCGGCGACGACGTCGTCGCCGAGGTGCGGAGCCTCGCGTGAGTCCGCCTCAGAGTCGGCGAGCACCATCGTCCTGCGGCCTTCCCGGTAGTACGCGGTCACGTACCGTGACGGCGGAGCGTCCGCGCATGTCACACGAAGCTTCTCGACCAGGGCGGCGTACTCGGGCCTGCCCTCATCGGGGTCTTCTCGGAGCGCCGCGCACTCCTCGGCGGTGATGGCCGCCGCCTTACCGGCCACGCCGGCGGCGAACCGTCGGCCTTCTGCTACGCGCGCGAAGACGCGCCGGAACGCGTCGACCATCGCGGGGTCGAACTGGACTCCTCGGCAGCGATCGAGCTCGTCGAGGCACTCCTCGGCGGTGAGGCCTTGCCGGTACGGCCGGCGGAACGACATCGCGTCGTAGGAGTCGGCCACGCACATGGCGCGGGCGATGAGAGGTATCTGTTCGCCCGTGAGCCCTGCCGGGTAGCCGCCTCCCGCCCAGCGCTCGTGGTGGTGGCGCACGCCCTCCACGAGCGCGTCCGGGAACAGCGGGCGGATGATGTCCGCGCTGAAGATCGGGTGCTGCCGCATCAGCTCCCATTCGTGCCCGTTCAGACTGCTCGGCTTGAGCAGGACCCGGTCCGGCACACCGATCTTCCCGATGTCGTGCAGGTAGGCGGCCTCCTCCACGTCCCGGAGGAGATCGTCGGACCAGCCGAGTTCCTTGCCGAGCAGCACCATGTACGCGGCGACGCGGGCGGCGTGACCGAGGGTGTAGTAGTCCTTCGCGTTGAGCGCGGAGCTGAGCGCCTTGAGGTTGTTGAGGTGCATCCGCTTGATGCCTTCGTAGAGCTCGGCGTTGTCGATGGCGAGCGCGGCGAAGCGGCAGATGGAGACGACGGTCGCGGTCTCTTCGGGAGAGAAGCGTCGCTGAGGCTCCCGGTGCGTGAGCTCCAGCACCCCGATGACGCGCTCCTTGGCGATGAGGGGGACGATCAGCGCGCCCGCCTCCTCGAGCTCCGTCATCAGGGCGACTTCGCCCGGCAGGAGGAGCGGGTCGTCGCGGCTCTCGACGACGACGGGTTCGCGGGTGTCGACGGCTTTGTGCACGGCCGCCCACTCGTCCAGCGGGAACGAGCGACCCTGCCAGGTGGCGTCGACGTCGCCCCCGTCGATGCTGGCGACGCTCTCCAGCAAGGCGCCGTCGCGGAGCGTGTAGATGTCGCACGTCGGCGCTTGCGTCACCGCGCAGAGACGGCGCGCCGTCGAGAGCAGGACCTCGTGGAGCTCGAGCGACGATGACAGCTCGAAGCTGATGTCGCCGACGAGCGCCATGCGCTCGGCACTGCGATCGAGCTTCTCGAACAGGGTCGCGTTCGCCAGCGCGCCCGCGGCGACTTGCGCGAGGCTGTGAAGGAAGTCGAGGCGCTCGAAGCGCCGCTCGTGGTCGTCGTAGATCCCGGCGATCCCGATCACCTCGCCGCGGCTGATGAGCGGGAGATGGAGCATCGCTCGGTGTCCCCAGCGCAAGTCCTCTTCGCGCTCGAGTTCGCTCACACGGGTGTCTGTGGCGATGGCCTCCGCGTACACCGGCAGCCTGGACTCGAGCGCCACGCGAGCGAGACCGAGCCCGGCGATCGGATACTCCGTGCCGACATAGCCGGCGTCGGGTTCACCGTGGTCGATGCAGGCGACGCAGCGGATGACCTGCTCGTGCACCGTGAAGATGTCGCAGTTGGGCGCGGCGGTGGCCGCGCAGAGGCGACGGGCGACGCTCTCGAGGACGTCGTCGAGGTCGAGCGTCGACCCGAACTCGAGCCCGCTCTCGACGAGCAGCCCCAACGTCTGGTTGCTCTCCTCGAGGCGCTCCATGAGCAGGGCGTTCTCGAAGGCCCCAGCCATCATCTGGCCGACGCGCAGGAGGAAGTCGCGATGCTCCGCGTAGTCCCGCCGGCGGTGATCGTGCACGTCGAGCAGGCCCACGACACGCTCCTCCAGCACGAGCGGGACGCAGATCTCGCTCCGGGTCCCCGAATCGCGATACAGGGCGCGCTCGTGGTCGCTGAGGCGCGGGTCCTCCGGGCTCTCGATCACCAGCGCCGCCTTGGCGGCGATGGCGTCCCGGGTGCTCGGGAACAGATCGAGGTCAAGGGGCCGGTCTGCGTTGTCGTCCAGGAACTCCCCTGCCTCGTACGTCATGACGCAGAAGAGACGCTCGTCTCGCATGATGAACACCCGACAGCCGTCGGCCGCGACGATGTCCACCAGTCGCGGTCCGATGGAACGCACCAGCTCGCTGACCTCGCCGCCGCCGGCGGTCGTCCTGCCGAGCTCGACAAGCTCGGCGAGCGCCGCGTTGCGGCGTTCGAGCTCGTCGAGCAGCTGCGCGTTCTCGATCGCACCGGCGGCGGTCTGCCCGACGCTGCGCAGGAAGTCGAGGTACTCACCGTAGTCACGGGGACGCGTGTCGAACACGTCGATCAGGCCGATGACCGTGTCGCCGCTGACGAGGGGTATGCACAGTTCGCTCTCGAAGCCGTACTCGGCCATGTCCTCGCGCTCTTCCTCGGTGAGGCGCGGGTCGTCGCGACTCGCCACCGCCATCACCTGCCCGCTGCGCACGGCCATGGCCGTCGCCGGGAACAGATCGATATCGAGGACATGACCGACGACGCTCGTGTCCAGGCCGTCGCGGTCAGCGCTCACGAGGCAGCGGAGGCGATCCTCCTGCAGGGTGAAGATGTCGCAGTCGGCGGCGTCGATCGTGTCTCGCAGGCGCTCTGCGAGTGCGGTGAGGACCGTCTCAAGATCGTGCGCCTGCGAGGCGACCGCGCCGAGCTCGACGATGTCGCGGAGCACGGCGCCGCGCCGCTCGAGCTGCTCCACCAGCAGTGCGCTCTCGAACGCGCCGGCGATGGTCTGGGCCGCGCTGCGCAGGAAGCCGACGTATTCGGTGAAGTCTCGCTCCCGGGTGTCGTAGACGTCGAGCAGCCCGAAGAGCTCGTCATTCACGACGAGCGGGATGCTGACCTCACTCGCGAACCCATACTCCCGGTACGCCTGCCGTTCCGCCGCGTTGAGTCGGGGGTCGTCCGGGCTGGAGATGATGAACGGCTGGTGGGCGTGCATGGCCGCCACGGTCGTAGGGTACCGGTCGAGGTCGAACGCGCTCCCCAGGACCGAGTCGTCGTGCCCGCTGCGGTCGAAACTCGCGACGCACAGCAGCACGCCGTCCTCCATGCGGTAGATGTCGCAGTTGGCCGCGTCGACGGCGGCGAGCACGCGCTCGGCGACGGCGCGAGTGAGTGCCATCGAGTCCCGCGTCTGGCGGGTCAGTGTGCCCAGTTCCACGAGCTCGTTGAGGATGCGGTTGCGGCGGTCCAGCTGCTCGAAGAGCGACGCGTTCTCAAGGGCGTGGGCCGCGACCTGGCCGAGGCCGCGGATCAGGCCGAGGTCCTCGGCGAAGTCGCGCGGCTGGTAGTCGGACAGCTCGACGATGCCGAGAACGTGCCCTCGGGAGAGCAGCGGCATCGCCAGCTGCGACTGATAACCCCACTTCTCGAGCGAGTACGGCCCGTCTTCGGCCAGTATCGGATCGTCGAGCGAGCCGGCCACGGCGATCTCACCGGTCTCCACCGCGCGCCTGCTGCACGGGTGGCGGCGAAGCGGCAGCACGATCCCCTCCCACTCTGCGTCGAAGCGGCCGCCGTCGAAACTCACGAGGGCGCGCAGGGTGTCTCCCTCAACAGAGTAGATGTCGGCGACCGGCGTTCGCGTCAACTGCGAGAGTCTCTCGACGACCGCGTGGAGGATCTGGTCGGTGCTCAGACGGGCGGTGTCCTCAAGGCCTGCTTCGACCACGAGCGCAAGGTCCCGGCTGCGGCGCTGGAGGCGAGCGATCACGTCACCGCTGCCGAGGGCGACGGCGAGGAGTTCGGCGGTGACGTGCGCCTCCCGTGTCGCGGTCGCCAGGCCGTCGGCGTCCGCCGCGCCCAGCTCGAGGACGCCGACGAGCCTGTCCCAGAAGATCACCGGAGCCAGGACGACACCGATGAGACCGCGGGCATCCAGGAATCGCGGCGCAGCGGCGCGGTCCATCTCGACGGCCTGATCGTGACCGGCGGCCACCGTGAGACCATCATTCACGGCCGCGGCCGCGGCCGCGTACTCCTCAAGTCGCCAAGGCGCGCCTTGGTCGACCGGGTTCCCGTCAACATCGCCGGCGGGGAAGACTTCGGCCACGCCGTCTCTGATGCGATACAGCGTGCAGGCGGCGATCAGCGGGCGTGCTCGAAGCGACTGCAGCGTGGCGCGCACCAGCGACTCGGCATCGCTCGCCGGCGAGCGGATGCCCAGTTCGGCGATGAGGTCGTCGAGATGGGCGACGCGGCGCGCGAGCACGCCGGAGTCGCCCTCGCTGCCCAGCGCGAGGGCCGCAGTGGCCGCGGCGGCATCGACGAGCGCGAGTTCACTCCGGTCGAGAACGCGCTCCGGAACGTCGCTGTAGACCTCGAGCAGACCGACGATCCCGTCGCCGAGATGGATCGGCGACGCATAGACGCTGCTCGCCCCGCCGTGGTCGCGACGGATCAGGTGGGGTCCCGCAAGCTCCTTCGCCGGGAGGTCGTGGATCATCACGGCTTCGCCGGAGACGAGCGAAGCGGCGGCGTCACCGAAGTCGGCCGACGGGTACGAGAGGCCTGGCAGCGGGGGGACCTCACCGGCGGCGGACACGGCAACCGGCTCCAGGGTGTCGGCTTCCCGGTCGTAGCGGAGCACGTCGCAGGCGACGGCGCGCATCTCGTGACGCAGCCGGTCGGCGAGCGTGCTCAGGAGCTCCTCTGCTCTGGGCGACGGCGTGCCTGGTGTCGACACGGCCTCGTCCGGCTGGAGTCCCGCCGGCTCCCCTCGGGCGTGTTCCGTCTCACCCGAGATCAGTCTCGACGCTTGGCGCGCCATGAACTCAGCGAACGTCACGTTCGCGCCGTTGAAGGCGCGCGGGGCTCGCGATTCGACAAGTTCCATGACGGCGCGGTTGCGTCCGTCGTCAGTGAGCGGCACAGCGAGAACGGCCGCATCGCCGCGCTGCCGGTGAGCCTCGGCATCGGCCCGCCCCAGGAGGCCTGTCGTGGCGAGGTCGGCGATGACCAGCCGCCGTCCCGTCCGGAGGACCTCCCTCACCGCGGGAAGCGCGTCCGTGGGGCCGCTGACCTCGTCGTCGGCGTGTCCGCCGGTCCGGCTCCCCGCGCTCAGGACGACGAAGCCGTCACCCGCGGGGACTGAGATCCTGCAGCCGGTGACGCCCACTCCTTCGGCGGCCACACGCGCGAGAGCCAGAAGGGGAGCGCGCAGGTCCTCGGCGGCGAAGGGTCGAGCAGCGGTGCGCAGCCGCCCGGTGGGGCTGCCCGGAGCGGCGCCTCGATCCTCGGCGCGCAGGAGGGAATCGACGTCGGAGCGCCGGTAACGGCGATGGCCACCGGGGCTGCGATAGCACGTCAGCCTGCCGGCGTCGCTCCATCTCCGGAGCGTGTTGAGGCTCACCCCGAGCTCCGCCGCCGCTTCGCCGAGGCGGAGCCAGTCCTGTCCGTTCGCTCGTCCTATTCGCATGGCGGAGTGGGGGGGCGGTGTCAGTGGGCGCTCAGAAGTTCCCTAATCCTCGCCAAAATCCTGCGTCTCACGGGCGCGACGAGAAGATCAGGTGGCGTCTGAGTGCCGAAGCAGGCTAAAGAGCCTGCATGAGGACGCCCGGTCGCTCTGGGTCGCCCGGCTCGTGGGCCGCACCGAGGCCGCCTCGGGAGCCTCCGGTGCTCCGGCGGAGCAGGATGCGGTCACGCCTTCTGGGGCTCCTCGCAGTGCTCGGCATCCTGCCGGGCGATCGCCTCTGCCATATCGGCGAACGCCGCGCCGACCGGTGTCGACGGGTCCAGCGCGGCCGGCGCGCCGCGGTCACCGCCCTCGCGTGTCGCTTCGTCGAGCGGGATGCGGCCCAGCAGACGCGTGTCCATGAGCCGTGCGATCTCGAAGGCACCGCCACGACCGAAGATGTAGTGGCGATCGCCGCAACTGGGGCAGACGAAGTAGGCCATGTTCTCCACGACGCCGAGGACGCGCTGTTTGGTCATCTGCGCCATCTTCGCCGCCTTGATCGCCGTACGTGCGGCAGCCTCCTGCGGCGTGGTCACGATGATCAGCTCTGCGCCGGGGATCATCTGCGCGATCGTGAGGGCGATGTCGCCGGTTCCCGGCGGGAGGTCGACCAGCAGGTAGTCCGGACTGCCCCAGAGGACGTCGCCGAGGAACTGCTCGATGGCGCGGCCGAGCATCGGCCCGCGCCAGACCACCGGCTCGTTGTCGGGCAGGAAGAAGCCCATGGAGACGACCTTCACGCCGTGCGCCTCCGGGGGGATCATCTTGCCCTCATGTGTCTCCGGGGGCACGGCGGCGAGGCCCATCATCAGGGGCACGGTGGGGCCATAGACGTCCGCGTCGATGAGTGCGACCGCGCTGCCCTGGGCGGCGAGTGCGGTCGCCAGGTTCACCGTGACCGTGCTCTTGCCGACGCCGCCCTTGCCGCTCGCAATGGCTATGGTGCGCGTGCGCGAGCCGGGGCCGAAGAGGGTCCGCACGAACTGGTCCTTCTGCTGCAGGCGCCCGGCGAGCGCGTCACGCTCGTCGCACGACATCGCGTCGAGCTTGACCTCGACGGCGCGTCCGCCGGCGATGGCCTCGAGGGCCTTCTCGGCATCGGCGCGGATCTGATTGCGCAGCGGGCACCCCGCCGTGGTGAGGACGATGGTCACGCCGATCCGCCGATCGTCGAGTACGACGTCCCGGATCATGCCGAGATCGACGATGTCACGCTGGAGTTCGGGGTCCTTCACGTTCGCGAGTGCACGCACGACGTCTTCGTGGGTCACGCTGACCTCCATGGTCGATGCCGGCCTCTCGTGTGTACCCGCGCGCCCGCGTGGGCAGTCGGTTGCGCGGAACGCTATGGGTCCTCGCGGCTGATGCCGGGAGTGTTCACAATCTCGGCAGATGGTCTTCAGAGGTTCTTCACACCTTGCGTGTACGCTGACAGTCGAAACGTGTGATCCAGGCTTCCGAGCCCGGGTCGCAGGAGTCGGGACCGCAACGCGGCGACGTGGCGGGGAAGGGAGCGATCAGGTGAGACGACAGTGGAAGAGGATTGCCATCGTCACGGCGGTCGCGGTGATCGCGTTGGCGGTCGTCGCGGTGGCCTACGGCGCCACCAGGACGACCCTGCGTGCCGCCGGCAGCAACGCCTGCGGCGCGCTCATGAGCAACCCCAAGGCAGTGAAGGCCATGCAGGCGCTCCGCGTCGAGCACCAGAAGGAGATGCAGGCATGGAATGACCAGTATGGCGCCGATCCGACCAGCCCCGAGGCGCAGGCCGCGCTGCGGCAGCTGCGCGAGGAGCACCGGAGCGACATGCGCGGGCTCCTGGAGAAGCTCGGCATCAAGGTGCCCGAGGGCTCCGGCCCGGGCCGCATGATGCGTGGCTCGGGCGACTGCGGCGGCGGCTGCGGCCGTGCCGGCAGCGGCTCCGCCGCCGGCGTCCAGGGTGGCGGCTTCGGGAGCGGCATGATGGGCTCAGGCAACGGCATGATGGGCGGCTGGAGCTACTGAACCGTCGGTAGCGGGACCCGGCTGGCGCCGCTGGCCTGGTGCCGGCCAAGGATGGCCCGAGTGCACGAGGCGGCCACCGTTTCACGTGGAACGGTGGCCGCCTGGTCTGCATGGTCGCAAACATCGTAGATGCCCGTCGGCCGCACGGCGGAGGCGTGCCCGGCTCTCCTGGAGACACTCGACACCCAACCACGTCTCCATCGCGCCATGACTACAGTGTATGATGGCGCTCAGAACAGGTGCTCCCTGCGTCCGCGAACCATGTGGGGCAGGTGCATGGAAGCGATCACGCCGCAGAGAAGGAGCCCTCACGTGGCAAGATACGGGAAGACGATCGCCATCGTCGCTGCCGCGGCGCTCATCGCGCTGTCCGTGGTAGGCGTCGCATACGGTACGAGCAAAGTTGCGCCAGCCTCCCCGTGTGCTGGTGCCGGCAGCGAGGTCGCGGTTGAGGCCGACTGCCCGCAGGCTGGGACTGGCTGTGAGTCCCCGGCAGGCAACGCCCAGTGCCCGATCGACCCGGCCGGAGCGGACTCCGTTGGTGAGACGCAGTGTCCCAACACCTCCGCAGGCTCGGGTGCCGGCGCCCCGACAGGCTTGGCCGGCCAGGGCGGCTGCGCCGGCGGTTGCGGCTCGGCCGGCGAGACCGGCGGCGCGAGCTACTGAGATCGGTGCGCCCTGGACGCGCGCGCGGACCGGCCTCGTCTGGAGCGGGCCGCACTGAGGCGCGCATCAGGCGTTTCACGTGAAACCAGAACGACGAAGGGGCCCTGACGGGCCCCTTCGTCGTCGCGCGTGCAATGCGGGGCGGCCACGGTGACCTGACAGCTCTTCTCGCGTCAGGCCTTGAGCCCCACAGGCTCGGGATTGCCGGCGCCAGTAGCGTAGGTGTCCTTGAAGATCTCCATCAGCATCGGGCTCTCGCGCACGACCTCGAGCGAGATCACCGCGTGGTCCTTGGTGTAGCCGTTGCCGATGATCATCAGCGTGTCGGCGCCGATACCCTCGGCGCCCAGGGCGGCCGACGTGAAGCTGGTCGCCATGCTGAAGAAATACACCATCCCGTCGTCCTTGGTCGCGAGGACTGAGGCCATCTCGGTGTTGGGGATGTCGACGCAGTTGATGGTCAGGTCGGCCATCTGGCCGTTCGTAGCCTTCTTCACCTCTTCGTACACGAACAACTGGTCGGTAGCCGAGCCCTGGATGATGACGTCGGCGAAGCCGGATTTCTCGAGGCGCTTCTTGCCCGCGTCACCGTGCACCAGGCAGATGACCTTGCCGGTCGGCTTGACGCGCTTCCTGGCTTCGTAGGCGCACAGCAGGCCGCTCTTGCCGCCCGCCCCGATGATGAACACGGTCTGACCGGGCTTGCTGAGCTTGGCTGCCTGCGCGGGGGCGCCGGCGACATCGAGGATGGCGAGTGCGAGCGGCTCGTCCATGTCTGCCGGCATCTTGGCGTAGATGCCGGTCTCGAACAGGATCGCCTGCGCCCTCACCTTCACCTGGCAGGTGTCCTTGTTGATCGAGATGACCTCGTCGACCTTCAGCGGGGTCAGGGAGAGCGAGACCAGGGTCGCGATGCGGTCGCCCACCTTGAGGTCGCGATCCTTGAGCTTGGCACCGATTGCCGCGACAGTGCCGAGCAGCATGCCGCCGGACCCGGTGTCCGGGTTATGGTGCTTGCCGCGCTCCGCGATGATCCCGAGGCTGTGACGGGCCATCTTCTGGACGTCGCCGCCCTCGGCCTCCTCGATCTGCGTGAAGCTCGCGGCGTCGATGTTCAGCGTGTCGACATCGATGAGGATCTCGTTGTCGTAGATCTCCATCGTGTTGTCGATCTTCCACGCCGGCTGCGGCAGCACGCCCTGCGGCTCGATGACCCTGTGGGCACCGAACTTGTTGCCTTCCTTCATCTTGTCCCCTTCCCTGGAGGTACGGCCCGCGCTCGGGCGATGTGGGCTGCTTCCGAGCGCGGGCCCCCCTGCCTTTGAGCGGGCGGTATCAGCCCTCTACCTTGATGACGGCGCCGGCGCCCTGGCCGCCGCCCACGCAGGCGCCGGTGAGGCCGATTTCCTGGCCGCGCTTCTGGAGCTCGTGGATGAGCGTCACGATCATGCGCGTGCCGGTGTTTCCGAGCGGATGGCCGAGAGCGACCGCGCCGCCGTTGACGTTGACGATCTCGCCGTCGAGGCCGAGTTCGCGGATGGCGAGCGCGGCGACGCAGGCAAAGGCCTCGTTGAGCTCGGCAAGCTGCACGTCCTTGCTGGTCAACCCGGCCTTCTCGAGGGCAGCCGTTGCGGCGAGCGTCTCGCCGTAGCCCATGATCGCTGGGTCGCAGGCGGCGGTCGCGTAGCTGACGAGCTGCGCGATCGGCTTCGCGCCGAGTTCGGTGGCCTTCCTGCGCGAGGTCACGACGACGGCGCTGGCGCCATCGGCGATCGCGGATGCGTTGCCGGCGGTCACCACGCCGCCGTCCTTCTTGAAGACGGGCTTGAGGCCGGCAAGCACCTCAGGCGTGGTCTCGCGCGGGCACTCGTCCGTGTCCACGACCTTGGGGTCGCCCTTGCGCTGCGGGATGACGACCGGGACGATCTCGTCTTTGAAGCGGCCGTCTCTGATGGCGGCCGTCGCGCGCACCTGGCTCTGGTAGGCGACCTCGTTCTGCGCCTCCTTGCTGATGCCGAAGCGTTCGCTGAGGTTCTCCGCGGTCATGCCCATGTGGTAGTTGTTCGCGGCGTCCCACAGGCCGTCAAAGACCATGGCGTCGTACATGGTGTCGGTGGGCATGCCCATGCGGTAGCCGCTGCGGCCGTTCTGCAGCACCCACGGTGCGCGGGTCATGTTCTCGGTGCCGCCGACGAGGTACACGTCGCCGTCCCCAGCCTTGATGGCCGCGGCGGCCATGGCGAGTGCGGACGCGCTCGACACGCAGACGCGGTTCACGGTGATCGCCGGCACGCTGTCGGGGATGCCGGCCTTCAGCGCGGCCTGCCGGGCGACGTTCTGCCCCAAACCGGCCTGGATGACGTTGCCGAAGATGACCTCGTCGAGCTGGTCGCCGGTGACGCCGGCGCGCTTGAGCGCCTCCGCCATGGCGAGTGCGCCGAGCTCCTGCGCGGGCGTCCCCGCGAAGCCGCCCTGGAAGCGGCCTTGAGCGGTGCGTACCGCGGAAAGGATGACGATGTCGTTGTCAGACACTGTGGCCTCCTCGTGCTGTTGCGTGTGTGGCTGCAGCCCCTGACGCGAGCGTACGCTTCTGCATCACGACACATTGACTGGATTGCTTCTCTCGCATGCTACCGGTTCACGCTTCCTCGTGCCTGCGGACGACTTCCTGCGCCAGGAACGACGCCACCTCGAGCGGCGTGGTCCGCGGCCCGAAGCCGGCGTCGTAGCCGAGCTCCTTGGCGAACGCGTTGTTGATGCGCGGGCCGCCGACGACGAGGACGAAGCGCTCGCGCACGCCCTCGGCCTCGAGCAGTTCGATGAGCTGCGTGAGGTGCTGCACATGGATGTTCTTCTGGGTGACGATCTGACTGACCAGTATCGCATCCGCGGTCCGCTCGAGCGCCGTCTTGAGGAGTTGCGCACAGGGGATCTGGGAGCCCATGTTGAGCGCGTCCATCTCAGGATACCGCTCGAGGCCGTAGTTCCCGGCGAAGCCCTTCATGTTCATGATCGCGTCGATTCCCACGGTGTGGGCGTCGCTCTCGATCGCCGCGCCGACCACGCTCAGCTTGCGGCCGAGCTTCTCTTTGATCAGCGCGTTGATCGCGTAGTAGTCCATCTCGTCGACCTCGAGGTAGTCGCCCTTCACCTCGTCGGGATCGATGCCGGTGTCCGTGCGCCCGTAGGCGACGAAGAGCGTGTACTCGGGGTCGATAGCCTTGCACTCGGCGATGCCCACGGTGTGGAAGCCGAGCTTCTCGAGGAACTGCTTGCCGACGTCGGCCGCCTTCACTGAATACGGCATGGGCAGCGTGAAGGAGAACTGGATGATGCCGTCATCACGAGTATCACCATACGGTCTAATAAGCATCAGTGCCCACCTTCCTTGGCCGGGACTGAGCCGCCGGGGGCCGGACCCTCAGGAGCCCCGCTCATCCGGCCCTCACGCAGCGCCGCGAAGAACGGGTTGAAGTAGTCGGGCGTGACCTTGAAGACGCCCTCGAAGCCGCGACCGCCCTTCGGGTCGCGCTTCACGTCGGCGAATTCGCCCT
Organism: uncultured Thermoleophilia bacterium; assembly: GCA_963736645.1. Taxonomy (GTDB): domain Bacteria; phylum Actinomycetota; class Thermoleophilia; order UBA2241; family UBA2241; genus CAIXSE01. The sequence goes on along the minus strand of CAVTPJ010000007.1, from coordinate 73,840 downwards.
CCTCGAGCGCCTTGAACAGGCTGATGTCACGCACGTGCTCGAGCTGCTCGGTGGCCTTCTGCAGCTGCTCGTTGGCACGCCGCTCGATCATGCCGCCGGGCTTGTAGGTGACCTCGCCGGCGAGGTCGCGGCAGCTCTCGAACACGTACTTGGCGTTCTTGATGCTCAGGTAGCGGTCCTGGAGCAGCGGGGTGTGCAGGGCCTCGGTGAGCATCCCCAGCAGCATGATCTCCTGGCCGGTGAAGATGCCGGTGAAGTTGAACATGCCGTCGATGATGTGGCCCTGGAAGATGTCGCCCGGCATGTACTTGGTGGGCGGCATGTACTTGAGGGGGTAGCCGGGGAACAGCTGGCGGACCAGCTGTGCGTCGGCGATCTGATAGACGACCTGGTCGGGCGTCTGCGGATTGATCTCAAACGCGTGGCCGAGGCCGATCTGCCATGGCTCGAGGTTGGCGCGCAGGGCGAAGGCCTCGTTGATGAAGTCCGAGCTGACCACCGTGTAGCCCTTCTCGAAGGCGTCGGCGGTCGTGAGGTAGTTGTCCTCGCCGGTGTTGATGATGATGCCGGCGCGAGCGTTGATCAGGCGGCTGAGGTACTGATCGACGAACGTCCGCTGCATGTTGATGTTGCGGAAGATGATCCCGTACATGGAGTCGTTGAGCATCATGTCGAGCCGCTCGAGCGCACCCATCGTGGCGATCTCCGGCATGCAGAGGCCGCTCGCGTAGTTGCAGAGGCGGATGTAGCGGCCGAGCTCCTCGCCGACCTCGTCGAGCGCGGCGCGCATGAGGCGGAAGTTCTCCTGCGTGGCATAGGTGCCGCCGAAACCCTCCGTCGTCTCCCCGAAGGGGACGTAGTCGAGCAGGCTCTGCGCGGTGGTGCGGATGACGGCGACCACGTCGGCGCCGGCGCGCGCCGCCGCCTTGGCCTGTGCCGCGTCCTCGTAGATGTTGCCGGTCGCGACGATGACGTACACATACGGCTTGAGCGCCTCACCCGTGTGCGCGACGAGCTCGTTGCGGCGCTCGCGGACGGCGTCGATGCGCGCGACGCCCTCTCTGGCGAGCTCCGCTCCGCGCGCTTCGGCGCCGCCGCGTCTTTCCGCCGGGACCTCAGCCAGCGAGAGATCGCCGGAGGCGACGCCCTCGGCGACGGCCTGGGCGCTCTTGCCCGTCTGGTTCATGAGGTCGACGAACGGGCGCATGATGCCGCTTGGCAGAAGATCGCGCGCATGTTCGACGACGACGTTGACGAGCGGGACATCGATCTCGTTGACCCCGGAGATGCCGAGCAGACGCAGCGTGGCGCGCTCGGTCGTATCGGTCGTGTGCTCCTCGATGTGCTGCTGGATGTCGTCGGCTATGGCGTCGGCCGCGGCTCTCGCGCGGTCGACCAGGTCGCCGTTCAGTCGGAGCGCATCGTTCACTTGACCACCCACTTTCGTCAGGAGGAGACGGCTTTGCCGGGGTCCGCGGCTCCGCCGCCCGGCAGCCGGGCGAACCCGTTCACTACGTCGAACAGGGGGACACGGTCGCCGACTGCTTCGGCGACCGCGGAGAAGAACACCTTGGGCTGGTACGGCTGCGGGACCCGGAACGGGTTCACGGTGACGGCGAGCACGCGCAGCGGCGCGAGCACCTCCAGCCGGATGCCGCGGCGCAGGAAGCGGCCGATCATCGCGGGAGGCAGAACGAGCACCGTAGCGTCGCGAACGACCACCCGGAGCTTCGCGCGAGGCGGCAGCACGCGCGTGAAGTCGTCGACGAACTCCTGGGTCAGAGCGCCGCCCACAAGCAGCGTGTCTGCGCCGAGACGCTCCACCTCGCGCGCGACCTCGACGCCTTCGCCCACCACCGTCGCAAGCTCGAGCGGGTGGGGCACGCCGGCGCAGAAGGCGACGGCGCGCGCACCTGTGTGACCCTCCACCAGCGTGCGGGTCTCGGGACCCACCTCTGGGAGCAGCAGGAGGTCGAGCGCCCCGACGGTCGTCTCCAGCACGTCGTCCAGCGCGTCGCCGACCATGCCGCCGGTGGCAACCACCACGCCGTCGCTGACGCGCGGCGACGCGCTGCCGATGCGGTTGATGGCTCCGTCCACGATGACCTGGTCGGCGCCCAGGGCCTGCAGCCGCTCCACGGTCACGCGCAGCTCCGCGAGCGTTGTCGGACCGCTGACCTCGACGGCCGCGCCACCGGTCGCGCATCCGATCACGACGCGACCGAGCGGCGTGTGGAAGGGAAGCTCCTCGAGCACTTCCATCGCGTAGCGCGAGCGCTCGAGGGAGCCCCGTGTCGTAGCCACGAGCGTGCCGACGGGCGGCGCTATGCTCGGCTTGGCGAGCCCCGTGAGGTGGTCGGTGCGCTCGCCGTCGAGGCCGAGCGACGTGAGTCCGAAGCGGTGCTCGCAGTTGGCCATGAGCGCGTTCACGACCGTGGTCTTGCCGGCGTTCTTGACCAGACCGACGACCGCCAGAGATCGGCTGCCGGAGCCGGCGATGATGTCGTAGAGGGCGTCCACCGTCGTCGCATTCGGGCGGACGCCGGCGACGCCGGACTTGCCGCCGCAGGTCATGGCCTGCCTCCCGCGGCGCGCCCGGCGGCGTTGCCGACCGGCGTCGAGTGAGTGACGGCGTCGCCGCGGCGGATCTCCTTGAGGTAGGCGAAGATGGTGTACCGTGAGAGGTCGAGCGCTTCGGCGACCTGCTCCGCCGAGCGCTTCACGAGGAACGCGCCGCGCTCTTCGAGCCTCTTGACGACCTCCATCTTCTCCTCGCGCGTCATCGCCGCCGGCGTCTTGCCCATCTCGCCGACGGCCTTGGTCACCATGCCGGCGACCACGTCCCGGATGTCGCCGGCGAAGATCTCGTCCGCCTCGGGGACGGCTCCCCCGCGGAGGCGGCCGACGGCGGTGAAGTTCGCGAGCGTGCGCTGGGCCTGCACCACCTCGGAGATGTCGTGGTTGAGGCCGAGCAGGCCGTACGGTTCGCCGTCCTCGTCGCGGAGTGTGACCGCGAGCGATTTGAGGATCTTGCCGTCATGTGACGAGATGTAGAGGCGCACGTCCTGGGTCTCGTCGGTGTTGCGCAGATTGCGCAGCATGCGGTCCGTGGGCACGTCGCCGATGGTGCGGCCGCTCACGGCCCCGTTCTCGATGGCGACGATGGAGTGCGGGAGGCGGCGGACGTCGTGCAGCACGACCTCGCAGTCGGGGCCGAACATCTCGGCCAGGCCGCGGACGATGGGCAGCAGCGCCCGCATGCGCTCGTCGAGTCGCTGCCTGGTCAAACGCCCTTCCCTTCGCTCGTCGATCGCGGTTCTCCAGGGGCGACGGCGGGCGGGACGGCGTCGAGCGGCGGCGTCTCTGTCCACGCCGGTCACGGCCTGGACACACGGTATACACCCGCACAGGGCGACGTGTCAAAAAAAGTGGGTCGCGTACCCAAAAAAGTGGCGACGGGGCGCCGCTGTGGCGGCGCCCCGTCGTGTGCGGTGTCTGCGGGCCGGCCCTTTCGCCGGGGCCGGCGGACCACGATCAGAGGTCGCTCGGCCGCTCGGCGAGCGTGACCTGGATCTCCTGCGACTTGCCGTCTCGCTCTACCGTGACCGTGACCTTGTCGCCCGGCTTCTTGGTGCCGAGGTAGGCGATGAGGTCGTCCGCCGACTTGATCTCGGTGTCGTCGACCTTGACGATGACGTCGCCGCCGATGATGAACTGCTCGCCTTGGACGGTGACCGACTGGTCGCCGGCCTGGATGCCAGCCTTGGCGGCGGGGCTGCCCGGCGTCACGGTCTCAACCAGCGCGCCGCCTTGCGACCGCATGTTGAACATGCTTGCGATGTCGCCGGTCAGCGTGTTGAGGCCCACGCCCATCCACGCGTAGGAGACCTTGCCGTTCGCCTTGATCTGCTCGAGCGACCGCACGGCGGTGTTGATCGGGATGGCGAAACCGAGTCCTTCGTTGCCGCCGCCCTGCGAGGCTATGCGCTCGTTGATGCCGATGACCTTGCCCTGGTTGTCGATGAGCGGGCCCCCGGAATTGCCCCGGTTGATAGCGGCGTCCGTCTGGATGACGTTGGGGATCGTCTGGCCATTGTCGGCCTGCATGCTGCGCCCGGTTGCCGAGACGATGCCCGGAGGAGATCGAGAAGTCGAAGCCAAGGGGGTTACCGATGGCCACCACGGGCTCGCCGACGGCGACCTTGTCGGAGTCGCCGAGCGGGAGCGGCTTGAGACTGACGCCGTTCGGGTCGACCTTGATCACAGCGATGTCGCTGCCGACATCGACGCCGACGAGGGTCCCCTTGACGCGTTGGGTCTCGGACCCGCCCTTGTTGAAGACGATGCTGACACTGTCCGCCCTCTGGCCGTTCTCGTCGACAACGTGCGCGTTGGTCAGGATGTTGCCCTCCTTGTCGACCACGAAGCCCGTACCCAGCGCCTCGCCGCTCTGCGGCTGGCCGAACTGATCTGTGCCCGCGCTGCTGAACTCCGCGAGGACCATCACGACGCCGCCCGAGAGGCTGCCGTAGATCTGCTCCGGCGTGAGGCCTCCGGAAGCGGTCGTCGACGGGGTGCTGTAGACGGTCGGCGTCTCCGGCGTCGCCTGGACGACCGTCTCGTTGACCTCACCGAGGTCGAAGACGAACACCAGCAGGAGCACGACGGCCGCAGCTGCGATAGCGCCACCGGCGAGTCCCGCGAGGAAACCCTTCAGCTTCATTCCTGCTTCCCTTCGTCCTTGATGTAGCTCACAGGGCATGAGCGCCGGAGCCGGTCCGCCCTGATGTCAGATCGGGTTCGAGCATGCCCGCTGGGTATTACCTGTCCCCTACGAGACATTAAGCAACCACGCAGGACACGTTAAGCCTCATGAACGCGCTTCATCCGGGTCACGCGCTCTGGCGGCGGCGGCGTCCGCCGGGAGTGCGCGGCAGGCGTACGCTGAACCGGGCGCCGCCGCCCGACGGCGATTCCGCCGTGATGCTCCCGCCCATCATCTCGGTGAGCTCGCGGGCGATGGAGAGGCCAAGGCCCGCGCCGGTGGTCGTGCCGCGCTCCTCGCGGCCGCGGTGGAAGCGCTCGAACACGTGCGGCAGCTCCTTGCTCGAGATGCCGGGGCCGTCGTCGGCGACGACCACGACGGCCTCCGTCTCTTCGAGCGCCGTGGAGAGCCGCACGGAGCTGCCCGGCGGCGAGTACTTGACGGCGTTGTCGATGAGAGCTCGCAGCACCTGGACCAGGCGCTGCTCGTCGCACCATGCCGTCTGCCCTTCATCGCCGTGGATCGAGAGTGTCAGTTCCTTGGTCTGTGCCTGCGCCTGGAACTCGTCGAGCACCGACCGCCCTGCGGCGACGAGGTCGACGTCCTCGGGGCTCAGCTCGAACGATCCCGCCTCCACGCGCGAGAGATCGAGCATGCTCACAGCCATGGTGCGCAGGCGGTCCACCTGTTGGCGCATGACCTGCAGGAACTCGCGCTGCTCCTCGGGGCTGAGCTCGCCTTCGTCGATCAGTTCGAGCGATCCCGCAAGTGAGAACAGCGGCGTCTTGAACTCGTGGGATGCGTTGGCGATGAGGTCCTTGCGCGCACGCTCGAGCCGCGCCTGAGCGGTGACGTCACGGAGCACGACGATGGAGGTGAAGTCCGCTGCGCCCCCCACAGGATACGTGGTCGCCTCGAGCGTCACGTCTTCGTGGGCGAACACGATCATGTCGAAGTCGGCGTCGACCTGGGAGTCGCGCCAGAGCCTCACCACGTCCGCTGGCAAGGTCTCGTCGATGGTGGCCCCCACGGTCACCGGAGCGCCGAGCAAGATCGCAGCCGCTGGATTGGCGATGGTGACGGCGCCCTCGGCCGACAGGCCGATCACGCCTTCGCTCAGGTCGTTCAGGAGGACCTCGACGCGGTCTCGCTCGTACTCGACCTGGGCGAAGGCGCTGCGCAGCCGGTCTGCCATCACGTTGAAGGTATCGGCCAGCTGGCCGATCTCGTCCTCCACCGTCTCGGGCACCTTGGCCGAGAGGTCGCCGCCGGCGATGAGCTCTGCGCTGCGCTCGATCCGCTTCAGCCTGCGGGCGATGAAGTAGGAGGCCATGTAGCCCAGCAGCAGGCTCATGCCGAGGGCCAGCACCGTGGCGAACAGCAGCTGGCGCTGGACGGCGTCGACGGCGTTGTCCACGTCCTCCAGGGACGAGATGACGAGGACGGCAGCCACCACGGTGCGACCGGTGTTGGGCGAGTAGAGAGGCACCGCCGTTGCGGCGACACGGCCGTTGGCGGTCGTCACTGTCCCTTGCGTGACCCTGCCCTGGACGACGGTCTCCTCGAGCATCGGGTAGTCCGGCACGTCCAGTGGGTCCTGGCTGCCCGAGTCCTTGCGCGGCACCAGGTTGCGTGTGTACACGATCACCCGTCCCCCGAGCCGCGTCGCGATCGTGCTGACGGTGCGGTCGAGGGAGCTCTCGTCGGTCACGTACAGCTGGCTCGAGCTGGAGTCGTAGCGGATCCACTGGCTGACGGTCTCGCTGATCAGGCGGGCGTTGAGACGCTGGTCGGCCAGCTTCTGGTCGACCAGCCTCCCGCGGAGCGGTGGGACGACGTACACCCACGCCACCATCATCGCCAGCGCGACAAGCGCGACGATGAGGAGTGTGAGCCAGTTCTTGACGGAGCGGAACATCCGACGTGCTCAGGCGCTCCGAGCGCCCTGCTCCATCAGAACTCGCGGAACTTGTAGCCGATGTTGCGGACCGTGAAGATGAACTCGGGGTCCTTGGGGTCGGCCTCGAGCTTCTCGCGCAGGTGGCGGATGTGCACATCCACGGTGCGCGAGTCGCGATAGTCGCTGTCGCCCCACACCAGCTGGAGCAGAAGCTGACGGCTGTAGACCCTGCCCGGGTGCGAGATCAGGGTCTTGAGGATCTCGAACTCGATGTACGTGAGGTCGACCTTGGCGCCGCGCACGATGACGTTGCGCTTGAGGACGTCGACCTCGAGGTCATCCACCTGGATGACCTCCTTCTTGGTGGCCTCGGCGCTGCGGCTCATCTCTGCGCGGCGCAGCTGCGCGCGTACGCGGCTGCGGAACTCGCGCAGGCTGAACTTGTCCTTGGTGATGTAGTCGTCGGCGCCGATCTCGAGTCCGAGGACCTTGTCGAACTCGTCGCTCTTGGCGGTGAGCATGATGATCGGCACGATGCTCTGCGCGCGGACGCGGCGGCAGACTTCCATGCCGTCCACGTGCGGCAGCATGAGGTCGAGGATGATGAGGTCGAAATCCTCGCGGGAGAAGGTCTCGAGCGCCTCGTCTCCGTCGCGCGCGGTCACGACCTGGTAGCCCTCCTTCTCCAGCGGGAACCGCAGCAGCTTGAGGATCGCCTCCTCGTCGTCGACGAGCAGGATCCGCGCCCCGGACTCGGCCATCACCGGTCTCCCTTCTCGGCAGCTGAGCGCGCGCGCGGCGCGGCATAGCCGCGGGCCCTGAAGCCCGCGCCCATGGCGGCCGCGAGGTCGGCGACCGCGGGCAGATCAGCGCCCGGGTAATCGACGGCGGTCAGCGTGGTCTCTATTCCATGCGCAAGACACTCTTCGGCGAAACGCAGAACGCCCCTGTAGGACTTCGAGAACACCGGCCTGCAGACGCGGTCGTACTCCTCCGGCGCGGCAGCATTGAGGCTGACGGTGACGGCGTCCAGACCGGCGGCGGCCAAGGCTGCCGGCACGTCCACATCCGGGTTGAGCAGCTGGCCATGACCGTTGGTGTCCAGGCGGCTGCGGATGCGGCGCAGCCGTAGCCATTCGGTGACTGCCAGCACCACGTCCAGCCGCATCGTCGGCTCGCCGAAGCCGCAGAAGACGACCTCGTCCGCAGGTCCTTCGAGGAAGGCGACTTCGATCGCCTGCGTCACCTCGTCGGGCTCCGGCTCTCGGTCCAGACGCAGGTCCTCGCCGTACACGCCGTCGGTCCATTCCCGGAGGCAGAACGCGCACGTGCTGGAGCAACGGTTGGTGATGTTGAGGTAGATGGACCCGCCGGCGCGGTAGGCGACGGTCCCGGCGGGTGCGGGCAGCTGGGTCATGGGGTGGCGGGCGCAAGGGTCATGGTGACGGGCGGCCGGCTCGCCCAGAACGGCGGCGACCGGTCGGCATCCGGAGTATAGCAGGGTAGAATGTGGCCCCCGTGACCGACGCCACCGACAAGCTGATCGCCCTCTGCGGCCGCCTGCGCGACGTCGTACTGCCCTCCCTGGGAACGCACGCCGCCCGCGACCACGCCGGTGTGGCCGTCGGCGGCGATGTCACCTTCAGTATCGACGAGCAGGCCGAGACCCTGCTCACCGCCTATATGAGCGAGCACCTCCCGTCCTGGGCGTTCTACTCCGAGGACGGCGGCCTCCAGGGCGCCGTCGACCCTGAGCTCATCCTCGTCGTGGACCCCATCGACGGCACGCGCCCGGCGGCTGCCGGCTTCGAGATGGCCTGCGTCAGCATCGCCGCGGTGCCGCCGGGACCGGCGCCGACGATGGGCGACGTGGTCGCCGGCGTCATCCAGGAGATCAAGAACGGTGATCTCTTCGTCGCCGAGAAGGACGCCGGCTTTCGCATGTGGCGTCAGGACGGCGCGGAGATCCCCTTCCTCCCCACGCCGAGGGCCGATCTCGAGAGCATCTTCTGGACGCTCGGCTTCCGTGGTCGGCCGGCCGTGATCCTCGCGAGCGCCCTCGAGGAGCTCATCGACGTCTCATCCGTCGGCGGCTGCGTCTTCGATATCGGCTCCGCCACCTATGGTGTCACGCGCATCCTCACCGGTCAGCTCGATGCCTACGTCGACATCGGGCCGGCGATCATCGCCGCGCATGCGTGGACAGAGGCGGAGTTCCGTCGTGTCGGCCGTGGTGCGGTGCTCTGCAACTCGCCCTACGACGTCGCTGCCGCCTACCTCCTCTGCAGGGAGGCCGGCCTGCCCTTCAGCGACGCCGACGGCAGCACGCTCGAGGACCGGCCGGTGCTCGGCTCAGACGTGAGCTTCCAGATGGCCACCGTGGCGTCCGGCAACGACGAGCTGCAGGCCGCGCTCGTCGACTGTGTCATGCGCGGCATCGCCGGCCTGCGCCGGTAGGGGAGCTGACGATGGCCGAGAACGTGAAGGACTGGCACGAGGCGATGTTGTACGAGCGCCTCGAGGACGACGCGGTCCAGTGCCACGTGTGCCCGCGCCTCTGCCGCATCGCGCCCGGCAAGAGCGGCACGTGCCGGGCGCGCGTCAATCGCGACGGTGCTCTGTACGCCATCACGTACGGTCGGGTCTGCAGCGTCGCCGCCGACCCCATCGAGAAGAAGCCCCTCTATCACTTCTTCCCCGGCACCACGGTGCTCTCGCTCGGGAGCGTGGGCTGCAACTTCGCCTGCCGCCACTGCCAGAACTGGCAGATCGCGCACGCAGACCCGGCGGAGGCGACCCGCGACCTTCGCGATCTGCCGATCCGCAATCTCTCCGTGCTGGCCGCCAACAACGAGTGCCAGGGCGTGGCGTGGACCTACAACGAGCCGACGATCTGGCTGGAGTACATCCTCGACGGCGCCCAGGCTGCGCACGAGCATGGGCTGTACACGGTGATGGTCACCAACGGCTACATCACCGCCGAAGCTCTGTCGGTCCTCGGGCCGCACATCGACGCCTATCGCGTCGACGTGAAGGGCTTCACCAACGAGCAGTACAAGGCGTTGTGCCGGATCCCCGATCTGTCGCCGGTGCTGGAGGCAGCCGAATCCGCCAAAGCCGACTACGGCTGTCACGTCGAGATCGTGACCAACGTCATCCCGGGTTTCAACGACGACGACGCGACGCTCCGTGGTATCGCGGACTGGATCGTCGAGAGGCTGGGGCCGGAGACGCCGTGGCACGTCACCCGGTTCATGCCCCACCTGGAGTTCGCGCACCTGTCGCCGACGCCGATACCGACGCTGGAGCACGCCGTCCGACTCGGGCACGACGCCGGGCTCAGCTTCGTCTACCTCGGCAACGTGCCCGGGCACGAAGGGGAGAACACCGTTTGCCCGAACTGTAAACGACTCCTCGTCCGCCGCACCGGCTACGCGGTTGAGGATGTCGCGCTGCGGGGAACATTCTGTGCGATGTGTGGGGCCAAGGTGAACGTTCGCACTTCTCTCAAGAAGTGACCGGTGGGCGAGACGCAGCATGCTGAATCTGGCCCGGCAGCCTTCGAGTCGATAGGATTCACGGCCGTGGACGACTATGTGAAGCTCGACATCCCCGCCAAGGCGGAATACGTCTCACTCGGGCGTCTGGCACTGTCGGGCCTGCTCCGCTCCCGCGGCGGCTACTCGGACGACGCCGTGGCCGATCTCAAGCTGGCCCTCACCGAGGCCTGCTCCAACTCGGTGCGGCACGCCTACGACCATGACGACGGCCAGGTCCACCTCGAGTTCACGGTCCACGACGATCGCGTGACGGTCCTCATCCGCGATGAGGGTGGCGGGTTCCACGAGGACGACGAAGACTGCGCGGATTGTCGGGGAATCCCCGAGATCCACCTGGCGGAGGGCGGCATGGGCATCTCGATCATCCGCGCCATCGTCGACGACTTCGACCTGCGCAAGCCGGACGAGGGCGGCACGGTCCTCGTGCTCACCAAGAACCGCGACTGCTGATCGAGTGGGCGCGAGCCGGCAGGGTTTGCCGCCGCCGCCGCATCTGGAACAACCTCCTCATCGGTAGTCGCCACGCCGAGCACGAGCGGCGCCACGCCATAGCCTCTCCCAGGAGGTCCCCATGCTCGATACCCTGCGTCAGCGGAAGGTAGCCAAGGTCCTGTTCGACGAGCACCACGGTGAGGCGTGGTCGATCCGGCCGGAGGCGGCGGCGCGGATGCGACCCTCACACCCTGCCGCCGCCTCATACGCCGCCGCCGCAGCCTCCCTACGTGCGAGGGACTTCGAGGTCGTCACGAGCACTGGCCGGCCGCTGGACGACGTGGCCCTCGCCGGCGTGGACGTGCTCGTCATCGCGCACCCGAGCGAGACCCGCTGGGAGCGGACGGTCGGCGACGACCCGCCGACGTTCTCGCCGACCGAGATCGCTGCCGTGGAGGCCTTCGTGGCCTCCGGTGGCGGCCTCGTCGTCCTCGGCGAAGAAGAAGAGGACAAGTACGGCGGCAATCTCAATGACCTGCTGGCGCCGTTCGGCGTGCAGCTGGAGAGCGCTACCGTGTTCGACTACGGGACCGGAGATGGCGTGCCGTCGTGGATCGTCGCCGAGGTTGCGGACGAGGTGGCCGATCGGGGCATCCTCCACCTGGTGCGTGACGTGGGCTTCTATCGCGCCGGCGTGGTGTCCGCGGACGCCTTGGGCGCCTTGGCGCTGCGCACGCCAGCCAGCGCCGATCCGCCTGGGGCCGGCCTGCTCGCGGCTGTGTCGTACAAGGAGGGCCGCGTGGTCGTCGTCTCCGATTCCGATCTGTTCGGAGACGACTATCTGGACCGTCGGGACCACCTGCAGCTCTGGCTGAACGTGGCGTACTGGGCGTCGCTCTCCGCGTTCCGCGCCGACTGGACGCCCGTCGTCTCCGCCGCGGTCGAGGATCCGGCCTGGCCGCGCCTCCGGGACGCGACGAACACGCTCAGGCTTCTGCAGGAGCCTACGGGCGAGATCGACCTCTCAGCGAACGACGCGGGTGAGGTCCGCGCGCTCGTGGTGACCATGGCCGAGGCCATCGCCGACCTGGCGCCTCGCTTTCCGCACGAGGAGGACTACCTCGCCCAGGTGGTCGCCGACCTGCAGGCGTGGGTCGAAGGGGGATGCGGCAGGCCGGATGTACGCGCCTCGCTGGACCTCTTTCGTCCCGAGCTCCATCGTCGCGACGGTGTCGAGAACCTCGTCGTCTTCCCCATGTACACGCCCAACGGCTCGCGGGACACGCGCTTCGAGGCGCTGATCACGCGCACGCCGTGGCCGGACTTCGTCGCCCGGATCGAGAGCGAGCTCTACGACAACGCCAAGTTCGTGCCGGTCCAGCTGGTGGACAACACGGCGGGCTACGAGAGTGAGTGTGCGGTGCTCTTCCCCGAGACGGTCAGCGTGGCCGAGCGACCGACCAATCATTTCGGCGCCATCTTCTGCGACCGCGAGTCGTCAAGGTACCGGCGGGCGACGCTCCGCGGAGCACAGGCGCTCTCCATCGACCTGCCGCCCGACGCCCTTGCGCTCGCGTCCTCCGCCGATCTCGCGCTCGAGACGTACATCCTGTGGGACATGATCCACGACCGCTGGCACAGCCACGGCGACCTGCCGTTCGACCCGTTCATGATCCGCCAGCGCCTGCCGTACTGGATGTACTCGCTGGAGGAGCTCCGCGTCGATCTCGCGACCTACGGTACGGCCGGCGAACTCGCTCGCGATGGCTTCCCCTTCGCCCGGTACGTCCAGTACGCGATCTTCTTCGACCGCATCCTGCGCTTCCCCATCACCGGCGATCGGGTGCGCAACTACGACGGCCTCGGCGGTCAGCTGCTGTTCGGCTATCTCCACGACCGCGGCGTTGTGCAATGGTCGGACAATCGACTGCGCGTCGACTGGGCGCGGATCGAGGAGGCGGTCGGCGAGCTCCGAGGACTGATCGAGGAGCTGTACCGGCACGGGATCGACACCAGCAGGGTCACGTACTGGATCGCGGCTCACGATCTCGTCTCGCGGTACGTGACGCCCAACCTGGGGTCGCAGTGGCGTGCGGAGTCCCGCGTCTTCTCGGACGAGGCCGACCCGCGGGCATGGATCGACAGGGTGCTTGACGACGAGTTTCCGCTCAGCCTGTTCTTCGAGACGCTCAAGAAGAAGGTGGAGGCGTGAGCGCGAGGGGTGGCGACGCAGCGGTGCGGCTCACGCTCTTCGCGAGCGACAACTACGCGGGCGCTCACCCCGCCGTCCTCGACGCGATCGCCGCCGCCAACGGCGGCTGGGCGCAGGCCTACGGTGACGATGCCTGGACGGCGAGGTTGCGCGAGCGACTGCGCGAGCTTCTCGGCGACGTGGAGCCGTTCCCTGTCTTCAACGGCACGGGTGGCAACGTCACCGCGCTCGCGGCGGTGCTTCGACCCTACGAGGCGGTGATCTGCCCGGAGACGGCGCACATCAACGTTGACGAGTGCGGCGCGCCGGAGCGCATCACCGGCGCCAAGCTGATCGACGTTCCGACGCCGGACGGCAAGCTGACGCCGGAGCTGCTGCACGGCCGGCTCGTCGGGTTCGGCGACCAGCACCATGTGCAGGCCAAGATGGTCTCCATCTCCGAGTCGACCGAGCTCGGCACGGTGTACACGCCCGACGAGATCGCGGCGCTGGCGACGACGGCGCACGCTGCCGGGCTGCTGCTGCACGTCGACGGAGCCCGGCTCGTCAATGCGGCGGAGGCGCTCGGCGTCGAGCTCCGTGAGGTCACGACCGACTGCGGCGTCGACCTGCTCACCCTCGGCGGCACCAAGAGCGGCCTTCTCGGGGCGGAGGCGGTCGTGTTCCTTCGGCCGGAGCTGGCCGCGGGGTACCTCTACGCGCGCAAGCAGAGTACCCAGCTGGCCTCCAAGATGCGGTTCATCTCAGCGCAGCTCCTGCGCCTCTTCGACGACGATCTCTGGCGCGAGACGGCCGGGCACGCCAACGCGATGGCACGGCGACTCGGCGACTCCGTCGCGGCGACGCCGGGAGTCCGCATCGCATATCCGCTGCAGGCGAACGCGGTGTTCGCAGCGCTGCCCCGGCAGGTCATCGAGCGTTTGCATGAGCGTTACCACTTCTACGTGTGGGACGAGGACGCGGGCGTCGTCCGCTGGATGTGCTCGTGGCAGACGACCCCAGACGATGTCGACGCGCTCGCCGAAGCCCTGCGCGAAGCGGTCAACGCCGGCTGAGCGCTCGCGAGCCCGCCGTTCGGTCGCCTGATCCCGCCGGAAGGTCCGCGCGGGCCATGCCGTTGCCGGGCGCCTCCGTGGCCCGTGGTACGCTCCACCGATGCGGGCGTTCAGCACATCCGCCGCGCTCCAGCGGCTCGCGGCCATGCACGCCTTGGACGAGGCCCGCACGGCGGCCCTCGCCGCCTATGTCGGGCTGCTTCTGGGCTGGCGCCGAGGCAATGTGACGGGGATCAAGGACCCGGTCGCCGTCGTCGACACCTTGCTCGGAGACTCGCTGGCGATGCTGGCTGTGCCGCAGCTGCATGAGCGTGAGTCCGCCGGCTGGCTGGACCTGGGCGCCGGCGCAGGCATCCCGGGCATCCCGCTCGCGGTGGCGGTCCCAGATGCCGACCTCACGCTCCTCGATGCCGCCGCCAAGAAGTGCGCCTTTCTCGAGGAGGCGGTCGTCGCCTGCGGGCTCAGCGACCGCGCTCGTGTCGTGTGCGTCCGCAGTGAGCGCTACGCCGCCGCGGGCGCCCCGGGTCGCGACGCCTTCGGCTTGGTCCTCGCCCGCGCGGTCGCCGAGCTCCCGGTGCTCGTCGAGCTGGCCGCTCCGCTGCTCGCGGAGGGCGGGGTGCTGCTGGCGAGCAAGACGGGGCGGGCGCTCGCCGCCGAGGGCCCTGCCGCGGACGTGGCGGCCGCGCGATGCGGGCTCGCCGCCGAGCCGACGGTCCCCTTGCCCGACTCGCCGCTGGACGACGCCGTCTGCGCCGTCTACACCAAGGTGGCGCCGACGCCGGAATGGCTCCCGCGGCGCGAGGGCAGGGCCTCGAAGAGGCCGATCGACGCCTGAGCCATCTGCTAGTATCGGTGACCCCCGAAAGGAGCCCGGTGACCCGCGTCATCGCCGTGACCAACCAGAAGGGCGGGGTAGGCAAGACCACCACCGCCGTCAATCTCGCGGCCTGTCTGGCGGAGGCCGAGTTCGACGTACTCCTCCTCGACATGGACCCGCAGGCCAACGCCTCCGCCGGCCTCGGCATCCGAGCCGAGGACGCGCGGCTGACGAGCTACGGCGTGCTCGGCGGCGCCGCCGGGATCGCGGAGGCGACCGTGGCCACGGCCGTCGACCACCTCCGCCTCGTTCCGGCTTGCGCGGACCTCGCCGGCGCCGTCGTGGAACTCGCCGGCGCCGCCGGCAGCGAGTATGTACTCGACTACGCCTTGGCCGGGCACCTGGGAACTCACGACTTCGTCTTCATCGACTGCCCCCCGTCGCTCGGCGTTCTGACCGTCAACTCGCTGGTCGCCGCTCGCGAGGTGCTCATCCCGGTGCAGGCGGAGTACTACGCGCTCGAGGGCCTTGCGGCCTTGCTGGAGACGGTCGGGCTCGTCCAGGAGCACCTCAACCCTGAGCTCTCCATCCTGGGGGTGGTGGTGACGATGTACGACGGCCGCACGCGACTGGGACGCGAAGTGGCCGGAGAGGTGAAGGAACACCTCGGCGAACACGTCTTCGAGACCATCGTCCCGCGTAACGTCCGGCTCAGCGAGGCGCCCAGTCACGGGCTCCCCATCTCGCGCTATGATGCGACCTGCGCCGGCAGCGACGCATACTTCGATCTCGCCAAGGAGGTCGTCTCCCGTGACTGAAGCACTCGATCCCGACGCGCAGTCGGCGAATCCGCATGGTCGGGCTCCCGGCGAGAGCGGTAGAAAGGCGTTGGGCAAGGGTCTCGGGGCCCTGATCGGCGAGAGCCGGGCGGCGCTCGGGCGCTCGGGCGCTGCCGGCGCGCCGCCCGAGGGCCGCCTCCGCGAGCTCGCCCTCGGCGACATCACCGTCAACCGCCGCCAGCCGAGGCGGATGTTCCCGGACGACGAGTTGCAGGAGCTGGCGGCGTCGATCAAAGCGCTTGGCGTCGTGCAGCCGGTCGTCGTCCGGCCATTGCACGCCGAGACGGCTCCGGGGGTCGCGGGCCTGCCGGCGCCGGCAGGTGTCCGGTTCGAGCTCATCGCCGGCGAGCGACGCCTGCGCGCCGCGAAGCTCGCCGGCCTCGAGTTCATCCCCGCGCTGGTGCGCCCCGCCGACGAGATCGCGTCGCTCGAGATCGCCCTCGCCGAGAACGTCGCCCGCGAGGACCTGAACGCGATCGAGGAGGCGTGCGCCTACGCGGCGCTGGTGGACGAGTTCGGGTTGACGCACGAGCGCATCGCCGAACTCGTGGGCCGAAGCCGCGTCGCCGTCACCAACCTGCTGCGCCTGCTCGACCTGCCCGATGATGTACAGGCGATGGTCGAGCGGGGCGAGCTCACCGAGGGCCACGGGCGCGCGCTTCTGGCCCTGCCCGACCACGGCGAGCGCCGCCGGATCGCGCGGCTGGTGGTCACGGAGGGGCTCACGGTGCGCCAGGTCGAGGCGGTCGTGCGCAAGCTCTCGGCACCGCCGGACGAGGCCGCGTCTCCAGCGCGGCGACCCGCCGGCCCAGACTTCACCGAACTGGCCGACGAGCTCTACGGCGTGTTCGAGGCGCCGGTGCGCATCCGCAGCGGCAAACGCGGCGGCTCCATCCAGATCGGCTTCAGGAACGCCTCCGACCTCCAGCGGCTCATCGACCTTCTGCGCTCGCTGGGCTGACCCCGGGGCTTCTCAGGGTGTGCCGCGCGGCACGGCGCCGCTGGTGTCCGGCGTGAGTGTCACGCCGGGGGTCGGCGTCGCAGGTGCGGTGGGGAACGCCGTGGACGGCGTGAGTGTAGGCGTCGGGTAGGGAGTGACGCCGGGCGTGCTCGTGACGCCGGGAGTCGGTGTCGCCCCGGGAACCGGCATGGAACCTCCGGGCGCGGCCTGACCGGCGGGTACGTAGACCACCGTGCCGTCGGCGAGCTTGTAGAACGAGCCGAGCAGCGTCCCCATGCCGGCGACCTCCTCCCCGGACTCCATGTCGAGCTTGGTGATCTGGTCGCCCTCCTTGACGATCACCTGCATCTCCGGCGTGCCCGGGTCGGTGACGATGGTCATGTTCTGGTTGGTGAGCAGCCCCGTCATGCCGGCGGCGGCAAGTGCAGCCACGAGGAACCCCACGGCGAGGACGATGGCCACGTCGAAGAGATTGACGATGCCGTCGAGCGGATCGCCGTTGCGGTCGGCCGTGCCTACCCGGCGCCGTCGCATGTAGCGGAGGCCGCTCTCGGGGGCGCCCATGACGGTCCCGAGGTTGTGCAGCCTGGAGTGGTCGTCGCTGGAGGGCATGGCCGCTCAGCGACGGCGGAGGGAGCCGCCCGAGCCGCGCTGCCGCGGATCGTCGGTCCCCTCTGGATCGATGGGGCCGAGATCGGCGAAGGGATCGTCGTCTCGGCTCCAATCCATGCTCGGGTCGCCGAAGGTGAGGCCGTCGTGCTCGTCCGTCCGGCCGGCGGTCGACCGGACCCGGCCGCCGGTCGCGGCCGGTGATGTGGTCGTGGCCCGGGAGCCGCCGGCAGGGCCTGCGACGACCGGCAGCAGCGGCGCGTCCGGGGTCTCCGACAGCGTGATGATGGACGTACGCTCGGCGTCTTCTTCCGCGACCTCGTAGTCGATCTCGGCCTCCGTGTCCCAGACGCCCGTCTTGGACAGCCGGCGGCCCGACCGGAGGCGCACGTCGTCGCCCTCCAGCAGCTCGAGAAGGTACTCCATGTCCGAGATGTCCTGCGAGTACATGCGGTCGCGGACGATGCTTGTGAGGAAGGCGAGGCCGCCGATCAGGAGGCCGATGACCGTGACGGAGAAGGCGGTGATGAGGTTCTCCGAGAGCGCCGCCATGTCGCCGGTGGCGAGACCCATCAACGCCGGCGACAGCGGGATGAGCGTGCCCATGAGACCCAGCATCGGGCCGATGCGCACGAGGATCCGCGTCCGCTCCAACCGCTTGATCGTGTAGAACTCATACTCCTGCAGCAGCTTGAGGGGCTTCGCGGCGAGCCGCTCGGTCTGGTAGTTGCGGATGAGGTCGTAGAGGAAGCGGACCACGACCAGCGAGTAGTTGTTCTCCTGCAGGTAGCGGTACGCGGTGCGCGGCTTGCCGTCGAGGAACGCCTTGCGGGCGCGGAGCGCCCGGACCTCGAGCGCGTCGAGGTCGCGGTAGCGGAACCGGAGCCAGAGCTCATACAGGAGCACACCGAGTTCGATGAGCACCCACACGAGGCAGGCGATGGCGGCGATCAGGACCGGCCAGAGCAGGATCCTGGAGATGTCGTAGATGAGCTCTTGAAGATCGTTCATCCGGCGCTCAGTCTCTCGACGACGGCCGGGTCAGGTCCTTGGACCTGGCGAGATGCTGCTTGAAGCGCTCCCAGGAGCTGCCTCCGCCGGCGAGTGCCGTGCCTTGGCTGGCCGCGCCGAGGAGGTCTTCGCGGCGGTGCAGAGCGAGGTAGGAGATGGCGGCGCCGATGGGGAGCATGGCGAGCAGGGTACCACCGACGAAGCCGGCGGCACTACCCCCGTCATCGCCATCTCCCGATCCGCCCGGGCTGGAGGAGGCGCTCGGCGACGGTATGGGCGAGCCCGTGACCACGGGGCTCGCCGACGCGGTCGGGCTGCCGTAAGGGTACGGGGTGGCGGTTGGATAGGGAGTCGGCGCGGGCGCCGGCGTGGAAGGCTTGGACGTGGGGTAGACGGTGGGATAGACCGGACCGGGGTTGTACGTCGGTCGTGGCGCGGGCGTGCGCGTCGGCGACGGGGTGGGCACGGCCACAGTGAACGTGCGCTTGACGATCACCTGGTTGCCGGCCCGGTCGACCAGCTTGATCGTGTACGTGTGGTCGCCGTTGGGCACGTTCTTGAGCTGAAGCCGAAGGCTGTAGCTCCCTATCGTTGCGGGCCGGGTCTTGTTGGCGCCGTCGAGGTAGACGCGGCAGGCCGAGGTCCTGATGCCCGTCCCCTTGGGATACAGGTCCGTGTACGTCGCGCTGATGAGGACGCTGCGCGTGGTCTTGAACGTGGCGCCGTTCTTGGGCGAGACCGACTTGGCCCGCGGCCGGAACCGGAAGGCCGTTACGGCGGGCCCGATGCGCATCGGGTAGCCGGTGAAGCTTCTGCGGCGCAGCGCGATGAGCGCCCAGCTCGTGGCGGTGACCGGACGCTGTGACGAGCTTGAGGTGAGCCTGTACGAGCCGTTCGGCTGCAGCAGCCCGCCCAGGGCGCCGACGGGCGTGGCGCCGCTTGCGGTCGTCCACGCAGGGTCCTCAGGCTGCTCGCCCATGGAGAGGATCGCCTGGATGCCGGAGGAGGTGGCCTCCGCGTCGGTCCTGCCGCCCGGGGTCGCCGGGAAGCCCCCGTCGGTCCTCTGGCTGTCGTTGAGGAAGGAGCGTGCCGCGTTGGGGTCCCAGGAGGCGCCGCTCGAGCCCACCATGAGCGCCTGGTAGGCGAGCGCCGTGTCGAGGGCGGTGGACTCGCCGCCCTTCGCGCCGCTGGCGAAGCCGCCGGCGCCGGCCCCCGTCGTGTTCTGTTGCGCGGCCAGCCATGTCCCGGCCGCCCTGAACCGGTTGTCGGTCGGGCTCACGCCGAGGTTGTGCATGGCGAGGATGGCCCAGCTGGTCGTGCGCACAGCGGACACCGTGGAAGGCGGCACCGGCGAGAAGGCCCCTTTGCTCGTCGAGCTGTCGCTGGTGTCCTGATAGGTGAGGAGCACAGTGAGCAGGTTGACTCCCTTGCTGCCGGCGGTCCCGACGGTCCCCGCACGGTCCATGGCCACGTAGGACATGATGAGACGGGCGTAGTAGATCGGCGCATTGGTGACGTCCGCGCTCGTGCTTGCGGCGACGAGGTCGGTCGCCTGGAGGTAGTCGAAGGGGTTCTTGCCCTTGACATGCCAGGCGCTGGTGCCCATTCGCTCGCCGCTGGCGACGGCGCCCATGACGCTCCAGGCGGTGTTCTGCGGGGTGCCGAAGCCGCCGTTGTCGCGCTGGCGGGAGTGGAGGTAGTCCAGACCGCGGGTGACTTGCCTGGGGCGATCGTCGGAGGCGCGCCTGGCGACGACGCTCGCGGCGAACGACGCCGCGGCGAGCGCGACGATCGCAACCACGAGCCAGACTCTCCTGCTCATCCGCATCCTCCGGGCCCCCGAGAGAGATGGGGCAAGGCTCCATGCTACCAAGCGGTCCGTCCCCTCGCCAGCGTGCGTACGGCGGGTGCGCGAGGCGCAGCGCGGAGGGGTCCAGCCGGCCGGGAACCGGATCGCGGGCACCGTGGGCGGGCGGCGGGCTCGGAGTCATGTCCAGATCGTCCTTCAAGAATGCTCCTCCTGCGTCGATACTTCTCGTATGGCTCAGGCGGAGACACCCGGTGGCGACGTCCCGGAGAACGGCGAGATCGAGTTCTTCGGGGTGAAGCTCAGCGTGCGGAGCCCGCACCTTGCCGCGCTGCTCAACAGCAGCGTGACCGAGGACGTACAGGTGATCGGGCGCCGGGCGCGCGACGCGTTCGGCGCCGCCGGTGAGTCCCGCGACGAGCGCGAGGTCGACGAGCGCGTGCTTCACGCCGACGACTCCGTGAGCATCCGCCTGGACGAGCTCTAGGAAGCCCGAGCCTCGTCCGCGGCGCGCGTCCCCCCGGCGCCCGCGCCGCGCCGCGACGTTGTATCCTAGTGAGCCGATATGGGCTCTCTTCTCTCACTCGTCATTCCCGTGTACAACGAGGCGGACAGCCTCGTGCCGCTCGTCGCCGAGATCGACGAGGCGCTGGCCTCGTACGCCACGCCCTACGAGATCGTCTTCGTCGACGATGGATCCACAGACGGCTCGTTCCCGGTCATGAAGGAGCTCGCCGAAGCCCGTGACGACGTGCGCGTCGTCAAGCTGAGGCGCAACTTCGGCAAGGCGGCGGCGCTCTCGCACGGCTTCGCCGCCGCCCGCGGCGACCTCATCGTGACCATGGACGGCGATCGCCAGGACGATCCTGCCGAGATCCCCAACCTCGTCGCTCCGCTCACGGACGGCTTCGATCTGGTGTCGGGCTGGAAGCAGCGCCGCCAGGACCCACTCAACAAGACGCTCCCGTCGCGATTCTTCAACTGGACGGTACGCCGCGCCTCCGGGATACCGCTGCACGACTTCAACTGCGGGCTCAAGTCCTACCGGCGTGAGGTCGTCGACACCATCTCGATCTACGGCGAGCTCCACCGCTACATCCCGGTGGTGGCTGCGCAGTCTGGCTTCCGCGTGACCGAGGTGAAGGTGAGTCATCGGCGACGTACGGCCGGTCGCTCCAAGTACGGCTGGCAGCGCTACATGCGCGGCTACCTCGATCTGCTCACGGTCATGTTCCTCGGCCGGTACCAGCATCGCCCGCAGCACCTTTTCGGAGGCCTCGGCACGCTGCTCATCTTCATCGGCGTGCTGGTCGAGCTGTACCTGACCATCGACAAGCTGGTGTTCGGCCACCCCATCGGGCAGCGCCCGCTGCTGCTGCTGGGCGCGCTGCTCATCATCGTCGGCGTCCAGCTCCTGAGCCTGGGCCTCATCGGCGAGCTCATCGCCAACTCGCGTGCTCGCCGCGGCCCGGACCCGGCGCAGGTCGCCGTGCTCGTGGAGGCTGGCTCGTCGGTCGCGGCGCAGCAGGCGCCGGATCGGGAGGACGGCGAGGACGCTGCACCGCGGGGCGCCGCCGGCGTCGCCGCACGACCGTGACCCGGGCCGTCGCGTACTTCGGGACCTACGAGCCGGGCTATCCACGCAACGCCGTGCTCATCGCGGGATTGCGGGAGCACGGTGTCGACGTCGTCGAGTTCCAGGCCGGCCTGCCGCGTCTCACCGCGGCGGAGATGGCCGGCCCGCGAGGAGCGGCTCGCCTCGCCGCCGGAGTCGCGGCGGCGCATGCGCGGCTCTTCGCGCGGCATCGCCGCCATCTCCACGTGGACGCGGTCGATCGTGGGCTATCCAGGCCACTTCCTCGTGCCGTTCGGCCGCGTGCTCGCGGCCTTCCGCGGCGCTCGCCTCGTCTTCGACCCGCTCGTCTCTCTCTGGGACACCTTCGCCGGAGACCGAGCGCTCGTGCACAGCGGGGGCGCCAAGGCGGCCGTCGTGCGGGCCGTCGACGAGGTGGCGTTCCGGTTGCCGGAGCTCGTCCTCGCCGACACGTGGGCACATGCCGCCTACTACCAGGAGGCGTTCGGCCTCGCGCGCGCCCACGTCGTCGTTGTCCCGGTGGGCGCGCTGCCTGAACCGCGTGCCGACGGCGCCGCCAGGCGGCTCGCCCGCGGCGAACCGATCACCGTGCTGCAGTACGGCAAGTGGAGTCCGATGCACGGGGCCGACGTTGTGCTGGCCGCGGCCGATCTGCTGCGGGCCGAACCCTTCCGCTTCCTCCTCATCGGCGAAGGGCAGCTCTCGGCCGACCTCCGCGGGGAGATCGCCGCGCGTCGACTGACCAACGTGGAATGGCTCGGCGCGCTGTCCGCCGGGGAGCTGCGCGACCAGACCCTGGCGGCCGACGTCTGTCTCGGCGTCTTTGGCCGCTCCGACAAGGCCGGACGTGTCGTTCCGAACAAGGTCTTCGACGGGCTGGCCTGCGGTCGACCCGTCGTCACCGCCGACAGCGACGGCGCTCGCGAGTGGCTCCGAGACGGCGAGACCGCCCTGCTCACGGCGGCCGGTGACGGGGCCGGACTCGCGGCCGCCCTTCGCCGGCTGCTCGACGAGCGGGAGCGCGGTCGGCTTGGCGAGGCGGCGCTTGGGCTGTACCGGCGGGCCTTCACGCCGGCCGCCGTCGCCGGCGAGCTGCTCGCCGCTCTGGAGACGGCGTGACCGCGGCGGGGGAGCCGCCCGCCCCCGCGGGCCGGACTTCAGCGCGCCGCCGCGTCCTCGTGCGGCTCCTTCAGGCGGCGATCGTCGTCGCGACCGCCTACTTCCTCGCGACCTATCTCGCGCGCTCGTGGGACAGCATCAGGGATTTCGACTGGACGTTCGACGTCGGCTGGCTCGCCGCCTCGGGCGCGTTCTTCCTGGCCTACTACTTCGCCCAGGCCGCCTTCTGGTGGCTGCTGTTGCGCGGTTGTGGCGCGGGCGGTCGCTTCTGGCCGGCCGCCTCGGTGTGGGGCAGGTCGATCCTGGCGCGCTACATGCCGGGCAACGTCTTCATGTTCGTGGGGCGTGCCTGGCTGAGTCACTCGCAGGGCTTGGCCATCGAGCGAGTGACTGCCGCCATGGTCTACGAGCAGGCGCTCGGGGTGTGTGGCGCGCTTCTGGCCGTGGCCGTGCTCTTCCCCTTCTGGGAGTACCGGCCCGGCGTCACGGCGCTCAGCTTGGTGGCCATCCCGGTGCTCGTCGCCCTCATGCACCCGCGGCTCTTCGGGCCATTGGCGGGGCTTGCCCTGCGTCTCCTGCGGCGTCCGCCCCTTGAGGTCACGCTGGGCTTCGGCGCAGTGCTCGGGCTCCTTTGCCTGTTCACGCTGGACTGGCTGGTTGCCGGCACGGGCGCCTGGCTCCTCGCCCGCGCGATCACCGGGCTCGGCATCGACGCGCTCCCGCTCGTGATCGTCGCCTACGCGCTCGCCTACGTGGCCGGCATGGTCGCCTTCTTCATCCCGAGTGGGATCGGCGTGCGTGAGGCGGTGCTCACCGCCTCACTGTCAAGCAGCCTGCCGGGTGGTGTGGCGCTCACATGGGCGTTGCTGCTGCGCCTGTGGGTGACGGTCGTCGAGCTCGTCTTCGTCGGCCTCGTCGTGCTGATCGAGATCTGGGCGCGGCGGAGGGACGGCTCGTGAGCCGGCCACGACGGAGGGGTCGTGGCGTCGCCGCGCCGGGCCGCCACCGCCTGCTCGCGCTCTCGCCGGTCGAGGAGCTCGACGACGAGCGGCGGCGGGTCCTCTTCCGCCGCCGCGCCTTCTTGGTGATCGGCGGCGCGATCCTCTTCGCGGCGGTGTACGCCTTGCTCTCGTGGCTCAAGTACAGAGCGTACATGGACGCCCGCTACGACCTCGGCAACATGGTCCAGGCCGTGTACAACACGGCGCACGGCCACTTCCTTGAGGTCACGACCGGCGATCTGCAGCCGCGACAGATGTCCCGGCTCGGCTCGCACGTCGATCCTATCCTTGCGCTCTTCGCGCTCCCCTGGCTCGTCTGGCCGAGCCCCGTGATGCTGCTTGTGGCGCAGGCGGCGATCGTCGCCACCGGCGCCTGGCCGGCGTACCGGCTCGGGACTCGCGCCACGCGCGACCCGGACGCCGGCGCGCTCCTTGCCGGTGCCTTCCTGCTCTATCCGGCGCTCGGCTTTCTCGTGCTCAACGAGTTCCATCCGGTCGCCCTCGCGACGCCGCTCCTCCTCTGGGCCTTCCTGTACATGGAGGAGGACCGCTGGGCGCGCGCTGCCGTCTTCCTCGTGCTCGCGGCGGCGTGCAAGGAGACCGTGCCGCTGGTGATCGCCTTCATGGGCGCCTACTTCGCGATCCGCAAGCGTTCGCCCTGGCCGCTCGTCGTCACGCTCGCCGGCGCCGCCTGGTTCGCGGCCGCAGTCTGGGTCGTGATCCCCCACTACAACGG
The DNA here is from genome assembly GCA_963736645.1 of uncultured Thermoleophilia bacterium. GTDB lineage: Bacteria > Actinomycetota > Thermoleophilia > UBA2241 > UBA2241 > CAIXSE01. The sequence goes on along the minus strand of CAVTPJ010000007.1, from coordinate 49,422 downwards.
CGACCAGAGCGCCTTCATCGCCCGCTACGGCGAGTATGGGAGCGGTGCGGCGGAGGTGGCCAAGAACGCCGTCCTCCATCCCGGCCAGACTGCCGCCGACTTCTTCTCCGAGTCCAATCTGCGCTACTGGCTGGGACTGCTCTGGCCGCTCGGCTTCACGTCGCTGCTCAGCCCGCTGACGCTGCTGATCGCGCTGCCCGAGTACGCGCTCAACGCGCTCTCGACCACGGTCTTTCAGCGCCGCATCGAGTTCCACTACACGGCGCTCGAGATCCCCTTCCTCTACGCGGCGGCGGTGCTGGGGGTCGTGCGTCTCTGGCGCTGGCTCGGAGGCGGGTTCCGCAAGACGGAAGAGCTGATGAAAGGCCAGCGCGTGCAGCGCGCCACGCTGGCCCTCCTCGTGCTGCTGTGCGCGCTGTACGGCAACTACTTCCTCGGGCCGCTGCCCTTCTCGCTGCCGGGCGCGGCCTACGACGGCGGGGACTACGCGAGGACGGCGCATGACGCGGCGCTCGACGAGGCGGTGGCGATGATCCCGGAGGACGCCAGGGTCTCGGCGAACAACAACGCGGGGGCCCAGCTCGCGGCGCGCCGGGTGGCCTACATCTTCCCGTACTTCGCCGGCGCCGACTGGGTGGTCGTCGACCAGAGGCACCCGTTCTTCTACGACAAGGAAGACCAGCAGATGCACTCGCTCGCACTCGGCCGGCTGGTGCTCGACCCCAACTTCCAGTCGGTGTACGCGAAAGACGGCGTCTACGTGTTCAAGCGCATCGGCGCCGCGGGAGGCGCCCAGACGCCGTCGCCTGGAGCGACTGCGCCGCCCAGTCCTTCCGCGACCACGTCTCCGCGTCCCTGATCGTCGGCCCGGGCCTCCGCGGCGCCTCGCCCGGGCCTCAGGCCACCCAGCTGAACACGGCGAACTTGGCCGTGAACCCGATGAGAAGCAGCACCCCCGCGGCCACCACCACCCTGTGCAGCCGCGGCCTGTCGTGCGTGTAGAGCGCAAGGGCGACGTACAGCGGGAACACGGTGAGCGTGAAGCGCGGATACGACATCAGCGGCACGTACTTGCTGGGGAACAACAGCGGATACGTCAGCGCCGCCAGCGCGTACCAGGAGTAGGCGCCCGGAAGCCGCCGCGCCCCGTACCACAGCAGCAGCGCGGCGGCGATGAGGAACAGCAGGTTGAGGATGTTGGTGCCCAGGGTGCTGTAGTCAGATCCGGGACGGGGCACCTCCCAGAACAGCCGGTAGTACTCGGCGGAGACGAGCTTGCGGAGGCCGTAGACGGTGGCCACGATGCCTTTCGTGACCGTGTAGTTGGGCGCGCCCAGGTCACGTTCCCACTGAGCCTGCGCGGCCGAGAAGGCGAGAGGCTTACCGAAGGCGAGCGCGAGGTACGTCATCCAGACCAGCAGGCCCTCGACGACCATCAGGAGGTTGGCGACGTGGGAGTCGGTCCTCTTGAAGCTCCAGCCGCGTCGCTCGTAGTAGTAGTAGGCCATCGGGATGAGCAGCAGCACGCCGGTGCTGCGTGTGAGCGTGGCGAGCAGGCCCATGACGCCCGCGAGCCGCCAGCGGCCCTCGCGGGCGAACACGAAGCAGGCCAACGAGAGGACCAGGAAGAGGGACTCGGTGTACACGGCCTGCAGGAAGAACGAGAGCGGTCCGATCGCCAGGTAGATCACCGCCCTGCTGGCTACGGACTCGTCGAAGTCGGCGCGCACCAGGCGATACAGGAGCCAGACGCAGCCCGCGTAGCAGATCAATGAGATGACGATGCCGGTGAGAAGCAGGTTGCCGTCCAGCAGCAGACCGGCATAGCGGAGCAGCATGGGGAACAACGGGAAGAAGGCGGTGCTGCCGTCCGCGTCGGCGTACCCACCCGTCGCGATCTTGATGTACCACACGCCATCCCAGTGCGCCCACGGGTTGAGGAGCGATCCGAGCCAGCCGGTGAACACCTCAGCGCGCTCCGGGAACCGCCAGCCCACCGGCAGGCCGTGGACGCCGATGAGTGCGGCGGCCAGGAAGGCGACGAGGAAGACCAGGATGCGGCTGCCGATGGCGGCGACGAGCGCCCGCGTCAGCGGGCGAGTCGCGGCCGGCTCAGGAGCCGCGCCGCTCTCGGTGGTCGCGCCGACTGCCGCCCCCTCGCCGGGCTCCCCCACGGGCCCGGCGTCCGGCGGCAGGTCAGTCGCCTCCATCGGCCTTTCCCTCGCCGATGAGGCCGTCGGCCTTGAGGCGGCGCAGAAGGGCGGTCCTTAGGTCGCTGGCGAGCTCGCGCCGCCGCAGCGGGTCGGTGGCCCAGGCGTGCAGGCGCAGCCGGACGCCACTGCCGGAGATGTCGGCGACCTCGACACTGTCCATCTTGTCTTCCGGCGCCGGCGCCATCGATACGCCCGTCTCGAGCATCGCCTGCGCAGCGCGTTCCACGTCGGCGTCAAGCGGCAGCGAGATCTCGACGGTCACCATGCTCCCCGGCGAGCCCATCGAGTAGTTGTGCACCGCCTTCATCGCGAAGGCCTCGTTGGGGATCACCACCCTGCGGCCGTCGGCGCTGCGGATGTACGTGTAGATGAGCGAGATCTGTTCCACGGTGCCGAACTCGCCGTCCACGCTGATGTAGTCGTTGAGCCGCACCGGCTGGGAGAAGGCGATCATGATGCCGCTCACCAGGTTGGCGATGGGAGCGCGGGCGGCGATGCCGATCACGCCGGCGACGATCGCCGCCGAGGCGAGCATCGCCCGGGCGAGCGTGCCGACGGCGGGGATCTGCAGCAGGGCGATCCCGATACCGATGAACAGGATGGCGATGAACACGAGCCGCCGGATCATGACGTACCGGGTGTGGTCGGCACGGTCCGGAGTCTTGCCGAGTAGCCTGGCCATGGCCCTGTCGCGGCGCGCGAGGATGAAGTCGACCACGCGCGCCACGACGATCGCGATCACGATGTAGACGACGGCCCTGAACCAGTCTGTCTCGTAGAAGGCGGCGGTCGAGGCGGCGATGATGGTCATGGGCGCTCGCTGAGTAGGGGATGGGTCATGGCGCCGGACTGGGCGACGAGGTGGGCTCCGGTGTCGGATCGAGCTCGTCGACCGTCAGGTCGTCGCGGACGTCGTAGAGTACCCGTCCCGAGTCGTAGTCCAGCAGCGCGACGATGGTGTCGCCGCTCTCGGAGACCGAGTCCACGGCGCCCTTCACCTGCCAGATGAACCGGTAGTCCGGCACCACGGTGCTCGTGAGATCTCGCCGGTCGATGTCGTGAGTGAAGGTGTACGGCCGCCCGTCGGCTACGTACAGGAGCTGCACCTCGCGGGGGTCGACGACCGTTCCCTTGTACAGCCAGTCCGCCTTGCGCAGCGCCATGCCCGACGTCTTGAGCTCTGCGTCGCCGGGCACGGCGAGCGCGGCATACGCGAAGCTCCAGCCGCGCCACGGGTGGGTCAGAAACTGGCCGCGCTGCTCGGGGGCGGTGTAGCGAAAGGCGACGAACGCCGGGATCACGAAGACGACCAAGGCTGCGACGACGATCGCCGCGGCGAGGAAGCGCTTGTCGCGAAAGCGGATCATGACCGGACCACGGGAGCATCCTCGCGGGGTTCGGCCGGACGTGTCAAACGGAAGCTGACGCTGGGACGACGGTCCCGTCGTCGACGATGTCGGTGCGCGGGAACACCGCGCGGGCGGCATCTCGCATGCGCAGGAACGATGCCTCACCAGCGAGCGGGTTGAGATGGACGAAGAGAAGACGGTCGACGCCGGCCTTGGCGGCGAGCTCGGCGACGGCGGTCGCCTCGCTGTGCGCGGCGAAGCCGGGGCGCAGCTCCTCGGGTACGGCGGCGAGCTCGGGGTCGGCGGCCCAGTACCACGCCTCGTGTAGCCACAGCCCGGCGCCTGCGGCGAAGGCCGCGGCGCCGGGGTCCGCTTGCGTGTCGGTGGCGATGACCAGGTCGTCGTCGAGGCGGAACGAGACGCTGGTGTCCGTGTGCCGCTGCGGGCGGACCCGGACGACATGGCCGGCGATGTCGTTCTCTCCCTCTCTCGTGGGCACCACTCGTACGCGCTTCATGTCGGCGAGGTCGACCGGGTTGTAGGGCCGCCGCACCAGACCGGCCACGGCGGCCAGCGGGTCCACACCTGTCATCTCCTCGCCGGGCGGGTGCATGACGACATCGCGACCCGGCAGCACTCCCGAGAGATAGGCGAGGCCGCAGACGTGGTCGAGATGGTAGTGGCTGAGGAGCAGATGCACCTCCCCCGCCCCATCCAGAAGGTGGGCGTGCTCGCTGTCGAGGAGGCGTCGGAATCCCGTGCCCGCGTCGAAGATGAGAACGGTAGACCCGGTGCGGACGGCGAAGCAGGTGGTCTCTCGCGCGCCGCGAGGCATCCATCCCATCGTGCCGAGCAGAGTCACGTCCATCTCATCCTCACTTCCATCAGCGCCGGCCGCACAACGAGTGTGCGCTTTTCCGGCCGACGGTACAATGCCGGTAGACGGCGCGCCCGCCGGGGCGTCGCGCGGTCGAGGGAGGCGACGTGGACTCCACCGGGGACATCATGACGGCCGATCTTGCGCTCGACGAGGCCGGCCGGGATCTCTGGGAGCCCGCTCTTCCCCATCTGGCGAGCGCGCTTGCCGGCGACGCGCGCGCCTTCCTAGACGCGCTCGAGGCCGTCGCCCGCGGCGCCGGTCTCACCCAGCAGGTTCCCGTGAAGACGCTCCTGGACGCCTACAGCGAGGGAGCGGCGCTCGTGCGCGCCAAGATCCTCGAGGGCGGCGACGCCGAGGCCGAGGCCCGCCACCTGCTCGCGATCGAGCACATCGCGCTCACGCGGATCGCCGCCGGCTATTCGGAAGGGCTTGGTGAGACCGTGGAGCGGCTCCGCCGGATGGCCGCGGAGGCGTCGCCGGTCGACGGCGACACCGGCGCGATGAAGCCCGGCGAGCTCGACGAGCGTCTCTCGCTCGAGGTGGAGCGGTGCCAGCGCATGGACCTCTCGCTCGGCCTGGTCGAGCTCGCCCTCGACGTCACCCAGGAGGAGCGGCCGGCGACGGGGACGGCAGCCCAGGGCGGCGCTGTCCTGCAGGAGATCGGCGGCTGTCTGCGCGAGAACCTGCGCCGTTACGACAGCGTCGGGCTCACGCAGGACGGAGCCTTCCTGATGGTGCTCCCCGACATCAGCCGCCGCGGCCTTGCCGGAGCCGCCGAGCGGCTGCGCCGCGAGCTGGACGAGTGCGCCGGCCGCGGAGAGCCGCCGGCGTTCACCTTCGCTCTGGCGCACTACGATTTCGTCGACGTCAACGCGAATGAGATGCTCACGGGCCTCAGCCGCAGCATGCAGGAGGCGCTCAGCTCCCACCGGCCGCTCGCCTGGGCGTAGGCGGCCGGCGGCGCAGCCTTGCGGTCTGCGCGCGGACCGTCAGTCGCCTACCGGACGACCCAGTGCTTCGGCCGCGCGCCGGACCATCTCCCGCTCGTTGGGATAGGTCATGAGGCGAAGCGCCTGTCGCAGCCGCACCCAGCGGGCGTCACTGACTTCGTGGTCGTGCTGCGACGTGTCGCCGCCCGTCGCGCGGACGAGGAAGTAGTGGACGGTCTTGTGGATGCGGCCGCCCTGCTCGCGGGAGTAGAAGGAGTAGTCGATGGCGCCGAGCTCCTGCTCCACGACGCCGAGCAGGCCGGTCTCTTCGGCGATCTCGCGGAGGGCCGTCTGAGCGAAGGTCTCGCCCACCTCGACCCCTCCCTTGGGGAGACCCCAGACGGAGCGTCCTGTGGGCCTGATGAGGCAGACTTCGACGCCGCCGTCCGTGCGGACGACGACACCACCAGCGGATGTGCGTTCGACCGGGCCAGGCATGCTCGTCTTTCGTCCGCCTCGAGGCAGAAGCCTCGTCCCGCGTAGTATATCGTCCTGTCACGTGAGGAGGGGTCCGGGATGTTCGCCGCGCTCGGGCGGTTCGCGTACCGCCGCCGCAAGCTGATCGTCGTGCTCTGGACGCTGGCGTTCGCCGCCGGCCTCGTCGCCAGCCTGAGCGTCGCCTCGCAGCTCAAGGGCGGCGGTTTCACCAACCCCTCCTCCCCTTCACAGCAGGGCCAGCGCCAGATGCAGCAGCGACTCGGTTTCGGGCCGGCCAGCCTCACCCTGGTCTTCAGCAGCGACACACTCTCGGCGCGTAGTCCGGCCTTTCAGGCACGGGTCCGACAGGTCCTGGCCGGCATCGAGGGTGCCGGCCTCGAGGGCCTCACCGGCGTGCGCACCGCGCGGAGTACGGGCGACGCCAGTTTCATCGCGCGCGACGGCTCTGCGACCTTCGTTGTGCTCGAGTTCGACGGCACCAGCGAGGAGGTGCAGGCGCAGATCCCGGCGCTGCGCCGTGCGCTCAAGCCCACCGGGCTGACGATCCACCTCACCGGCGATCCTGCCGTGTACGCGGAGCTTGAGCAGCGTTCGGCCGAAGACCTGCGCACCGCGGAGAGCTACACCATCCCCGTGGCGATCCTCGTGCTCGTGCTGATCTTCGGCACGCTCGTGGCCGCCGCCCTGCCGGTCATCGGCGGCGGCATGGCCGTGACGGTGACGCTGGGCCTCTTCTGGTTGCTCGCCCAGGTGCTGGACATCTCGGTGTTCGCAATGAACGTGGCCACGCTCCTCGGACTGGCCGTGGGCATCGACTATGCCCTCTTCATGGTCGGCCGGTTCCGCGAGGAGCTCGTCGCGGGCAACAGCGTCGCCGACGCGGTGGAGACGACGGTCGCATTCGCCGGCCGCTCCATCTTCTTCAGCGGCATCACCGTGTTCGTCGGCCTGCTCGGTCTCATGATCATCCCGTACATGTCGATGCGCTCGATGGGACTCGGCGGCGCGCTCGTGGTGCTGGTCAGCGTGCTCGCCGCGCTCACGCTGCTGCCGGCGCTGCTCGGCCTGCTCGGGCCGAAGGTGAACTCGCTGCGCGTCATCGGGCGTAAGAACGGCGACGAGCTCTTCTGGAGCCGCTGGAGCGACTGGGTCATGCGGCATCCGGTCCCCGTGCTCATCGGCACGATCGCCCTTGTGGCCGTGTTCGCGTGGCCGGTTCTGGGCATCCAGTCGGAGATCCCTGGGGCGACGGCCCTGCCGCGCGACTCCGAAGCGCGGCAGGGCTACGATCTTCTGCAGCGGCGCTTCGACGTGGCCGCGCTCTCGCCGATCGAGGTGCTCGTGACGTGGGAGGGCGACCAGGATCCGTTCGCGCCGGCGAACCTCGAGCGCCTCCACGCCTACGGGCAGAAGCTCGAGAAGCTCCCCGGTGTGGACCGGGTCACGAGTGTCGTCACGCTCCCGGGCATGGAGTCTGCCGCCGGCACGGCCGCGTTCTGGCGCGGGGTCGAAGAGGCGGCATCGGCGGCCGCGTCCGAGGATGCGGCCCTCCAGGAGGAGCAGCCGGACCTCCCCGGCATCATCCAGGGGATGCTCGGCGCCGAGCAGGTCAAGGCGGCGCAGAAGCTCGCCGCCGCGACCACGGCGCCGGGCACGGCTCTGCTCCGCGTGGTACCCGAGAAGCCGCCGACCTCTGAAGAGGCGCAGGCGCTGGCCGTCGTCATCCTCGAGGCCGGTGGCCCTTCTGACGCGACGGCCTACGTCGCGGGGGCCTCGCTGACCGTGTACGACTTCGTCGACGCCATCTACAGCCGGTTCCCCTGGATCATCGCCTTCGTCATCGGGGTCACCGGCCTCGTCCTCTTCCTCATGTTGCGGAGCGTCGTTCTCCCGGTGAAGGCCGTGATCATGAACATCTGCTCGCTGCTGGCCGGATACGGGGCCATGGTATGGATCTTCCAGGAGGGCCATCTCGAGGGGCTCTTCCAGTTCACTGCGACCGGGGCGATCGACGCCGAACTGCCGGTGGTCCTCTTCTGTACCGTGTTCGGGGTGTCGATGGACTACGAGGTGTTCCTCCTCTCGCGCATGCGCGAGGAGTGGGACGCCACCCACGACAACATCCGCGCGGTCAGCTTCGGGCTCGCGCGCACCGGTCGCATCGTCACCAGCGCGGCGCTGATCATCGTCGTGGTCGGGCTGTCCTTTGCCTTCACCTCCATCGTCGTCACCAAGGCCGTCGGGGTCGGGCTGGCGGTGGCCGTCGCGCTCGACGCCACCGTGATCCGGGTGCTGATGGTGCCGGCCGCCATGCGCCTGCTCGGCCGGTGGAACTGGTGGCTGCCCGACTGGCTTCGCTGGCTGCCGCGCATCGAGTAGCCGGCCGCGGAGGCGCCGATCGGTGGTGCTCGCCCGCCGCAGCGGCGAGTAGGATGCTCCGGTGAGCAAGCTCGCCGACAACGTCGCCGCCCTGGGGGAGCCCGAGTTCCGCAAGCTGTTCCTCGGGCAGGCCACCTCCGTTGTGGGCGTCATGTTCACGGTGGTGGCACTGCCTTTCGCCGTGCTCGAGATCGGCGGCACTGCCACCGACATCGGCATCGTCGAGGCCGCCAACCTGATCCCGCTGGCCGTCTTCTTGCTCATCGGTGGCGTGTGGGCCGACCGGCTGCCGCGCCAGAAGGTCATGCTGGTCGCCGACTTCCTGCGCTTCGGCCTTCAGTGCGCGACGGCAGCCCTGCTCATCACGGGGGTCGCGGAGGTGTGGCATCTCGCGTTGCTCCAGGTGGGCATGGGCGTCTGCGAGGCCTTCTTCCGGCCGGCGGCGGTGGGCCTGGTTCCCCAGGTGGTGAGCGTTCCGCGGCTGCAGCAGGCCAATGCCCTGAGCGGCCTCGTGATGAGCGTCTCGATCACCCTTGGCGCCGTGTTCGCCGGCCTCCTCGTGGCGGCGGTGGGCCCCGGCTGGGGCATCGGCATCGATGGGCTCACGTATCTCGTGAGCGCCTGGTTCTTGCTGCGGCTGCAGCCGGCGGCGTTTCGTGGGCGGCGTGAGCCGGCGGCAGCGCCCGCCGGTCCCGGTCGCTCCCTCGCCGGTGAGGAGGCCGTGACAGGCGGCGAGGCCGCCGCCGGCGGTCCCGACAGCCCAGCGTTCCATCGCGACCTTGCTGCCGGCTGGCGCGAGTTCACGAGCCACACCTGGCTGTGGGTGATGGTCGCCGGCGTCTCTGCGTTCCTCTTCGCGATCGAGGGCCCCATCCAGGTCCTTGGACCCATCGTCGCGCGCGACGTCTACGACGGCGCCCGCACCTGGGGTTTCACCTCGGCGGCGATGGGCGTGGGGCAGATCGCCGGCGGCCTGCTCAGCCTTCGCTGGAGGCCGCGCCGCCCGATGCTGGTGATCGCCGCCGGCATGAGTCTCGCCGCGGTCCCGGTGGCGCTGCTCGCGATGGAAGCCCCGGTCTGGACGCTCTACGTCTCGCTCGCCGTCATGGGCGTCGAGTGGGGCCTCTACGACCCCTTCTGGACGACGTGCATGCAGCGTGTCGTCGCCCCGGACATGATCTCGCGCGTCTCGAGCTACGACTATCTCGGCTCCCTGGCGTTCTACCCGGCGGGGCTGGCGCTGGCCGGGCCGCTGGCCGACGCGTTCGGCATCGGCACCGTGTTGTGGGTCAGCGCCGGGGTCGCCATCGCCGTGAGCATCTTCCAGCTGTCCTGGCGTGACGTGCGGTCGCCGAAGGACATGGGGCCGCGGCGCCCTGTGGAGCCGGCGGCCCCAAGCGGCTGACGCCGGCCGGCGCCGCGGCCGGCAAGAGACGGTTGACACCGCCTGCGGCTCCTGCGACTCTAGGCCACGCTAAGGTCAGCCTTAGGGTCCGAGTGGTCGTGAAGCCTCGCCCGGAGAGCCAGCCCTGGAAGAGATCAGTCACATCGGCGCCATCGATACCGTGCGCGTGCTCGCCAACGACGAGCGCCTTCGCCTCCTGCGCCTGCTCATGCGTGGGCCCGCGACGCTCACGCAACTTGGCGCCGTCGTGGGGCATCACCCGGCCTGGGTCCGTCACCACGTCTTGAGCCTGGAGCAGGCCGGCCTCGTCGAGCTCGTCGAGACGCGGCCGACCAAGGGCTACGTGGAGAAGTTCTACTGTGCCTCGGCGCGCGCCTACGCGGTCGACTTCATGGTGCTGCCGGAGGAGAGCGATCGCGGTCTGCTCGTCATCCTCGGCAGCGACGACCTTGCGCTCGACCTGCTTGCGCGGCGGCTGCGCGAGGACGAACAGGGCCCCGAGATCATCACCATGGCGATGGGGAGTCTCGAGGGGCTCATCGCCCTGCGGCATGGCCTGGGGCATGTCGCCGGCTGCCACCTCTTCGACGCCGAGAGCGGGGATTTCAACCGTCCCTACGCGCGGGCGCTGTTCCCCGGCCGCGCGCTGATGCTCGTCACGCTGGCGCACCGGCAGCAAGGGCTCATCGTGCCCGCCGGCAATCCGCGTGGCCTCGAGGATCTGGCCGGCGCCGTCACGTCGGGCGCGCGCCTCGTGAACCGCAATCGCGGTTCCGGCACGCGTGTCTGGCTGGACCGGCTGCTCGCGACCGGCAGCGTCGACCCTGTGCGGGTCGCCGGCTACGAGGACGAGGTGATGACGCACGACGCCGCTGCCCGCGCGGTCGCCGAGGGCGCCGCCGACGTGGCCCTCGGCATCCTGCCTGCCGCCAGCGCCCACGGCCTTGACTTCGTCCCGCTCGTGGAGGAGCGCTACGACCTCGTGACCCCGCGCCAGCACTACGAGAGCGACTTGCTGGCGCCGCTGCTCGATCTGCTGGACGACGACGACTTCAAGCGATCGGTCGAAGACCTTGGAGGCTACGTGACGCGCGAGACCGGCGCCGTCACGGCCCTGACATAGCAGGACCGTGACGGCGGCGCGCCCTTCGCGTTGACGGACCACACAAACGAGGCTGCTGCGGGCGAGGTGGCGGCCGGGAGGAGGGAATCCATGAACTCGATCTGCAAGTCCGCACCGCGGGCGCGACGCTTGGCCTTCCTGGCCTTGCTCGCCATGGTGCTGCTGCTCGTCTTGGCGCAGGCCGTGCCGGCCTTCGCCGCGCAGCGACCCGACTACACCGGTGGGCCTGTTCTGGCCAACAACGACGGCAAAGCCGACTTCCCGCTGTACGTTCCCAACGACCACACCGTCAGCGCGCTGCGCTTCTCGGCCGACGCCGGCACGCTGCGGGACGTCGACGACAACCCCGTCACGACTGCCGGAGTGCAGTACTACGTCAAGATCCGGCTCACGCCCAACGCCGATGGCACGCCGGCCGGCGCGGACAACCGCGGGTTCACCTGGAACCCGACGTCGCAGACGTGGGTGCAGGAGCGCGAGGACTGGACCAGCTTCCCGGTCGCCACGACCACGACGGATGGTGCGATCACCGCCGGCAACACCTCCTGGTACTACTTCCGTTTTGGGGACACGACGAAGGCGGGCACGTACCGTGTGCTGGTGTCCCTCCAGCCCGTGGGCGGCGGCAGCGGGATGACCCAGAACAACGCCGCTTCGCCCACCGTCACCGTCCTCGACATGCTGGGAACCCTCGACGGGCAGGCAGACGGGTTCGCGGTGCACAACGGCGTCGCGCTCGACGCCTCCCTCAAGGGCAAGCGGGCGGAAGCGACCTCGAGCGCAGCGGCAACGACGGTGTGGTCGCTCTCGCGTACCGCCGACACCACGTCGACCATGCCGCTCCAACTCGCTCCTAGCCTGTGGACCGGCGCCAACGCCACGAACGCCGACTTCGTCCTCGGAGCCCCAGAGGGTTCGGCATTCGACCTCAGGATCCAGAACGCGATCTGGCCCGCTGCCGCGTCGAGTTTCACAGGCGCCGAGGCCGACGTGAACGTCGCGCTCGGTGCCGCCGACACCACGCCGCCGAGCGCTCCGGGCACGCTGAGTGTCGTGTCCGGAGACGCGACGGCCGCCCTGTCCTGGGGTGCGGCGACTGATGCTACCGGTGTCACCGGCTACGTCGTGTACCGCTGGGTCGAGCCGGCGTCGGGAGCCGGCTACACGGCGATCCCCGTGGCCGTGCACACGAGCGGCGCCACGGAGACGACCTGGACCGACGCCGGGCTCACCAACGGCACCGCCTACCACTACGTCGTGCGGGCCATGGACGCGGCCACCAACGTGGGTCCCCGGTCCAGCACCGCCAGCGCTTCGCCGCGCTTCGCCACGGCGCTGTCGTTCGGCGCGGCCCCGACCACGGTCTCGTGGGGCAAGCCCTGGATGCTCTCCGGCGAGCTCACCTCGGGCGGCACGGCTGTTCCCGATGCCACGGCGAGGCTCATGAAGTCGATCGACGGAGGGTTCACGTGGACCCTCGTGAGCCCGCTCACGCCGGCAGCCGGGACGTCGACCTACTCGGGCAGCATCGCCGCGCCGACGCGCAAGACGACGTACCACCTCGAGTACACCGGCGACGCGACCCACGCGCCCGCGACGAGCGACTCCGTCGAGGTGACGCCGCGCGTCAAGCTCGGCAAGCCAGTGGCGCCGTCGGCCGTCCGGGCCAGGAAGGCGTTCGAGGTCTACGGATCACTCACTCCCAAAGCGCCGGCCGGGAGCAGGACCGTGAAGGTCAGGTGCTATCTCAGGAAGAGCGGTAGCTGGGTGCTGAAGAAGACCGTGACGACCAGGAACTTCAACCGGGGTTCGATCACGCGGTACAAGGTCAGTATGTCCCTGTCCGCCAAGGGCTCGTGGAAGCTCGTGGCCTACGCACCGGAGACGCAGAAGTACGCGGCGACGACCTCGGGCAGCGAGTACCTGCGGGTGAGGTAGGCGAGGGGGGCTTTCCTGTGGCGGCACCTCCCGTCAGACGCGGCCGCATCTCGTGGTCGATCGGGCTGGCGGCGGCCCTCGTGGCCGCCGCCGTGCTTGCCGCGTGGGCGCTCCAGAGCCGCTATGCGGACGGGGCCGGGTCGTCGCAGGGCGACCCGGCCCCGTCCTACTCGATCAAGGTGACGAAGGATGGCTCCGCACTCAAGGACTACGACCTCGCCTCGTTACGGGCACTGCCCCAGACCCGCATCGTCATCGACGGCAAGGAGCAGTCGGGACCGCTTCTCATCATGCTGCTCGAGGACGCCGGCGCCGGGGAGTACGACTCCGTCGTCGTCCGCGGCGCCGGCCTTCGCGACAATGGATCGCTGACGTTGACGGCGGCCCAGGCCGGGCGGCGCGTCCAGATCGACTTCAGCGACCGCGGCACCGTCAAGGTCTGCGGCCCCGACCTTCACCGCGTCGATTGGGTGCGCGATGTCCTCACGATCGATGCCCGCTGAGGCCGTGCGGAGCGGACCCGCAAGGCCCGCCTACATCTGGTCGCTGACGCTCCGCGACCTGCTGCTCATCGCGCTGGTCGCGGCGCTCTGCATGGTGGCGAAAGCCGTACTGCGCATCCCCATCCACGTGCCCGGACATTCAGGCGTGCTCTGGGTCGCGCTGTTCGTCATCTGCCGCGGCCTGGTTGACAAGCGCGGCGCGGGGATCCTCCTGGGCGGGGTGGCGGGAGTGCTCGCGCAGTTCATGGGCTTCGGCGACGTCGGCCCGCTCGAGTGGACCAAGTGGCTTGCCGCCGGCGTCGTCCTCGAAGTGCTCACGCTCATCGTCCCCGGCGACCTGCGAAGCTTCCCCAAGGCGATCGTCGTCGGCGCGGCGCTGCACCTCGGCAAGCTCGCCGCGCTCACCCTCGCCGGGGTCATCCTCCAGGTGCCGTTCGCCCTGCTCTTCCTCGGGCTCGGGTACTCGGCCACGACGCACGTGCTCTTCGGGGCGCTGGGCGGATTCCTCGGCGCGCTCGGTCTCCGCGAACTGCGCAAGATCCCCGCGCTCGACGCGCAAGCGAGGGGGCGGTAGCGTGCGCCGCATCCTCACCTGGGCGGCGGCGCTCGCCGTCCTCGCCCTCCTGCTCGTGGCCATCACAGCGCGACCGGCTGCTGCGGCGACCGCGTACCCTCCATGGGAAGAGGGCCTGAGCGGCCATCCGTTCTCGCTGCTCGAGCCGGTCTCCCCTGCGGTGGCCGTTGCGGGTACCGCCGACCAGAGACTCGAACTCGCGCACGTGACGCTGGCGACCTTGGGCCCGACCCTCCCGATGTGGGAGGGCTACCCGGCCGACCAGGATCCGGATCCGCGCATGGCCTACCCGCTCACGAACGGCCATGTCCTGGTGAGCGGCGGCAAGGACGTGCCGTACGTGATGGAGGTCGACGGCGCCGGCAACAAGGTGTGGGAGTACGCGAGCGGCGCCGACGGGCTACTGCGCAAGCCGTTCTCCGCCGAGCCCGCGACATTCGGTGGCCGGCGCTGCGTGCTGATCAGCGACCGCGTCGCCTGCCGCGTGTTCGCGGTCAGCTGGGACGACGCCAAGGAGGTCGTGTGGCAGTACGGGACGACCGACGTTCCCGGCACGGGAATCAACCAACTGGCGGACCCGTTCTGCGCCACGCAGCTGCCGGCGATCAATGGCCAGGCCAGCGGCGACGTCCTCATCGCCGACAGCAACGGCGGTAACCGTGTCATCCAGGTCCGATCCGACGACTACGACGCGGCGGCGCCCGACCTCGGCTATGCCGCCGCCAGCATCGTGTGGCAGTACGGCGTCACGGGAAGGTTCGGGTCCGCTCCGGGCTACCTCAACCAGGCCCGCTCGCCCCAGCGCCTCGCCAACGGGGACACGCTGATCACCGATGCGGCGGGCAGAAGGATCATCTGCGTGCGCTCCAGTGACTTCGATCCGTCCGAGCCGGACAACGGGTACACCGCCGACAGCATCGTGTGGTCCTACGTGAACGGCGTCGACGGCCCACTGCTCGACCCCAACACCGCCCGTCTCGTCGAGAGCGGAACGCTGGCGGGCAGCCTGGTGTTCACCGACTGCGACTGGGAGTCGCAGAGGGTGCGCATCATCGACTACGACACCAAGCTCGTCAAGGAGACGTTCGATCTGAGCACGTTCGCGCGCCCCGACTACGCGGAAGGGACGCCGGCGAGCCCTCGCGACGCGCGCGTCGCCGCCGACGGCTCGCTGTGGATCGCAGACGCCAACTTCGGCCAGATCCTGCGCATCGGCAATCAGCGGTCGGGGACAGTGACGTCGCAGCCTCTCGACTGCGGCGCGCCGGGGGTGATCAAGGCCTTCGACCGGCTCAAGGTCCAGGCGCCCGCGCAGGCGCCCGGGACCGGCTTCTCGATCTGGTACGAGGTCGACGGAAAGGGCTTCAGAAGGGCTCGCATGTCGAGCGACGGGCGCAACGTCTACTTCCCCGCGGGCACGTCCGGCAAGGTCCTCGCGTATCGCGTCGTCCTGACGTCCGCCGACCGATGGGTGACGCCGGTGTTCGACGGACTGACGCTTCACTTCCGCAAGGCCTCCGTCGGCGGCAGCGGGGGCGGGGGCGGCGGCGAGAAGCCTGGCGGGAGTGGCAACTCAGGCCAGAGCGGCGTCTACAGGTACCCGTCGACCGCCGAGGGCGGCACCGGCGTGTACGGGACGGGGACCGGCGCCGGGGACTACGGCGCCGGTACGGGCTCCGGGAGTTCCGGAGCCGGCACGGGTAGTACGGGCTCCGGCGCCGGCACGACCACCACGGCGGAAGCCCTCGACGTGCCGGCCCAATCCACCGGCAGCGGCGCTGCCCAGCCCGTCCAGGGCTTCCAGGTGCAGGGCGAGGAGGGCGTGAGCGGCGTGCCGCTGCGGGCCGAGGAAGGGCCGCAGGCGCCCGACCCCGAGCGGCCCGGACCGCCTGTGCCTGTGCTCGCGCTCGTCGTGGCCGCGCTCATCGTGGCGGTGACGCTCTTCGTCCCGTGGCCCTTCGTCGCCGCCCACATGCGGAGCATCACGGGGTTCGACCACACCCGGCCGGCGCGGTTCCTGCCCTTCCGGCCGCTCGGCAGATGATCGGACGGGAGTCCTCTTGACCAAAGCGCCACCGCCGCGCGGGCGCCTGTACGTCGCCTTCGACGACACCGACACCATCGACGCCGACCGCGGCACCGGCAAGGTCGGCCGCTGGTTCGAGGACGAACTGCCGGACGGGTGTCGTCTGTGGGCGGTCGTCCGGCAGCAGCTGCTCGTGCATCCGGACGTGCCGTTCACGTCGCACAACAGCGCCGCGGTCTGCGTGATCGACGTGGTCGATCCGGCACTGACCGTGGCGGCCGGGGCCGACGGCGCGGATGGTGAAGGGGCTGCGCAAGCACCCTCGCCCCAGCTTCTCGGCGTGATCACCGAGCGCGCCGTCCGGCACCTCCACGCGAACTGGATGAACGGCAGCGATCCCGGTCTGTGCATCGCGTGGGATGGCTGCCCCGCGCTGCCGGCGCTCGTCGCCTTCGGCAAGCGCGCCGCCGTGGAGGTCGTGACGCAGGAGGACGCGCGCGCGGCCGCCGAGGGCGCGCGCCTCAGCGGGCACGGCGGCACCGAAGACGGGATCATCGGGGCGGCCGCGGGTGTCGGCCTCACGTCCGACGGCTGGAACGGCCGCCTCATCGAGTACCGCAGCGTCTTCGGACACCTCCGCGACGTCCCTGAGCCAGTCTCGGTGGCCGATCTGACCGCCGCCGGGATCACCGTCGTCTCCATCGACCGTGACGCTCCGGTGCCTCTCCCCGCCGGCTCGGTGCGTGCCGACGGCTGGCTGCGACCTCGCCTCTGGGCCGGCCGACCGGTCCTGCCGGTGCAGCGTGACGGCGCGGGCGGCTGGTTCGCGCCCGGTCCGCGCACGGTCGGCCCGGACGAGCACGCAGGATCGGGTGGGTCTCCCGCGTCCGAGGCGCCTGGGGTCTGAGCCGGCACCGGCGCTCACAGCGCCAGACCGGTCGCCTCCCAGTCGCGGTAGAGGCCGGCGTAGCGGCCGTCGGCCGCGACCAGCTCGTCGTGCGTGCCGCGCTCGACGATCCGGCCGCCGTCCACGACGACGATCTCGTCGGCGTAGCGCACGGTGCTCAGCCGGTGGGCGACGATGATGCTGGTGCGCCCGCTGAAGAGCACCTCCATGGCGCGCTCGATGCGGTGCTCGCTCTCGGCGTCGACGCTGCTGGTGGCCTCGTCGAGGATCAGGATCCGGGGGTCGGCGAGCAGCGCCCGGGCGAAGCTGATCAGCTGGCGCTGCCCGGTGCTGAGCGCCGACCCGCCCTCCTGCACCTCGGTGTCGTAGCCGTCGGGCAGGCCGGAGACGAAGTCGTGCACGCCGACGATGCGGGCGACGCGCTTGACCTCCTCGTCGCCCGCGGAGGGGCGCGCGAAGCGGATGTTGTCCAGCACGCTGCCGCTGAACAGGAAGGCCTCCTGCGGCACGACCGCCAGCTGCTCGCGCAGCGAGCGCTGCGTCACGCGGCGCAGATCGTGACCGTCGATCAGCACGGCGCCCGCGTCCGGGTCGTAGAAGCGCGCCAGCAGCTTGATGACCGTCGACTTGCCGGCGCCGGTGGCGCCGACCAGCGCGACGGTCTTGCCCGCCGGGATCGTCAGCTCGATGTCGCGCAGCACCGGCTTGTCGGCGTCGTAGCCGAAGGTCACGTCCCTGAGTTCGACCGATCCGTGGACGTCGGGCAGGTCGACGGCGTCGGGCGCGTCAAGCATGTCGGGGTCGGTGTCGAGGACCGTGTAGATCTTCTGCACCGCGGCCATCGACGCCTGGAACGTGTTGTACAGCTGGCTGAGCTGCTGCAGCGGGTCGAAGAAGCTGTTCAGGTAGCCGATGAAGGCGACCAGCACACCGACCTGGATGGCGCCGCCGCCGACCAGCGTGCCGCCGTACCAGAGCACGACGACGACGGCGACCGCCGACACCAGTTCGACGAAGGGGAAGTACACGCCGCTCTGCACGACGGTGCGCATGTTGGCGTCGCGGTAGGCGGCGTTGGCGACCTGCAGCCGCTCGTAATCGCTCTGCTCGCGGCGGAACGCCTTGAGCACCTTGACCCCCGAGATCGACTCCTGGAGGTGGGCGCTCACGTCGCCGATCTTGTTGCGCACCTGGGCATAGGCGACCGCCGAGCGCGAGCGGAACATGAGCGTGGCGATCAGCAGCAGCGGCATCACGCAGAGGACGGCGAGGGCGAGGCGCCAGTCCAGGATGAAGAGGAAGACGATGGACCCCAGGAACATCAGCGAGTTCGTGACCAGCGAAGTGACGCCTTCGGTGACGAGCTGGTCGAGCGCGTCGATGTCGTTGGTGAGGCGGCTTACGATCCAGCCGGTCTTCTGGCGGCTGAAGAAGTCGAGGCTGAGCTTCTGCAGATGGGCGAAGAGCTGGCGCCGCAGGTCGTAGATGATGTGCGACCCCACCCAGCTCGTCAGGTACGTCTGCAGGTAGCTGGCGCCGAGGTTGACGAGGCTGACGGCGACGAAGGCGACGATGACCCAGGTGAGGACGTCGAGGTCCTCGGCGATGATGCCGCCGTCGATCGCGACCTTGAGCAGGTACGGGACGGCGAGGCTGGAGAGCGTGACCGCGATCATGGCGACGATGCTGAACGCGGCGCGGCGGCGGTAGGGGTAGGCGAGGCGGGCGAGGCGCGAGAGCTTGAGCTCGCTCGCCAGGTGGAGGAAGGCGCGCCAGCCCTTCAGCTCCTCGAGGCTGGCGCCGGTGCCGTGCGGGCCGCTGTGGCGGGATGCGGTCGCCATCAGGCGGCGCTCCCCGGCGCCGGCCGCGCCGCCGGCAGCACGGTCGCCACCGGCCGCCGCCTCTGCGACCGCGACGTCGTCGAGCTCGCAGCCCTCGCGCTCGGCGTCGCCGAACATATGCGCGTAGAGGCCGCCGGCCGCCATGAGGTCCCCGTGCGTGCCGCGCTCCTCGATCTGACCGTGGTCGAGCACCACCACCTCGTCGGCCAGCGAGATGGTGCTCGGGCGGTGGGCGATGATGAAGGTGGTGCGGCCGCGCATCACTTCCCGGAGCGCGGCCCTGATGCGGAACTCGGTCTCGACGTCGACGCTGCTCGTTGCGTCGTCGAGGATGAGGATGCGCGGGTCCATGACGAGCGCCCGCGCGATCGCGATGCGCTGGCGCTGGCCACCGCTGAGCGTGAAGCCGCGCTCGCCGACGACCGTCTCGTAGCCCTCGGGGAGGGCCTCGATGAAGTCGTCGGCCTGCGCGGCCCTCGCCGCCGCCTGCACCTCGTCCTCGGTCGCCCCCGGCCGGCCGAAGCGGATGTTCTCGGCGATCGAGGCGCTGAAGAGGAAGGGGTCCTGCGTGACGATGCCGATGTGGCTGCGCAGATCGGCCAGCTGCAGGTCGCGCACGTCCTGGCCGTCGATGAGCACCCGTCCGGCGCCGGTGTCGTAGAAGCGCGGCACGAGGTTGGTGAGCGTCGTCTTGCCGCAGCCCGTGTGGCCGACGAGGGCGAGGGTGCGCCCGGCCGGGACCTCGAGGCTGACACCCTGCAGCACCGGCCGGTCGACGTAGCTGAACCAGACGTCCTCGAAGGTGACGGCGCCGGCAGGGCGTTCCATCTCCCTCGCGTCCGGCCGCTCCGTCATCTCGAGCGGCGAGTCCAGCACTTCGTAGACCCGCTCGCCGCTCGCGATCGCGCGCTGCGCCAGGCCGGTGAGCCAGCCGATCACCTGGGCCGGGTACACGAGCATCATCAGGTAGCTGTAGAAGGCGACCAGGGAGCCCAGGCTCAGGCTGCCGTCGATGACCTGGCGGCCGCCGTAGTAGAGGAGGAAGGCGACCGCCAGGTTGGGGATGAAGGCGATCAGCGGGATGTAGACGGCCCGGACGCGCGCCGCGGCGACGCTCGCCTCGAAGACCTTGTAGCTGCGGTCGCTGAATTTGACGAGCTCGTCGTCCTCGCGCGCGAAGATGCGCACGATGCGGCTGCCGACCACGTTCTCCTCGGCCGCCGCGGTCACGTCGGCGATCTTCTGCTGCACGTCCTTCAGGATCGGCTTCAGCCGCAGGCTGAAGCGGATCGTCACCAGCAGCAGGAACGGCATGAACGCCAAGGAGAGCAGCGCCAGCTTCCAGTCCATGACGAGAAGGATGACGGCGATGGCGACCATCATCACGATGTTGGTGGCGAAGAAGACGAGGCCGTAGCCGAGGAACATGCGCACGTTCTGGACGTCGCTCATCGCCCGGCTCATCAGCTGGCCGGTGGGCCAGCGGTCGAAGTAGGTGAACGACTGGCGCAGGATGTGGCTCCACATCCGGTTGCGCAGGTCGTACTCGATCCCGAGGCTGGCCTTGCCGCTGGCGAGGCGCCGCAGGACGCCGACGACGAAGCGCACGACGGCGATGCCGAGCAGGGCGAGGCCATACGTCACGAGCAGACCCGTCTCGCCGCCGAGCAGGGCGTTGTTGATGGTCAGCTGGACGACGCGCGGCACGAGCAGGCCGAGGCCCATCTGGGCGAAGGCCAAGGCGAAGCCTGCGATGGTGAGCCACTTGTAGTCGCCGAGCAGCTTGAGGATGCGCCAGAACGTCTTCATCTGCCGTGAGCTTACCCCGAGGGTAACCGGGCGCGCGTCGGCCGCGAGGCGAGGTGTGGAGGCGGGGCCGTGGCGGGTACAGGGCTGGGTGCATCGCCGGCCCGCGGGGATCGCTCACGGTGGCCCGGGGCGATGAGCACGAAGGGAGACGGGTGTGGTCGAGAAACGTGCGAGCGTGATCGTCGTCGGAGCGGGCCTCATGGGCGCAGCGTCAACGCTGGCCCTCACCCGCCGCGGGCACGAAGTGATCACCCTCGAGGCGCGGGCGCCGGGCCATCGCGAGGGCAGCTCGCACGGCAGCACGCGCATCGTGCGGCGGTCCTATCTCGACCCGGACTACCTCGAGATGACCGGGCGCGCGTTCGAGCTCTGGCGAGAGCTGGAGCAGCTCGCCGGCACACGCCTGCTGACGATGACGGGCGCGCTCGAGTGCGGGGTCGGCCGGGAGCCGCGGCGCCTCCACGAGGCGCTCTCCGCGGCCGGCGTGCCCTGCGAGCTCGTGAGCCCGGATGCAGCCCGCGAGCGCTGGCCGCAGGTGCGCCTCGACGGCGACGTCCTGTACCAGCCCGATGCGGGTGTAGTCGACCCCGGGCTGGCGGTCACCGAGATGCTGCGCCTCGCACGGGAAGCCGGCGCCCGGGTGGAGCACGAGACGCCGGTCCTGTCGATCGAAGAAGTCGGCGGCGGCGTCCGCGTCCACACCGCTGCCGGCTCGATCGCGGCCGACGTCGTCGTGGCTGCGGCAGGCCCGTGGCTCGGTCCGTTGCTGGCCGGCGTCGTCGACCTGCCGCCGCTGACGGTGACGCAGCAGCAGGTCTTCCACTTCGCGCCGGCCGAACCGGTGCGCGCCGCCGGGCAGGCGCCGTGGCCCGTCGTCGTCTACGGGGACGGCACCTCCAGCGTCTACGCACTCCCCGGCGGACCCGACGGCCTCGTCACCGGCAACGTGAAGGTCGCCGAGCACGATCCCGGCCCGGTGACGACGGCGGACGATCGCAACGGGATCATCGATATGGCCGGGCGCCGGCGGGTCGTCGACCATGTGCGCCGGTCATGGCCCGGACTCGACCCGGACCCCGTCGCCGAGTACACGTGCCTCTACACTTGGACACCGGACGAGGGCTTCATCCTCGACCGCGCCGGACCGATCGTCGTGTGCTCCGCGTGCTCCGGGCAAGGGGCCAAGTTCACGCCCCTCATCGGCGAGTGGATGGCGGACCTGGTCGAAGGCAGGGCTCTCCCCACTGCGCGGTTCGGCCTTGACCGCTTTGGCTGAGGACGGCGGCGAGCGCGCCGTACGCCCGGCCGCCCATACGCACCCGATGGAGGAACGATGAGCGAACCACGCAGGCGCTCCTGGGCGGAGCCCTTCAAGATCAAGATGGTGGAGCCCCTCAAGATGACCACGCGCGAGGAGCGCGAGGCCGCGATCGGCGAGGCTGGCTACAACACCTTCCTGCTGAAGAGCGAGGACGTCTACATCGACCTGCTCACCGACTCGGGCACCAGCGCCATGAGCGACCGCCAGTGGGCCGGCATGATGCTCGGCGACGAGGCCTACGCAGGCAGCCGCAACTTCTACCACCTCGAGGCGGCGGTCCAGGATATCTACGGCTACAAGCACCTGGTGCCGACGCATCAGGGCCGCGGCGCCGAGCACCTGCTCAGCCAGACGCTGATCAAGCCCGGCGACGTGATCCCCGGCAACATGTACTTCACCACCACCCGCCTCCACCAGGAGCTAGCCGGCGGCCGCTTCGTCGATGTCATCATCGACGAGGCGCACGACCCTGTCAGCGAGCACCCCTTCAAGGGCGACGTCGACCTCGCAAAGCTGCAGAAGGTCATCGGCGACGTCGGCGCCGACCACATCCCGTACGTGTGCATCGCCACCGCGGTGAACATGGCCGGCGGTCAACCGATCAGCCTCGCCAACCTGCGCGAGGTGCGCGAGCTCTGCAACGAGCACGGCATCCGCATCATCCACGACGCCACGCGCGTCGCCGAGAACGCCTACTTCATCAAGGAGCGCGAGCCCGGTTACGCCGACAGGACCATCGCCGAGATCGTCCTCGAGATCTGCGGCCTCACCGACGGCTGCACGATGAGCGCCAAGAAGGACGCGCTCGTCAACATCGGCGGCTTCCTGGCGCTCAACGAATGGGAGGTCTTCGAGGCCTGCCGCAACCTGGTCGTGGTCTACGAGGGCCTGCACACCTATGGCGGCATGGCCGGCCGCGACATGGAGGCGGTCGCCATAGGGCTCGGCGAGAGCGTCCAGTTCGATCACATCAAGGCGCGCGTCGGTCAGGTGAAGTACCTGGGCGAGAAGCTGCAGGAGTACGGCGTGCCGATCGTCGTACCGATCGGCAGTCACGGCGTGTTCCTCGACGCCAAGGCGTTCCTGCCGCACCTCGACCAGGACGTCTACCCTGCCCAGACGCTGGCCGCCGAGCTCTACCTCGACAGCGGCGTACGTGCCATGGAGCGCGGCAACGTGAGCGCCGGCAGAGACCCGCAGACGGGTCAGAACCGGCGCCCCAACCTGGAACTCGTGCGCCTCACGATCCCGCGCCGCGTCTACACACAGGCGCACATGGACGTGGTCGCCGAGTCCGTGGCCGAGGTCTACGACCTGCGCGAGCAGATCAAAGGTCTGAAGATGGTCTACGAGCCTAGGGACCTGCGCTTCTTCCAGGCGCGCTTCGAGCCGGTCGGCTGACAGACCATCCGGTTGGGCGTCGCCGGCAGCAGTCCCCGCCTCCGGCGCCGCCACCCCGCGAGCCTGGATGCAGGGCCAATCAGCCTGTACCATCCGGTCTGTTGACGAATAGTCCGTATCGGACGTATCGTGCGGATATGCAACCGACATACCCCGGCTGGCTCGAGCCCCACATCACCGTCTGCGAGGCTGTCGTCGCCCTCTTCCGTCCTTTAGCTGAGATAGCGGTCCATGACATCCGCCGCGACCGCATCGTCGCCATCTGGAACCCGATCTCCGAGCGGCGTGTCGGCCAGCGCTCCCTTCTCGATGAGCTGCCGGACTACCCGGATGACGCGCGCGTCATCGGCCCGTACCCGAAGGTGCTGGCCGACGGGCGCGCCGTCACGTCGGTGAGCGTCGTCCTTCACAACGCCAAGGGCGCACCGCGCGGTCTGCTCTGCATCAACCTCGATCGCTCGCCGTTCGACGCGGCCGCCGAGCTCCTGTCGCGATTCGCTGCGGCGGTGGAGGAGCGTCCGCCTGAGCTCTTCGACAGGGACTGGCGCGAGCAGATCCTCCTCGTCGTGGACGAGGAGTGCCGCTCGCGCCGCCTTCGACGCGATCGTCTGTCCCGGGAGCAGCGGCTCGACCTCGTCCGTGTCCTGGACGAGCGTGGCCTCTTCTCCACCCGCAACGCCGCCGCTCACGCCGCCCGCGCGCTGGGCGTGTCCCGCACCACCGTCTACGCCTTGCTCAAGGAGGCACGCTCATGAAGCCGCTGCGCACGTTCCGTCTCGAGGAGTTCCTCGGCAAGTGGGAGTTCAGCGTCCGCTACCATCTCACCGCCTCGGACGCCCAGAGCATGACGCTCGAGGAACTGCTCGCGATGGGCAGCGACGCCGACCGCGAGGGCTTCATGAGCCTCCTGCTGACCTACATCGACTCGTGGGGCAGCGAGAAGCTGCGCGAGGCCGTCTCCGGCACCTACGAGCGCGTCGGCCCCGAGCACGTGCTCGCCTTCACCGGCGCCGAGGAGGCCCTCTTCCTGGTGATGCAGGAGCTGGTAGGGCCCGGCGACCACGCCGTGGTGACCGTGCCCTGCTATCAGTCGATGGAGACGGTGCCGCTGGCGACCGGCGCCGACGTGAGCCCCCTGGTCATGCGCCGCGAGAACGGCTGGGCGCTCGACCTGGACGAGCTGCGCGGTCTGCTGCGTCCCAACACGAAGCTCGTCGCCGTGAACTACCCGAACAACCCGACCGGCCACGTGCCCGACGAGGTCACCTTCTGTGAGCTCGCGGCGCTGTGCGACGTCCGCGGCATCCGCCTCTTCTGCGACGAGGTCTACCGCGGCGTGGAGCTCGACCCGACGCGGACGCTGTCGCAGGCGGCCGATCTGTCCGAGACGGCCGTCTCGCTCAACGTGGCCTCCAAATCGTACGGGCTCCCCGGTCTGCGCATCGGCTGGCTCGCCAGCCGCGACCGCGCGCTCCTCGAGCGCGTCGAGAAGCGCAAGCACTACACGACGATCTGCAACGCCGGCCCGACGGAGTACCTGACGGCGATCGCCCTCCACAACCGCGAACGCATCTGGGACCGCAACCGCGGCATCCTCGCCGCCAACCTGCCCCTGTTCGAGGACTTCTTCGCGCGCTGGGAGGAGCTCTTCGACTGGGAGCCGCCGATGGGCGGGTGCGTCTGCTTCCCGCGGTACAAGGGCGGCGACGTCGAGGACTTCTGCCACCAGCTCCTCATGAAGGAGGGGGTGCTGGTGCTGCCGGCGAGCATCTACTTCTCGGAGATCGCCGAGACGCCGGCCGACCACTTCAGGGTCGGACTCGGCCGGCTCGGCCTGGAGCCGGGGCTCGAGGCGTTCGACCGGTTCCTGCACACGCGGTAGTCGCGGCTCCTACTCGCCGGCGCAGACCGGTCCGACGTATCCCTCGGGCGGGTCGAAGCAGGGTGGGCAGCGGCCAGCGGAAGCGGGACCGCATTTAATTCGCTGCAAGGACGCGTTATCGGACACTCGTTGTCTGTTTCCTTGCTCCGGCTCCACGCGTTGTGATACTTGGCGCAAGTGGTCCGGGCATTTACTTGCTTGACGAGCCCCGTTTGCGGTCATATCGTTGGCGCCCTGGGTGGTACCCACACGCGTTCTTGCGGACGCACGGCGGACACAGTGTCACTAGGGAGGAACCATGTCGGAAGAGCTGTACGAGCAGATGAAGCAGAGCGTCATCGACGGTGAGGTCGAGGACGCCGAGCGCCTTGCCCAGGAGGGTCTCGACGCGGGCATCAAGCCCGGCGACATCCTCGACAAGGGCTTCGTGAAGGGCATCGAGGAGGTCGGCGACCTCTTCGGCAAGGGCGAGTTCTTCCTCCCCGAGCTGGTCCAGGGCGCCGAGGCCATGAAGGCTGCCGTCGCCGTGCTGCAGCCCGCGCTCGACGCGAGCAAGGAAGGCCGTCAGACCCTGGGCAAGGCCGTCGCGGGCACCGTCGCCGGCGACATCCACGAGATCGGCAAGACCATCGTCTGCTCGATGCTCTCGGCCGCCGGCTTCGAGGTCACCGACGTCGGCTGCGACGTGCCGGTCGAGACCTTCGTGGCCAAGGTCAAGGACGAGAACGCCGACCTGCTCCTGCTCTCGGCGCTGCTCACCACCACCATGCCGAACCAGCAGAAGACCATCGAGGCCCTCAAGGCCGCCGGTCTGCGCGACAACGTCAAGGTCATGATCGGCGGCGCCCCGACCACGCGCGCCTGGGCCGACGAGATCGGCGCCGACGGCTACGCCGAGGACGCCATCGAGGCCGTGGTCACCGCCAAGACCATCCTCGGCGTCGGCTGACCGAGAGCCGCCACCGAAGAAGCGAGTCCGCGAGGGGCGGCGGCGCCGAGGCGCCGCCGCCCCTCGCGCGTACGGGGTCAGGTTCTGAGGCGTGCTCGGCCCCGGCCGTCGCCGGCGCGAAGCCGCGCCCGTTCGTCCTCAGCGCTCAGCCAGGGCCTCGGGCGGCACGCCGAGCTGCTGGGCCGCGAAGCTCGCCAGCAGCTCACGTACCCGCTGCACCTGCATGCCGGTGTAGCCGATCGCCGAGCGGAAGCTCAACCCGTCCGAGAGTGCGACCATGCGTTCGGCAATCTCGGCGGCCGGGGCGACGGGGCGGAACACCCCGGTCGCCGTTCCGTCCTCGACCAGCTGCTCGAAGAAGCTGGTCCAGCGGTCCGACATCGCGGCGCATTCGGCGAGCAGGCGCGGGTGCAGGCGCACCCGCGCCCAGGTCTCGATCCAGAGGACGTACTCGTCGCGCAGCACGCCCTCGGAGGGGATCGCCAGGTCGATGGTCCGGCGCAGCAGTTCCATAGGGTCGGAGGTCTCCTGTCTCAGCTCGTGAAGCCGCCGGCTCGTGTGCTCGTTGGCCCACTGGAGAGCCGCCAGCAGCACCTCGTCCTTGGACTTGTAGTAGTAGTGGATGATTGCGCTCGAGACGCCGGCCTCGCGCGCGATGTCGGCGATGCGCGTCGCCGACGGGCCACGCGCGGCGAAGGCGCGGCAGGCGGCGGCGCGGATGTTCTCTCGGGCGCGGCTCGAACGCTCGCGCGCCGGGACGCCGGCTGTGGCCGCACCGGGCCCGCCGGCGTCTCGGCGCAGCCGCTCGAGCAGATCGGCGTCGGCGCTGCCGGGCGCCAGGGCCTCCTCGAGTTTGCGCTTGATGCGCAGGGCGGTCTTGTAGCTCACACCCAGCTCGTCGGCGAGCGCCCGCGGTGCCACGTTGGCGTCGCCCTCCATGCGTTGCCACGCGGCGGCGAACCAGGTGGCCACTCCGAGCCCGGAGCCCTGCATGAACGTGCCCGCGGTGGGATAGACCTGCGTCCCACAGTGGTCGCACGCGTACGCGCGGCGCCGCGAGACGCGGTGGAAGCGGCGCATCACGCGGCAGTGCCGGCACACGGTGCTGACCCCGTCGGGCGCGTAGAGGGTGGTCCACAGCCAGTGCAGGCAGGCCGACTCGTCGCCGATCGGAGCGAAGACACACTCTCCTGGCATCGTCTGTCGCACCTCTTCGTCCATCCCTCTCCCCGCGGCGCTGGTTTACTTGTCCGATGGTATACGGTTCAGGCGAACTTGTGAATCGTTCCACGGTCCAGTACATGCTTGACATTCCATTTCGTGCGTGAATGGATTGACCAAACAGTCAGGAAATCTGTGCGGGGGTGGAGGGCGAGGGCGCCGTTCGGCCCGCACCGCGCTGAGGGGGAGCGGGATGCCGCACGCGAGACTCACCGTCTGGGGGGACGCCGAGTGCCGGCGCCTGCACGAGGCCACGCTGGAACTGCTGGCCGAGACGGGCGTCGACGTCCGCCACGAGCCGGCGCTGGCGCTCTTCCAGGCCGCCGGGGCGTCGGTGGACGGCCGTCGTGTGCGCATCCCTGAGCGGCTCGTCGACGGGGCGCTCGCGAGCGCGCCGCGCGAGTGGCTGCTCAAGCCGCGCGGCGGCGAGACGCCGCCGCTCGTCCTGCGTGACGGGGAGGTCTACTTCGGCACCGGGTCGGACGTGCTGTACGTCCGCGACCCGGAGAGCGGCGAGCGTCGCCGGGTCCGCCGCGCCGACGTCGAGGGCATGGCGGCGCTCTGCGAGAAGCTGCCCAACATCGACTTCATCATGAGCATGGGCCTGCCCGAGGACGCACCCCGGGAGATCGACGACCTGGCGCAGGTCGTGGCGATGATGCGGGGCACGCGCAAGCCGCTCCTGGTGGCGCCGCGCGACGGCAGCGTGCTCGAGCGCATGCAGGAGATGGCGGCGCTCTGCGGCGAGAAGGCGAGCTTCGGCATCTACGCCATGCCGTCGCCGCCGCTGATGCACGACCCCGACGCGCTCACCAAGGTCATCGGCTGCGCCAAGCTCCTCATTCCGCTGATCTACGCCCCGGCGCCCAACATGGGGGCGACGGGACCCCGGAGCATCACCGGGGCGGTGCTCGTCGGCAACGCCGAGACGCTCAGCGGCCTCGTGCTGCATCAGCACGTCAACAGCGGCGCGCCGTTCGTCTACGGCGTGGGCGCCGGCGCCATGGACATGCGCACCATGACCGATCCCTACGTCTCGCCGGACGCGCTGCTCGCCCAGCAGGTCGGCACAGACATGGCTCGCCACTACGGCTTGCCGAGCTTCTCGTATGCAGGCATGTCCGACTCCAAGCTGCTCGACGAGCAGTGGAGCGCCGAGGCCGCGCTCAGCATGGCCTACGGCTCACTCTCGCGGGCGACGCTCCTGCACGACGTGGGCTACCTCGAGTCCGGCCTCCAGAGCAGCTACGAGTCCATCGTGCTCGGCGACGAGCTCGTCGGCTACGCGCGGCAGTTCATGCGCCGGGTACCGGTCGATGACTACAGCCTTGCGCTCGACGAGATCAAGGCCGCCGGGCCGGGCGGCAACCACCTCGGGACGAAGTACACGCGCCGGCACCACAGGGAGTTCTGGACGCCGGCGCTGCTCGACCACAGCGTCCACGACCGCTGGGCGGCCGAGGGCGCCACCACGCTCGGCGCCCGCGTGCGCTCGCGCCTCGCCGAGCTGCTCGCCGCGGACCCCCCCTTCGCGCTCGCCCGAGAGCAGGACGCTCGCCTCGACGAGCTCCTCGACGAGGCTCTCGCGGACCAGGGGGCGCGCGTGTAGGCAGCCGCCCGGCACACCCGACAGAGACCGCAAGATCACAGACCAGGGGGAACGATGAAAGCACGGTTCAGCAGTCACGTGTGGAGGCATCCGGGCAACCAAGCCCTCGTCCTGCTCCTGCTTCTGGCGCTCGTCGTGCTGGGGGTCGCGCCCGCGGCGCAGGCCTCCAGCGAATCACCGGCGGCCGACAGCACCACCTTCCGCGTCGGCTGGCTCCTCGAGCCCGACAACCTGAACCCGTTCATCGGGCTCCTCGGTCAGGACTACGAGATCTGGCACCTCAACTACGACTTCCTCGTCGGCTTCGACGCCAAGGACCTCTCCCCCAAGCCCGAGCTCGCCGAGAGCTGGGACGTCTCGGAGGACGGCAAGACCTGGACGTTCAAGATCCGCCAGGGAGTGAAGTGGCAGGACGGCGAGCCGCTCACGGCCGAGGATGTCGCCTTCACCTTCAACTACATCGTCGACAACAACCTGCAGACACTGGCCATCTACACCGGCGGGATCACCGGGGCCACGGCGGTCGACGACGCCACGGTCGAGATCACGACCGAAGAACCCAAGTCGAACATGCTCGCCATGGTCGTCCCGATCATCCCCGAGCACGTCTGGAGCAAGATCAGCGGCGAGGAAGCGACGACGAGCTACCAGAACAAGCCGCCGATCATCGGCTCCGGCCCCTTCCAGGTCGTCGAGTGGAACAAGGGCAAGTACATCCGCCTCGTCGCCAACCAGGACTACTGGGGCGGAGCGCCCAAGATCGACACGCTGCTCTTCGAGAACTACAAGAGCGCCGACACGATGACGGCGGACCTCAAGCAGGGAGCGATCGACGCCGCCGTCGAGCTGCCGCAGGCGCAGTACCCGTCCGTCCAGGCGACGGACGGCGTGACCGGCCTCAAGGGCACGCACTGGCGCTTCAACGAGCTCGGCTTCAACTGCTACGACTCGCCCGACTCGATGGGCAACCCCGTGCTGCTCGACGAGAAGTTCCGGCAGGCGCTCAACTGGGCCATCGACCGCCAGAAGATCGTCGATGTGGCCTTCTTCGGCCAGGCTGACGTGGGCTCCACGCTCATCGTGCCCTACTCCGACTACCACTGGGAGCCGGCGGCAGACCAGGCGTACACGTACGACCCCGAGGAGGCCAAGACCCAGCTGGACCTGGCCGGGTACGAGGATACTGACGGCGACGGTCTTCGCGAGACCAAGGACGGCGAGCCGCTCAGCCTGCGGCTGTACGTGACCAACGACTCGCCGGAGAACCAGACCGCGGCCAAGCTCATCGCCGGCTGGTTCGAGGACGTCGGGCTCGACATCAACCTCAAGATCGTGGACGCCGGCGTGCTGCTGGATGCCCAGTACAACTACAAGGGCGACACCTACGCCCCGGACTACGACATGTTCATCTGGTTCTGGACCTACGACGTCGACCCCGAGATGATGCTCGGCGTCCCCACGCCGCAGCAGATCGAGGGCTGGAACGACACCCTCTGGACCGATCCCGAGTACACCAAGCTGTTCACGCAGCAGGAGCAGACGATCGAGGTCGCGCAGCGCATCCCGCTGGTGCAGCGCATGCAGGAGATCGTCTGGGAGTCGTCGCCCTACCTCATCTTCGCGTATCCGTACCAGCTTGAGGCGTACCGCAGCGACAAGTGGCAGGGCGTCGTGCCGTCGCCGTCGGACTACGAGGGCTACGACGGCGCCGCGTTCTACAACTACATGAACGTCGACACCTACAAGCAGGTGCAGCCGGTGGTGGCCACGCAGGAGGTCGAAACCAGCGGCGCGAGCACGGCGCTGTACGTGATCATCGGCGTCGTCGTGTTCCTCGCCTTCATCGCGGGGTTCATCTGGCTGCTCATGCGTCGCAACCGGTCGGTGGAGATCTGATCAGGTCGGCTCTCCACGTTGGTCTTTGACGCGCGCGTGGGTGCGGGCGGCGGCGGGGCTGCAGACTCTCGCCGCCGCCCGCGCGCGATCCGCGCGCCCGACCGGTAGCATGACCGCATGAACCGCAAGTCCTCAGCAGGGACCTTCTTGGGTGCACCGTTCACGGAGCGGCCGGGCGTGCCGGCGGCCGGGGTCACCCGCCCGGCGCGCTTCGCCTTTCTTGGCCTGCCGCTGTACGTGCCCTACGGGGACGAGCCGCCCGCGCCGCCCGCGACGGCGGGCGCGGCCGGCCTCAGCGCCGCCGACGCCGTACGCCTCGCGTCGGCAGGCTACTCGGCGATGCTCGACCACTACGACTTCGACCTCGGCGGGCCGCTGGTGCCCGCGGGGGTCGAAGCTCCGTTCGTGGACTGCGGCAACGTCGTGCTCAGCGGCGCCGCAGCCGGCCTGGCAGCCGATCTGGCCGCCGGCTTGGCCGCCGTCCGAGAGGTCGTCGCCTCCGGCGCCGCGCCGCTCGTCGTCGCCGGGGACCACTCGGCGCCGCCGGTCGTCGTCCGCGGGCTGCGGGACGACCGGCCGCTGGACGTCCTGCACGTCGACGCGCACCTCGATTTCCGCGACGAGGTCGCCGGCCTGCGCGACGGCTACTCCAGTCCCATCCGCCGGCTGCGGGAGCTTCCCTGGGTCCGCACGATCGTGCAGGTCGGCCTTCGCGACGTGGGGAGCGCGCGCGAGGAGGAGGTCCTGGCGGCGCGCGCCTCCGGCAACGTCCTCGTCCGCGCCGAGGAGGTACACGAGCGCGGGGCGGAGCTTCTGCACGAGATCGCCGAGCGCTTCGAGCCCGGCGGCCGCATCTACATCACCGTCGACGTCGACGGCCTGGACCCGAGCTGCGCGCCCGGCACGCTGTGGCCGGCGCCGGGCGGCCTCTGGTTCTGGCAGATCGCCCGGCTCGTGCGCGCGGTGGCGAGCCGCTGCGAGCTGGCCGGCATGGACGTCTGCGAGCTCGTCCCGGGGCGCGACCCGCAGGGTCACACCGC
This sequence comes from uncultured Thermoleophilia bacterium, assembly GCA_963736645.1. Taxonomy (GTDB): domain Bacteria; phylum Actinomycetota; class Thermoleophilia; order UBA2241; family UBA2241; genus CAIXSE01. The sequence goes on along the minus strand of CAVTPJ010000007.1, from coordinate 17,729 downwards.
GCTCGCGGCGGCCCGCCTGCTCATGATCGCCGCCGGCGCCGCTCTCCGCCGCCCGGTCTGATCCGCCCACGGGACGGAGACTCCCGGAGCCGTCCGGTCGCCCGTCATCGCGGGTGTACACTTGACTGCTTCGTGAATCCGCTCCCCATCCAGGTGTAACTCCCTGCCTCATGACGCCGTCTAACCTCAAGTGGGCCGCGTTGCCCGACCCGACGCCCGCCGACCTGGCGCGCGCCGCCGCGGGCGATGTGGACGCGTTCAAGACGATCGTGGAGCGGTATCAAGGCATGGTGTACTCGGTGGCCTACAACGTGCTCGGTGACCACACCGACGCAGAGGACGCGGCGCAGGAGGCGTTCCTGCGCTGCTACCGTAAGCTGCCGCAGTACCGCAGCGAGGCGACGTTCAGCACCTGGCTGTTCAGGCTCGCGCTTACCGCGTCGGTCGACTACAGGCGCCGCGAGCGCCGGCGTCCCGAGCCGGTCGAGGTGCCCGACGTCGCCGCCGGAGAGCAGGCCGAGCTCGGCGGCGGCATCACCGCCGCCACGCTCACGTCCGCCCTGCACGACCTGCCCGACGACTACCGCGTGCCCACGGTGCTGCGTGACATCTACGGCCTGCCCTACCAGGAGATCGCCGATCTCACGGCGCGTCCGCTGGGCACCGTCAAGGTCATGGTCCACCGTGGGCGTGCGTCGCTGCGCCTGCGCCTGCAGGCGGAACGGGAGGCGTGATGGACTGCAGCTACTTCCGCTCGCGCATCAACCACTACGTCGACGGTGAGCTGGGCTACCTCGAGACCGCGGAGCTGCAGGGACACCTGAGCTTCTGTGCGGACTGCGCCGAGGAGCTCGCCCAGATGAGCGAGGTCCGCGGCGCCATGGCCACGTGGGGCCGTACCGAACTGGCGCCGCCACCGGGCTTCGCGGAGCGCGTCGCGGCCGCCGCCGCCCTCGAGCCGAAGCCGGGCGAGGCCACCGTGGGGCGCGTCGTGGGCGACGTGCTCGACGCGCTCGACGAGACGCTCGGCCGCCTCCCGCTGCCGGGCGGCCGCACCGTCCCCGTCAAGAACGTGCTCGGCTACGGCATCGCCGCGACCGCAGTGCTCATCCAGGTGCAGCGCTACGTGCGCCGCACCAGGGAGCTGAAGCCGCTGTGAAGCTCACTCACGAACAGGTCCTCGCACTGCTGCCGCACCGCCCGCCGTTCCTGCTCGTCGACGCGGTCGTGGACGGAGAGCCGGGCGTGCGCTGCGTGGCGGTCCGCACGCTCCGCGAGGACGACTGGTGGTTCGCCGGGCACTTCCCCGGCAACCCGGTCATGCCCGGCGTGCTCATCGTCGAGGCGCTTGCCCAGACGGCCACCATCGCCGCGGCGAGCGCCGGGTCAGACGCCGCGGCGAACCGCGAGACCATCCCGGCCGCCGGCGCGGCGCCGGGTGGCGACAAGGTCGGCCTGTTCGCCGGCATCGACAAGGTGCGCTTCAAGCGCGTCTGCAAGCCGGGCGACACGCTCACGCTCGAGGCGGAGATCATCGCCGTGCACGGGCCCGTGGGCAAGGCCAAGGTCAAGGCCACGGTTGACGGCCAGCTGGCGTGTCGCGGCGAGCTCATGTTCGCCATCGTCGACGCCGCGGCCGTGGCCGCCGGCGAGGCGAAGCTGTGATCGGCCTCCGCCGCGGCCTCGTGCGCGGCTCGCGCATCAGCGCGCTCGGCGTGCACGTGCCGGAGCGCGTGCTCACCAACGACGAGATCAGCCAGTTCCTGGACACGTCGGACGAGTGGATCACGACGCGGACGGGCATCCGCGAGCGCCGCATCGCGCGGGTGGACGAGGCGGCGAGCGACCTGGGCGAGGTCGCCGCCCGCCGCTGTCTGGAGCAGGGCGGCCTCGAGGCCGCGGAGCTCGACCTGGTGCTCGTCGCCACGATCTCACCGGACCACCTCATGCCGGCCACGGCGTCGATCGTCGCCGACAAGATCGGCGCCACCAGGGCCGGCGCCTTCGACGTCCAGGCCGGCTGCACAGGCTTCGTCTACGGACTCGCCATCGCCACCGCGTTCGTCTCGGCCAACATCTACAAGAACGTGCTCGTGGTCGGCGCCGAGGTGCTCAGCAAGATGGTCGACTGGCAGGACCGCGGCACCTGCGTGCTCTTCGGTGACGGCGCCGGCGCGGTGCTCGTGCAGCCCACCGACAACGGCAGCATCTTCAGCTTCGACCTGGGCAACGACGGCAGCGGCGCTCCCAACCTGCTGGTGCCGGCCGGCGGCAGCCGCATGCCGGCGACCTTCGACACGGTGCGCGATCACGAACACGCGATGCACATGACCGGCAGCGAGGTCTTCAAGTTCGCCACGCGCACCGTGGTCGACTCGTGCCAGAAGGTCCTCTCCGACGCCGAGATCGGCGTCGAGGACGTCGACCTCTTCGTCCCGCACCAGGCCAACATCCGCATCATCGAGTCGGCTTCGCGCCGCTTGGGGATGACCGAGCGCCAGGTGTTCGCCAACCTGGACCGCTACGGCAACACGTCGTGCGCGTCGATCCCGATCTGTCTGCACGAGGCCAGCGAGAGCGGCCGCCTGAAGAAGGGCGACACGCTGCTCATGGCCGGCTTCGGGGCGGGGCTCACGTGGGGCTCCTGCCTCACCAAGTGGGAGCTGTAGTCTAGCCTCGTGAAGAAGCTCGTCGTCATGTTCCCCGGCCAGGGGTCACAGGCCGTCGGTATGGGCTGCGACCTCATGGCCGCCCACGCCGCGATGCGCGAGACGTACGCGGAGGCGTCCGGGGTTCTCGGCTACGATCTCGAGTACCTCTGCGCCGAGGGGCCCGTGGACCAGCTGTCGCGCACCGACTTCACGCAGCCGGCCCTTCTGGCAGCGTCGGTCGGGATGTTCCGCGTGCTCCGCGCCGAGGGCCTGCGGTTCGACGTCGCCATCGGGCACAGCCTGGGCGAGTTCTCGGCGCTCGTGGCGACCGGCGCGGTGGACTTCATCGCCGCGCTCCGGATCGTGCGGCGGCGCGGCGAGGAGATGCTTCGCGCCGCCGACGCCAATCCGGGCGGCATGGCGGCGGTCATAGGGCTGGACGATGCCGTCGTCGAGGCGTTGTGCGCCGAGCAGGACGGCGTCTGGCCGGCCAACTTCAACAGCCCCGGCCAGGTCGTCGTGAGCGGCTACAAGGCCGCCCTCGAGCAGCTGGCAGAGAAGGCGAAGGCTGCCGGCGCCAAGCGGGTGATCCCGCTGGCCGTCAGCGGCGCCTTCCACTCGCCGCTGGTGCTGTCGGCGCTGGAGCCACTCAGACGGGAGTTCGAGCGCACCGAGTGGACGACGCCGGACCCGGCGTTCTTCTCCGGCTGCAGCGTCGGTTTCGAGACCGGCGGCTTCACCGAGCTTCTGCAGCGGCAGCTGGTCTCGCCGGTCCGCTTCACGCAGTCGGTGAACGCATTGTATGCAGCAGGTTATGATGCGTTCCTGGAGGTCGGACCGGGCGCGGTGCTCACCGGCCTCGTCAAGCGCATCGAGCCAAGGGCGCAGACTGCTCGCGTCTCCGACATGGAGACGCTGCAGGCGCTGCGCGACGACGGCCGCTATCTGGAGGACGCGTGACTAGTCAACGCAGTCGTTCTGGCGAGGGGGGCTCCGAAGGGGCACCGCTCACTGTGCAACTGGACCTGACCGGCGCGACGGCCCTCGTGACCGGCGCCGGCCGCGGCATCGGCCGAGGCATCGCCCTGGCCCTCGCGGCCGCCGGCGCCGACGTCGCCGTCAACGACTTCGCCGGCGAGGACGCGTGCGCCTCGGTCGTCGCCGAGGTCGAGGCGCTCGGACGCAAGGGCCTCGTCGTGATGGGCGACGTCTCCGACGAGGAGCAGGTCAACGCCGTGGTCGAGCGCTCCGAGAGCGAGCTCGGACCGCTCACCGTCGTCGTCAACAACGCGGGCATCACCCGCGACAACGTCGCCATGATGATGGACGCAGCCGACTTCGACGCGGTGATCGCGACGCACCTGCGCGGGACCTTCCTCGTGAGCAAGGCGGCGGCGCGCAGGATGTTCCGCCGCCGCACGGGCTGTATCATCAATCTCTCCAGCGTCGTCGGCCGCCGCGGCAACGCGGGACAGGCCAACTACGCAGCGGCGAAGGCGGGGATCATCGGCCTCACCAAGTCGCTGGCCAAGGAGCTCGGTGCGCGCGGCGTCCGCGTGAACGCCATCGCTCCCGGCTACATCGACACACCGATGACGCAGGCGCTTCCCGAAGAGACGAGGCAGATGATCGTCGACGCGACACCGCTCAAGACCATCGGCACCACCGACGACGTGGCAGCGGCCGTCGTCTTTCTGGCCTCCCCGGCGGCGCGCTTCGTCACCGGCGTCGTGTTGCCGGTCGACGGCGGCCTGGGGATCTGAGGGGGAGATGGCACAGCAGCGCAGAGTCGTCGTCACCGGTCTCGGGGTCATCTCGCCGCTCGGCAACGACGTGGACACCTTCTGGCGTCGCCTCGTGGCCGGCGAGTCGGGGGTCGGCGAGATCACCCGCTTCGACACCACGGGCTACAAGGTGCACATCGCCGCCGAGGTCCAGGGTTTCAACGCCGAGGACTACATCGACAAGCGCAAGGTGCGCCGGCTCGACCTCTTCAGCCGCTACGCGGTGGCGGCGGCCAAGGACGCGGCCGCCGACGCGGACTTCGACCCCCGCCCCGAGGCTGAGCGTGTCGGGGCGGTCATGTCGAGCGGGGTCGGCGGCCTGCAGACGCTGCACGTCGAGACCGACAAGCTCCTGAACCAGGGTCCCGACCGCACCAACCCGCTGCTGGTCCCCATGATGATCCCCAACATGGGCGCGGCGCACGTGTCCCTCGAGCTGGGGACGAAGGGGCCGCTGAGCGCCACCTGTACTGCCTGCGCCGCCTCCTCGGATGCGATCGGGTATGCCGCGCGCCTCATCCGCCACGGCGATGCCGACGTCATGTTCGCCGGGGGCAGCGAGGCGCCCATCAGCCCGGTGGGCGTGTCTGGTTTCGCTGCCGCGCGGGCCCTCAGCACGCGCAACGACGACCCGAAGGGCGCCTCCCGCCCCTTCGACGCCACCCGCGACGGCTTCGTCATCGGCGAGGGCGCCGGCTGCCTGGTGCTTGAAGAGCTCGAGCACGCCCGGGCACGCGACGCTCACGTCTATGCCGAGCTGGCCGGCAGCGGCATGAGCAGCGACGCCTTCCACATGACGCTGCCGGACGAGAGCGGCGAGTCGCAGGCGCGCGCCGTGCTCATGGCGCTGCGTGAGGCCGAGCTCGAGCCGTCCGCGGTCGACTACGTCAACGCGCACGGCACGGCGACCGGCGCCGGCGACATCGCCGAGACCCGCGCCATCAAAGAGGCTCTCGGCGACCACGCCTACGAGACGCCCATCTCCTCCAACAAGTCGATGATCGGTCACTGCCTCGGCGCCGCCGGCGCCATCGAGGCGGTCGCGACCGTGCTCACCATCGTGAACAGCCTGATCCCGCCGACGATCAACCTCACCGAGCCTGACCCCGAGTGCGACCTCGACTACGTTCCGCTGGAGTCGCGCTTCCACAAGGTCGACGTCGCGGCGAGCACCAGCTTCGGCTTCGGCGGTCACAACGTAGCCTTGGTGTTCAGCCGTCTCGACGGCTGACCGGCGCCGCGACCCGGCTCCGCCGTTCGGAGGGCGCAGCTTCCCATGAACGTCACCGTCCAGATCGAGCGCCGCAACAACGAACCGGCCCGCCCCGAGTGGATCTGCCCGTCGTGTCAGAAGGGCGCCCGTCACAGCGACGTGCGCGACAACCTCATGGTCTGCCCGCATTGCGATCACCACCTGCGCATCGGCGCCAGGGAGCGCATCCGCCAGCTGGCCGACGACGGCACCTTTGGCGAGCTCTGGACCATGATCCAGACCCTCGACCCGCTCGGCTTCGTCGATCTCGAGACGTATCCCGAGCGGGTGCGCGAGGCGCAGGCCAAGACCGGCCTGAGCGAGGCGATCGTGACCGGCACGGCGACCATCGACGGCACGCCGTGCGTACTCGCGGTCATGGACTTCGGCTTCATGGGCGGCAGCATGGGGAGCGTGGTGGGTGAGAAGCTCTGGCGCAGCGTCGAGCTGGCTGCCGGGGAGGACCTGCCGCTGGTCGCCGTCTGCACCTCCGGCGGCGCGCGCATGCAGGAGGGCATCCTCAGCCTCATGCAGATGGCCAAGACGAGCTGCGCCGTCGATCTCATCAACGAGGCGACGTCGCCGTTCGTCGCCGTGCTGGTCGACCCCTGCACCGGCGGCGTCGTCGCCAGCTTCGCGACGCTCGCCGACGTCTGTATCGCCGAGCCCGGAGCACGGCTGTACTTCTCCGGGCCACGCGTGATCGCCCAGACCACGCGTGAGGAGCTGCCCGAGGGATTCAGCACCGCCGAGCGCAACCTCGAACTCGGCCACCTCGACGCGGTCGTCGCGCGCAGGGACCTCCGCGAGAAGATCGGCAACTACCTCCGACTGCTGGGAGGAGGTGAGGAACCTGACCGAGGAGAAGGATCTGAGCAGAGAGCAGGACGCCCAGGCCGGCTGGCTCAGGCAACGGTTGAGCGAGCTCGGACGCTTGCCTCTCATGCCCGGCGTCCATTTGTCAGAGGAGATCGAGAAGCTCCAGGCGAGGCTGAAGAGCCTCCAGAGGGAGAGCCGTCGCCATGACGTCTGGGTCACGGTCGAGATCGCGCGCCACAAGGAGCGCCCTCGCACCCGCGACTACATCGGCTATCTGATCGACGGCTTCGAGGAGCTCAAGGGCGACCGCCTGCGCGCCGACGACCCGGCGATCGTGGGCGGGCTCGGCTGGTTCCGCGGCCGTGCCGTGCTCGTCGTCGGCCATCAGAAGGGGCGCACGCTCGACGAGCAGACGGAGCACAACTTCGGCATGGCGCGGCCGGAGGGCTACCGCAAGGCGCAGCGGCTGTTCCATCTCGCCGAGCGGCACGGGCTGCCGGTGCTGACGTTCGTCGACACGCCCGGCGCCTACCCCGGCGTTGCCGCCGAGGAGGGCGGGCAGGCGCGTGCCATCGCCGAGACGATGCTCAAGATGGCGCGCCTCAGCGTCCCCGTCGTGGCGACCGTGATCGGCGAGGGGGGCTCCGGAGGAGCGCTCGCGCTCGCCGTCGCCGACCGCGTCCTCATGCAGGAGAACGCGACCTACTCGGTCATCTCCCCGGAGGGCTGTGCCGCGATCCTCTGGCGCGACGCGGACTTCGCGCCGCAGGCCGCCGAGGCGCTGCAGCCGACGGCGTCGCATCTGCTCGAGCTCGGCGCGGTCGAGAAGGTCATCGCCGAGCCGCGCGGTGGCGCGCACCACAACCCGGAAGCCGCGGCCGAGCGGGTCGGCGAGGCGCTCGACGAGGCGCTCGCCGAACTGGACGAGGTCCCGGCCGCGGAGCGGCGGCGGCAGCGCCGCGAGCGGTTCCGCCGCCTCGGACGCTGGAGCGACCCCGAGCAGCCTCCCGGCAGCCTCTCGCTGTTCGGCGGCTACTCGGCGCCCGCCGAGTGAAGCTGCCCGGCGAGGCCGTGAGCACGCGTCGCGCCGTCGACGCGGCGACGCGGCGGAGGTGACGGTCGCGTGCCGCCCGTCATCACCGTCGAGCATCTCCGCAAGGTCTACAGTCACCACGTGGTCGCGGTCGACGACATCTCGTTCGAGGTCGAGCGCGGTGAGATCTTCGGCCTCCTCGGCTCGAACGGCGCCGGCAAGACGACCACGGTGGAGTGCGTCCAGGGCCTGCGCACGCCGACCGCCGGCACGGTGCGGGTGCTCGGCAAGGACCCGCGCACGCAGGCCGGCGACCTGCGAGGGCGTATGGGCTGTCAGCTGCAGGAGTCGCGCCTGCCGGACCACCTGAAGGTGTGGGAGGCGCTCGACCTCTTCTCCAGTCTCGCCCCGGGCGCCGTCGACTGGCAGACGCTGATAGAGCAGTGGGGGCTCGCGGAGAAGCGGAACGCGTCTTTCTCGAGCCTGTCCGGCGGTCAGCGCCAGCGCCTGTTCATCGCCCTGGCGCTGGTCAGCTCGCCGGAGGTGGTCTTTCTGGACGAGATGACCACCGGTCTGGACCCCTCGGCGCGGCGGGTCGCGTGGGACCTGATCGAGAAGATCCGCGACCGCGGCACCACCGTCGTCCTCGTCACCCACTTCATGGACGAAGCCGAGCGCCTCTGTGACCGTGTCGCCGTCGTCGACAAGGGCAGCCTCATCGCCGCCGACACGCCGCGCGGGCTCGTCGTCCGCTACGACCCGCTCGAGCAGGTGGTGTTCACCTGTGAGCTGCCCGAGCTGGAGTGGCTCGAGGGCGTGCCGGGCGCGCAGACCGTCACCCGACGCGGGCGGCGCGTGGTGATCGAGGGGACAGGACCGCTGCTCGCGCACGTGGGAGCGGCCCTCGTCGACCGCGGCCTCGCGCCCGACGATCTGCGCGTCATCGAGCCGAGCCTGGAGGACGTCTTCCTCAAGCTCACGGGCCACCTGGTGGAGGACTGATGGCGCAGGACGGCACAACCTCGTCCAAGACAGCACGGCACGGAGTCGGTCATCCGGGCGGCCTGCAGGTCCTGCTCAAGCTCACGTGGATAGAGCTCAAGCTGTTCCTGCGCGAGCCCATGACGATCGTCTTCACGTTCGCGTTCCCCGTGGTGCTCATGTTCGTCCTCGGAGAAGTGTTCGGGAACCAGCCGGGTGGCGCCAACGACCGTGTGTTCGAGGGAGCGGGGGCGATGAACTACTACGCCCCGGCCTACATTGCCGTGGTGACGATGTCCGTCGGCGTCATCATGCTGCCGGCCCGGCTCACCGACTACCGCAGCGGGGGTGTGCTCCGCCGCTTCCGGGCTTCGCTGGTGCCCATCTGGGCGGTTCTCGGCTCGCAGGTGCTGGCGGCGCTGGTGCTGGGAGTCGTCGGCTCCGTCCTCGTCGCCGCCTTCGCCGCGGTCTTCTATCCGGTGCACTTCCCCGACTCGCTGGCGCTGCTGGCGGCCGGGTTCGTGCTCTGCTCGGCCGCCTTCGCCGCCATCGGCACGCTTCTCGGCGCGGTGATGCCCAGCCCGCGCGCCGCTCAAGGCGCGGGCCTCATGCTCTTCTTCGTCATGCTGTTCCTGAGCGGAGCCTCTGTGCCCATGGAGGTCATGAGCGACACCATGAAGAGGATCGGCGACTTCCTGCCGCTCACGTACGGCGTGGACCTGCTGCAGGCGGCGTGGAGCGGCGGCGCCTGGGACTGGACCGCCGCGCTCATCCTCGCCGGCATCGCCGTCGCTGCCGGCGTTCTCAGCCTGCGCGTGTACCGCTGGGGGTGAGCTCAGAGCTCGGCGAGGACCTCGCCGAGGCGCTTCTTGACCGCGGCCTGCACGTTCCTCAGGTCCAGCTCGCCGTAGAGCCATACTTGCCCCACGGGGTCCGCGGAGGCGATGACGCTCTTGCCGTCCTCCGTCGGGATCACGGCGATGGGGAACATGATGGCGACCGGCGCCAGAGGGTCGACGGCGAGCGCCTTGGCCGCGGCCACCGGGACCGTCACCTGAAGGATGACGTACTCCTTGGGAAGGCGCTCGTCGATCTTGGGACCCTTGATCTGGGCCACGATGACGAAGCCCTTCTCCTCGAGGAGCTCGCGCAGCCGCGCCAAGGCGGCGCGCGGCGCGAGCGACACCGTGACCGCCGCGCGCCAGGCGCCAAGCGCGGCGTGCTGGTCGGCGTCCTCGGGCGCCGGGTACGTGGCGCGCAGGTACGTGATGATCTCGTCCGACTCGCCGTAGATCTTGTCACCGTCGGTGAGCACCGGGGCGCTGTCCTGGCCGGAGATGGCCATCAGCTCGGCCCTGTCCTCGCGAGCCGCAGGCACGTTGACTGCCGTGAAGGTCAGCCCCAGCTCCGTGAGGACCTGGCGGACCCGATGGCTGTAGAAGCACCACTCAGATTGGTAGAGCGTGATCATCGTCCCTCCGTGAACGCCTTGCGAAGCGGTGCGGCGGCACGGCTCGGCCCGCCGGAGTCGTTCAGCTTATTCCACCGCGCGTGGAAATGGCACTCAGGGTTCGAACAGCGAGCACGACTGACCACGGCAGACGTAGGCGGCCGCGGCTGGAGCCTCGGCGCCCGCGGGTGAGGAGGGGCCGGCCGTCGAAGGCTCGCCGGCCAGCCCGGCGTCCCGGATGCGCTCGGCGTCCGCGGTGTCTGACGGGTCGAGCCACTGCACCGTCCGAAGTGCTCGCGGCGCGACGAGAGCCGCGGCGTGCAGGAGGCGCGCCTCGGGGTCGTCGCGCCCGCCGACCACGACGATCCGGTCGGGGCGTTCGAGGTAGCGGAGGAGCGCCTGTGCGAGAGGAGCCGCGGCGACGCCATACTGCTCGTAGTGCGTCGCCCAGGCGCCGAGGATCTCGAGCGCTCGCTCGCGCAGGCGCTGTTCACCCGTGTAGGCCTCGAGCCGCAACAGCGTCTCGACTGCGAGGGCGTTCTCGTCCAGCGCCGGCACCGGCTGCGCCAGCAGGCCGGCGCTCTGCCCCGGCGCGGCGAGCCGGTCGTACAGGCGCCCATCCGGCGCACTCAGGTGCTCGACGGTCCATGAGGCGAGGCTGCGCGCGCGCCGCAGCCAGCGACGGTCTCCCGTGACCTCGTAGGCGTCGAGGAACGCCGCGGCGACTCCCGCCTGGTCGCCGAGCAGGGGCGCGCCGTCGCCGACGCCGCCGCTCGGCAGCAGGAAGTGCGCCATCGCGTCGCCGCGCCGCGCCGAAGTGCTCAGATGGTCGAGCAGCCGGACCGCGTGGTCCATGAGCTCGGGGCGTCCGAGGACCGGCGCCCCTCGCAGAAGCGCCCTGGCAGCGAGAGCGTTCCAGTCCACGTAGACCGTCGGGTCGACGAACGGCTCCGGCAGCCCGGCGCGACCGCCGGCGTCCAGCAGGTAGTACTCCTCGTCGGCGTCCTGGCTGCCGGCGAAGGCGGGCACGTCGTCGCGCCACAGCGTCTTCAGAAGATAGTCGATCGTGCCTTCGCCGGCGCGCCTGTAGAGGTCGCCGTCGCCGAGGTCGTGACCGGCGGCGTGGAGCGACGCCTCGAGGAACAGCCACGCCAGGCGGGCGTTGTCCTCGAGCATCTTCTCGTAGTGCGGCACGCTCCAGTCGCGCTGCGTGGCGTAGCGGAAGAAGCCTCCGGCGACGTGGTCGTACATGCCGCCCGTCGCCATCGCCTGGAGCGTCGCGCGTACCACTTCGTGCACGCGCGCCGGCCGCAGCAGCGCACTCGCGCCCTCAGGGGCGCGCTCGGGATCGCCGCCGCCGCGCACCAGGCCGTACGCGAGCATGAAGCCGAAGACGTCCGGCTGGGGGAACTTGGGGTCGGTGCCGAGGCCGCCGTGGAGCGGGTCGAAAGCCCGGACGACCTGGAGGGCCACCTCGGCGGAGATGTCGCCGGGGACGTCGGGGTCACCCTCGAGCGACGCGAGCAGCTGATCGGGACTCAGAGGGAGTCCGCCGAGGCTCGCGAGGGCAGCGCCGTCACCGGCTCGGGCACGTTCTCCCTCCAGCGCGAGGATGGCCGGCTGGTTGGCGTCGAAGAACGCCTTGACGCGGGCGAGGCTCTCGAGCATCTGGTCGGGGGGGAGGTAGGTGCCGCCGGTGAGGACGTCGCCGCTGGCCGCGAGGAACGCGGTCGTGGGCCAGCCGCCCATGTTGTAGCGGCGGTTGACGTCCGGGTGACGGTCGTTGTCCACGCGGACCGGCACGAAGTGCTCGTTGACGGCGGCGATGACACGCGGGTCCGAGTAGCTCGTCTCGTCCATGACGTGGCACCAGTGGCACCACACGGCCGAGAGCGAGAGAAGGACCGGGCGCCCGAGCCGGCGGGCCTCCGCAAAGGCGGGCTCGCCCCACGGCCGCCACCGTATCTCCGCGGCGCGGTTGGGACGCGGTGAGAACCGGAAGTCGCCGTCACCCTCCATGGCCCCGGGATTCCCCCCCCGGAGGCGTCCGAATCACGGCCGTGCGGAGCCGGTCGATGGTGCGCACCACGGCGCCTCCGGTTTCGCGGTATCCTGCAGCGAAACCAGAGGCGGCGATGGGTGGCGAGCTTCGAGTCCGTGACCTCGCCCGTCGGTCGAGCGCGGTGGCTCGCGGATCGCCCGCACAGAGAGGATGAAAGATGCCAGAGCCGCTTGTGATCGAAGCAGCCGGCAGTCACCGCGAGGTGGGCCGGCAGACCGGCGAGGCTGCGCGGGACATCATCGCGTGGGGTCTGGAGGCCTATGCCGGGCGGTTCGAAGGGCTGGCCGGGTTCAGCTTCGCGGAGGCCGTCGAGCGCTCCCGCCCCTACTTACGGCCGGCGGAGGACTACGTCCCGCAGTCCGTCGACCAGCTTCGCGGCATCGCCGAAGCGGCCAACGTGCCGTTCGAGCGACTCTTCGCGCTCAACTGCAGCGAGGAGCTCACCTGTGCGGCCGACGTCGCGTGGCCGCGCGAGCACTGCACGTCGTTCGCCGTCGTGGTCGGAGAGCGCGCCGTCTCCGGCCACAACGAGGACTGGTATCCGGAGGAGATCGAAGGCCAGACCATCCGCATCGTGCGGCTGACCGGACCGCGGGGAGGGGCGGCGTACATCAGCGCCGGACCCGCGTACAACCTGCCGCTCACCGGCGTGACCGCCGCAGGGTTCACCTCGGCGGCCAACACGGTGTACTACCGCGACGAACGCGTCGGCGTGCCCAACAACTTCCTGCTCGCGGCCGTGCTCGGCCAGCCCGACCTCGAGCACGCGCGCGACCTGCTCGCCCGGGCTCCTCGCGCGCGGGGCTCGAACCATCTGTTCTGCGACGCGCGCGGCCGGGTCTGGGACGTCGAAACGAGCGGCGAACGGTGGGCGTTCGTCGACGGCGCGCCGGCGCCGGCAGACGCGGCGCGAGCCGGCGCCTCCGCGCTGTTCGCGCACACCAACCACTACGTGTCGCCGGAGCTGGCGCCGGGCGATGCGTCGCAGTCCGAGGGCTCGCGTCTGCGGCGCGCCCGCGCGCAAGCGCTGCTGGTCGCGGGCGCCGAGGACGGCACGGACCTGGTGGAGCTGGGCAAGCGCGTGCTCACCGACCACGAGAACGCACCCCTCAGTATCTGCGACCACTGGGAAGACGACGACCCTGACCCCGACCAGAGCGTGACCACGGCGAGCATGGTGTGGGAGCCGGGCGAGGCTCGCGCGCATATCGCTTGCGGGCAGCCGTGCGAATCAGGGTACGCCACGTACGAGCTGTAGGGCCGGCCGGACCTCCGCCGGGCCGGCGGGTCAGCCCCGCGGGTCCGCGGGGCCGGAGCCGGCCCCGGTCGCCCGCACCGCCGCCGCGATCTCGTCGAGGTCGGCGGCGCTCAGGTCCAGCTCCGCCGCCCCGATCCAGCCGTCGACCTGCTCCGGCGCACGGGCGCCGACGATCGCGCCGCTGACGCCCGGCCAGGTGAGCGTCCAGGCGACGGCGACGGAGGCGACCGTCGTTCCGTGCCGTTCGGCGACGGGCCGCAGGGCGTCGCGCAGCGACAGGTTGCGGCCCAGAGCCGGCTCGCGGAAGTTGGGGGCTGCGCGGCGCCAGTCATCGTCCGCCATGGCCGCGACGCGCGCGGCGCTGAAGGAGTCGGTGAGGATGCCGTTCTTCATCGGGCTGTAGCAGATCACGCCGGCGCCGTGAGCGCTTGCCCATGGCAGCAGCTCCTCGGCTGCATCGCGGCTGATCAGGTTGAACGGCGGCTGCAGTGAATCGACGTGACCGAGAGCCTCACAGCGCCGCAGCAGCCCGACGTCGAAGTTGGAGACGCCGACGGCATGGGCCAGTCCCTCCTCGCGCAACCTGAGCATCTCTTCCCAGGCCGGCTCGATGGGGTTGCCCTCGTCGTCCGGCCAGTGGATCTGGAACAGGTCGATCTGCTCGAGGCCGAGGCGGCGAAGCGACTCCTCGGCCCCCCGTCGCACGGAGGCCGGGGTGACGACGCGTCGCGCCTGCTTCATCCGGTCTGCGTCGTCCCAGTCGAGGCCGCACTTGGTGAACACGAGAGGCCGGGAGCCGTCGGGCATGGCCCGCAGCGCCCGGCCGACCACCTCTTCCCCGTGTCCGAGTCCATAGATGGCGGCGGTATCCACCCAGGAGATGCCGAGCTCGACCGCGTGCCGGATGGCGTCGATGGATCGCCCGTCATCCTGCGGTCCCCAGCCGAACGCCCAGCCGCCCCCGCCTGCTGCCCACGAGCCGAACCCAAGCGTCGTGATGCGGAGGCCACTCGTACCGAGAGCACGTGTGGGCAGGGTCATCGCGTCTCCTCAGCCGAGGTCGTCGGCGAGGGTGTAGCGCAGCGGTCGCCGCTCGACCAGATCCGACTCGGTATCGTAGACGGTGAGCTCCGTCAGAGGCGGAGCGTACACGTGGATGGTCACCAGGTCCTCGTCCGACGTGTTCGCGAGCTGGTGGATACCGTCGCGGTCGATGCCGGTCAGGCCGTCGAGGGGACCGAGGCGCTCCTCGGCGGTGGCCTCGACCGGGCCGGTACCCACGGGCTGGCCGCGCGGGGGACGGAAGCGGCGGGAGGTGAGCTCGCCCGAGAACACGCGGATCGCGTTCAGCGAGCCCGAATGGTCGTGGATGGTCGTCGTCTGCCCGGGGCGCCAGCAGAGCACCAGCAACTCCAACGACGGCGTGCGGCAGACAAGGTTGCGGGCATAGTCGTCGCCGGTGAAGACGGTCCGGAGCTCGACGAGCTCGTCCGAGAGCCGCAGACGGCGGGTGAGGTCCAGAAGCCGTGCGAGCGTGAGCGAGCTCACGGGCTCGCGCGTCATCTCGACGATGAAGTCATGCAGGCTGAGATCTGGCAGCGGCTCGTCCATAGATGCGGACCAGCCTACCGCACGGGAGTGCAAACGGCGCGACCGCGCCGTCGTCAGCAGCCTCAGCCGAAGCCGCTGCTGGGCCGGTGCTCACCGCACGTGGGGCTGGCGAGCGACCCGTTCTGGAGGAAGCTGCCGAACGTCTGGCGGATGTTCTGTGAGCGGCACTCCGGGCAGTGCTTCTGCTTCTCCCGGATCGCGCCTCCGGTGACCAGCTGGAAGCGGTGCCCGCAGTCCTTGCAGATGAGGTCGAAGTAGGCCATCAGCGCACCCCCACCTCGTCCGGGACCTGCGAGAAGACGCGACACACCCTGGAGCAGGCGCCGCACTCGGTGCACAGCTCCTGGTCGACACGCGGCGCCGTGTAGATGTCGTCCTGGATGATGGCGCCCTCGGGGCAGTACTGTACTGCGGGGCACGGATGATTCTGAGGGCAGGCGTGCTCGTTGACGGCGATCATGGTCGTTCTACTCCCGTGGATCTCAGGTTGCAGGGGCGGGTTCGAGGGCGTGGGCGCGCTGAGCGAACTCCGGGCCGAGGATCTCGTCGATCAATGAACAGGCTTCGGCGAGGCGAGGGTTCACCACCTCCCAGAGTACGTGGCCATCCTGTCGTCGGCGTCGCACCAGGCCATCGCGCTGGAGGATGGCCAGGTGCTGCGAGACGTTCGGACGGCTCACCTCGAGGAGCTCGGCGAGTTCGCTGGGCGTGCGCGGCGAATCGCAGAGGTGATGCATCAGCTCGTGGCGCGTAGGATTCGCGAGCGCGGAGAACACCGCGGCGTGGATCGCATAGCGCTGTCGGGCGTCGTTCATGTATCCATTATTGCCAAGTTTCGAAATTTCGCAACATGGCAACCGTCTCTGACGGAGAGTGCAGGCAGCCTGGAGCATCCGGGCGTTCGAGAGGAGCGAGCATGGACATGAAGGTCTACTTCCCGGGTGGCAAGCGAGTCTACGCGGACTACGGCAACTTCACCATCGAGACCGACCAACCGGCGCGCGGCGGCGGCGACGACTCCGCGCCGGCGCCCTTCGACCTCTTCCTCGCCTCGATCGGCACGTGCGCGGGTATCTTCGCGCTCGGCTTCATGCAGCAGCGCGGGATCGATCCGGAAGGCTCGAGCATCGCGATGTCGCCGCAGTTCGACCCCAGCGTCGGCCTGATCACGAAGATCGACCTGGAGCTGAAGCTCCCGGCAGGCTTTCCCGAGAAGTACAAGGCCGCGATCGTCAACGCGATGAACCTCTGCACGGTCAAGAAGCACCTGCACCAGCCGCCCGAGTTCGAGATCACGACCGTTCTAGCCTGATGGCCGACGCCTTCGATCCGGAGCACGGGAAGAAGCTCGAGGACCCGGCGCGGCTCGAGGCGCTGCCCCGGGCGTCCGTGGTCGATCTGCTGCGGCTCGGAGGCGACGAGACCGTCGTCGACTACGGCGCCGGCACCGGGGTCTACACCGTCGCCGTCGCCGCTGCGTTACCACACGGCCGCGTGTTCGCCGTGGAGGCGCTCTCGCGGCTCACCGAGCTTCTCCGCGAGAAGATCACCCCTGATCTGGCGGATCGGCTGACCGTCGTCGAGACCGGCGACAACGTCGTGCCGCTTGACGACGGAGAGGCCGACCGCGTCGTGATGGTCGACGTACTCCACCATCTGTACGACCAGCCGGAAGCCCTGGAGGAGGTCGCGCGAGTCCTGCGTCCCGGCGGGTTGTTCGTGGTGCTCGACTGGGGCGACGCAGAGCGTCCGGTCGGCCCGCCCATCGGTCACGTGCTCGGCCTCGATGCAGTGCGCGAAATCATCGCCGGGATGGGCCTCGACGTGGTCGAGGCGCACGAGCCCGGCGAACTGTTTCCCTATCACGTGGCCCTCGTCGCGACGAAGCCTGAGGCGACGCCGGCCCCGGTCTGACCGCTTGGCGACTGTGACCTGGGCCGTTTGCGCAGACGGTCGCGCCTTGAGTGGCGGCCCGCGGTGGTCAGTGCTGGCAGGCGTTATCGAACCCGACGATCGGCAGGCCGCCCTGGAGGAACGCGTCGACCGTGGTCTGCACGTCGGCGCCTACGCCCGCGTGGACGGCGATGCCGACCTGGTTGAAGCCCATGAGCGGCCTTCCCCCGATGCCGTCCACGACGATCGCGTCGACCATTCTGCTCCGCCAGTGTCAGCACAGGCGCCATGCAGCCGCCTTCGGTGTGCGGAGCGTTGGTGAGGACCGCACCTCGTCGACTTCGCCGTCGACGACGTCGACCATCGTGAAGCATTCGCAGCGTCCGAAGTGCCCGGAGCGCCTGCGCGTCGAGACCGCCGGGGGCCTCGGACGGAATTGCGATCCGCAGGGTGGTTCCGTTCGTGTCGCTCATTGGGTCAGACTCCGTTCCTGGTTGTTCGATCATTGCGCTGGGATGGTGGTGCCGCCGGACGTCACGAGCCGTCGCGGTTTCGCCCCTGGCCTCGTCCCTGACAGCCGGGGCCGCCTCCGCCCGCACGCATGCCGCGGCCGTGGCCGCTACCGCGGAGCTCGCCACAGCGGTCGGCCCGCCCCAGCAGATACGGACGTCGACGGACCCGCACGCAGGGCACGTCGGTGACGCATCGGGATCGCCGGTCGACCCTCGCCGCACGAAGCGCAGCAGAGCGGCGCGGCTCGACCCGGTACTGACCACCGCCGATGAGGATCGCCTTGCCGCCGACGAGGGCCTCGGCGACCCGGGCGCGGCCGCGCTCGAGCACGCGGCCGACCGTCTGTCGCGACACTCCCATCACCTCCGCCGCCTGCTCGTGGCTCAGACCCTCGAGATCGACCAGGCGGATCGCCTCGAGCT
>CAVTPJ010000006.1:0-321197 GCA_963736645.1 uncultured Thermoleophilia bacterium | reverse complement strand
GGTGTTCCGCTCGAACAAGGCGATCTACGCCCAGCTGGTCGACGACGCCGCCGCGGCGACGCTCGTCGCCGCCCGCTCGGCCGAGGTCGACGGCTCTGGCCTCAAGAAGGCCGAGGTCGCCAAAAAGGTCGGCGAGCTGCTCGCGCAGCGGGCCAAGGACAAGGGCATCGAGCGCGTCGTGTTCGACCGCTCGGGCTATCTGTATCACGGCCGAGTCAAGGCTCTCGCCGAGGGCGCCCGCGAGGGCGGCCTGGTTTTCTGACAAGGAGAATAGGACCCCGTGGCTAGAGGATCATTCAGCGAAGGCAACGAGCTCAAAGAGCGCGTCGTCGATATCAACCGCGTCGCCAAGGTCGTCAAGGGCGGCCGGCGGTTCTCCTTCACGGCCCTGGTCGTCGTCGGTGACGAGAACGGTCACGTGGGCGCCGGCTACGGCAAGGCGCGTGAAGTGCCGCTGGCGATCCAGAAGGCGATCGAGGACGCGAAGAAGAACCTGTTCACCGTGCCGCGCTACAACGGCACGACCACCACGCACCAGGTGATCGGCCGGTACGGCGCCGCCCGTGTGTTGCTCAAGCCGGCCGCGCCCGGTACCGGTGTCATCGCCGCCGGCGGCGTGCGTGCCGTGCTCGAGCTCGCCGGCGTCCGCGACATCCTCACCAAGTCGCTGGGCACGACGAACCCGATCAACCTGGTGCGCGCCACCGTCGCGGGCCTGCAGTCCCTCAAGACGCCCGAGGGCCAGGCGCGTCTGCGCGGCATCTCCGTCGCCCAGGTGCTCGGCCTTGATCAGCGCGAACCGGAGGCCGCCGAGGCCGATGCTTCCGCCAAGGAGGCCTGAGGCGCATGGCGAGCTACATCGAGATCACCCAGGTCAAGAGCGCCATCGGGCGCAAGCCCGATCACCGCGGCACTCTGCGGGCGCTCGGCCTGAAGCGCATCCGTCACACCGTGGTACACGAGGACACCCCCGTGATCCGCGGTATGGTCAACAAGATCGCGTACCTCGTCGAGGTGCGCCCGGCAGCGAAGAAGTCGTGACATGGCTGAAGAACTAGGACTCCACAACCTGCGCCCGAACCCGGGCTCGACCAAGGCCACCAAGCGTCTGGGCCGCGGTAAGGGCTCCGGCCAAGGCAAGACGGCCGGCAAGGGCCACAAGGGCTACAACGCCCGTTCCGGCGGCGGCGTGCGCCCCGGCTACGAGGGCGGGCAGATGCCTCTCTACATGCGCCTCGGCAAGCTTCGCGGCCCGCACATGAAGAAGAGCATGCCCATCGGGCCGTTCCGCACCTACGCCGTCCCGGTCAACGTCGGCCGCCTCTCGAACGCGTTCGCGGCCGGCGACGAGGTGACCCCCGAGGCGCTCGTCGCCAAGGGCATCGTCAAGAACACCCGCACGCCGATCAAGGTGCTCGGCGGCGGGGAGCTCGCGGTCGCGCTCAACGTGCGCGTCCACATGTACTCCCGCAGCGCCGTCGAGAAGATCGAGGCGGCCGGCGGCAAGGCCGAGCTCCTCTGACCGGCGCCGGGGGGTTGCCGTGAACAACAAGCTCTGGCAGTCGCTCGCCAACGCCTGGAGGATCCCGGACCTTCGTACGAAGCTCCTCTTCACGGCGGCGATGATCGCGATCTACCGCTTCGGGTCCTACGTGCCCGTGCCCGGCATCGATCTCGAGGCGCTGAAGAAGTTCTTCGAAGAGGGCGGCGCCGGCGTGGTCGGCTTCCTCGACCTGTTCTCCGGCGGCGCGCTCAGCCGCGTCGCCGTGTTCGCGCTCGGCATCATGCCGTACATCACGGCGTCGATCATCATGCAGCTCCTCACCGTGGTCATCCCCAAGCTCGAGGAGCTGGCCAAGGAGGGCGAGCAAGGGCAGAAGCAGATCACCAAGTACACGCGCTGGCTTACCGTGGGCCTGTCCCTGGTGCAGTCCTTCGGCTACATCGTCCTCTTTCGCCAGTACAACGCGCTGCCCGACCTCAACTGGTGGCGGGCGGCCCTGATCGTGACCAGTCTCGTCGCCGGCGCCGTGATCGTCATGTGGCTCGGTGAGCTCATCACCGCGCGGGGCATCGGCAACGGCATGTCGATCATCATCTTCATCAGCATCGTCTCGCGGATCCCGTCGGGCGCGGCCCAGCTGGTCACGCTCGACCTGCTGCCGATCATCCTCTTCCTGGTGATCGCCCTCGCCGTGGTCGTCGGCGTCATCTGGATCACCACCGGCGAGCGGCGCATCCCTGTGCAGTACGCGAAGCGGGTCGTCGGACGCCGGATGATGGGCGGCCAGAGCACGTTCATCCCGCTCAAGGTCAACATGGCCGGCGTGATCCCGGTGATCTTCGCCTCGTCGGTGATGATGATCATCCCGACGTTCGCCCAGTTCCTTGGGACCAGCGGCGTGGGCGGGTGGTTCACGCGCACGTTCGGGCCGAGCACGTTCCTCTACATCATCGGTGAGGCCATCCTCATCGTCATCTTCACGTACTTCTACACGGCGGTGACGTTCAACCCCATCGACCAGGCCGACAACCTCAAGAAGTACGGCGGGTTCATCCCTGGGGTGCGTCCCGGCCGACCCACAGCGGAGTACCTGGACCGCATCCTCACGCGGCTGACGTTCCCGGGCGCCCTGTTCCTTGCCGCCTTGGCCGTGCTCCCGTGGCTGCTGTCGCGGCCGCCGATCAACGTCCCGTTCTACTTCGGCGGCACCTCGCTGCTCATCGTGGTCGGCGTCGCGCTCGACACGATGCGGCAGATGGAGGCGCAGCTTCTCATGCGCCACTACGAAGGCTTCCTCAAGTAGGAGACGGACGATGAGCACCCAGCACAACGTGATCCTTCTCGGCGGTCCCGGCGCGGGCAAAGGCACGCAGGCCGAGCGCATCGTCGCCGAGTTCGGGCTGCCGCACATCTCGACCGGCGAGATGCTGCGAGCGGCCGTCGCCAAGGGCACCCGGATGGGTCTGGAGGCGCAGGACTACATGCAGAGCGGCGCCCTCGTCCCCGACGAGGTCGTGATCGGCGTCGTCCGCGAGCGGCTGGCTGAGCCCGACGCCGCCGAGGGGTTCCTCCTCGACGGCTTCCCGCGCACGATCGCGCAGGCGGAGCAGCTCGACGCCATGCTGGCCGAGGCCGGCAGGGAGGTCACGCACGTCGTGCTCATCGACGTGCCGGCCGAGGAGCTCGTGCAGCGCATCGCCGGCCGCCGCTCCTGCTCGCAGTGCGGCAAGCTCTACAACGTGACGTTCGACCCGCCCAAGGCCCATGGTGTCTGCGACCTCGACGGCGCGGAGCTCATGCAGCGCGCCGACGACAACGAAGACACCGTGCGCAACCGTATCGGCGTCTATGAAGACCAGACGGCGCCGCTGATCGGCTACTACGCCGAACGTGGGGTGCTCGAGAGCGCCTTCGGCGGCGGCAAGCTGCCGGATGAGGTCTACGCCCAGGTCCAGCAGATCCTGGCGGGCTGACGCGGCGTGATCGTCCGCAAGTCGTCAACCGAGATCGCCAAGATCGCCGCCGCGGGCGCTGTGCTCGCAGACTGCCTCGACGCACTCATGGAAGCGGCGGCGCCTGGGGTGACGACGGGAGAGCTCGACCGGCTCGCCGAGCGGTTCATCCGCAAGCACCGCGGCACGCCGACCTTCCTGGGGTACCGTGGCTTTCCGGCGTCGATCTGCGCGTCGCCCAACGACATGGTGGTGCACGGGATCCCGGGCAAGTACCGGGTCGCCGAGGGTGATCTGCTCAGTATCGATGTCGGCGTGACGATGGACGGCTACGTCGCCGACTCCGCCGTCACGCTGCCCATGGGAGCGGTCGAGCCTGAAGCGCAGCGCCTGCTCGACGTCACGGCCGAGTCGCTCGAGGCCGGCATCGCGGAGTGTCGCGAGGGCCGCCGTCTGGGCGACATCTCGCACGCCGTGCAGGAGGTGGTCGAGGCCGCGGGCTTCAGCGTCGTCCGCTCGCTGGTCGGGCACGGCGTCGGCAAGGAGATGCACGAGGATCCGCAGATCCCGAACTACGGCGACCCGGGCCGCGGGCCCCGGCTCGAAGAAGGCATGGTGTTCGCCATCGAGCCGATGGTCGACGCCGGAGACTACGACGTGATCGTCGCCGATGACGGTTGGGCGATCCACACCGCGGACGGATCGCTCTCGGCGCACTTCGAGCACACCGTGGCGGTCGGCAAGAAGGGCCCGCACGTGCTCACGCGCCGGCGGGCCGAGAGACGCGCCGCCGCAGGGTAGCAGCACCGCGTTCCCGGCGCGGGTCTCGGCCGCCGCGCCCCACGAGCGTCGTGGTTTGTGGGCCACCGCGTTTGTGGTAGTATGTCAGGCCGCTGTCTGTCGACGAGTAGGGAGTATGGCGAACAAAGAAGAAGCCATCGAGATCGAAGGCGAGGTTGTCGAAGCCCTGCCCAACACCATGTTCCGGGTGCACCTCGACAACAACCACGAAGTCCTCGCCCACATCTCGGGCAAGATGCGCATGAACTACATCCGCATCCTGCCCGGCGACAGGGTCAAGGTCGAACTGTCGCCCTACGACCTCAGCAGAGGCAGGATCACGTACCGGTTCAAGTAGCGGCCGCCAAGAGGTCGCCCGGAGGTGGCGCGCGGCCGTCGCAGGCTCGCCGCGCTCCAGCGAGGATCACCGATGAAGGTAAGAGCGTCAGTCAAGCAGATGTGCGAGAAGTGCAAGATCATCCGCCGTCACGGTACGGTGCAGGTGATCTGCTCCAACCCGCGTCATCGTCAGAGGCAGGGGTAAGTCCGAATGGCACGTATCGCAGGCGTCAACATCCCGCCGCAGAAGCGGGTCGAGATCGGGCTCACGTACATCTACGGCGTCGGTCGCTCGACCTCCAACAAGGTGCTCACCATTGTCGGCATCGACCCGAACACCAAGGTGCGCGATCTCACCGAAGAAGAGATCATCCGGCTCCGCGACGCCATCGACCGTGAAGTCACCGTCGAAGGCGACCTGCGCCGCGAGCGCTCCCAGAACATCAAGCGTCTCATGGACATCGGCTGCTACAGGGGCATCCGCCACCGTCGCGGCATGCCGGTGAACGGGCAGCGCACACGTACCAACGCGCGCTCCCGCAAGGGTCCGAAGAGGACGATCAGCGGCAAGCGCAAGAAGTGACCGCAGGATAGCGGAGGAGTAGAGCAGAGTGGCCAAGCCCCAGAGAGCCAAAGGTCGTCAGCGCCGCAAGGTCCGCAAGAACATCGCGGTCGGCCAGGCGCACATCAAGACATCGTTCAACAACACCCAGGTGACGCTGACCGACAAGGAAGGCAACGTCATCGCGTGGGAGAGCGCCGGGTCGGTAGGCTTCAAGGGCTCCCGCAAGAGCACTCCGTTCGCCGCTCAGGTGACGGCCGAGTCCTGTGCCAAGAAGGGCATGGAGCACGGCCTCCAGAAGGTCGAGGTCTTTGTCCGCGGGCCGGGTTCGGGTCGCGAGACCGCGGTGCGTTCGCTGCAGGCCGCCGGCCTGGAGATCATCAGTGTCAAAGACGTGACGCCGGTGCCGCACAACGGCTGCCGCCCGCGCAAGCGTCGCCGGGTCTAGGAAGGTCCACGTGGCGAAAGATACGTCAGCACAGTGCAAGCAGTGCCGCCGTGAGGCAGAGAAGCTGTTCCTCAAGGGCGAGCGCTGCCTCACCGACAAGTGCGCCGTCGAACGGCGTTCATACCCGCCGGGCGAACACGGCCGCGGTCGCATCAAGCAGAGCGAGTACCTGCTCCAGCTGCGCGAGAAGCAGAAGGCGCGCCGTTACTACCAGGTGCTCGAGAAGCAGTTCCACCACTACTACGTGACCGCCAGCCGCAAGGACGGCATCACCGGTGAGAACCTGCTCAGGATGCTCGAGATGCGCCTCGACAACGTCGTGTACCGCCTCGGCTTCGGCGCTTCGCGGCGCCAGGCTCGCCAGCTCGTGCGTCACGCGCACTTCACCGTGAACGGCAAGAAGGTCGACATCCCGTCGTATCAGGTGCGTCCTGACGACGTTGTCGCGGTGCGCTCCAACAGCAAGGCCGTGGAGACCGTTCGCGCCGCCACCGACCTCACGTCGTCGGTGTCGCCGTGGCTCCTGGCCGACCACGACAACCTCACCGGCAAGGTCCTCCGCGCTCCCGAGCGCGACGAGATCGACGCACCGGTGCAGGAGCAGCTCATCGTCGAGCTGTACTCCAAGTAATCCGCTGCAGCAACGTACCCGCGGCGAAGAGTCTACAGGAGGCCAGTTGCTACAGTTTCAGATGCCCAACATCACGCGCGAGCAGCTCGCGGGCAACCGGGCGCGCTTCGAAGTCGAACCGCTCGACCGCGGCTTCGGGCATACGTTCGGCAACGCCTTGCGCCGGGTCCTGCTCTCGTCACTCGAGGGCGCGGCTGTCAGCTCGGTCAAGATCGAAGGCGTGGCGCACGAGTTCACGACCATCAAGGGTGTCAAGGAAGATGT
Source organism: uncultured Thermoleophilia bacterium (assembly GCA_963736645.1). Classification (GTDB taxonomy): domain Bacteria; phylum Actinomycetota; class Thermoleophilia; order UBA2241; family UBA2241; genus CAIXSE01. The sequence continues at coordinate 314,717 of CAVTPJ010000006.1, read as the reverse complement.
CACCGACATCATCCTCAACCTCAAGGAGCTGGTCTGCCGGTTGCACGGTGAGCTCGATGAGGTCCAGGTCCGGCTGTACAAGGACAAGCCCGGCAAGGTCGTCGCCGCCGACATCGACATCCCGGCGGAGCTCGAGATCCTGAATCCGGACCACCACATCGCCACGCTCTCAGACGGCGGCGCCATCGAGATGCTGCTCACCATCCGCCGGGGCACCGGCTACGTCGCGGCAGAGGGCAACAAGACGCCCGAGACGGTGATCGGCGTCATCCCGATCGACTCGATCTTCAGCCCCATCAAGCGCGCCTCGTATCACGTCGAGAGCGCTCGCGTGGGACAGCGGACCGACTACGACAAGCTCATCCTCGACATCACCACCAACGGCGCTCTGCTGCCCGAGGAGGCGTTGCGCGAGGCCGCGGAGATCCTCGTCGACCGGATGTCGATCTTCACCGACCCCGACCGCACGCGCAGCAACGAGGAGTTCCCGATCGAGGGGCTCACCGCGGCGCCGGCCGGCGGGGGCATGGACGACGTGCTCATCGAGGAGCTCGAGCTCGGCGTCCGTTCGTACAACTGCCTCAAGCGCGAGGGTATCCAGACCGTCGGCGACCTGGTCTCCAAGACCGAAGCCGAGCTGCTCAACATCCCCAACTTCGGCAAGAAGAGCATCGACGAGGTCAAGGACAAGCTCACCGAGCGCGGGCTCTCTCTGCGGGGTGACGAGTAACATGCGCCATCAGAACTCAGGCCGCAAGTTCAACATGGCCCCGGACCAGCGGCGCTCGCTGCTCTCGGGTCTCGCCTGCCAGGTGCTCGAGCACGAGAAGGTGAAGACCGGCGTCGCGCGCGCCAAAGAGGTGCGCCCGATGGTCGAGGAAGCCATCACGCTCGGCAAGCGCGGCGACCTGCACGCGCGCCGTCAGGCCATCGCCATGCTGCGCAACAAGAAGATCGTCTACAAGCTGTTCAACGATGTCGCGCCGCGCTACGCGGACCGCAGCGGCGGCTACACGCGCATCATCAAGCTCGGGCCGCGCCCGGGCGACGGCAGCGAGCAGGCGTACATCGAGCTGGTCTGACGACCGGTCACAGCAGAGTCGGGGAGGGGCGGGCGGCCGGAGAGCCACCCGCCCCTCGCCGTTTCTCTGGACCTCCGGCCGGCCGCCCGACGTCGTCCGGCGTTCCGCGGCGATGCGGTAGGCTTCGCTGGTCATGAAGTCTCCGGCCGCATCACCCCTGGACGCGCACCCGGCGCTTCCGCTCGTCGCCGTGCGCGACCTCCGCTATCGCTATGCCGGCGCGCCAACGGAGGCCCTCACCGGGCTCGATCTCGACGTCGCAGCCGGCGAGTTCCTCGCGGTGGTCGGCGCCAACGGCTCGGGCAAGTCCACGCTGGCGCGCCTGCTCGGTGGCCTCGAGAAGGCCGCCTCCGCACGGCGTGCCGACGCCTGCGGCCACGACCTGCTCACCGACCGGGGGAGGCAGGACGCCCGCCGCGATGTCGGCGTACTGTTCCAGAACCCTGAGAACCAGCTGGTCGCCGAGTGCGTCGAGGATGACGTGGCGTTCGGTCTCGAGAACCTTGCCTGGGCGCCCGAGGTGATCCGCGCCCGGGTCGACGAGATCCTGGAGCGCTTCGACCTCGCGGGACTCCGGCGGCGTGAGCCGCACCTGCTGTCAGGCGGGCAGAAGCAGCGCACCGCGCTTGCCGGGGTGCTGGCGGTGCCGCGCCGGGTCCTGGTGCTGGACGAGCCGACGGCGATGCTCGACCCGGTCGGCCGCGCCGAGGTGCTGGCCGCGGTCGCCGCGCTCCGCGCCGACGGGCTCGCCGTCGTCTATGTGACCCAGGAGATGGACGAGGTGGTCGGCGCGGACCGCGTGGTCGCGCTCGAGCGCGGTGCCGTGGTGTACGAGGGAAGCGTCGCCGGCCTGTTCGGCGACGAGCGCCTCGTGCGGCGACTCGGACTCGGGCTGCCTGCAGCCGGCGAGCTCGCGCTCGAGCTTGCCGCACGCGACCGCGTGCTCGGCAGGCTGCCCTTGACGATCGATGAGCTGCTCTCGGCGCTGGGCGGCTCGGCGTGAGCTTCCCGGCCGGACGCGCATGCATCGCAGGCGGAGCCGCGCTGTGAACGAGGCGGCAGGTATGACCTTGGGATGCCGCGCTCTCAGGTTCGACTACGAGGAGGCCCGCGCCGCGATCCCTGCGCTGCGAGATGTGAGCTTCGATCTCGGCGCCGGGCGGTCACTGGCGCTGCTCGGGGCGTCCGGCTCGGGGAAGTCCACGCTCCTTCAGGTGATCAAGGGCCTCGACGAGCCGGAGACAGGCGAGGTGGTGCTGGACGGCGCCGGCCCGGAGGACGCCTCCTACGCGGAGCGCCGCCGGCAGGTGGGGCTGGTGTTCCAGACGCCGGAGCTGCAGCTCTTCGCGACCTCGGCATGGGAGGACGTCGCCTTCGGCCCGCGACGCCTCGGGTGGACAGAGTCGGAGGTAGCGGCTGCCGTCGACGAGGCACTGGACCTGGTGGGCCTGCCGCCCGGGGAGTTCGGCGACCGGCATCCGTACGCGCTCTCCGGCGGCGAGCAGCGCCGGCTGGCGCTGGCCGGGGTGCTCGCGATGCGGCCGCGGCTCCTGCTGCTCGACGAGCCCTTTGTGAGCTTGGATCCGGCTACCCGGCGCGAGCTGGCGCGGATCCTCGCGCGCCTGCGGTCCGCCGGCGTGACCCTGGTGCTGGCGACGCACGACGTCGATCTCGCGTGGGCGCTCTGCGACCAGCTCCTCGTGCTCGATCAGGGTACGGTCGTGGCGGCCGGCCCGTGGGACCTCGGTGAGGACGGTCGCCGCCTCCTCGCCGCCAGTCGCCTGCGAGAGCCGTTTCTCGTCGAGCTCTGGCGGCGTCTCGGCCGCGATCCCGGCGAGGCGCCTCGCACCTTCGCGGAGGCCGCTGAGGTGCTGTCGTGAGGCCGGCGGTCGCCCAGTACTACCCCGGGGACTCGATCGTCCACCGCCTCGATCCCCGCGCCAAGTTCGTCTCGGTGACCGCGCTGGCGGTCGCACTCTTCGTGCGCGACTCGTTCGCAGGGCTTGCCGTGTTCGCCGCCGCAGGCGCGGCGGCGTACGCGCTCAGCGGCGTGCCCGCAGCCTGGTTCTGGCGTGCCTTCCGACCGCTGCTCTGGCTGGTCGGACTGACCTTCCTCGCCCAGGTGCTGTTCGCCCCCGGCGAGCCCTTCTTCAGCCTCTGGATCTTCCACCTCTCATGGGAGGGACTGGAGTTCGCCGCCTTCCTCAGCCTCCGTCTGGTGGTGCTGGTGCTGATCGGCTCTGTGTTGACGCTCACGACGCCACCGCTCGCGCTCACCGACGGTCTCGCCTGGCTGGGCCGGCCGCTGCGCAGGCTTCGCGTGCCGACCGACGAGCTCGCCCTGATGGTGACCATCGCGCTGCGCTTCATCCCTACGCTCCTCGTGGAGCTCGACCAGATCATGCGCGCGCAGCGCGCTCGCGGCGCCGACTTCGGGAGCGGCGGTCCCGTCCGGCGCGCCCGGGCGCTGGTCCCCGTGCTCACGCCGCTCTTCGTGCTCAGCTTCCGGCGCGCCGACGAGCTCGCGCTGGCGATGGAGGCCCGCTGCTACCGCCCCGGCATCGTGCGCACGCGGCTGCACCCACTGCGCGCCGGGGGCCGGGACGCGGTGCTTCTCGCGCTCACCGTCGCGGTCATCGTCGCCGGTCTGCTCGTGTAGGATGCCGGCGTGAATGGCGCACGGTCAGGCGAGCGGCACGAAACGGCGAGGGGACCACGCCGTCAGGCGGCGGAGCGGCGCGGGCCCGCGGCGGACGGGGAGGCCGGGCGCGGCGCCGCGGTGACGTGGCGGTTGGATCTCGCCTACGAGGGCTCCGCCTACCGGGGCTGGGCGAAGCAGCCCGGCCACAGGACGGTCGAGGGCCTGCTGGAAGCGGCGCTGGCGACCGTCCTGCGCGTGCCCGTGCGTCTCAGCGTCGCCGGCCGCACGGACGCTGGCGTGCACGCGTGGGCGCAGGTGGCGTCGTTCTCCTGCGTCCGCCCCGGCCTTGTACCCGGCCGCCTGCGCCACTCGCTGAACGCGTTGTTGCCACCCGACATCGCCGTGGTGGAGGTCGCACCGGCGTCCCCCGGGTTCGTCGCTCGCGAGGCGGCCTCTCGGACGTATCAGTACGACGTTTGGGCGACCACCGTGAAGCCGGTCCGCGAGCGCGCGTTCGTCTGGGCGCCGCGCGGCGGCCTGGACGGGGCGGCGCTGGCGGAGGCGGCCGGGCTGCTGCCCGGACGCCGCGACTTCGCCGCCCTCACGCCGTCGGCGCACCTCTATCACTCGTGCGTTCGCGAGGTGACGTCGGCGGTCTGGATCGACGGCGGCCCGACCGCGGACGGCGAGGGCCGGCGGTGGCGGTTCGAGATCAGCGCCGGGAGCTTTCTCCACAACATGGTGCGCGTCGCCGTCGGCTCGATGGTCGATGTGGCGCAGGGGCGGATGACGCTGCGCGAGTTCGAGGCGGCGCTCGCCTCCGGCGAGCGCCGGCGGATGGGCCAGACGGCGCCGGCGCGCGGCCTGGCGCTCGTCGCCGTCGGCTACGCCGCGGAGCCGGCCGTCACTCGCCGAGAAACCGCTTGATGAGCCTCTCGCGCTTCGCCGGTCCGGGCGGGAAGACGTACGCCACGCCGCCGTCCCAGCCCGGCGTGCCCGCCATCACGAGTCTCTTGCCGCCGGTCGACCGCCACTTGAGGTAGCCCAGCTCCAGGAGCTGGTTGGTCGTGAGTTCGGTAGCGACGCCGTTCATGAACCTCTTGCCGATCTCCGGCAGTCTGGTGATGTTGGAGGGCTTGGCGATCTTCTTCTGAAGCGCCTGCACGAACGCCTGCTGGCGCGCGGCGCGGTGGAAGTCGTCGTCGGCGTACCGGATGCGCACGTAGAGCAGCGCGTGCTTGCCGTTGAAGTGGTGCATCCCCTTCTTGTAGACCACGGTGCGGGCGGCGCTGCCCACCGTGGTCGTGATCGTCTTGGGGACCATCATGTCCACGCCGCCGACCGCGTTGACGAGGCGTGGAAAGCCCTGGAAGTTGACGATCATCACGTGGTTGATGGGGATGCCGGTGAATCGCTCGACCGTCTTCACGGCCAGCGAGGGGCCTCCCCAGAACATGGCGGCGTTGATCTTGTCGGTGCCGCGGCCCGGGATGTCGACACGGGTGTCCCGCGGGATCGAGAGCTGGTTGATGGTGCGCGTCTTGGGATCGAAGCGCATCAGCATGATCGTGTCCGAGCGCGCCGGCTCGCCGAACTTGCTGTCGACGCCCAGAAGGAGCAGCGTCGTGCCGTTGCGCCAGATCCAACCCTCGTCGGGGCTCAGCTGGGCACGGGTCTTCCTGTCGACGCGCTTGTTGGCCTTGTCGACGGCCCGGTCGAACTTCTGGTAGCCGGGCCACGCGAGGACGGTGAGGACGACTCCGGCGATCGCCAGAAGCGAGAAGACGCCGACGGGGATGTACCACCAGCGGAAGCGGCGCCGGCGGCGGGGACCGGCGCCGGCGTCCTTCTTCTTGCGTTGCGCCCCGTCCGCGCGCCCGCCGTCCGCCGCGCCTCCATACGTGCGATAGGCCTTGTCGTCCCGGTCCGCAGAGGAGGGCGCGCCGGCGTCTCCTGCCGCCCGGCCGTCCGCGGCCGGGCGCTCGCGCGCCGGACGCGCTCCGGCCAGTTCCTCGTCGACCTGGCTTCGCCGAGGGCGGCGCGCCTTGTAGGTCTTGTAGGGCTTGGCCCCTTCTCTGTGATCGTCCTGTCTCGTCATACGTTGGCGACCCCGGTCCGCAGACGTGCGCGACGTCGACGTGCGTGGCCAGTGGGGGGCGGAGCGCCGGGTCTCATGCCAGACTACGCCCGTGAGCGGGCGTTTCCTCTGGGCTCGAGTCTACACCATGGTAAGCTCCGGGGCGTCATGAGCCCAGAACGCACCCTCATCGGCGTCGACATCGGCGGCACCAAGATCGCCGCCGCACTCGTGCGGGGGCGTCTGCCCGCGCCCGGCGCGCGCACGTGCGCCGAGGTGGAGACGCCCGACATCATCGACCGGTTCACGGCGCTCACCGATCAGAGTTCTGCTGAGGCCTGCCTCGACGGCGTCTGCCGCTGTATCGCCGACCTGGCGCACGGATCAGGATCGGTGGACGGCATCGGCGTGGGGGTCGCCTCGATGGTCGACTTCGCAGGAGGCCGAGTCGTGGAGTCGGTCAATCTGCCACTCGCCGACCTGTCGCTGCGCGACCGGCTGGAGCAGCGCTTCGGCGTGCCGGTCGTGATCGACAACGATGCGACTGCGGCAGCGATCGGCGAGCACGCCTTCGGCGCCGGCGTCGGCGCGAGTGAGATGCTCATGCTGACGCTCGGGACCGGCGTGGGGGGCGGCATCATCAGCGGCGGCCGTCCGTGTCGCGGCGCCAGCGGCGCGGCCGCGGAGTTCGGCCACATCATCCTCGACGTCGACGGTCCCCCTTGCCCGGCCAACTGCCCCGGCAACGGCTGCATGGAGGCGTACGTCGCCGGACCGGCGATGGCGGCGGCGGCGGCGGTCGCCGCCCGGCTGGAGCCGGACTCCGGGCTGGGCCGCGCTCTCGCCGCCGGCCGCGTGGTCGACAGCCGGCTGCTCACCCGGATCGCCCAAGAAGGCGACGCCGGCGCGATGGCCGTTCTGGAGCGCGCCGGCGAATACCTGGGGGCGGGCCTGGTGACGCTCACGAACATCTTCGACCCCGAGGTCATCGTGATCGGCGGGGGCGCCGCGGCGGCGGGCGAGTTGCTGTTCGCTCCTGCGCGCCGGGTCCTCGCCGCCCGCGGTCTGCCACCGGCGCGCGACCGCGTGCGGGTCGTCCCCGCGGCCCTCGGCCCCGACGCCGGGTTCATCGGGGCTGCGGCGCTGGCGCTCACCGAGCTGTTCCCGGAGGACGTGCCGGCCTGACCGCAGCGCAGGCTCGGAGGCCTTCTTGACTTCGCCTGGGCCATGCCTGTAAATGGACTCTGGAATCCCGCGCGTCCTGCGATCGCGGCGCGCCAACAGGAGGTGACGAGAACCACATGGCCTACAAGATCACCGATGAGTGCCTCGCGTGCGGCGCCTGCGTCGACGAGTGCCCCAACGAGGCCATCTCCGAGGACGATCCGATCTACGTGATCGATCCGGAGAAGTGCGACGACTGCGCGACCTGCGTCGAGTCCTGCCCGAGTGAGGCGATCGTCCCCGAGTGACCCTGCTCGGCGACGTCTGACGTCGACGGGGCCGGCTCCGCGAGGAGCCGGCCCCGTCGCGTCTCAGGGGCTGGGAGCGGTATCCGCCGGCGGCCCGCGGCGCGGCGCCGGGGTCTCGTCGACCTCCGGCCGGTCCCAGGCCAGCCGCTCCGTCATCACCCGCACCGCCTCGGGGTTCGCGTCGACCAGCAGGTAGTCCCTGCCGAGCTTCGCGGCCGCCTCGCCGGTGGTGCCGCTGCCGGCGAAGGGGTCGACGACCAGGTCGTCAGGGTCGGAGTGGACGCGCACGATGCGCTCGATGATCTTGACCGGCTTCTGCGTGGGGTACCCGGTCTTCTCGCCGCCGGTGGGGCTCACGATGGTCTGCCACCACACGTCCGTCGGTGTCTTGCCGCGGGCCGCCTTTTCCGGCCCGACGAGACCGGGCGCGAGGTACGGCACGCGGTCGATGTCGTCGTAGCGAAAGACGTAGCTCGAAGGGTCGCGGGCGTACCAGAAGATGGTGTCGTGCTTGGCCGGCCATCGCTTGCGGGGCCGGGCGCCGTAGTCGTAGGCCCACACGATCTCGTTGATGAACGAGGCGCGGCCGAACAGCTCGTCGAGCAGGACCTTGCAGTAGTGCGCCTCGCGCGGGTCGATGTGGAAGAACAACGAGCCGTCGGGCGTGAGGATCCGCCGCGCTTCTTCGAGTCGCGGCGCCAGGAACCCGAGGTAGTCGTCGTAGGCGTCCCTCCAGGCTGTGCTCCCGAGGACCTGGGTGCGGTAACGCTCGCCCTTGAAGCCTGTGCGGTCGCCGTCCGCGTCGCGTACCGTGCGCAGGCGCGTACGCTGCTGCAGCTTGCCGGTGTTGAACGGGGGATCGAGGTAGACGAGCCGGGCGCAGCCGTCCGGAAGGCCGCCCAGGACGTCGAGGCAGTCGCCGAGGACGATTCGCTTCACAGCGGGTACGCGTACACGCGCTGGTCCTTCACGACGTGACAGCCCGTGGCCTCGTAGAACTCGTGCGGGCCGACGCGGGCCAGGTTGGCGCGGATCCACAGCGCCATGAGCTGGCGCTCGCGGCACCAGGCGGCCGCGGCGCCGAGGAGAGCGCGGCCGAGGCCCTGCCCGCGGTGCAGCTCCGCGACCACGAGGCCGCCGACCTCGCCGAACGGGTCCGTCTCGACGAGCCACTGCACGTGGACGTCGATGAAGCCGGCGAGGCCGTCCGCAGCGTCGGCCACGAGGAGCGTGTGCTGAGGGTCGTCCAGGAGGCTAAGGCGGTCGGCGACTTGTGCCTCGGTCGACGGGTAGCCGAGCTCCGTGCAGAGGGCGGCGAGCGCGGCGGCGTCGGGCGGCCTCGCGGTACGGATTCGGGTGCTCCAGTCCATGGGCGCAAGTGTATCGCCCTCGCTCTCGGTCGCCACTCCTGAGAGAATGGAGGCGTCCGCGGACAGGAGGGACATGAGCGACGACGTCTGGCGCGAGTTCTTCGACAGCTACGCGCCCCAGTACATGAACGAGGTCTTCACCACCGACAGTGTGCGCGAGGCCGCGTTCCTCGTCGACGTGCTCGGCCTCAAGCCCGGGTGGTCGGTGCTGGACATCGGCTGCGGCACGGGCCGCCACGCCGTGGAGCTGGCGCGCGGCGGCCTCCGCGTGACCGGGCTCGACATCTCGGGCGGGATGCTGGCCGAGGCTCGGGCCGCCGCTGCCGCCGCCGACGTCGAACTCGAGCTTGTCCGGGCCGACGCCACCTCGTTCGACCTCGGCAGCGCGTTCGACGCGGCCGTGTGCCTCTGCGAGGGCTCGTTCGGCCTCATCGGCGACGACGATCCGCTCGACCACGACGCCGCGGTGCTGCGCCGCGCCTTCGCCGCGCTGCGGCCGGGCGCGCCCTTCGTCCTCACCGCGCTCAACGGGCTGCGCATGGTGCGCGACGCGACGGCGGACCAGGTCGAGCGCGGCGCCTTTGACCCGGCCACCATCACAGAGTCCTACGAGATGGAGTGGCAGGCCGATGACGGGCCCCGCAGCCTCCCGGTGCGCGAGCGCGGCTACGTGCCCAGCGAGCTCACGCTGCTCTGTCGCACGGTCGGCTTCAGCGTCGAGCACGTGTGGGGCGGGACGGCCGGCGCGTGGGGGCGCCGGCCCGTCGAGCTGGACGAGATGGAGATCATGGTGGTCATGCGGAGACCGCCGGCGTGAGCGGGACGGCCGTCTTCGCCGTCCGCACGGCCGATCCCGACGATGCCGCCGGAGTGGCCGCCGTGCTCAACGCGGCGATCCTCGAGGGCAGCCCGACGCTGCTCGATACCACGTTCAGCGTCGAGGAGGAGCGCGCCTACATCGAGGGATTGCCCGAGCGGTCTTTCGTGCACGTGGCGGAGACAGCGGACGGGCGCATCGCCGGCTTCCAGACGCTGATCCCGTGGAACACGTTCGTGACCTCGGCGTTCGATCATGTCGCGACGATGGGGACGTACGTGGACGCCGCCGACCGCCGGCAGGGAGTGGGGGCGGCGCTCGCGCGGTCGAGCTTCGCCGCCGCGCTCGCCCTGGGCTACGCCAAGATCTTCACCGACGTGCGCGCCGACAACCTCGACTCGCTGGCGTATCACCTCGCCATGGGGTTCGCTGTGGTCGGCGCCGCCCGGCGTCACGCGCGCGTTGGCGGCCGCGACGTCGACGTCCTGTTCATCGAGCGCTTTCTGAAGGAGGGGTGACCGTGCTCTACGTCTGCGCGACACCGATCGGCAATCTGGGGGACGTCTCGCCCCGCGTCCTGGAGGCGCTCCGCGAGGCCGAGCTGGTGGCCGCCGAGGACACGCGGCGCACGCGCAAGCTCCTCAGCCATTTCGACATCCATACGCCGCTGACGAGCTTCTTCCAGCACAACGAGCTGCAGAAGACCGACGAGGTGCTACGCCTGCTGCGCGCCGGCTCGATCGTCGCGCTGGTCACCGACGCCGGGATGCCCGGCGTGCAGGATCCCGGCATGCTGCTGGTGGAGAAGGTCGTCAAGGAGCGGCTCGACCTCACCGTGCTGCCGGGCCCGTCCGCGGTGCTCACGGCGCTCGTGGCCGCCGGCATCGGCGGAGACGGCTTCCGTTTCGTCGGGTACCTGCCACGGAGAGCGCGGGAGATGGAGACGTCGCTCGCGGCCTGGCGCAGAACGGGAGGGCTGATCGTCGCCTTCGACACCGGCCATCGCCTGCCGCGCAGCCTCGCCGTCCTCTCGGCCTGCCTCCCCGATGCGCGCGCCGCCGTCTGTCGCGAGCTCACCAAGGTCCACGAAGAGGTGGTGCGAGGGACGGCGCACGAGCTCAGCGAGCGCTACCCGGTCCCCGGGCCGGACGCTGGGCCGACGGCCGCCGTCCGCGGCGAGATCACGCTCGTGATCGATCTCGGGCGGCCGCTCGACCCGGAGGCCGCCCGTCGTCCCGAGGCCGCGGCGGCCGCGGCCACGCTGCTCGCCCGTGGTCTCTCGCGACGCGACGCGGCCGCGGCCGTTCACGTGTGCCTCGGCGTCCCGCGCCGCGAAGCCGAGCGCCTGACCCGTGAGGTCGCGGCCGGCGCGTGAGGCAGCGCTTCCCGGCCGAGACCACGCCCGCCGGCGAGGCCGCGTGCGGGCGTCTGCTAGACTGCGACGCATGGACCTCCTCGCTCTCATCGCGGAGCGGCCGCTGCTCCTCGACGGCGGCCTCGGGCGCGCGCTCATGGAGCGCGGTTTCGCGGCCGGCGAATGCCCGGAGGAATGGAACGTCTCTCACCCGGGCGAGGTAGAGGACATCCACCGCAGCTTCTTCGCCGCCGGTTCGGACATCGTGAACACCAACACCTTCGGCGGCACGGCGATGCGCCTCGAGGCTCACGCACTCTCCGCGCGGGCCGCGGAGCTCAACGAGGCCGGGGCGCGTCTCGCCGCGGGCGTCCGCGACCGGGCGTTCCCCGGGCGCTGGGTAGCCGGGGACATCGGTCCGTGCGGCCAGATGGTGGCGCCCATGGGCACCGCCGACCCGGCCGACCTGCGCGTCACCTTCGCCGAGCAGGCGCGCGCCCTGATCGCCGGGGGGGTGGACCTCCTGAACGTCGAGACGATGTTCGACCTCACGGAGGCGAGGATCGCCGTGGAGGAGGCGGTCAAGGCGGCAGACGGCCGGCCGGTGCTGGCCAGCATGGCCTTCAAACCGGCCGCCAGAGGGTTCCGCACCATGATGGGCGTCACGCCCGAGCAGGCCGTCGCCGCGCTCAAGGCGGCCGGCGCCGACCTCGTGGGCTGCAACTGCGAGATCAGCTGCGAGCCCATGGCCGAGCTGGTGCCCGTGTTCGGCGAGCTCACCGGCGGCGCCACGTACGCCCAGCCCAATGCCGGCCAGCCGCGGCTGGAGGCCGGCGAGACCGTGTACGACGAGACGCCGGAGCACTTCGCGTCGGTCGTCGCCACGTACCCGGCGCTGGGCGCGAGGATCGTCGGCGGGTGCTGCGGCACGCCGCCCGCCTCCATCGCCGCGCTCGCGGCGGCTCTCGGCCGCTAGCGCGACCGGCCGCCGCCACCGTTCGAGAGGTCTCCTGCAGGAGCGCTTGACAGCCGCGGGGTACTGTGAATAGAATCACAGTCGCAGGAACCGTGGGAGGATCCTTGAACGCCGACGAACAGCAGAGCGGGCCCGAAGTCCCGACGCCGCAGACGCGCCCCGAGAAGCGGGTGTCGCTGCAGACGGTCGAGCGGCTGAGCGTGTACCGCAAGGTGCTCGAGGAGCTCGACCGCGACGGCATCGAGTACATCCACTCACACGAGCTCGCAGCCGTGACCGGCGTGACCCCGGCTCAACTGCGCCGCGACCTCGCCAGTTTCGGGACCTTCGGCAATATCTCCCGCGGCTACAACGTCTACCAGATGAGCCGCACCATCAGCCGCATCATGGGGACCGACCAGATCCAGGCGATCGCCCTGTTCGGCGTGGGAGACCTCGGCAGGGCTCTGCTCACCTATCGCGGCTTCGAGGAGCGGGGATTCCACATCGCCGTCGCCTTCGACGTCGACACGGAGAAGGTCGGCCGGGTGTTCGCCGGCAGGCGCTGCTACCACGTCGACGACCTGGAGACGGTCGCGCGCGAGTTCGAGGTGAACATGGCGATCCTGGCGTCACGACCCGAGGGGCTGCAGGCGCTGGTCGACAGGGTCTGCGCCTCAGGCGTGCGCGCCATCCTCAACTTCGTGCCCAAGCGCGTCGAGGCGCCGGAGGGCTGCTTCATCGAGCACACCGACATCTCGTCGAAGCTCGAGCTGCTCTCCTTCCTGGCACGCAGCGAGGGGGCCGACGTCACGGAAGCGCCGGATCACGAGGAGCCGGCGGCAGGGATGACGGCATGATCGGCGCGACGGACCAGGCCGGTGCGGTGTTTTTTTCGATGCTACTGTGAAGGATTTCACTGTGAACGACGTAACTAAGCGGCTCGTGCCGGCGGAGGCCGGAGACGCAGCGGATCAGAGGAGGAGAGACATGAGAGCCAAGCGCATCCTGATGGTGGACGACGACCGGGACCTGGTGGCGTCCGTGAGGGCGTTCCTGGAGGCTCGCGGCTACGACGTGGACACGGCCCACAGCGGCGTCGAGGCGCGCGAGCGCCTGGCGGAGCGCATCCCCGACCTCGTGGTGCTGGACATCATGATGGACTACGACACCGAGGGCTTCAACGTGGCCTACAAGCTCCGCGAGGACCCCGAGACGGCGCGCATCCCGGTCATCATCATGAGCGGCTTCACCAAGGAGCTCGACACCAAGACGCACGTCTTCGAGCCCATGATGTATCGGGAGTGGCCGGCCGCCAAGTTCCTGGAGAAGCCGGTCAAGCTGGCCGACCTTGCCGGTGCGATCGCCGGACTGCTCGCCGCGGCCGACGCTCCTGTCGCTCGAGAGGCGTGACCTCATGGCCACCGCCGAGAGCATCATCGCGGATCGCCAGGGCGGTCTCACGCGCGAGCAGCTGATCCCGCTGCTGCAGGAGATCCAGGCAGCCGAGGGGTTCGTCTCGACCGAGGCGATGGTCGCGGTCGCGAACGCCCTGGAGACCCCGGTCAGCCGCGTCTACGGGGTCGCCACCTTCTACAACCAGTTCCGCTTCGCCCCACTGGGCGACCACGTGATCGAGGTGTGCCGGGGTACCGCATGCCACGTCAAGCAGAGCCTCGCGCTCGCCCAGCACCTGAAGCGGCGTCTGAAGCTGCGGGACGACGGCAACTCCGCCGACGGCCGCTTCACCGTCGTCAGCGTCGCCTGCCTCGGCGCCTGTTCGATCGCGCCGGTGATCAAGCTGGACGGTGAGTTCTACGGCCACCTCACCGCGGAGAAGCTGGACGCCCTTCTGGACGAGGTGGAGTCGGGCGCCGAGGCGGCGGCCTGAGGGCCGCCCGGACGGCGCCCGCCCCAGAGTCGAACCCGAGCCATGGACCTGAGAGAAGCGAGACGAGCATGAACCACAGCGAACTCATGACCCCGTGCTGCACGCGCTGCCGGCACACCGCGGGAAGTCCCTGCCCCGACGTGATCACCTGCATCGACTCCGGGCCGGTCTGCCACGACGACGAGTCCTGCCGCGAGCAGCGCTCGGCGCGTCTGGCACGCGCCCGCCGCGGCGGCGACGGCATGATCCTCTACGTGGGCGCCGGCACCTGTGGACGCGCCAACGGCGCCCTCACCGTGATCGAGAAGATGAACCACTACCTGCGGCGCCACGGCCTCGTCGTGCCGGTCGTCGAGACCGGCTGCGTCGGCTACTGCCAGCGCGAGGTCTTCGTCGACCTCGTGACGGCCGACGGTGTGCGGCTCAGCTACTGTGACCTCGGCCCCGACACGATCGACGAGTTCCTGCTGTCGGTCTTCGGTGACGGCGAGCTGCACAACCGCTTCCTGCTGGGACGCTACGACGACCCGGACGACCTGTACCGGGGCGTCAAGCCGGTCGAGGAGACACCCTTCTTCGCGCGACAGACCAAGGTCGTGCTCGCCAACTGCGGCGTGATCGACCCTGCCAGCCTGGACGCAGCGCTCGCCGCCGGTGGCTTTCGCGCCGCCGCCAAGGCGCTGGTGACGATGACGCCCGCCGAGGTCTGCGACGAGGTCGTGGCCTCCGGCCTGCGCGGGCGCGGCGGCGCCGGCTTCCCGACCGGGCGCAAGTGGCGGGTCGCCCACGACCAGCCGCGCAGCCAGAAGTACCTCATCTGCAACGCGGACGAGGGCGACCCCGGCGCCTTCATGGACCGCGCAGTGCTCGAGAGCGACCCGTTCCGCGTGGTCGAAGGCATGCTGATCGCCGCCTACGCGATCGGCGCCACCAAGGGGTACGTCTACTGCCGCGCCGAGTACCCGCTGGCGATCGAGCGCCTGGGCGAGGCCATCCGCCAGTGCCGGGCGGCGGGGCTGCTCGGCAGGGACATCCTCGGCAGCCTCGTCGATTTCGACATCACCATCAAGATGGGCGCCGGCGCCTTCGTGTGCGGCGAGGAGACGGCGATCCTGGCCAGCATCGAGGGCGGGCGCGGCATGCCTCGTCCCCGCCCGCCCTACCCCGCCGTCTCAGGACTCCACGGCTGCCCGACCGTGCTGAACAACGTGGAGACACTCGCCAACGTCCCCGCCGTCCTCGATCACGGCGCCGCCTGGTTCGCGGATCTCGGACGCGGCGACGCGGCCGGCACCAAGGTCTTCGCGCTCAGCGGTCGTGTGCAGAACACGGGCCTCGTCGAGGTGCCGGTGGGCATCCCGCTGCGCGAGGTGGTGTACGACATCGGCGGCGGCGCCCCGGCCGGCCACCACATCAAGGCCGTGCAGATCGGCGGTCCCAGCGGCGGCTGCATCCCCGACGACCTCCTCGACGTGCCCACCGACTACGGCACGCTGCAGGAACTGGGCGCGATGATGGGCAGCGGCGGCATGGTGGTCATGGACGAGCGCTCCTGCATGGTGGACGTCGCCAAGTTCTTCATGGAGTTCATCCGCAACGAGAGCTGCGGCAAGTGCACGCCGTGCCGCGAGGGCACGACGCGCATGCACGAGATCCTGGCCGAGCTCACCGAGCGCCCCGTCGGCGACGAGATGCGGCGCCTCGAGAGGTTCCGCGGCATCCTCCACCTCGAGGAACTGGCCGAGACCGTCAGGGAGACCTCGCTGTGCGGCCTCGGCCAGTCGGCCGCCAATCCCGTGCTCAGCACACTGCGCTTCTTCCGTGACGAGTACGAGGCCCACATCATGGAGAGCGCCTGCCCGGCCGGCGCCTGCACGGGGCTGCGGGTCTTCGACATCGACCCCGAGCTCTGCACCGGATGTGCCCTGTGCGCCAAGAACTGCCCGAGCGACGCGATCCTGGGCAAGCGCAAGTTCGCGCACTCCATCATCGTCGACCGCTGCACCGGCTGCGGCGCCTGCGCCGACTCCTGCCCCAAGCAGGCCGTGCTGGCCGTCGCCTGAGAGGAACGACCATGAGAATCACCATCAACGGAAACGAGATCGAGGCGGCGGCGGGCGAGACCGTCCTCCAGGTCGCCCGCCGCGCCGGCGTGGACATCCCGCACCTCTGCTCCCTCGACTGGGCTCCCAGCCCGGCGGCGTCCTGCCGCATGTGCGTGGTCGAGGTCGCGGGCACGCCGCGCCTGCTCACGAGCTGCACGCTCGAGGTCACTGACGGCATGGCCGTACACACGCACACACCGCGCGTGCTCAAGGCGCGGCGCGCGATCATGGAGCTGCTCATCGCGAGCCATCCGCAGGACTGCCTGTCCTGCGTGCGGTCCGGCGACTGCGAGCTCGCGGCTCTGGCCGGCGATCTCGGCGTGCGCCGGCGACGCTACGTGGGCGCCGTCAAGCATCACCCCGTGGACATCAGCTCGCCGGCGCTCTGGCGCGACCCGGACAAGTGCGTGCTCTGCGGCCGCTGCGTCACGGTCTGTCATGACGTGCAGGGTGTGGGCGCCATCGACTTCACCGGGCGCGGATTCAAGACCAGGGTCGCGCCCGGGTTCGCCGTCGGGCTCAACGTGAGCGAGTGCGTCTACTGCGGCCAGTGCGCCCGCGTGTGCCCCACCGGCGCGATCGTGGAGCGTGACCAGGTGGACGACGTCGTCGCCGCGCTCGCCGACCCCGACGCGGTCGTCGTCGCGCAGGTCGCTCCGGCAGTGCCGGCGACGCTGCTCGAGGGCCGCAGCAAGAGCCAGGGCGTGCGCACCATGCTCGAGCGCCTCGCCGCCGCCCTCAAGCGCGTCGGCTTCGACGCCGTGTTCGACACGAGCTTCGCCGCGGACCTCACGATCATGGAAGAGGGCTCCGAGCTGCTCGACCGCGTTCAGAACGGCGGCGTGCTGCCCATGTTCACCAGCTGCTCCCCGGCGTGGGTCAACTTCGTCGAGACGCAGCGGCCTGACCTCATCCCGCATCTCTCCACCTGCAAGAGCCCGCAGCAGATGGCCGGCGCGCTCATCCGCGAGATCTACCCGAAGCACGCTGACCTGGGCGGCAGGCGCCTCGTGGTCGTGAGTCTGATGCCGTGCACGGCGAAGAAGTTCGAGGCTCAGGATCTGAGCGACGTCGACTACGTGCTCACCACGCGCGAGCTCGAGCACCTGTGGGGCCGCTTCGGCATCGACTTCGCGCGCGCGACAGAGCAGGCGCCGCTCGACGCGCCGTTCGCCGAGGCGACCGGCGCGGGCCGCCTGTTCGCCGGCAGCGGCGGCGTGATGGAAGCGGCCGTGCGGACCGCCTGCAAGCTCGCCGCCGGTCAGGAGCTCGACGGCGGTCCCACGGTCGCCGAGGCCCGCGGTCGCGAGGGCGTGCGCCGCTTCACCGTCGCGGCCGGCGACGCCTGCCTCAACGTGGCCGTCGTCAACGGCCTCGGCCGCGTCAGGGATGCCGTCGACGGCCTGCTCGACCCGCAGGCCGGAGTGCACTTCGTCGAGGTCATGAGCTGCCCCGGCGGCTGCGTGGGCGGCGGCGGCCAGCCCTACGACACCGACGCCGAGGTCATCGGGAAGCGGCTGGAGCGCCTCTACGAGGTGGACAGGCGCTCCCGCGCCCGGCGCTCCCACGAGAATGCCGACGTGCAGGCTCTCTACGAGGACCTGCTGGGCCGTCCGCTCGGCGACGTCTCCCACAGGTTGCTCCACCGCACCTACACCGACCGCAGCCGCGGTCACGCCACAGTGGCCTGACGGGAGTATCGATGAGCGGCACCATCATCACGACGATCAAGCAGAACTGCCGGCGCTGCTATACGTGTGTGCGCGACTGCCCGGCCGAGGCGATCCGCATCGAGGACGGGCAGGCGTTCGTCGTCGACGAGCGCTGCATCGCCTGCGGCAACTGCACGCTCGTCTGCTCACAGAACGCCAAGGCGTACCTCAGCGGGCTCGAGCGCGCGTCCTGGCTGCTCGAGGAGGACGCCCCCGTGGCTGCGCTACTGGCGCCGTCCTTCCCGGCGGGCTTCAGCGCGCCCGCGGAGCAGGTGGTCGGCGCCTTCAAGGCGGCCGGGTTCGACTACGTCGTGGAGGTGGCGCAGGGCGCCGACCTCGTGAGCCGCGCCTACGCCGAACACCTGGAGGCCAACCCGACCGGCGTGCACATCGCGACCGCCTGTCCGGCGGTCGCCGAGTACGTGCGCAAGTACCACCCCGGGCTGGTCGACCGGCTGGTGCCGATCGTCTCGCCGATGATCGCCACCGCCCTGGCCGTGAAGCAGCTGTACGGCGGCGACGTGCGCTGCGTCTTCGTGGGTCCCTGCGTCGCCAAGAAGGCGGAGGCCCGCGATCCGCAGCTGCCGGACGTGATCGACGAGGTGCTGACGCTGCAGGAGGCGCACCGCCTCCTGGCGGCGAAGGGCGTCGACCCGGCGACGGCTCCGGAGGCGGAGTGGGACGCGCCGGCCGCCGGACGGGCGCGTGTGTTCCCGCTGCCCGGCGGCCTGCTGGAGAGCGCGGGCCTGGACCGCGGCATCCTCGACCCCGACGTCCTGGTCGTGAGCGGCCACGACGAGACGGTGGAGGTCCTGGACAGCCTGGCCGACGCGGACACCGGCCAGACGCTGCTCGTGGAGGCGCTCATGTGCCGCGGGTGCTACTGCGGGCCGGGCATCACGTCGTCCGAGCCCGGCCTCCTGCGCAAGCGCCGCGTCGGAGACTACGTCGCGGGAAGCCGGCGCCGCGAGGCCGAGGCCGCCGGCCGCGCCGACGGCGACGAGGACCGGCTCGCCGGCCTGCCGCTGGGCCGCGACTACATCCCCGACGACCAGCGACTGCCGGAGCCCACCGAGGACGAGATCCGCGAGATCCTCGCGCGCACCAACAAGTTCTACCCTGAGGACGAGCTCAACTGCGGCGCCTGCGGGTACCCGACCTGCCGCGCCAAGGCGGTCGCGGTCCACTGCGGCATGGCCGAGGACGCCATGTGCCTGCCGTTCATGATCGACCAGGCCGAGCGCGTCTGCGCCGAACTCAACGTCCCGTGGAGCGAGATGCGTGATGTCCATCGTCACATCATCAACACGGAGAAGCTCGCCAGCATGGGCCAGATGGCCGCCGGGGTCGCGCACGAGCTCAACAACCCGCTGAGCACGATCCTCCTGTACACGCACATCCTGGGGAAGAAGCTGGCGGGCCGCGACGACCTCGACCACGACCTCAAGCTGGTGGCCGAGGAGAGCGAGCGCTGCAAGAAGATCGTCGGCAACCTGCTCGACTTCGCCCGCCAGAGCCGCGTGCACGTGCAGAGCGTCGACGTGCGCGAGGTCGTCCAGCAGGCGGTCGACTCCGCCGCCGCGACGGTGGAGCCCAACGGTCACACCGTGGAGCTCGTCGTGGACGTGGCCCCCGGCCTGCGTGCCGACCTCGACCGCGACCAGATGACCCAGGTGCTCGTGAATCTGGTCAAGAACGGGGTCGAGGCGATGGAGGGCCGGGACGGCGCCGTTCGCGTGCGCGCGCACGAGGTCCCGGAGACCGGCCGCGTCCACCTGGCCGTCAGCGACGAGGGCGCGGGCATCCCGCAGAGCGCGCGCGACAAGGTCTTCCAGCCGTTCTTCACCACCAAGAGCATCGGCAAGGGCACCGGCCTGGGCCTGCCGATCAGCTACGGCATCGTCAAGATGCACAACGGCACGATCTGGTTCGACACCGAGTCCGGCCGCGGCACCACCTTCCATGTGGAGCTGCCCCGCACGCAGGGGGGGCAGACCGCGCTGATCGACGACACCTACGACGGCGGGCCAAAGGCGCTGAGCGCCGGCGGCTCGCAGGGAGCGTGACATCATGACCACCCCCATCACCGTCCTCTTCGTCGACGACGACAGGGACTTCCTGGAGAGCAAGAAGGTCTACCTCGAGGCGCGCGGGTATCGCGTGCTCACGGCCGAGTCTCCCGACGCGGCGATGGCCACGCTCGAGCACGAGACCCCCGCGATCGTCTTTCTCGACCTGATGATGGAGCACGTGGACGACGGCTTCCGGCTCGGCTACCGGATCGGCAAGGACGAGCGGCTGAGCCACATCCCGCTCGTGATGCTCAGCGGTGTCGCGGCCGAGACCGGCACGCGGTTCGACGGCGAGGCCGGCGGGCTGCGCGAGTGGAGCCGGCTCGCCCGGTTCCTCGACAAGCCGGTGACCGGCAAGCAGGTGCTCGACGTCGTCGAGGAGCTGGCGGTCGCATGAGCGAGGGCCGCATCCTCATCGTCGACGACGAGTACGGCGTGCGCAGCGGCATCCGCACGATCCTCGAGATGGACGGTTACGAGGTCGGCGAGGCCGGGGACGGCGCGAGTGCGCTCGAGGCGCTGGACGAGCGCGACTACGACGTCGCCCTGCTCGACTACCGGCTGCCCGACACCGACGGTCTCAGCCTGCTCCAGACCATGAAGCAGCGCGGCTGCGACGCCATGGTCTGCATGATCACCGCCTACGCCAACATCGATACGGCCATCGCGGCGACGCGGCAGGGGGTGGACTTCTTCCTGCCCAAGCCGTTCAGCCCCGACGATCTCGAGGGCGTCGTCGCCACGCTGCTGCGCCACAAGCTGGCGCGCACGGAGGCGGAGCGACTCCGCGCCGAGCACGAGGCGAGCCTGCTCGCCCTGGCGGAGGAGAGGACCCAGACGCACTCGCTGGTGAGCTCGCTGCGAGACGCAGTGCTCGTGGTCAACCGGGACGGCGACATCGTGCTCGCCAACCCGCCGATGCTGGAGCTGCTCGAGCAAGACGACGACGACGTGCTCATGCGGCCGGCGCGGGATGTCCTCGGCGCCGGCGCCCTGGCGCCGCTCGGGGAGCAGCTGGGGGCGCCGGCAAAGGACCGCACCGTCCGCCAGCTCGAGATCGGTGAGCAGACCTGGATGGCGAGCATCGTCACCTTCCGTGACGCCGACGGCGAGGCGCGCGGGCGCATCCTCACGCTGAGCGACATCAGCGAGGTGCGACGCCTCGCGATGGAGAAGCAGAGGTTCATCCGCACGATGGTGCACGAGCTCAAGAGCCCGCTTGGCTCCATCAAAGGGCTGCTCGAGGTGGTCATCGACAAGAGCCTCGGAGACGAGCTCGATCCCTACCTTCCGATGATCGCCCGCGCCGACTACCGCATCGACAACCTGGTGGAGCTGATCCGCGACCTGCTCACGCTGGCGCGCAGCGAGCAGGCCACGGACGGCGAGGATCCCGAGCTCGTCCCGGTCGCTCCCGTCCTCGAGGAGGTCGTGGAGCTCGCCCGCGAGCGCGGGACCCAGCGCGGCGTGACGGTGACCACCGACCTGGCCGCCGACCTGCCGCCCGCGCTCATCCGCCCCGACGATCTGCGGCTCGTGCTCAGCAACCTCGTCGGCAACGCGGTGAAGTACAACCGCGACGGCGGCGCGGTGACGATCCGTGGCGCGGTGGCGGACGGCTGGCTCCGTCTCGACGTGGCCGACACCGGTATCGGCATCCGCGAGGAGAACCTCGCGCGTCTCTGGGACGAGTTCTTCCGGGAGAAGCGCGACGAGACGCGCGAGCTCGAGGGCAACGGCCTGGGGCTCTCCATCGTCAAGCGCCTCGTGGAGCGCGCAGGCGGCCGGCTCGAGGCGACCAGCGTCGAGGGCGAGGGCTCGGTCTTCACCGCGCTGCTGCCGGCATGAGCCTGCGGCCGGCCGGCTCTCGCGCGCCGGCGGCTTCACTGCTGCCGCGAGGAGCGGGGCGTGCTGGATCGGCCGCGCGCACGGCCGCCCGAGTCCGCCCGAGCTAGTGCCGCCCGCGAAGAGCGCTGGCGGCGGCGCCGATGAGGACGCCCGCCGCACAACCGATGCCGGCGCTCAGCAGGAACGGCCCGAGGATGAGGCCTGCGACGGCTCCCACCGCGGTGCCGGCGACGATCCCCATGGCCACCAGCGGTGGCTCCGGGCGCTTGTCGTCCGTCATCTCGTCGCCGGTGGTCACTTCAGGGCGGCGCGCCGGCGGAAGACGGCGCCCACCGTGTCGAGGATCAGGCGGGCGCCGTGAAGCGCCGTCAGCTGTCCGGGGCCGTCGTACTGGGGCGCGACCTCGACCAGGTCCATGCCGATCACGTTGCAGCGGGCGCACACGGCGAGCAGGATGTCCTTGGCCTCGTAGTAGGTGAAGCCCCCGGGTTCCGGCGTGCCGGTGCCGGGGGCGATCGCCGGGTCGAGGGCGTCGATGTCGAAGGTGATGTAGACGTCGCCGCCCACCGGCAGGTGTTCGACGAGGTCGTCGGCGCGCATGTCCTTGGCCTGCTGGCACCAGAAGATACGCGCGCCCCGGCTCTTCGCCAGGGCGATGTTGTCCCCGGGAGTGTGCAGGCTGCGGATGCCGTACTGGGTGAGGCCCGCGAGGAAGCCGGCTTCGTGGCTGCGGATGATGGGACTGGCGTGCGACCAGCGCTGGCCGCCCTCCTCGTCCCAGTAGTCCATGTGTGTGTCGAACTGGACCAGATGCACCGGCCTGCCGCCGCGGGACTGGATGAGGGCCTTGAGCACCGGGTAGCCGATGGAGTGGTCGCCGCCGAGCGTGACGGGGAAGACGCCGGAGCTCATGAGGGGCTGCAGCTTGTCGATCACCGCGTTGTGGTAGCGCTCGGGCGACCACATGGGGCCGAGCGCCACGTCGCCGCAGTCCGCCCAGCGCACGCCGCCGAGCAGTTCCACGCCGGCCTCGCCGTCCCAGAAGGGCTCGGTCTCGCGCTGGAAGGCGTAGAGCGTGGAGGCCTCGCGCAGAGCGCGAGGCCCCATCCGCGCCCCGGAGCGGCTCGTCGTTCCTTCGTCCCAGCCGATGCCGACGACGGCCACGTCGGCGTCGGCCGTCGTCGGCGCCGCCACCAACGGCGCCTTGAAGAAGGTCGCGATGCCGCTGAACGGCAGTGCGTCGTAGGTCATCGGCTCGTCTCCCTGGCTCGATCGCCGCCCGGTCGCGGGCGCTCTACCTGATGCCCTTGGCGTGCGCCTTGCTCACCTCGGCGACACATTCTTCCACGAGGTCGCAGCCGAGCGCGAACAGCTCCGGCGGCTGGTTGAGCGCCGGCGTGGGACGGAAGTAGTTGAACGCCGGCTCGTAGATGGGCACGACACCCCTGCGCTCCATGGCGTAGACGATCTCGCGCGTGAGGTCGTGCGCCGGCGTCTTGCTGTCCTTGTCCTCGACGAACTCGACGCACATGTAGGCGCCGATCACGCGCACGTCGCCGACGATCTCATACTTGTCCTTCATGGCGCCGAACTTGGCCTTGGCGACCTTCTCGAGCTCGGCCACGTTGGCGAGGACCCCGTCGCGTTCGATGATCTCGAGCAGCTTGGCGGCCATCAGGCAGGCGGCGGGATTGCCCGCGAACGTCCCGCCCGTATAGAGCTCGCCGGCGGGCTCGCTCATGCGGTCGCTGCCGAGCGTACAGGCCAGCGGCATGAGCCCCCCGCTGAGACCCTTGCCCAGGCTGAGCAGCTCGGCCTCCACGCCGTCCCAGTGCTCGATGGCGAACCACTTGCCGGTGCGGCCGACCCCCTCCTGGACCTCGTCGTTGTACAGGATCCAGTCGTGCTTCTTGCAGAGGTCGGCGAGCGCCTTGGGCCACTCCGGCGGCGGGATCTGCACGCCGTTCTCGCCCTGGATGAACTCCACGTTGACGCCGGCGATGCTGTCGGGCGTCGCCTTGTACTTGAGGATCATCTCCTCGATGTAGTCGAGGCAGGCCAGCCGACACGCCGGATGCTCGAGGTGGTACGGGCAGCGATAGCAGGTGGGGAAGGGGACGTTGATCCAGCCGCTCATGAAGGGCTCGATGGCGTGGTTGTAGTGGGCGTTGTGCGGGCCCATGGCGCCGGTGCCGTAGTTGCCGCCGTGGAAGCTGCCGAGGAAGGTGATGACGAAGGGGCGGCCGGGGCCGGCGGCCTCGCGCATGATGCGCACGGCGTTCTCGACGACCTCGCTGCCGGTGGTGTCGTAGACCACCTTGGTCAGCGGCGGCGGCGCGATCTCGTGCAGCTTCTCGGCGAGCAGCCACTGGTGCTCGACGCGCAGGGCCGAGAGGCACTCGGTGCCGTAGTCCTTGAGGCCCTGGTGCGCGGCCTCGACCAGCTCCGGGTGATTGCCCCCGAGCGGCGCGCTGGCCCAGCCGTTGATCCAGTCGAGGTAGCGGTTGCCGTCGACGTCCTCGATGAACCAGCCGTCACGGTACCTGCTGACGAAGTGGTTCGGCGGCCATCCTCCGATGAGCGACACGCCGAGAAGGATGTCGTCCGCCCGCTCGAGGAGCGCCTCGCTCCTCGGTCCGGGCGGAGGAGTGTGCACGTTGGGGCGCGTCTGATCGCCCATCGCTCTCGCCTCCCCTAGGCCGTCGCCGGGCCCTCGCCCGGTGACCATTCGTAGTTGTCCTTGAGGATCTTGAGGTTGAGCACGAAGTCGGCCTGCTCGATGCCGGGAATCGTGCGGATGTGGTTGACGAGTACGTCGAGAAGCTCGTCGCGGTCGTGGGCCACCACGCCGACGATGATGTCGAAGGCGCCTGCACAGATGCTCACGTAGTCCACCTGGGGGAGCTCGGCGACCGCCTGGGCGACCGCCTCGATGCGGTCGCCCCTCACGCGCAGGTGGATCTGCGCCCACATGAGACCGAGGTCCAGAGGGCTGCTGACGGCGACGATCTGGATCACGTTGGTACGCAGCAGGCGCGCCACGCGCTGGCGGACGCTCGCCTCCGAGATGCCGAGGTCCTTGGCGATGGCCGTGAACGCACGCCGGCCGTCGACCTGCAGGTGACCGATGATGGCGATGTCGGTCTTGTCCAGTGACTGTCTGCGCATGGGGCTCCTTTGAGCAGTGCACCTCCGGCGCCCCGCTCCACGAGTCTGGGCCTCATCGGCGGTGCACCTCCGGCGCCCCGCCCGATGAGTCGCTTCGGTGGTCGTTCGGCCCCGCCATTGTACGAATGTCGTGCGATCCATACCAGAGTGATTGCGATTTCGCGCGTGCGGTACGATACCGGGCGGACCCCAAGGGAGGCTGTCATGAAGATCGCGCGGAAACCGTCGGCTGCGTTGCTGCCGACGCCGGTCGTGCTGCTGAGCGTCGCCGGCCAGGGCAAGGAGAAGCCCAACATCATCACCCTGGCGTGGGTGGGCACCGTGTGCTCCGACCCGCCGATGGTGAGCGTGGCCATCCGCCCGTCACGGCACTCGCACGGGCTCGTGAACGCGGCGCGCGAGTTCGTCGTCAACGTGCCGCGCGCCGAGCAGCTCGAGCAGGTCGACCTCGCCGGTGTCTGGTCGGGCGTCGAGCATGACAAGTTCGGGGAGCTCGGACTCACGGCGCGGCCAGCGAGCACCGTCGCCGCGCCCCTCATCGAGGAGTGCCCGGTCAACATCGAGTGCGTGGTGCGCCACCAGCTCGCGCTCGGCGCTCATGACCTGTACATCGCCGAGATCGTCGCCGTGCAGTACGACGAGGACGTGCTCGATCCCCACGGCCGCGTGCAGACGCGCGCGCTGAGCCCGATCGCCTACGTCGAGGGCGAGTACTGGTCGCTGGGAGAGCGCATCGGGTCCTACGGCGCCGCGGCGAAGGCCTCGGGCAGACGCTGACCCCGGCGGCGGCTGCCGCCGGCCGCCGGAGCAGCTAGACTAGCTTCCGTGAGCTTCTACATCACGACACCCATCTACTACGTGAACAGCGAGCCCCACCACGGGCACGCCTACACGACCATCGCCGCCGACGTGCTGGCGCGGTTCCACCGGCAGCGCGGCGAGGACGTCTTCTTCCTCACCGGCGTGGACGAGCACGGCACCAAGATCGCCCAGGCCGCCGATGAGCGAGGGCTCACGCCGCAGCAGCACGTGGACCAGATGGCGCCGCGCTACCGCGAGCTGGCCGCGGCGGTCGGCGCGAGCAACGACTTCTTCATCCGCACCACCGACGCCGAGCACGAGGCCTTCGTGCAGGGGTTCGTCGAGAAGCTGCGGGCCGCCGGCGACATCGAGAAGCGCGCCTACGGAGGCCTCTACTGCACCGCCTGCGAGGGGTTCTGGTACGAGCGCGACCTCACGCCGGAGGGGCTGTGCCCGGACCACGGCGTGAAGCCCGTGTGGCTCGAGGAGGAGAACTACTACTTCCTCCTCAGCCGGTACCAGGACCGGCTCGCCGAGTTCTTCCGCGCCGATCCCGGCTTCGTCAAGCCGAAGTCGCGCTTCAACGAGGCTCTGTCCTTCATCGAACAGGGTCTCGAGGACATCAGCATCAGCCGTTCCAGCATCACCTGGGGCATCCCCGTCCCGTGGGACGAGGAGCAGGTCATCTACGTCTGGGTCGACGCGCTCATCAACTACCTGTCCGCGCTCACGTACGCGCGCCCCGGGGAGGACCTCACGGCGCGCTACTGGCCGGCGTTCCACTTCCTGGCCAAGGACATCCTCAAGTTCCACGCCGTGATCTGGCCGGCTCTGCTCATGAGCGCCGGCTACGACCTGCCCGCCGGCGAGCTCATCCACGGCTACCTGCTGGTCGGGGGCGAGAAGATGAGCAAGACGCGCGGCAACGTGCTCGACCCCTTCGCGGTCATCGAGGATGTCGGAGCCGAACCCCTGCGCTACTACCTCATGCGCGAGGTCACGCTGGGGCAGGACGGGGACGTGAGCCTGGAAGGTCTGCGGGCGCGCTACAACAACGAACTGGCCAATGAGCTGGGCAACCTCGTCAGCCGCACGGTCAGCATGATCGGCAAGTACCGCGACGGCGTCATCCCTCAGGCTGGACCTGAGGGTGAGGCTTTGGCGGCAGTGGCTGCGGGGGGCGAAGCGATGGTCGGTCGCGCGGCGGAGCAGTACGCCGCCCTGAACGTGACCGCCGCACTCGACACGATCTGGGAGTTCGTGCGGCGCCTCAACAAGCTGGTCGAAGAGGAAGCGCCGTGGAAGCTCGCCAAGGACGACGGGCAGGCAGGCCGGCTCGACGCGGTCCTCAACGGGCTCTCCGCGGGGATGCGCCTTGTGGCCCTGGCGGCGTACCCGGTGATCCCCGACACCGCCGTCGAGATCCTGCGCCGCCTCGGTCAGGCTCACGGCGACGCCGACCTTCTGCTGGAGACGGCGACGTGGGCGGCGCTCGCACCCGCCGCGGTCGTCGCCGGCGCACCGCTGTTCCCGCGGCTCGAGAGCGCCGGCTGAGGCGGTCCTCGTGCCGCCGCCCGCCGCGCCGCCGCCCGCCCCGTCCGTGAGCCTCGTCGACTCCCACTGCCACCTGGAGATGATCGGCGACCCTCGGCGCGCCGTCGCCGAGGCTCGCGCGGTCGGGGTCGAGCAGATCGTCACGATCGGGATCGATCTGCCGAGCTCGCGGCAGGCGATCGAGCTGGCCGGCGCCGACCCGGGCGTGTACGCCACCGTGGGCCTGCACCCGCACGAGGCGCACCTGCTGGACGACGCGTACCTCGGAGAGCTCGAGGAGCTGGTGGGACGGCCGCGCGTCGTCGCCGTCGGCGAGGTGGGCCTGGACTTCTTTCGCGACCTCTCGCCTCGGGACGCGCAACGCCGCGCCTTCAGTGCGCAGATCGAGCTGGCGCGGCGCGCGCGGCTGCCGCTGGTCGTCCACGTCCGCGAGGCAGGCGACGAGGCCATGTCGCAACTGGCCGCCGAGGCCGGCGACCTCACCGTGATCATGCACTGCTACTCGCTGCCGCGGTACGTGGACGAGTGCAACGAGCGCGGCTACTACGCCAGCTTCGCCGGCAACGTCACCTACAAGAACGCGGCCGATCTGCGCGACGCGGCGAATCGCGTGCGCGACGACCGCCTGCTCGTGGAGACGGACGCGCCGTTCCTCACTCCGGTCCCCAATCGCGGCAACAGCAACGTCCCGGCCTGGGTGACGCACACGGCCGCGCTGCTCGCCGAGGAGCGCGGCGTCACGGTCCCCGAGCTGGCCGAGCTCACGACGCGCAACGCTCGCCGCGTGTTCGGGCTCGGGGAGGCGAGCTGACGTGGGCGCCTCGGGGGGCGGACCGGCCGCGAGCGACCACGGCCGACCCCCGCGGCCGCACGCGATGCGCCGCTACGGCCAGAACCACCTGGTCGACAGGAACATCCTTCACGCGATCGTCGACCAAGCCGCGGTGCGCCCTGACGACGTCGTCCTCGAGGTCGGGGCCGCCGGCGGGCTGCTCACGCGGCCGGTGCTCGAGCAGGCGCAGCTGGTGCACGCCTTCGAGATCGACTGTCGCTGGCTGCCGCGGCTCCAGGAGCTCTCCGCGGCCGACCCGCGCCTCGTGCTCCACGCCGGCGACGCGCTCAAGGCCGACCTCGGCGCGCTCGACCCGCCGCCGACCGCGGTGGTCGCCAACCTGGCCTACAACATCGCCATCCCGCTGATCATGACCACCATCGCCGGGCTGCCTGCGGTGCGGCGCTGGTCGGTGATGGTGCAGAAGGAGCTCGGCGAGCGGCTGTTCGCGACGCCGTCGACCAAGGCTTACTCGTCGGTCTCCGTGCTCACGCAGCTCGCCTGCCGCCTGGAGAAGTCGCGGCCGGTGCCCGCCTCCGCGTTCCGGCCGCAGCCGCGCGTGGAGTCCAGCTTCATCAGCTTCGTGCGCCGGGACGACGAAGGTGCTCCCGGCTCCGAGGAGTACACGGCCGTCTCGCACCTGGTGCGACTCGCCTTCGGGCAGCGCCGCAAGACGCTCGTGAACTCGCTCGGAGGCGCCGCCCACGCCGGCGCGACGCTCGGCCGGGAGCACCTGCGCGCGGCGCTGCGCGCGCTCGGACTGAGTGAGGCAGCGCGGCCGGAGGAGCTCGCGCCGCCGCAGTGGCGGACGTTCGCCGCCGAGCTCGGCCGGGTGGCGGCCGAGGGACCGGCGGCGTGAGGAGGTCGCGATGAGCACAGGGGGCGCGCACAGCGAGGACCGCGTCGAGATCGCCGCGCCGGCGAAGCTGAATCTCTCGTTGCTCGTGGGCCCTGTGCGCCCGGACGGCTTCCACGAGATCGCCTCGCTGATGGTGCCGATCACGCTCTCCGACCGGGTGGTCGTCGAGCGCACGCCGGGCGCCGGGCTGGACGTCGTCTGCGACGTGGCCCCCGGCGCCGACAACCTCGCCGCCAAGGCCATCCGCGAGCTCGGCGAGCGGCTGGGCCGCTCGTTCGAGGTCCGCGTGACCATCGAGAAGCGCGTGCCCCCCGGAGGCGGTCTCGGCGGCGGCAGCTCTGATGCGGCGGCCGCTCTGCTGGCGGTCGAGCGGCTGTTCTCCCTCGACCTCTCGACCAGGGTGCTCTACGACGTCGCCGCCGCCGTCGGCAGCGACGTCCCGTTCTTCCTCTGGCCCGGCCCGCAGCTTGCCATGGGCCGCGGCCAGGTGCTCAAGGATGTGGCGCTCCCGGCCCTGCACCTCGTCGTGGCCATCCCGGACATCGGGCTGAGCACCGCCGCCGTGTACCGCTGGCGCGACGAGGACGCCGAGGTGACGCTGAAGGACTTCGCGCCGCGGGCGCGGCTGCTGGCGAGCAAGGCTCAGGCCGCCGAGACCGCGAGGAACGTGGCGGCCCTGGTGGCCAACGACCTCGAGCCGAGCGTCGTGGCGCGCAAACAGAAGGTCGGCGAGCTGCTCGAGCGCCTGCGCGCCTCGGGAGCTCTCGCGGCGGCGATGACGGGCAGCGGCGCCGCCGTCTTCGGCGTCTTCGCCGGGGAGGCGGCGGCTCTGGCGGCGCGGCAGGCGGTCGCCCCTGCCCGCGCCTGGTACGCGACCGACCTGCAGCCGGCCGCGCCCCGGCGCGCCTCCGGCGCGGGCAGGCGCCCTCCCGCTGCCTCGTGATACGATACCCTGCCGCTTCGCGGCGGGCGGCTGGCCGCCTCGCGGCGCCCCCGGCCGACATGCGCTGGGGCGTAGCCAAGTGGTAAGGCACCGGGTTTTGGTCCCGGCATCCGGAGGTTCGAATCCTCCCGCCCCAGCCAGTGACACGACATGCAGAGCCGGCGTGCCCTGACGGCGCCGGCACGATCCCCGCAAGGTGAGCCAGATGAGCACAGCAGACACGAAGCGCCCGCCGCTCGCCGTCATCATCCTGGCGGCCGGTCTCGGCACCCGCATGAAGTCCGACGTCCCCAAGGTGCTGCACGAGGTGTGCGGCCGGCCAATGCTCTCCTTCGTCATCGACGCCGCGCTGAGCGTGTCTCCCGAGCGTATCGTCGTCGTCACCGGGCCCGAGCAGCAGGCGATCGCCGCCATCCTGCCCGTGGGCTGCGAGCGCGCCGTGCAGCAGGAACGGCGCGGGACCGGCGATGCCGTGCGCGCCGGCCTCGAGCCGCTGTACGACTTCGAGGGAGACGTGATGGTGCTCTACGGCGACGTGCCGCTGGTCGACGGGGACTTCGTCGCCGCCCTCCACCAGCGGCACCGGGGCGCCGCCGCCGCCGCGACGCTCACCACCGTGATCCTCGACGATCCGGCTCACTACGGCCGTATCGTCCGCGACGATGCGGGAGCGGTGGTGCGCATCGTCGAGCACAGGGACGCCACCGGCGACGAGGCGCAGATCGACGAGATCAACGTCGGCCTGTACGTGTTCCGCAGCGACGCCTTGCGCCCCGCCCTCGAGCGCCTCGACAGCGACAACGCGCAGGGTGAGCTGTACCTCACCGACGTCGTCCACCTGCTCCTCGACGAGGGCCGCACCGTGGTCGGCCTCGAGAGCGACGACGAGGAGATGTGCATGGGCGTCAACTCGCGCGTCGAGCTCGCCGTCGTCAACGCGGCCATGCGCCGCCGCCTGCTCGAGCGGCTGATGCTCGCCGGGGTGACGGTCGAGGACCCCGGCACGACCTACGTCGACTGGGGCGTCGAGGTCGGGCGCGACACGCTGATCCGCGCCGACACACACCTGCTCGGCCGCACCACCGTCGGAGCGGCCAGCGAGGTCGGCCCCGGCAGCTTCCTGCGCGACGCCTTCGTCGGCGACCGCGCCCGGGTCATCAGCTCGCACCTCCACGAGTGCGTCATCGGCTCCGGCTGCAGCGTCGGCCCCTTCGCCTACATCCGCCCCAACACCGTGCTGGCCGAAGGCGCCAAGGCCGGCACGTTCGTCGAGATCAAGAACAGCCGCATCGGCGAGGGCAGCAAGGTGCCGCACCTCAGCTACGTCGGCGACGCCATCGTCGGCCGCGACAGCAACATCGCCGCCGGCAACATCACCGCCAACTACGACGGGTTCGAGAAGCACGCGACGACGATCGGTGACCGCGTGCGCACCGGCAGCGACACGACCATCGTGGCGCCCGTGACGATCGGCGACGACGCCTTCACGGCGGCAGGCTCGGTCATCACCCGCGACATCCCGGCCGGCGCCCTCGGCGTCGCCCGTGACCAGCAGAAGAACGTCGAGGGCTACGCCGAGCGCCGTATGGCGCGGCGGAGGCGCGAGCAGCAGGATTGACGGGCCTGGCTGAGTCAACGAGTGGGGCGCCGCAGGAGCACCGCTCACAGCGTCGGTCCCAGCGGGCCGCATGCCGCCGCCCTTTGGTACAATCGTGGTTCGGTCGGCGGGCAACACGGAAGAGAGGCGAACGGTGGCGGACAGCTCCTGCTGCGTGACCTCGCCGCGCAAGCGGCTCATGATCTTCTCGGGGCGCAGCAACCCGGAGCTCGGCGTGAAGATCGCCGAGAAGATGGGCATCAACCCCGGTGGCGTGTTGCTCAAGACCTTCGCCAACGGCGAGATCTACGCCCGCTACGACGAGAGCATCCGCGGCGCCGACGCCTTCATCGTGCAGTCGCCGTCGGACAACATCAACGACGAGCTCATGGAGCTCCTCATCATGATCCAGGCCGCGCAGCTCGCTTCCGCGCGGCGCATCACCGCGGTCATGCCGTACTACCCATACTCGCGCCAGGACAAGAAGAGCGCCGCGCGCGAGCCCATCACGGCGCGGCTGGTCGCCACTCTGCTCGAGGCGTCGCAGGTCGACCGCGTCCTCTCGATGGACCTGCACCAGGGGCAGATCCAGGGCTTCTTCGAGATCCCGGTCGACCATATGACCGCCGTGCCTATGCTCGCCGACTACTTCCGCTACAAGGACTTCGGCGGCACGCCCATCGTCGCGGTCTCGGCCGACGCCGGCGGGGTCAAGCTCGCCAAGCGCTTCATCGGCCGCATGCCCGACGCCGAGCTCGCGGTGCTCACCAAGATGCGCCCCGAGCACAACCGCGCCGAGACGATGCACTTCATCGGCGACGTCCAGGACAAGATCGCCATCATCGTCGACGACATCATCGATACCGCCGGCTCGATCACCAGCGCCATCGAGACGCTGTACGAGAACGGCGCCAAAGAGGTCTACGTGACCGCGACGCACGGCATCTTCAGCGGGCCGGCGTTCGAGCGCATCCGGCAGTCGCCGGTCAAGGAAGTCGTCGTCACCGACACCGTGCATGTGGAGCTCGGGCCGGACGACACCAAGATCAAGGTGCTCACGGTGGCCGACATCCTGGCCCGCACCATCAAGAACGTGTTCGAGGACGAGTCGGTGAGCGAGCTGTTCGCCGGCGAGAATCAGCTCTTCTAGCAGGAGACGACCAATGGACAAAGTCAGCATCGTCGTGCAGCCGCGCGATGTCACCGGCAGCCGCGCCGCCCGGCGCCTGCGCAAGGCAGGCCTCATCCCCGGCGTGCTGTATGGGCACGGCAAGGAGGCCACGCTGTTCGCCGTGGACCCGCACGCGTTGCGCGGCGCGCTCTCAACCGACGCCGGCACGCACGCGGTCCTCGCCGTCACGATGGAAGGCCACAAGAAGGCTCACAACGCCATCGTCAAGGAGATGGAGCTCGATCGCGTCAAGAGCGTCGTCACGCACATCGACCTCCAGGAGATCCGCCTGGACGAGACCATCGAGACCACGGTGGCCGTGAGCTTCGACGGCGAGGCCAAGGGCGTCAAGGCCGGCGGCATGCTGGACGAGTCCACGCGAGAGGTCACGATCAAGGGCCTCGTCACCGCGATCCCCGAGCACCTCACGCTCGACATCAGCGGCCTCGACATGAACGAGACCGCCAAGGTCGCGGATCTCGTCGTGCCGGAGGGCATCGAGGTCCTCAACGACCCGGACGAGGTCCTCTGCTCGGTGCTGCCGCCGCGTAAGGTCGAGGCCGAGGAAGGCGTCGAGGGCGAGGAGGCCGTCGAGGCCGAAGCCGCTGCCGAGCCGGAGATCGTGGGCAAGGGCGAGAAGGAAGAGGCCGAGGGCTGATCGCCCTCCGGCGGGCCGTCTGACCGCGAGGCGTCGTGGCGCCGTTCCGCCCTTCACCGAGCGTCGAGCGCCTCGTCGTCGGCCTGGGTAACCCCGGGCCGACGTACGAGGGCACGCCGCACAACGTCGGCTACCGCGTCGTCGAGGAGCTCTCGCGCCGGCACGGCATCGCCCGCGCGCAGCGGGGGTTCGACGGCCGCTGCGCCGAGGGCGCGATCCGCGGCCGCACCGTCCTGCTCCTGCAGCCGACGACGTACATGAACGACTCCGGCCGCAGCGTCGCCGCGGCGATCCGCGCCGTCAAGCTGCGGGTGGAGGACGTCCTCGTCGTGCACGACCACATCGACCTGCCCTTCGGCCGCCTGCGGCTGATGGAGGGCGGCGGCAGCGGCGGCCATAACGGGCTCAAGAGCATCACCGGGCTCGTCGGTCCCGGCTACGCTCGCCTGCGGGTGGGCGTGGACAGGCCTCCGAGCACGGATCCGGACGTCGTCGCGGAGTACGTGCTCAGCCCGTTCCGCGAGAGCCGGGCGGAGGTGGACGGCTCTGGTGGCGGCCGCGGCGGACGCCGTCGAGCTATGGCTCGACGGCGGCCTGGAGGCCGCCGCCAACGCCGTGAACCGTCTCGAAGGCTGACACGGCGTGCTGGCGCAGGACCGGCGTGACCGCCAGCACCGGCTCGCCCGGCAGTGACGCCCTGGCGAGGGCCGCGACGACGGCGTCCTGCGCTTTCGTGGCGCGCGTCCAGTCCACGGACGAGCCGTTCATGAGCATCGAGAACGCGATCAGGTGGTCGTTGGCGCTCTCCACGTAGCCGGAGAGGCAGACGGCGATGTTGAGCGTCCCCGTCTTGGCGTGGGCGTTGCCGGCCGCGGCCGTGCCCCGCATGCGGTCCTCCAGCGACCCGTCCTTGCCGGCGATCGCCAGCGAGTCGAAGTAGGCGTCGAAGTCGTCGCGCTGGCGCATGGCCCCGAGCAGCTGCACGATGCCCTTGGCCGTCATGCGATTGCCGTAGCTCAGCCCGGAGCCGTCCTGGACCACGTACGTCCCATCCTCGACGCCGCAGGCCCGGAGCGCTGCCCTGCTCGCCTCCGTGCCGGCCGCGGTGCTCCCGTCGTCGTAGAAGTCCTTGCCGAGCCCTTTGAGCAGCATCTCGGCGAAGAAGTTGTCGCTCTCCTTGTTCATGCGCTTCATGATGCCTGGCAGCCGCGCCGAGTGCAGGCGCTTCACGAGGCGGGTGGTGCTGAGGACCCGGCCGCTTCCCGGCCTGCCCCTGACCTTGACGCCGGCGTGTCTCAGCGCCTGGGTCAGCAGCCCCGCCGCCCTGGTGGCCGGTGCGCTCACGCGGTTGCCGTTCCGCAGTCCCTCGTTGCCCGAGAGGGCCGAGAGCGGGCCGCACTCGAGCTTCAGTCCGGGCTTCCAGGTGGGCACGGACTTCAGCCCGTCGAACCAGGAGGCATCTCCCAGCACTCTGCCTCTGACCTCTCTGACCCCTTCGCGCCTGAGGTTCCTGGCCAGGGCCTCGAAGGAGGCCGTGGTGAGGTGGAGCTCGCTGCGCTGATACGCGCGCGTCGAGAGGCTTGGATCGCCGAGGCCCCGCAGATAGATGTCGCCGTAGACGACCCCGCCGGCGACGGGGACGTCCGGCGCATACAGCTCGGTCGTGAACCGGTGCACCGTGCTCCAGTGCATCATCGCCGCGGCGCTCGTCACCAGCTTCATGTTGGAGGCGGGGACGAGTCCGGTGGAGGCGTTGCGCTCGTACACGAGCCGGGCGGCGTCGAGGTCCCACACATACACGCCCGTGCCCGAGCCGGCGAGACCACGAGACTGCAGCGCACCGGCGATGGCGTCGCCGACTCCGGCCGCCGCGGGAGCCGGATGCACGAGAGCGCCCGCGGCGAGGAGGGTGACCACGACGGCGAGCACGAGGGAGAGGAGCGCGGGCCGGCGGAGCGTACTCCGGACGCCGGCCCGCGCCTGGGGTGCGTGTTCGGTGTCGATGCCTCCCATCGTGGCCTCCATACTACGTTGCGACGCGACGGCGGGAAACTCGCTCGAGAGGCGCCCGTCGCGTCGTCCGTCGGTCTCCCGTGCGGCGCTTCGGGTAGAATCCCGGTGCAGCCCCGCCGCCGTCGAGTCCGGGCTTCGAGTCCGATGTCGAAGTCCAGGCGCGCGGGGCGTTCGGCGTGCCCGACCCCCGGTCGGGATGCATCCGGCGCGGCCTGAGGCGCCGCCGCGAGGAGGTCAGGCGTGTTCCTCGACTACCTGCGCAACGACGAAGCGTTCGGCGCCGCCGCCCCGCGGCTGCGGCGCGGAGCGGGCGCGTACGCTCCCAGCTTCTACGCGCCGTACGTGCTGGCGGCGGCCCTCGCGGACGACGTCGGCCGTGTCGTGGTCGCCGCCGACGGCGAGGCCGCGACGCGGCTGGCCGCCGACCTCTCCGTGTACCTGGACCGGGCCGTGCCGGTGCTTCCGGCGCGCGGCGTGCTCTACGGCGCCGACGTCGCACCGTCGCCGCACGTCGTGGGCGAGCGTCAGCAGGCGCTGGCGGCTCTCGCCGCCGGCGGCGTGGTCGTGGTCGAGGCCGTGGCGCTGCTCGAACGGTTCCTGCCGCTCGAGTTGCAGCCACGCCCGTTGACGCTCGCGCCCGGCGAGGAGATCGACTTCGATGCGGCGGTCGCGCGTCTCGCGGCGCTCGGCTACGAGCGCATCGAGCAGGTGCGGGCCCGCGGCGAGTACGCCGTCCGTGGCGGCCTCATCGATGTCTATCCCGCGCTCGGCGACCCTCTCCGCGTGGAGTTCTGGGGCGATGAGGTCGAGCGCCTGCGCACCTTCTCCATCTACTCGCAGCGCACCACCGGCGAGATCGCCTCCGCGACGGTCTACGCCGCATTCGAGGCCGACACGTCCCAGCCGGATTACGTCAACGGACTGCACCAGGCGGTCGCCGAGTGGGAGCGGGAGGGTCGCGAGGAGTCGCCGGAGGAGCTCGAGCGCCGCGCGGCCGTCCGCGCGCTCGCGGCGCTGGCCGGTCGCTTCACGACACTCGGCGCGCTGGCGGAGGCGGGAGGTCTCGGCTGGGCGGTCTTGAACCCCGACGAGACGTATCGCGCCCTCGGCGACTTCGACGCCGAGGTGGCGACGGCGGTGCCGGGTGCAGGCCTGCGTGAGCGGCTCTACGTGCCGGTGACCGCCGCGCGCGCCCTGCTCACCAAGGCGCTGCACCTCGACGTCGTGCAGCGCGACCAGCCGCTCCAGTTCGCCGCGTCGAGACCGCAGTTCGCGGCGCGCGACCTCGGCAGCGCCGAGCGCGACCTGCTCCGCCTCGTCAACGACGAGTACCGCGTGTTCGTCGTCTTCCGCCATGAGGGCGAGGCGGAGCGCGCGACGTTCAGGCTGCGCAACATCTCCGCCGAGGTGGTGACCCCGGGACAGCTGGCCCGGGGCGGTGAGGCAGGGCCCGGGCTCTACTTCGTCGCCGCGCCGCTGCGCGAGGGCTTCGTCGCCGAGGGCCTCAAGCTCGCCGTCGTCAACGAACGGGCGCTCATCCGCGCGGCGCCACGCGAGCGCCGTTTCGCGGCCGGCACGCGGCTCACCACCTTCTTCGACGTGCGCCCCGGCGACCACGTGGTCCACGAGGACCACGGCATCGCCCGCTTCGCCGGCATCGAGACGCGCACCGTCGCGAACGTCACCCGTGACTACCTGCTGCTCGAGTTCCGCGGCGACGACCGCGTGTTCGTGCCGCACGACCAGATCGGCAAGGTCAGCCGCTACATCGGCGCGTCGGGCGCCACGCCGTCCCTGGACAAGCTCGGCGGCACGCATTGGCAGACGGTCAAGACCCGGGCGCGCACCGCCGTGGTCGAGATGGCCGGCGAGCTGCTCCAGCTGTACGCCGCCCGTCAGGCGATCCCCGGATTCGGCTTTCCTCCGGACGGCGAGCTGATGCGCCGCCTGGAGGACGCGTTCCCGTACGAGGAGACCGACGACCAGGCCGAGGCCATCGACGAGGTCAAGAACGACATGGAGGCGCCGCACCCCATGGACCGCCTCATCTGCGGCGACGTCGGCTACGGCAAGACCGAGGTCGCGCTGCGCGCCGCGTTCAAGGCGGCCGAGGCGGGCAAGCAGACGTTGATGCTCGTCCCCACCACGATCCTCGCCGAGCAGCACTGGATGACCCTCGAGGAGCGGTTCGCGGATCTCCCGGTCAAGGTGGGCATGGTCTCTCGCTTCCGTACGGGCGCCGAGCAGCGCAAGACGCTCGCGGCCTTCAGCGCCGGCATGGTCGACGTGCTCGTCGGCACGCACCGGCTGCTCAGCACGGATGTGCGCCCCAGGGAGCTCGGCCTCGTCATCGTCGACGAGGAGCAACGCTTCGGCGTGCGCCAGAAGGAGCTGCTGCGCAACCTCAAGCTCCAGGTGGACGTGATGAGTCTCTCGGCGACGCCCATCCCTCGCACGCTGCAGATGAGCCTGAGCGGCATCCGCGACATCTCCGTGATCGAGACGGCGCCGCGCGGGCGCCACGAGATCCGCACCTACATCGGCGAGTACAAGGACGATCTCGTGCGTGTCGCCATCGAGAAGGAGCTGGCCCGGAGCGGCCAGGCGTTCTACCTGCACAACCGGGTGGAGACCATCGACCAGGCGGCGGAGCACGTGCGCGCGCTCGCGCCCGGCGCGCGCGTGCTGGTCGCGCATGGGCAGATGGCCGAGCGCGCGCTCGAGAAGGTCATGCTGTCGTTCCTCGCCGGCGAGGCCGACGTCCTGGTGACGACGTCGATCATCGAGAGCGGCATCGACATCCCGACGGCCAACACGCTGATCGTCGAGCGCGCCGACATGCTCGGGCTGGCGCAGCTGTACCAGATCCGCGGCCGGATCGGGCGCAGCGACGCGCACGCGTTCGCCTACCTCCTCTATCCGAGCGACGACCTCCTCACCAGTGAGGCGGCGGCGCGCCTGACCACGCTGAGCGACCACACCGATCTCGGCGCCGGCTTCAAGATCGCCATGGCCGACCTCGAGATCCGCGGCGCCGGCAACCTGCTCGGCGACGAGCAGAGCGGGCACGTCGCCGCCGTCGGCTTCGAGATGTACGCGCAGATGCTCGAGGAGGCCGTGAACGAGCTCGCCGGCGAGCAGGCGGCGCTGGCGGCGCCGGTGCGCGTCGACATGCCGGTCACCGCGTATGTGCCGCCGGAGTACATCGCCTACGAGGCGTCCAAGATCGACGCGCACCGGCGCATCGCCCGGGCGCGGACGGTCGGCGAGCTCGGGGACGTGCGCGCCGAGCTCGCCGACCGGTTCGGTCCGCCGCCGGCCCCGGTCGAGAGCCTGCTGACGCTGCAGGCGATCCGCGTCAAGGCGGCGGAGCTGGGCGCGACCGCCGCCGTCTGCCGCGGCAGCCGCCTGCAGATCGACGGGCTCGACCTGGACGACGAGTGGGCAGCGCGCGTACGAACCTCGAACGACCGTGCGACGTTCTTCAAGAAGGACCGCGTTCTGGCGGTGCATCGAGAGGGCCAGGAACCTCCGCTTCTCCGGTGGGTCGAGGCTACGCTCGATGCTATACTCGAGGCCCGTGTGTCTCACGACCGGTCGTCAATCCCTGGGAGAGAGAATCTATGAAGAAGCTCATCGTGGGTGTGGCCCTGCTCGCCCTCGTCGTGCCGGCGCTCGTGCTGGCGGGCTGCGGCGAAGCCAAGGTCCCCGCCGGCGCCATCGCTGCGGTCGGCGACGGTGTCGTCACGCAGGAGCAGTTCGATCAGATCTGGCAGCAGGCTGAGGCGCAGTACAAATCCCAGGAGGGCGCGCCGCCGTTCCCCGAAGAAGGCACGGCGCAGTACAACCAGCTCAAGGCGAGCATCGTCAACTACCTCATCCAGAACGAGGTCATCAAGGAGCAGGCCGCCGAGCTGGACGTCACGGTGACCGACAAGCAGCTCCAGGAGCGCATGAAGCAGATCGTCCAGCAGGTGGGCGGCCAGAAGAAGCTCGACAAGCTGCTCAAGCAGCAGAACGTGACGCAGGCCCAGCTCGAGGCCCAGCTCAAGGCGCAGATGCTCCAGGAGGCCGTGCAGCAGAAGGTCTACGCGGACATCAAGCTCAGCGACGCGGACCTCAAGAAGTACTTCGAGGATCCCAAGAACGCGTCGCAGTTCGAGGTCCCCGAGTCGGTCGACGCCCGTCACGTCCTCGTCAAGACCAAGGCCGAGGCCGAGGAGGTGCGCGCGCTGCTCGAGGCGGACAACAGCGACGCCAACTGGAAGAAGGTCGCCGCGAAGTATTCCACCGACCCCGGCTCCAAGGGCCAGGGCGGCAGCCTCGGCAACTTCCCCAAGGGCCGCATGGTCAAGCCGTTCGAGAACGCCGCCTTCGATCTCGAGGTCGACGAGATCTCACAGCCGGTCAAGACGCAGTTCGGCTACCACGTCATCGAGGTCACCAAGAAGACCGAGGGCTCCAAGCAGACCTTCGAAGAGGCCAAGGCTACGATCGAGCAGCAGCTCAAGTTCCAGAAGCAGTCCACGGCCTGGGAAGACTGGCTCAAGAAGACCATGGCCGACGCCGGCATCGTGTACGCCGCCGGCTTCGACCCGGAGCTCCTCACCGCCTCGCCGAGCCCGGCCGGCTCGGCGTCGCCCGCGGCCTCGCCGGCCGAGTAGGGCCGGCCGCCGCACAAGGCGTCGCGGCACGGCGATGAGCCTCACGCTCGTGTACATCGGCGCCGCCGCCGGACTGGCGCCCGCAGCCTCGCTGCGGGCCCTCTCCGGCGGCGGCGCCGTCTTCGTCCCGGCCGGCCTCGAGGGCGAGCTCCGCGAGCTCGTCGCCGAGGCCGCGGACCCCGGCTTCGGCCGCCTCCTGGAGCTCGACCCCGCGGACGACGATGGATTGGACGACGTCGTGCGGCGCGCCGCCGAGGGCGCGGTCGTCGTGGCGCTGGCCGGCCCCGGCGGGCCGCAGCTCGCCCGCGAGTTGCGGCGGCGGGTCGCCTCCGGCGCCGCCGACCCTGCCGCGCCGACCGTCGCTCTCCTCACAGTCCCGGCTGGCCCGGCCTTCGACGACGCCCTGCTCGGCCAGGAGCTGGTCTCCCTCAAGCGCATCGTCGACGTGCTGCGCGTGGAGTGCCCGTGGGACCGCGAGCAGACGCCGCAGGACATCGTCGGCTACACGGTGGAGGAGGTCCACGAGCTGGCCGACGCCATCGCCGCCGGCGACCTCGCGGCGGAGCACGGCGAGCTCGGCGACCTGCTGCTGCAGGTCGTGCTGCTCGCCCTCATGCTCAGTGAGCAGTCCGCCGGCGACCTCGCCAGCGTCGCCCACGACATCGAGGTCAAGCTCATCCGCCGGCACCCGCACATCTTCGCCGACGCGGTGGCCGACACGCCGGCGCAGGTCAAGAGCCGCTGGGAGCGCATCAAGGTCGAGCAGGAGGGCCGCGAGGGCATCTTCCATGACGTCCCTGCGGGCTTCCCCGCGCTGCTCTACGCCAAGAAGCTGCAGCAGCGCGCGGCGAGCGTCGGCTTCGACTGGGACTCCGCCGCGGAGGCGTTTCCCAAGATCGCCGAGGAGCACGCCGAGCTGGCGGAGCTGTTCACCGAGGCCTCCGGGGCGGCCTCCGCCGACCCGCACCGCACCGACCCGCGCGTCGCGCACGAGGTCGGCGACCTGCTCTTCGCCACGGTCAACGTCGCTCGCCTGCTGCACGTGGACCCGGAACTCGCGCTGCGCGAGGCCGGCAACCGGTTCGAGCGCCGCGTCACCTCGGCGGCGGCGCTCGCAGCCGCCGAGGGACGCGACTGGGCGTCGCTCGCGCTGCCCGCCCAGGAGGAGTACTACCAGCGAGCGAAGTCGGCCGAGGCTGTCGACTGACGGCTTCGCTCGATCTGCTGCTTCACGCCGCCGGCGTCTCGACGAGCCCGATGTCCAGGCCGCCGCACTCCGGGCACGACATGAGGTCCTCTTCCACGTCGGGGAGGAGTTCCGTCTTCGTGAACACGCAGCCGCAGTCTTCACATGTGTAGTACGGGGCTTCCATGACCGTTCCCCTTCCGTTGCCGCACCTTGTGTCTTCCCGTTCCGGGGCTCTGCCAGCGCCGTGACGGCGTGGCCGGCCCACAGGTGTGATAGCGTCCGAACCTCGGAAGCGGCGACGTAGGAGGACCCGGCCCAATGACCACCATCATCGACGTCTCAGCGAGGCAGATCCTCGACTCTCGCGGGAACCCGACAGTCGAGGTCGAGGTCGAGCTCGAGTCCGGCGCCGTCGGTCGTGCGGACGTGCCGTCCGGCGCGTCTACGGGAGAGTACGAGGCGGTCGAGCTGCGCGACGAGGGCGGGGAGTACCTCGGCAAGGGCGTGCGCACGGCCGTGGACAACGTGAACGGCGTCATCGCCGAGGAGATCGTGGGCTTTGACGCGACCGACCAGCGGCTCGTCGACCGCATGCTGATCGAGCTCGACGGCACGCCCAACAAGGCCAAGCTTGGCGCCAACGCGATCCTCGGTGTCTCTCTGGCGACCGCGTACGCGGCAGCCGCCGCGCTCGAGCTGCCGCTCTACCAGTACGTCGGCGGCGTCAACGCCTTCACGTTGCCGGTGCCGATGATGAACATCATGAACGGCGGCAAGCACGCGGACAACAACGTCGACCTGCAGGAGTTCATGGTCATGCCGGTCGGCGCCGCCAGCTTCGAGGAGGCGCTGCGCATCTGCGCCGAGGTCTACCACGGCCTCAAGGCGGTGCTCAAGCAGAAGAATCTCAGCACCGCCGTCGGCGACGAGGGCGGCTTCGCGCCCGACCTGGCGTCGAACGAGGAAGCCATCCAGGTGATCATGGAGGCCATCGACGCCGCCGGCTACGAGCCCGGCAACGATGTCCGCATCGCCCTCGACCCCGCCGCCTCCAGCTTCTACGACACGGCCAAGCAGCGATACGTCCTCGAGGGCGAGGGCCGCGAGCTCACCTCGGCGGAGATGGTCGACTACTACGCGGAGCTGGTCGGCAAGTATCCGATCATCAGCATCGAGGACGGCCTCTGGGAGGACGACTGGGACGGCTTCAGGCTCATGACCGAGAAGCTCGGCGACCGCCTGCAGATCGTCGGCGACGATCTCTTCGTCACCAACGTCGAGCGTCTCGCCCAGGGCATCGAGAAGGGCTCGGCCAACAGCATCCTCATCAAGCTCAACCAGATCGGTACGCTCAGCGAGACGCTCGATGCGATCCAGATGGCGACGCGCGCCGGCTGGACGGCGGTGTGCTCGCATCGCTCGGGCGAGACCGAGGACACCACGCTCGCAGACCTCGCCGTCGCCACCAACGCCGGACAGATCAAGAGCGGCGCCCCGGCGCGCACCGACCGCGTCGCCAAATACAACCAGCTGCTGCGCATCGAGGAGATGCTCGGCGACGTGGCGTACTACCCGGGGATCAACGCGTTCTACAACCTGCGGTAGGCGTTCGCGCGCAGAGGGCGGACGACGAGGCCGGCGACCGAGGGGTCGCCGGTCCGCGAGTTGCAGATTGGGTGCTCCGTCCCGCACACTATCCTTCACACATCATCGGCGGTGTCGCCGCCGAGCCCGTCACGTGTTCCGTCGCCGGCCTCGCGCCGTGCGCGTGTGGATGGGGGCCAGACGGAGCGACTGGCACCGCGGCGGGACTCATGCCAAGAGATCACGACCAGAAGGAAGCACGAGCATGTACTGTCCAGAATGTGGCCACGACGCCGCCAGCGCCAAGTTCTGTCCCGAGTGCGGTGCGAATCTCTCGGGCGTGAAAGACGCTCTGAGCGGCAAGACCGGCGGCGCCGACGCCGCTCAGGGTGGCGGTGCCGGATCGTCCTCCAAGGCGGCCGCCTCCGCCGGCGAGCCCCGGCGCCTCTCGCCGGCCGTCATATGGGGTGGCTTCGGCGCCCTGGCCGTCATCGTTATCGTCGTCGTCATCATGGTCTCCGGAGGATTCGGCGGCGACGGCGGCGGCGGCAGCACGGCCGACGCGAGCGCCGGCCCGGTGCAGGCCGTCGAGGCCGACACCAGCGGCAGCTACGACGAGCTCGTCTCACGGGCCAACGAGCTGTACGACAAGGGCGACGCCGGGTTCCAGAACCAGGACTTCGAGCAGGGCGGCGCGTACTTCGCCGCCGCCGCCAAGGTCTACGCCGCCGCCTGGAAGAAGCAGCCCACCGACCCCGGGGTCGGCACCGACTACGCCGTCGCCCTCTTCTACAGCGGCGACATCGAGAGCGCCCTCAAGCAGATCGACGTCGTCCTCAAGGCCGAGCCGGAGTTCCAGAAGGGCTGGCTCAACAAGGGCATCTTCCTGAGCCACGAGGCCAGGATCCTCGAGCAGAACGGCGACACGAAGCAGGCCAAGAAGCTGACCGAGCAGGCGAAGGCCGCGTTCACCGAAGCCGTCGCCATCGACCCGAAGTCGGAGGCCGGGCAGCAGGCCGACGCCAGCCTGCAGCAGCTCTCGCAGTAGGCGATCCGCCGGGACGAGCGGCCGCCGGGCAGGGACATCCGCCGGCGGCCGCGAACCCATAGCGTGAGAAGGGGCCGCCTCCTGCGCGCAGGGGGCTGCGGACGGCGAGCCGGGAGCGGCATAGCGTGGCCGACACGAGTACAGCAGCGACCTCGGGTGCGGGGCGATCCCGCCGCGCGATGTCCGGCGTTCGGGCACACGCGCCGCGACCGCACCTCGGCCGCCTCGCCATCCTCGCGCTCGTTCTGATCGGCGCCGCGTTCTACGTGTCGCCGTTGCGCGCCTTCTTCGAGCAGCAAGACCGCTTCGAGAAGGCGTCGGCGGAGCTGCAGGCGGCTCGCCACGACAACGCCGCCCTCGAGCGCGAGGTCCAGTTGCTCACCACCAAGGCGTACATCGGCCAGCGGGCGAGGGCCGATCTCACGCTGGTGCCGCCAGACACCCAGGTCTTCGTGATCAAGGGGCTGCCCGGCAGGGAAGAGGAGACGAGTCTCAGCACGGACACCCCTCCGGTGCAGAGCTCGATCTCCGTCCTCGACCGCATCGAGGACCTGTGGCGCACCCTTCTGCACTGAGCGCGGCGTGAGCGGGAGGCCGCCGCTCGTGGCCGGCGCGGACGCGGCGGTCGTCGCCGGCCAGCTGGGGCGCCCGCCGCACCCGATCACCCTGATCGCCGCTCGCTGCCCGTTCGGCTTTCCGGCAGTGGTCGAGGATCTGCCGTACGACGGCCTCGGCCGGCCGTTCCCGACGCTCTACTACTGCACCTGCCCGACACTGGTCGCCGCCGCCTCCCGCCTGGAGAGCGGCGGCGGCGTGGCGGCCTGGACGCGGCGGGTCGCCGCCGAGCCGGACCTTGCGCGCTCGGCGGCGGACGCCGCCGCCGATTCCGCCGTCCGCCGGACCGATCTGGTGCGGGCGTTCGAGCTCGAGATGGTCGACGGCGGCGCCTCGCTCACCACGGGCGTCGGCGGCGTCGGCGATCTGCTCGCCGTCAAGTGTCTGCACGCGCACGTCGCGCACGCACTCGCGCAGCCGGGCTATGCGCTGGGCGAGGCGATCCTCGCAGAGATGGCAGACCCCTGGTGCGACGACCGGCGCTGCTCGGCTCTGCTCTCGGCAAGCGGCGGGGAGGCCCCAGCGTGAAGGTCGCGATCGTGGACCTCGGCACCAACACCTGCCGGCTGTTCCTCGCGGACGTGACGGCCGGCCGTGTGGAGCAGGCGGAGCGACTGACCACCGTCGTCCGGCTCGGCCAGGCGGTCGACAGCACCGGCCGTCTGCACGAGGACGCCGTGGAGCGCACGCACGCCTGCCTCGCGGGGTACGCGCCGCGCCTCGAGGCCTACGGCCCGGCCCGGCGCCTCCTCATCGCCACGAGCGTCGTGCGCG
Source organism: uncultured Thermoleophilia bacterium (assembly GCA_963736645.1). Lineage (GTDB taxonomy): Bacteria > Actinomycetota > Thermoleophilia > UBA2241 > UBA2241 > CAIXSE01. The sequence continues at coordinate 269,851 of CAVTPJ010000006.1, read as the reverse complement.
ACGCCAAGGACGGCCGGCAGTTCCTCAAGGCCATGAGATACGAGTTCGCTCTGCCGTGGCGCGTGCTGAGCGGGGAAGAGGAGGGCGCGCTGGCTTTCCGCGGGGGGACCTCGTGGCTCAGGGCGGGCGCCGGCCCCGCGACAAGGCCCCGCGCCGACGGCCCACCGCCTGGGCCTCTCCTCCTGGTCGACATCGGCGGCGGAAGCACGGAGTTCGCGGTCGGCTTCGCCGGCGATACGCCGGCGTTCGTGCGCAGTCTGGACGTCGGCGTGGTGCGGCTCACCGAGCGCTTCTTCCACTCCGACCCGCCGCCGCCGGCGGAGATCGCGGCCCTCGCGGGCCACGTCGCCACCGCCATCGCCGCCGGCGTGCCGCCCGACCTCCGCGCCGCCGTGCACGTATCGGTCGGTGTGGCCGGCACGTACACCACCCTGGTCGCCAACAAGCTCGGCATGCGCGAGTACGACGCGCGTCTGGTCCAGGGCCACACGCTGACGCTGGACGACATCGACGCGGCCATCGCGCGCTTTTCGGGGCTGACCAGCGCGGAGCGCGGCCGGTTGCCGGGCATCCAGCCCGGCCGCGAGGACGTGATCCTCGCCGGCGCCCTCATCGCCCGCGCGGCGTGCGCCGCCTTCGGCCTGGCCTCCGTCCGCGTCAGCGAGGCCGACCTGCTGGAGGGCGCGGCGCTGGCCCTCGCGGAGGGCTCGCTGGGGAAGGCCTAGGGCGTCGGCTTTCCGCTGCCGGGCGCGGTCGTGTCGCCGGGCGCATCGTATACTTCAGGCGTGCCGGAGTGGCGGAACTGGTAGACGCCGGGGACTTAAAATCCTCTGTCGCCCCGTGCGGCGTCCGGGTTCGAGTCCCGGCTCCGGCACCATCTCGAGTCCGTGACCCCGACCCTTCCGCCCCGTCCTGCGAGCCGATAGGCTGCCGGCCATGGTCACCATCGCTCTCGGCCTCGCGGCGGCCTGTGCCTACTCGCTCTATGGCTTCGGCAGCCAGCGACTGGTTCGCGGCATCTCATGGCGGACCCTGATGGTTGCGATGTTCGCCACGGGGTTCGTGCTGCTGCTCGCGCCGGCTCTGGTCGTGGATGGGTTGTCCCTCGACGGCGAGCGACTGCACGACCTGGGGCTCGCCGCCCTCGGCGGCCTTCTCTACACGGCAGCCACCGTGAGCTTCCTGCTGGCGTTGCGCGTCGGCAAGCTGTCACTGGTGACCGTGCTCGCCTGTCTCGACGGCGCCTTCGCCGCCGCGATCTCGATCTCGATGGGCGAGCGCCCGGGCGCGCTCACGGCCGCCGGTCTGGTCTGCGCGGCCGCCGGCGGGTTGCTGGCCGCGGTCGAGCGCGACCGTGAGCGCGGCGGGCAAGACGGCCGCCGGTGGCGCCTCGCCGCCGGCGCCGGACTGGCCCTCGTGACCAGCTTGGCGATGGCCGGCGTCTTCGTCACGTACGGCTCGATCGACGCCTTCTCGCCGTTCACGACCGTCACCGTCGCGTCGGCGGCCGGGCTCGCGGTCATGCTCCCGGTCGCCGCGGCCGGACGCGCCTTGCTGCCGCCGCGCGGCCGGGCGGGCGCGGTGATCGGCGTCAGCCTCCTGGACATGCTCGGCTTCCTCGCCGGCAGCGCGGCCTTGGCTCTGGGCCCGGTCTCGGTGGCCTCGGTGCTGCAGGCCCAGACGGCGACGCTCTCGACCGTCCTCGGGGTGATGCTCTTGCGCGAGAGGCCGGCCTGGTGGCAGAGCGTCGGCATCGTCGCGACCATCGCCGGAGTGAGTATGCTTGCGTGGGCGATGTGATCTCGACCGACGGGAGTGGCTCACGATGACGACGCTCGGGCACATCGACGGCCTGCTGCTCGACATGGACGGCGTGCTCGCCATGTCGTGGCGGCCGCTGTCCGGCGCGGTCGAGGCCGTGAAACGCCTGCATGCGGCCGGCGTGCCGCTGCGCGTGGTCACGAACACGACCGCGCTCTCGCAGGCGCGCTTCGGCGTGGTCCTGCGCGAGGCCGGCTTCCCGTTCGCCGCAGGTGACATCCTGACGGCTTCGGTGGCCGCGGGCGCCTGGCTGCGCGAGCAGCGTCCGGGCGCCCGCGTCTTCCACCTCGGCGACGCGCAGCCGGAGGACCTCGAGGGCGTCGATCTCGTCGGTCTCGACGACGAGCCGGAGATCGTGCTGCTCTCCGGCTCCGACGAGTCCTACTGCTTCGACACCTTCAACCGCGTACTGGCGCTGCTGCGCGGCGGCGCGGAGCTGGTCGCCATGCATCGCAACCTCTCCTGGATGACCCGGCGCGGTGAGAAGCTGGACGCCGGCGCCTACCTGCTCGGCCTCGAAGCGGCTGCGGGTCTCGAGGCCGTGGTGCTCGGCAAGCCGGCGCCTGAGGCCTTCCGCGCCGGCCTCGACGCGCTCGGGCTGCCGCCCGAGCGCGTGGCGATGGTCGGCGACGACGTCGAGAACGACGTTCTCGCCGCGCAGACTCTCGGGATCACCGGTGTGCTGGTGCGCACGGGCAAGTTCCGCGAGGACGCGGTCGACCGCGCCTCGGGCCCGCCCGACGTGATCGTCGACTCGATCCTCGACGTGCCGGAGTTGCTCGGCCTCTGACCGTCAGGGCGCGGTCCGGCCGGCGCATCGGCCGGCCCCTTGTCAATCCTCTCGACCGGCCCTAGCATCGAGTCCGTAGTTCATCGTGCACGCCGAGGGCCGCGAAGCGGCCTGCCCGTGCACTCGAAAGGGGCAGTCATGGGCTGGGTAGCGCTCGTCGTCATCGCCGTCGTCGTCTTCCTCATCGTGGTGGGGGTGCTCTCCGGGATCCGCATCGTGCGCCCCACCCACCGGGCGTTCGTCGAGCGCCTGGGCAAGTACAACCGCTTCGCGCAGCCGGGCATCCACCTCACCATCCCGTTCGGGATCGAGAGGATGTACCAGGTCGACATCCGCGAGATCCTCGTGGACGCCACTCCCCAGACGATCATCACCAACGACAACCTCAACGCCCGGGTCGACGCGCAGGTCTACCTCAAGGTCAAGCCGGATGAGGAGAGCGTCAAGGCGTCGCAGTACAACGTCACCAACTACCAGGTGCAGATCGTGCAGCTCGCGCGCACGACGCTGCGCAACATCATCGGCACCCTGAGCCTCAAGTCGGCCAACAGCGAGCGCGGGCGCATCAACGAGGAGCTGCGCACAACGCTGCGCACCGAGACCGCCAACTGGGGCCTCGAGATCCTGCGCACGGAGCTCAAAGAGATCGACCCCCCGGCGGACGTGCAGGAGACCATGAACAAGGTCGTCAAGGCCGAGAACGAGAAGATCGCCGCCGTCGACTACGCCACCGCGACCGAGACGCAGGCCGACGGCCAGCGCCGCGCCGAGATCAAGAAGGCCGAGGGCATCAAGCAGGCCAAGGTCCTCGCCGCCGAGGGCGAGGCGCAGGCCATCCAGCTGGTCAACGAGGCGGCCGAGCGGTACTTCATCGGCAACGCTCAGGTGCTGCGCAAGCTCGAGACCGTCGAGAAGGCGTTCTGGCAGAACGCCAAGATCGTGGTGCCGGCGGACGGCAGCCTGGTCAATGTGATCGGCGACCTCGCCGGCCTCGCGCCGGTCCCCACCAAGCCGGCGCAGCCGAACCCCACGCCCGGGCAGCCGCAGCAGAAGCGGTAGACGCGGAGCGGCGAGGCGTGGGCGCGCCCGAGGCGGGCCGCGCCTACGCCTTGCTCTTGCGCGGCTTCTTCTCCTTGGGCGGCAGGGACGCGGCGTACACTGCCGCCTTACGCACCCAGCCGGCTGCCTCCGCCGGGTCGGCGACCATGGCAGCCGGCAGGGCGACGTACTCCCTCATCGTCCTGCCCGGCATGGGCTCGAAGGGCCCGCCGCCGGCGGCCGTGGCCGCGGCGCGCTCGGCTTCGGGCAGGCGGAGCATCACCGTCTCCTGCCACACGCCGGCGAACATGTTGCCGCCGGTGAAGTAGGCGGGGCAGCCGAACATCGGCCGGTAGTCGACGGGCTGGTCGAACTCGAGACCCGAGATCGTCTCGTCCAGCAAGCGGACGAGCGCCTCGTCGGGCTTGCGCCAGGCGGCCATCGTGCGCTCCTCAGGGGGCTGGCCTACTTCTTCTCGTGGCGCGGCACCACCAGGACGGGGATGTCGCTGTGGTGGAGCAGCTTGAGGGCCGTCGAGCCGAGGAAGGCGGCCGACACGGCCCCTTCTCCGTGGCTGCCCACGATGATGGCCGCGGCCTTCTTCTCGCGCGCCGTCTCCAGAAGGACGTCGACGGCCCTGCCCTCGATCACCGCGCCGGCGGCCTGTACGCCGGCCGCCGCGAGCTTCTTCACGGCCTCGGCGACCTGCTGATCGCCGTACTCGCGAACCAGGTCCACGTGCTGGTCGTACTCGGCGCTCATCATGAGCGGCGAGTCGGTCATGCCCACGGGGACGTAGCCGATCGAGAACTCGAAGGCGCTGACGACGAACACGTCGACGTCGTCGATGCGCCGCGCGATGTCCACGGTGTGGGTGAGCGCCTTCTTGGCGCAGTCCGAACCGTCGTAGCCCAGGACGAGCGTTATCGACATGGCGTGTCCTCCTCGTGTGTGGTCCCTGCGGGCACTATTGCACACGGGGGCGACGGCGAAACGGCGGCAGTCACCGCGGCGGGGCTGCGCGCGGTCAGGCGTGGCGCGGCCGCCCCGCGCGCCGCGCCGCGCGGCGGGCGACGAGCCCGCGGCGCGGCGCGAAGACGTAGGCGAGCAGGAAGGCGGCGGTGGCGATGAGCACGACCGCCGCCCCCGAGGCGACGTCGAGGTAGTAGCTCGCGTACAGCCCCGCCACGCTGGAGAAGGCGCCGACCGCGGCCGACACGGCCATCATCGCGGCGAGGCGCCGGGTGAGCAGGTAGGCGGTCGCCGCCGGCGTGACCAGCATCGCGGCGACCAGCCCGACGCCCACGGTCTGCAGGCTGACGACGATGGTGACCGCCAGCAGGATCAGCATCGTGAAGCGCAGCACCTCGGGGCGCTTGCCCAGCATGTGGGCGAGCACGGGATCGAACGAGGCCAGCTGGAACTCCTTGAAGAAGAGAGCGAGCACGCACAGCACGAACGCGGCGAGGACCCCGATGATCCAGAGGTCGGTCGTGGTCACCCCCAGCACGTTGCCGAACAGGATGTGGGTGAGGTCGGTCGCGTAGGAGCGCACGGTGCTCATGAGCAGGACGCCCAGGGCGAGCGCGGCGGCGAAGAGGATGCCGATGGCGGTGTCCTCCTTGAGGCCGCCGCGCCGGGAGAAGACGCCGATGCCGACGGCGACGAGGATCGCGGCCACGAGGGCGCCGAGGAGCAGGTCGGCGCCCAGCAGATAGGCGATGGCGACGCCGGGAAGGATCGCGTGGGCGAGCGCGTCGCCGAGAAACGCCATGGCGCGGAGCACCACGAAGGTGCCGATCACCGAGCAGAGCACGCCGACGATGACCGATGCGATCAGCGCGCGCTGCATGAACGCGAGGGCGAAGGGGTCGCTGAGCCAGGCGGTCATCTGGGCCTCGCGTGCGGATCGTGGCTGTGCCGGTGGTCCTCGCCGTCGCCGACGTGCCCCGGGCAGCACTGGTCGATCACCACCATGCCGTCGAGGAAGAGCGCCTGGCCGCCGAACGCCTCGGTGAGGTGCTCGGGGGTGAAGACGACCGGCGGCGCGCCGTAGGCGACCAGCCGGCGGTTCAGCAGGGCGACGAGCTCGAAGCGCTGCGCCGCCGTCTCCATGTCGTGTGTGCTCACGAGTACGGTGATCCCGCGCTCGCGCAGCCTGGCGAGGAGCGTGAGCAGCGCCTCGCGGGCGCTCACGTCGACACCGGTGAAGGGCTCGTCCAGCAGGAGCACGTGCGGCTCCTGGGCGAGCGCCCGGGCCAGGAACACGCGCTGCTGCTGACCGCCGGAGAGCTCGCCGATGGCGCGCTTGCCGAGCTCGGCGATGCCGAGCTCGTCCAGGCAGCGCGCCACCACCTCACGGTCGGCGGCTCCGGGTCGGTGGAACCAGCCGAGGCGCCCGTACCTGCCCATCATGACGACGTCCTGCACGGTCACGGGGAACGTCCAGTCGATCTCCTCGCGTTGGGGCACGTACGCGACCGGGTCCGTCTGGCCGCCGGGCGCACGGTCGTGCAGGCGCACGCGTCCGGCGCGCACCGGGAGCAGTCCCACCAGCGCCTTGAAGAGCGTCGATTTGCCGGCGCCGTTCGGGCCGACGATCGCCACCTGGGCGCCGTGCGGGATGCTCATGGTCACGTCGTCGAGCGCCGGGGCGCCGCCGTAGCTGACGGTCACACCCTCGAGCGAGAGCGATGCGGCGCCCGCGGCCGTCGCCGGAGCGCTCACCTCAGCGCCTCCACGATGCGCCGCGTGTCGTACCGCAGCATGTCGATGTAGGTGGGGGCCACGCCGCCCGGTTCCGTCAGAGAGTGGTCGAGCAGGTCGGTGACCACTGTCGCGCCGGTCTCGGCGGCGATCTGCCGGGCCAGCTCCGGGTTCTCGTCGATCTCCACGAAGATGGCCTTGGCTCCACTCGCGCGGATGGCCGCCGTGAGGTCGGAGAGCTCCTTGGCCGTCGGCGTCGCTCCGGTCCCCACGCCGGGGATGACAGTGCCGACGATCTCGAGGCCGTAGCGGTCGGCGAAGTAGCCGTGACTGGCGTGGTTCATGACCAGCCTGCGGTCTGGCGCCGGGATCTGCTCGACCTGTGTGGCGATCCAGGCGTCGAGCTCATCCAGCTTCTTCGAGTAGGCGGCAGCGTTGGCCTCGTAGGCGGCCGCCCCCGCCGGATCGGCCCTGGAGAAGGCGTCGCGGATGGTCGTCACGTACGACTTCGCGAGCGTCGGGTCGAGCCAGAAGTGCGGGTCGGTCTCGGACTCCTCGAGCGCCGGCTCGCCGGGCTGCGGGATGCGGCTCTCCAGGCCGTCGGAGGCGTTGACGACCGTCGCGCCGCCGCCGGCGCTCTCCAGGGTGTCGAGCAGCGGGCCTTCGAGTCCGCCGCCGTTGACGATGATGAGGTCGGCGCCGGCCGCCTCGGCCAGGTCGGACGGTGTCGGCTCGAACGCGTGCGGATCCGCCCCCAGGGGCACCAGTGAGCGCACCTCGAAACGGTCGCCGGCGACGTTCTGGGCGAGGTCCGCGAGGAAGCTCACGGACGCGACCACGTCGAGGGAGCCGGCGTCCGCCTGGCTCGTGGTCGTCCCGCAGCCGGTGACCAGCGCCGGCGAGAGGAGAAGCGGCGCGGCCAGCAGGAGGGCCATGAGGCCGCGCGGCCTCATGCCGGCCCCTCGGCCGAGGCGCGATCCCCGGCGGAGCCACAGCCGGCGCAGAGCCCGCTCAGCTGCAGGAAGTGGTCGGTGATGCGGTACCCCGTCTCACGTCCCGCGGCGTCCACGATGCCGCGCATGTCGCAGGCCGTGAACTCCGTGACGCGGCCGCAGACGCTGCAGACGACCGTGTGCCCGTGGGCGGCGCTCGCGGGCACGAAGCCTTCACAGTGGTCGGGCCCGTGTACGCGGCGAAGGGCGCCGATCTCGGCGAGCACGTCGAGCGTCCGGTACACGGTGGTGAGCCCGAGCTCCGGGCAGCGCGTTCGGGCGGCGTCGTAGACCTGCAGCGCGCTGAGGCTCGAAGGGGCTGTGGCGATGGCATCCAGAACAGCGCGCCGCTGGCGGGTCAGTCGGAGCCCGCGAGCGGCCAGCTCCGCGGAGACGTGTGCCGAGTCGAAGCTCACGGCGACCACCTTTCTGAAACTGAAAACCACTTTCAATAAGGTCGGGAGAGCGTAGCACGGCGCATGGGGCAGGACAAGGCGGAAGCGAGCCTGGGTGAGGACCGCCGGCGCGGCGGACGGACGGCCGACGGCCGGTCAGCGCGGCCTGCGCAGGCCGGTCAGTGACGCAGCGCGTACGGGCAGGCCGTGATGCAGATGCCGCAGATGTCGGCCTCGACGCTCGTGAACTGCGTCATGTGGTGGCGGCAGGCGCCGGCGTCGAAGAGGAGCTCGCGCGCCATGCCGGGCTGCCAGAGGACGTCGCGGCCGCAGCCGGCCGGGCAGGCGTCGACGCACTCACGGCACGTGCCGCAGCGGCTCTCGACGACAGGCTCACCAGCGGGCAGCTCGAGGTCGGTGAAGACGGTCGCGAGCCGGACCGCGGGGCCGAACGCCGGCGAGACGAACAGGGCCGTCTTGCCTATCCAGCCCAGGCCGGCCGAGGTCGCCGCCGTCTTGTGCGGGAACGGCTTGCTGCCGTTGGACTGGCCGGTGGCGACGACGCGCTCGGCGGCGTGCCCGTGCGCGCGCAGCACGTCGACGAGCGTGCCGGTGGCGTCGTCCAGGGCGCTGTTCACGCGCAGGTACTCCTGCTGGTAGTCGAGCGTGGGGCCGTGACGCAGCCCGCGTACGACCAGCGGGTCGAGCCGCATGAGGATGGAGATGGCCGCGGGGTAGTCCGGCGCCAGAGGCAGCCGCGGCTCATTGGCGGCGACGCCCCAGGCGTCGACTTCTTTGGTGCGGAGCATCTGGCCGATGGCGTGGCGATCGAGAACGCGCAGCATGTGACCTCTTCGGATCCCGGGCGGAGGAGCACGCGCGCGATGCGTCGGCCCCTCATCCGCTTCATCCTCGCATCGCCGCTCGCGGCAGGACAATGGACGGGCGAAGGATATTCACCGTCGCGGTTGGCCGTTCTGGACACCATCAGGCGCAAGGGAGAGCACGGAGAAGTAGTGCACGCTTTCACAAGCAGCGTTTATTATTGTGGTGAAGCGGCAATCATCAGGGTGCGGACCGAGACTGCGAGGAGGTGAGACCATGGGCCCTGTGCATTTCAACAGAACGCGGGTGAAGCAGGAGGATCGCTCCGGCAAGCGCCGCAAGTGACCCGGCGCGGATGATGAACCGATCACCAGACATACGAGTATCGCCACCCGAGGGGGGCGGTTCGCGCGATGGCGGACCGCCCCCCTCATGGCGTACGGGCTCGGTGTCCTGCCTCGTCAGCTCGCCTTGAATCTGCGCAGCCGCAGGCTGTTGGTGACCACGGTGACGCTGCTCAGGCCCATGGCGGCGGCGGCCCAGATCGGATTGAGCAGGACCCCGAACGCGGGGTAGAAGACCCCGGCAGCCAGCGGGATCAGCGCCACGTTGTAGGCGAAGGCCCAGAAGAGGTTCTGCTTGACGGTGCGGATGGTCGCCCGGGAGAGATCCACGGCGGTCGCGACGCCGCCGACGTCCCCCGACATCAGGGTGACGTCGCTCGCCTCCATGGCGACGTCGGTGCCCGTGCCGATGGCGATGCCGACGTCGGCCTGGGCGAGCGCCGGGGCGTCGTTGATGCCGTCGCCGACCATCGCCACTTTCCGCCCGCCGGCCTGGAGCGCCGAGACCTCGTCCGCCTTCTGCGCCGGCAGCACGTCCGCCACGACTCGGTCGATGCCGACCTGGGCGGCGATCGCCGTCGCGGTGACCGCGTGGTCGCCGGTGAGCATGATGACGTCGAGACCCAGCTGCTTGAGGCGGGCCACCGCCGCCGCCGAACCGGGTTTCACGGTGTCGGCGATCGCGATCGCGCCGACGGGCTCTTCGTCGATCACGACGGTCACGACGGTCTTGCCCTCACCGGCGAGCTCGACCGCCCTCCTGCCCGCGGCCCCACCGGCGAGCCGCTCGTTGCCGGCCAGCACGGCGTGGCCGTCGACTTCGGCGCGGATGCCGTGGCCGGCGACGGCCTCGAACCCGCTCGCCGTCGGCAGCTCGAGGCCGCGCTCCCCGGCGGCGGCGACGATCGCCGCCGCCAGCGGATGCTCGCTGCCACGCTCGGCGGCCGCGACGAGGCGCAGCAGATCGTCGTTGTCGAAGCGGGAACCGGCCTCGGGGTCCGTTCCGTGCCCGGCGCCGAAGAGCACGACGTCGGTCACGCGGGGCTTGCCCTCTGTGATCGTGCCCGTCTTGTCCAGGACGACGACGTCGAGCTTGTGCGCCGTCTCGAGCGCGGCGCCGTCGCGGATGAGGACGCCGTTCTCGGCGCCCTTGCCGGTGCCGACCATGATCGCCGTGGGGGTCGCGAGTCCCAGTGCGCACGGGCACGCGATGACGAGCACGGCGACGAAGTTGAGCAGCGCGTAGTTGAGCGCCGGCGACGGTCCAAGCACCAGCCAGACGACGAACGTGATGCTGGCGATGACGATCACCGCCGGCACGAACCACGCGGCGATGACGTCCGCGAGGCGGGCGATGGGCGGCTTGGAGCCCTGCGCCTGCTCCACGAGGCGGACGATCTGCGCGAGCGCGGTCTCCGCGCCGACCTTGGTGGCGCGGAAGGTGAACGAGCCCGTGGTGTTCATGGTGGCGCCGATGACCTCGTCGCCGGTCTTCTTGACGTCCGGGATCGGCTCGCCCGTGAGCATCGACTCGTCGACCGGCGAGGAGCCCTCCGCGACGACGCCGTCGACCGGGATCCTCTCGCCGGGGCGGACGACGACGAGGTCGCCGACCAGCACCTGGGCGACCGGGACATCGATCTCGGATTCGCTGCGCAGGACGCGGGCGGTCTTGGGCTGCAGCCCGATGAGCGTCTTGATGGCGGCCCCGGTCTGTCCCTTGGCGCGCGCCTCGAGCAGCCGGCCGAAGAGGATCAGCGTGATGATGAACGCCGCGGAGTCGAAGTACATCGGCTCGCCCAGTCCCTGGTGCTCGAAGAAGGCGGGGAAGAGGACGCCGAGCACACTGTAGACGTAGGCCGCCGACGAGCCCATGGCCACCAGGGTGTTCATCGTCGTCGTCCCGTGCTTGAGCGCCGACCAGGCGGTCGTGTAGAACTGCCACCCGACCCAGAACTGCACGATGCTGGCGAGGCCCCAGAGGAAGTAGCCGTTGTGCGTCCAGTCGGGCAGGAAGGTGAACCAGTCCATCTGCATCGTGCCGGCGAAGATGATGCCGCTCAGGACGAAGCCGACGACGACCTTCAGCCTGAGGCGGCGATACGCGGCGGCTCGGGCCGCCTCCTCGGCGTCGACCGCCGCCTCGACGCCCTCCTCACCGGTGCCGGGCGCCGCCTCGACGACGTCGTAGCCGGCGCCTCGCACCGCCTCGACCAGGTCCCGGTAGCTCGCCTGACCGGGGATGTACGAGACGGTGGCTCTCTCAGTGGCGAGATTGACGTCGGCCTTGAGGACGCCGGGTGGGGTGCGGAGGGCCTTCTCCACCCGGCTCACGCAGCTGGCGCACGTCATGCCGATGATCGGCAGGGACTCCTGGGCGGTCACGACCCCGTAGCCCGCTCCCTCGACCGCGGCGACGAGCTCGCCGGTCGAGACGGCGCCGGGGTCGAACGTCACCGTAGCCTTCTCCGTGGCGAGATTGACGGCCGCCTTGTCCACGCCCTGCACCTTGCCGATGGCGCGTTCTGTCCTCGCCACGCAGCTGGCGCAGGTCATCCCGGTGATCGGCAGTTCGATGGTCGTGTCGCGATCCGTCATCCGTACCTCGCTCTGGTGGTGCCTCGGATACTGTTCCCGGCGCCAAACGATGGTACCCCCAGGGGGTACGACTTCTCGAGCCGGGGCGGATGCCCGGCCCGGAGCGTAGCGAGCGCCCGAGCGCCGGGGCTCGCCGTCCCGGTATGATTGCCGCGGCAGACGGCAATGAGGAGGCGCGCGCCATGGCGATCTGGGACGCCCAGCACGAGACCATCGACCGGGAGCGGCTCGGGGAGCTGCAGCTGCGCCGTCTCGGCGACACGCTGGCCCGGCTCCACGAGGGCGTCCCGTTCTACCGCTCGCGACTGGACGACGTCGGCTTCCTGCCCGGCGACCTCACGAGTCTCGCCGACCTTCGCCGCCTGCCCTTCACCGAGAAGACCGACTTCCGCGACAACTACCCCTGCGGCCTGTTCGCGTCGCCCATGAGCGAGGTCCTCGAGATCCACTCCTCCTCGGGGACCACGGGCAGGCCGGTCGTGTGCGGCTTCACCAGGGCCGACCTCGAGATCTGGGCCGAGCTCGTGTGCCGGGTCGCCGTCGCCGCGGGCGTGCGCGAGGACGACGTCGCCCAGGTCGCGTTCGGCTACGGCATGTTCACCGGCGGGTTCGGCCTGCACTACGGGCTTCAGCGCGCCGGCGCCACCGTGCTGCCCATCAGCGCCGGCAACACCGCCCGCCAGCTCCAGTTCATGCGCGACTTCGGCACGACGGTGCTCGTCGCGACGCCCTCCTATGCTCTCTACCTGGGCGAAGTGGTCGAGAAGCGCGAGGTGCCGCTGGACGCGCTGCGCCTGCGCCTCGGGCTCTTCGGAGCCGAGGCGTGCAGCGACGAGATGCGGACGCGGATCGAGAGCCGGCTGCCGATCGTCGGCACCGACAACTACGGGCTCACGGAGATCCTCGGGCCGGGCGTCGCCGGTGAGTGCGAGTGCCGCGACGGCATGCACATCGCCGAGGACCACTTCATCGTGGAGTGCCTCGACCCGGCCAGCGGCGAGCCGGTGCCGGACGGCGAGGTCGGCGAGCTCGTCTTCAGCTCGATCACGCGCGAGTGCTCGCCGGTGCTCCGCTACCGCACGCGTGACCTCACCACGCTCACGCACCAGAGGTGCGCCTGCGGACGCACCCTGGCGCGCATGGGCAAGGTGGTCGGCCGTACCGACGACATGTTCATCATCAGCGGCGTCAACGTGTTCCCGTCGGCCGTCGAGAGCGTGCTGTTCTCGATCGAGGGCATCGAGCCCTTCTACCAGATCGTCCTCGGGCGCAGGGGGTCCCTCGACACCTTCGAGGTGCAGGTCGAGGTGACGGAGGCTCTCTTCAACGGCTGGATGGACGACCTTCGGGCGTTCGAGCGCCGAGTCACCGAGGAGCTTCGCTCGGCACTCCTCATCCGCCCCAAGGTCAAGCTGGTGGAGCCGGGGACGCTGGAGCGCTCAGAGGGCAAGTCGCGGCGCGTGATCGACGAACGGCCCGCCTGAGAGCCGGGCGCCGGGGCCGCGCCGGCCGGCGGCGCGGCACGGGGGGAGCGGCGCGGCAGCGTACGTGGAACGGCCGGCGGTGCGAGCCCCCGCTTCGCGCCGCCGGCCAGTGTCAAGGTCGACTGGGAAGGTCCTCTCTCAGAGTGACTTCCGGCCTCCTGACCATGACATCGGCCCAGGCGGCGCCGGCCGGATAGAACAGGCGTCTAGATGCGCTGCAGGGCGGCTCTGAGCGGCCGCGCTCAGACGGTGACGCGCAGCAGTTCGAGGGAGCTCGTGGTGCCCTCGAGCACCTTGCCGATGCCGTCCTCGCGCAGGGAGGTGACGCCCTTGGCGCGGGCCATGCGCTGGATCTCGAGCACGCTGCCGCCCGTGGCGATGACGTCGCGCAGCTCGTCGTCGACGACGAGCACCTCGTAGAGGCCGAGACGGCCACGGTAGCCCGTGCCGAAGCACTTGGCGCACCCCGCCGGCTCCCAGATCTTGAAGCGCTTCCTGGGCGCCGGCCCGAGGCCGAGCTCAAGCCAGTCCGTCTCGGTCATCGGCACCTCTCTGCGGCAGTGCGGGCAGAGACGTCGCACCAGCCGCTGGGCCACGAAGCAGTGCCACGCGGCGGCCACGAGGTATCGGGGCACCCCCATCTCGACGAGGCGGTTGACGGCGGCCGAGGCGTCGTTGGTGTGCAGCGTGCTGAAGACCTGGTGGCCGGTGATGGCCGAGTCCGCCGCCATCTTGGCCGTCTCGAGGTCGCGGATCTCGCCGACCATGATGACGTCGGGGTCGGCGCGCACCAGCGAGCGCAGCGCCTGGGCGAAGGTGAGCCCGATCGCCGGCTTGACCTCCGTCTGGATGATGCCCTCGATCTTGCGCTCGATGGGGTCCTCGACCGTGTACACCTTGCGCGCGGGCGACTTGATGAGCTCGAGCGTCGTGTACAGCGTGGTCGACTTGCCCGAGCCGGTGGGGCCGACGATGACGATGCCGCCCTCCGGCGCCTTGAGGGCGGCCTCGAACCGGGTGAGGTTGTCGCCGACGAGGCCGAGCGAGGCGAGCGTGGGCGGCAGCGGCGAGACCTCGAGGATGCGGATGGTGAGGTTCTCGCCGTACATGCTGGGGATGGAGGCGAGGCGCAGGTCGACGGCCTCGCCGCTCGACAGCTCGAAGCTGGTGCGGCCGTCCTGCGGCAGGCGGCGTTCGGCGATGTCGAGGTTGCCCATGATCTTGAGGCGGCTGATGATGCCCGCCTGCAAGTCCTTGGGGAACTCCCGCATCTCGTGCAGCACGCCGTCGATGCGGCAGCGGACGTTGAGGGAGTCCTCCGCCGGCTCGAGGTGGATGTCCGACGCGTCCATGCTGGCGGCGTCGGTGAGGAGCGCGTCGACGATCTCGATGATGTCGGCGTCGATGTCGGCGGGGGTGGGTGGAGCCTCGAGGGTCTCGTCGCGCGCGTCCTTGAGCTTGCCCCGCGAGCTGAAGTAGATCGCCACCGCTTCGTCGAAGGCGGACTCGCTGCAGATGACCGGGACGACGCGCTTCTTGGTGCGCATGCCGACCTCGTCGATGGAGATGACGTCCAGCGGGTTCGTCATCGCCAGCACGAGGCTGCCGTTGTCGTCGAAGCTCAGCGGCATGAGCCGCCGGCGGACGATGAAGTCGCGCGGCAGGAGCCCGAGGGCGGCCGGCTGCGGGGTGGTCTCCGCGAGGTCGACCACGCCGATGCGCATCTGACCGGCGACCGCGGTGACGATGTCGTGCTCGCTCACCAGGCCGTCTGCGACGAGGACCTCTCCGAGGCGCCCGCCGCCGTCGTGCTGGCGGGCGAGGGCGCCGTCGAGCTGTCCCTGGGTGACGAGGCCGCTGGCCACGAGGAGCGCGCCGAGCTTGAGGCGCCCCGCGGCGCGCTGCGCGCGCCCGTTGGCCGTGAGCGCATCCAGCCGGCGGCGGAGCTCCTCCGGCGAGAACGGCTTGGTCATGAACTCGGCCGCGCCCACACGGTGAGCGTGCTCGAAGGTCGCGAAATCGCCGTCGGAGGAGAGCACGACGACGGGCGTGCCGTGCAGGATGGGATCGCCGGCGATCAGGTGCAGCAGCTCGAACGGGTCGAAGGTCTGGAGGTCGAGGTCCAGCACCACGGCCGACGGCGGGTCGTCGTGCAGCAGGCGCATGGTGCCCGGGTCTCCGAGGCTGGTGGTGACCGCGTATGCGGTCTTGAGGGTGGTGGTGAGCTCGCCGAGCAGCTCGGTGTCGTCGTCGATGATCGCCAGGGTCTTCCTGGGTGTGCTTGGCACGCGGACCTCCCGCTCGCTCGTGCCCACAGTCTAGCGCATCGCACGCCCGGCGGGAGCCCCGCGGCGGCACCACGCGGTGGACGACGTGAGAGGGAGAAAAGTGCCGGGCCGGCGGGGGCCTTCACTCGGATGCGGGCAGTCCGTGTGTCGTTCGAAGGAGACCGGCCCGGCTGAGAGAGGATGATATGCCGGGCCGAAGCCCGGTGAGTAGTCCTACCCGGTCTCATGATGCTTATCGGCAGCCGGCCGGACCTCGAGAGGGTCGGGCGGGCCGAAGTGTTGTCAGAGTGTCGAACACCTCCGCCCGGCGCCCGCCCGGCGCCGGCTCCGCCGCGCCCAAGGCACACCGGCTATACTCCGGCGACAAAGGAGCAAGGAGCGCCCGTGTTCAGCAAGGTCCTCATCGCCAACCGCGGCGAGATCGCCATCCGCGTCATCCGCGCCTGCCGCGAGCTCGGCGTCAAGTCGGTCGCCGTCTACAGCGAGGCCGACGCCGAGTGCCTGCACGTCAGGTACGCCGACGAGGCCGTCTGCATCGGGCCGCCGCCGGCCGCGCAGAGCTACCTCGTCATGCCGGCGCTCATCCAGGCGGCGCTGCAGAGCGGCGCCGAGGCCGTCCACCCGGGCTACGGGTTCCTGGCCGAGCGCGCGGAGTTCAGCCGCCTCTGCCGCGAGCAGGGCATCAAGTTCATCGGCCCGTCGCCGGAGAGCATCGAGCTCATGGGCGACAAGGCGGCGGCGCGGGCGACCATGACCGCCGCCGGGGTCCCGGTCACCCCCGGCTCGGAGGGCATCATCGCCGACGCGCTCGAGGCGGAGGTCGTCGCGCACGACATCGGCCTGCCGGTGATGGTCAAGGCGTCCGCCGGCGGCGGGGGCAAGGGCATCCGCATCGTCAAAGAGGCCTCCGAGCTGGCCGGCGCCGTGCGTCAGGCTCAGGCGGAGGCCGAGGCGGCGTTCGGCAACGGCGCCGTCTACGTGGAGAAGTACATCGGCGCGCCGCGCCACATCGAGATCCAGGTGCTCGCCGACGGCAAGGGCCACGGCATCCATCTCGGCGAGCGCGACTGCAGCATCCAGCGGCGCCACCAGAAGCTGATCGAAGAGGCGCCGTCCCCGGCGGTGAGCCCGGAGCTCCGCGCGCAGATGGGTCAGGCGGCCGTCGCCGCCGCCGTCGCCGCGCACTACGAGGGCGCCGGCACCGTCGAGTTCCTGCTCGACAGCGACGGCAGCTTCTATTTCATGGAGATGAACACTCGCGTCCAGGTGGAGCACTGCGTCACCGAGATGGTCAGCGGCGTCGACATCGTCAAGACCGGCATCCGCATCGCCGCCGGCGAGGGGCTGCCCCTCACCCAGGACGACATCGAGCTCGAGGGACACGCCATCGAGTTCCGCATCAACGCGGAGGACCCGGCGGAGAACTTCATGCCGTCACCCGGCGTCGTCACGCAGTGGATCCCGCCCGGGGGACCCTGGGTGCGTCTCGACAGCCACGTCTACCAGGGCTACCTGGTGCCGCCGTTCTACGACAGCCTGCTCGGCAAGCTCATCGTCTGGGGGCGCGACCGCGAGGAGTGCCTCGCTCGCTCACGCTGGGCGCTCGACCAGTTCCTCGTGGACGGGGTCAAGACGGTCATCCCGTTCCATCGCCTCGTGCTGGACCACCCGCTCTTCAAGGCGGGCGACGTCAACACGCACTTCATAGAGGACCACTTGGACTGACCGCTCGCCGGGAGCTGGGGTAGTGCCCGTCGCGCGCATGTACAACGTGGCGTACGTCCGAGAGTCCCGCGGGACGTTTGCACGTACGCCTTGACGTACGCAACCGAAATGCATCACCGCGCGGCCCGCTGAGGGGCACCTCGCTGCCCACCACGCCTGCGCCGACCATCTCCTCGACCATGCCCCGCGGTGCGAACACCAAGGCCTCCAGTGCCACGACGACTGCAGCGAGGAGAGGCCCCCAGAAGCGGTCGAGGAAGTCAACGAGCCAAGCGAGAGCGCGGGCGGGCGGCGTGGCTCTCACGTCCTGATCCCGCGCCGGTGCGTCAGTCGCCCGCGCCCCGCTGGTCGGGCGGCGCGGGCCGCACCGAGAAGCCGGCGGCGGCGATCTGCGCGAGCAGTTGCTCCGCCGCCGGCTCGAGCAGGGCGGCGATGGCGGCGTCGCTCTCGCCGCGCCCGCTGAGCGTCACCTTGATCACGCGCGCGCTGCCGAGCACCTTGGCGCGCGACTTGACGTACACGGACGGGTGCTGCTCCTCCGCGGCGCGCAGGATGTCGGCGATCGCGGACTCGTCCTGCAGTCGCACCTCGAGCGAACGCTCCTCGTAGCGCGCGGCGCCGAAGACCTCGGCGAACAGCGCTCCGAGCGACTCGTCGACGATCGCCATCAGCTCGCCCGGCACGCCGGGCAGCGACACGATGCGCGTCTCGCCGCTGCGGCACAGGACCCCCGGGGCGCCGCCGATGGAGTTCACCAGCGGCTCGGCGCCGGCCGGCAGCCGCGCCATCTTGCGCCGGTTCTCGTTGAGCTCGGGGAACGGCACGTAGCCGGCGGCGAAGAACTCCTCGTACTTCGCTGCGATCATGCGCTCGGCCTCGCGGTGCAGCTCCAGCCTCACCCCGAGGCCGAGCGCCACGCCCTCGAGCGTGCGGTCGTCGCTGGTCGGGCCGAGCCCGCCGACGGTGAAGACCAGGGCCGGGCGCCGGGCCAGGCAGCCTCTCAACTCGGCGCCGATGGCGTCCACGTCGTCGCGCAGCATGACGGTGCGGCGGACCAGCCCGCCGAGCGCCGTCACACGCGTGCACAGCCAGTTCGTGTTGGTGTCGAGCACGTCGCCGATGAGGACCTCGTTGCCGGCCGACACGATCTCGACGATGGGGGCGCCGGTCGGCGGGTCGACGGGGCCGTGCGTGGGGATGCTGCCGCTCACGGCCTCAGTCTCGCAGACCACCGAGCCGCCCGGCAAGGCGGGTATACTTCCGTACGTACCGGAGAGGAGCCCCAGATGAAGCCGCTGACCATCGTTCAGCACGAGCCCGACGATCCGCCCGGCAGCATCGCCGTCGCCTTGGACGACCTCGACGTGCCGTTCGTCGTGTGCCGCGTGGACCAGGCCGACGAGCTGCCCGCGTGGCCCGACGAGACCGCGGGCCTGATCAGCCTCGGCGGCGCGATGCACGCGACGCAGACCAAGGAGTACCCGTTCCTCGCCGCGGAGATCAAGCTCATGCGCCGCATCGTCCACGAGGGCGGCCCGGTGTGGGGCATCTGCCTGGGCGCCCAGCTGCTGGCGATCGCCGACGGAGGCGACGTCTATCAGCGCAAGCACCCCGAGATCGGGTGGACCTCGATCGAGAAGGTCGCCGACGACCCGCTGCTGCACCGCGTACCCTCACCCTTCGTCGCCTTCAACTGGCACGCGTACTCGTGCAAGCTGCCTCCCACCGGGCACCTCGTGGCCACCTGCGGCAACGGGGTCCAGGTGTTCCGCACCGGCGGCAGGTCGTGGGGCACGCAGTTCCACCCCGAGGTCGACGCCGAGATGGCCCCGCACTGGGTGCGGGACGCGGTCAAGGAGCAGAAGCATCTCGGCGAGGGCTTCGCCGAGAAGCTGCGCGCCGAGACGGAGGAGCGGCTGCCGGCGTATCCGTCGTTCTGCCGGCGCATCACCGAGAACTTCGTGCTCACGTCCGGGCTCCTGCCCGCCGACTAGGAAGTCAGACTCCGTACGCACGAAGGCGACGCTTGCGCGTCGCCTTCGTGCACCCGTTTCCGGGCAGCCCCTCGGGGAGAGGGGCATGTGAAAGGAGCCATGGGGTGGTACCTGGAGGAGGTACCTTGCGCGGGGGAGGGGTGTGTGGAGGGGGACTCCGCCGCGCAGACGGTATATTACCACCGCGGGGACAGTTGAAACCACCCTCGCAGTGTTAAGCAATGTGAAGCACCCGCGCAGGAGCCAGATGGCATGTCCGAGGGGAGGACGGGAGCGGCCGACATGAGACCCGCTGTACGCCGCACGCTGTTTGAGATCGAGCGCGAGAAGCGTTGGCGCATCTGGCTCCTCTTCGGCCTTCTGGTGGCCATGGTCTTCATCGCCGCGTGGGTCGCCTGCCTCATCGTGTCGGTGAGCCTGTTCGTGAGCTTCCCCGTGGTCGACACATGGACGTGGGTGTTCACGCTGCGCGGCATCGGCCTCGTGCTCGGGGTCTCTCTCACCGTCTCGCTCGTCTACTGGGGTGTCGCCCAGATCGGCGCGCGCGGGCGCCTGCTCAAGGCCATGCACTGCCGTCCGCTCGACGCCGGCGACCGATACCACGACCGCCTCGCCAACGTCGTCGAAGAGCTGAGGATCGCGACCGGCGCCCCCCGCATCGAGTGCGTCACGGTGCGCACCGTCGGTCTCAACGCGTTCGCCTTCAGCGACCTGCGCGGAGGCGGGGTGATCGGTGTGACGGAGGGCGCCCTGGCCAGACTGTCGCGCCAGCAGCTGCAGGCGGTGGTCGCGCACGAGTTCGCTCACGTCCTCTCCGGCAGCTACGTGACCGCGACGGTCTCCTGCCTGCTGTTCGGCGTGTACTCGGCGCTCGGGGAGGGCCTGGAGGAGGCGACGTACGCCGGCGCCGGGACGCGCGCCGCGCCGCTCGTGCTGGTCGTCGTCGTCCTGCGCGGCTGGCTCTGGGTATTGCAGCTCGCCTCCTCGATCACCAACGCGGCGCTGAGTCGCGAGCGTGAGCGCCAGGCCGACCTCGCGGCGGCGCGCTTCACGCGCGACCCGCTCAGCCTGGCGGAGGCGCTGCGCATCATCGGACGGTATCCCGGCGGTGCGGGCTACATCCCCGAGGGTCTGGCGCCGCTCTGCATCCGCGCCACGGGCTCACCAGGCTGGCCGGCCGTGGCATGGCGCGACACGCACCCGCCGCTGAGCGAACGGATAGCCGCGCTGGTGTCGCTGGCCAACGCTTCGCCCGACGACTTCGAGCGCCAGGCGGAGCAGGCAGGCGAGGCCTTCGTCGGGCGGGAGCACTGGGCGCCGGCGCCCCTTCCTTCCGCCGGGGCGTCACCCGGCGTCCCTGCGGCCGCGACGCGATCCGGCGGCGCGTCTGCTGCAGCGTCTCCGGCCGGCGTGATGGTCTGCCCGAGCTGCGGCCGCGGGCTCGCGACGGCGCAGTATGAGGGCGTGGACCTCATCGTGTGCGCCCACTGCGGTGGCCGCCTCGTCTCCGGCGTTCAGATGGGCAAGCTCCTCGCCCGCCGGGAAGTCGCCTTCACCGGAGAGCAGCAGCGGCTGGCGGACCTGCTCTCGTCCTCCGGCGACCGGTTGCGTCGCGCCGCCGTCCTCGCGCGGGGGGCCGGCGACGTGCCGCTCGTCGCCTGCCCCAGGTGCTCGGCGGCCATGATGCGCCGTCACTACAGCTACGAGCACGCCGTGGAGGTCGATCACTGCAGCATCTGCGACCTCACCTGGTTCGAGAAGGACGAGCTCGAGGTTCTGCAGCTCCTCGTGGAGCGGCAGACCGGCTGAGCGCCGACGGCGGTAGTACGGGGCCCGGGCGACAGCCGGTCCGTCGTCCTCTACACTTGGGCATCGCACCGAACTGCGTGCTCGCGCGTCTCCACGTCGTTCGCGCGCCGCCGGCCGCCTGTCCGACCCTGCCCGAGATCGCGCCATTGACCCGATGAACGATCACGATCGCGACTCCGAAGCCGCCCCCCTGCCGACCGTGCTCGCGGAGCGGTACCGCATCGTCTCCCCGCTCGGAAGCGGGGGGATGGCCGACGTGTACCTCGCCGAGGACGAGCGGCTGGGCCGGCTCGTGGCCGTCAAGGTGCTCAAGGCGCGTCTGGCCGCCGACGAGGAGTTCCTGGAGCGCTTCCGCATCGAGGCGCAGGCGGCGGCAAGCCTCAACCACCCCGGCATCGTCGCCGTGTACGATCGCGGCGAGGCCGACGGCGCCACCTTCATCGCCATGGAGTACGTCCGCGGCGAGTCCCTCAAGCAGCGCGTGCGCCGCGACGGCGCGCTGCCGCAGGACGAGGCGGTCAGGATCGCGCTGGCGGTGCTCTCCGCGCTCGGGGCGGCGCACGCCCGCGCCATCGTGCACCGCGACGCCACCTCGTACAACGTCATGCTGGACGAGGGCGGTCGCGTCGTCGTCACCGACTTCGGCATCGCGCGCATGGGTGAGTCGGCGCTGACGCGCACAGGGGCGATGATGGGCACGTCGTCCTATCTCTCGCCCGAGCAGGCGCAGGGCCGTCCGGCGGACGAGCGCTCCGACCTCTACAGCCTCGGCGTGGTGCTCTTCGAGATGTTGACCGGTCGCGTCCCCTTCCGCGGGGAGCACGACGTGGCCGTCGCCATGCAGCACGTCTCCTCGGCGCCGCCGAACCCGCGGACGCTGGCGCCGGGAGTCTCCGAGGCGCTCGCCGGCGTGGTGATGCGCGCGCTGAGCAAGGACCCGGAGGACAGGTACCAGACGGCCGAGGAGTTCGCCGCGGCGCTGCGCCAGGCGCGGCGCGTGCAGCGCGGCAGCGGCGGAGGGCCGGAGACCGGCACGGCGGCGGCCGGCGAGGGAGCGGCGGCCGCGCCTTCCGTGCCGCACCCGCGCCCGATCGCGCCGTCGCCGGCCGACGCGCCGCCGGTGACCGCTGGTCCGGGGCCTGCGCCGGGTCCGACCGTCCTCGCCGCGGAAGCGCCGACGCGGTACCGCTCCGGCGGTGAGCCGGCCACCACGGTGCGCCCGCGCCGGCGCCGGCGCCGCCGGCTCATCGTGGCGCTCCTGCTGCTCGCGCTCGCCGCCGCCGTGGCGGCGGTCTACGTCGTTCTGATCGCTCCAGGCCCGCAGGTGCCCGCCGTCGTGGGCGAGCGTCGCACGGACGCCACGAAGGCCGTGCGCGGCGAAGGGCTGCGGCCCGTGGTGCATTACGTGTGGTCAGACCGCCACGAGACCGGCTCCGTGGCGAGGCAGTCGCCGCGCGGCGGCGCCGGCGTGGACGAGGGGGTCAAGGTCGACCTGTGGGTGAGCCGTGGCCCGCTGCACATCCCCGCTCCCGACCTCGACGGGATCGCGGCCAGCGTCGCACGCCAGCGGCTCGAGGCCGAGTCGCTCAACGGCAAGAGCCGCCGCGCGGCGTCCGAGTCCACGCCCAAGGGCCGCATCTTCAAGCAGAAGCCGGCGGCCGGGGCGACCGTCTCCCGCGGCGACACGATCACGTTCTGGGTCAGCAGCGGCCCGCCCCGGATCTACGTGCCCGACGTCGTGGGCCTGTCCCAGGGCGAGGCGACGGCGATGCTCGAGGAGGCGGGCTTCACGGTGAACACGGATCTCGTCATCGGCTTCGGTGAGTATCCCGGCGACGTGGTCGCGCAGGATCCCGTCGCCGGCACCCGCGGCCGCGTGGGCGACGAAGTCGTGATCGAGGTCGCGGTGTTCTGATCGTGGGCACCGCCCTGCAGCTCCTGACCGTCGCCGCCATCGCCGTCGTGGAGTTGTGGGCGGCGGTCCCGGCGGGGGTCGCGATGGGGCTTCCCGCGCTGCTCGTGTGGGCCGCGACGGTCGGCGGTGCCGTGACGGGCATCGTGCTCATCGTGCTCGCCGGGGACCGGCTGCGGGCGTGGCTGATCGCACGCTTCGGGCACGGCGGCGCCCGCCCCGGCGGACGGTTGCGGCGCCTCTGGGACCGCTACGGGGTCATCGGGTGGGGGCTGCTTGCTCCGCTCCTTCTCGGTGCGCCGCTCGCGGCGGCGATCGGCGTCGCCCTCGGCGCCGCGCGCGGCCGCCTCGTGTTCTGGCTGGGCGCCGGCGTCGTGGTATGGACGTCCGTGCTCGCCGTGCTCTCCGTGGTCGGGGAGGAGGCTCTGCTGCGCGTCTTCTGAGGCCTCAGCCGGTCCGACCCGGCCGGGTGCGCGGCTCCACGGCCGGGAGCTCCCAGGAGCCCGGACGCTGGTAGGCGAAGGCGCCGGGGACGGCGGCAGGCCCGCCGCCCGCAGGCCCGCCGCCGGCCGCTCCGGGGGCGCCGCCGGCGAAGCCGTCGCGGCGCCCGTCGGCCGGCAGCACCCCCTCGCGGCCGAGCGCCCGTGTGAGGTCGGTGATGCGGTGCGCCACCACCGCGAGGCCGTGCTCCTCGTCGTTCTGCAGCTCGCCGTCGACGAGCAGGTAGATCGCGTCCTTGAGCACTCGTCCGTACTTGAGGTAGACGTCGTTGAAGACGACCACCTGACCCAGCTCGGTCTCGTCCTCGAGCGTGAGGAACATGGTGCGGTGGCCGCTGCGGATCCAGGGCATCTGGGCGCGCTCGAGGACCCCGGCCACGCGCACGCGTCGGCCATGGCGTACCTCGGGGAGCCGCCCCATCGGCGTGACCCCGAGCGCCTTGACCTCGTCGCGCACGAAACGCAGCGGGTGGGCGCTGACGTCGAGGCCGAGCAGCTCGAGCTCGATGCTGACGCGCCGCTGCCGCGGCCAGTCGGGGAGGAAGGTGAGCGGGCCGAGCTGCTCATCGAGAGCGAGGCGCGGCTGGTCGAGGCCGTCGCCCTCGCCCGAGCCGGCGGCGGCCGAGCTGCCGCTCCGCGCGCCGCCGGCCGGTCGCGCGCCGGCGTACAGCAGCGGCACCTGCGCGACCAGCTCCTCGCGGCGCACGCCGAGCGCGTCGAAGGCTCCGAGCCGCGCCAGGTTCTCGGCGATCTCGCGGCCGACGCGCGTGCGCGCGACGAGATCCGACAACGACCGGTACGGCCGGGGCGGGGCCACCGCAGGCCCGCCCGCCCCGGCGCCGCTCCCGCCGCGCGCCTCGACGATCGCGCGCCGCGCCACCGCGCTCATCTCCTTGACGTAGGCCAGCCCCACGCGCAGCGCTCTGCCGTCGTCCTCGACCTCGAACCACTCGCCGCTCAGGTTGACGTCGAGCGGGAGCACCTGGAGCCCGAAGCGCCGCGCGTCGTTGAGCACCACGCGCGGCGAGTAGAAGCCCATGGGCTGGTTGTTGAGGATGCCGGCGTAGAACTCGGCCGGGTAGTGCGCCTTGAGCCACGCCGAGGCGTTGCAGACGATGGCGAAGCAGGCGGCGTGCGCCTTGTTGAAGCCGTAGGCGGCGAATCCGCGGAGTTGGCGGAAGACCTCGTCGGCGGCCTCTTGCGAAGCGCCTCGCGCCATCGCTTTCTCGACGAAGGTGCGGCCGATGGCGTCCATCTCCTCCATGGAGCGCTCGTGGGTCATGGTGCGGCGGAGCAGGTCGGCCTCGGCGAGGCTGAAGCCGGCGACGGCCGCCGCCACCTCGATGACCTGCTCCTGGTAGACGATGACCCCGTACGTGCGGCGCAGGATGCGCTCCATGGCGGGGTGCGGCACGACGACGGGCTCGCGCCCGTGCCGCCGGCGGATGAACGGCGCGATCATGTCGGCCTGCAGCGGCCCCGGGCGGAAGAGCGAGATGGCCGCGATGACGTCCTCGAAGTCGCGCTCCCGCAGCCGCGTGGCGAGGTTGCGCTGCCCCGAGCTCTCGAGCTGGAACAGCCCGACGGTGCGCGCCGACCGGATGAGCTCGTACACCTTGGGGTCGTCGCGCGGAAGCTCCCAGGCGCTGACGCGCTCGCCGGTGCGCGCCTCGATGCGGCGCACCGCCTCGGCGATGGCCGAGTGCATCTTGAGCGCGAGGATGTCCATCTTGACGAGGCCCAGCGTCTCGACGTCGTCCTTGTCGAACTGGGCCACCACGACGCCCTTGGCCGCCCATTGCAGTGGTACGCGGTCGGTGAGCGGCTCGCGCGAGAGGATGAACCCGCCCAGGTGCGTGCCGAGGTGGGCGGGGAACCCCGACAGCCGCTCGGCGACGTCGACGAGGCGGCGGTAGTGCGGGTGCTGGAACTCGTGGTCGGCGAGCTCGGGGCGCTCGGCGAGCATCTCCCCGAGCTTGGACGCGCTGCCCCAGGGGACCCGCCGGGAGAGGCCGTTGATCTCCTCCGGCGTGAACCCGAAGGCGCGGCTGACGATGCGCACCGCCGACGGCGCGCGTACGGTGTTCACGGTGGCCACCATGGCGACCTTGTCGTGGCCGAAGCGCTCGTAGATGTACTGGATGACCTCGTCGCGGCGCGCCGAGCAGAAGTCGATGTCCACGTCCGGCATCTCGCGGCGCGCCGGGTTGAGGAAGCGCTCGAAGAGCAGCCCGTGGGCGATGGGGTCGGCGTCGGTGATGCGCAGCACGTAGCTGACGATGCTGTTGCCGGCGGAGCCGCGGCCCGAGTAATAGATGCCGCGGCCCAGCGCGAACTCGACGATGTCGCGCACGGCGAGGAAGTACTCGGCGAAGCCGAGCTCCTCGACGACCTTGAGTTCGCGCTCGAGCCGCGCCGTGACCTCGGCGGTGAGCGGCCGGTAGCGCTCGGCGGCGCCCTCGAAGCAGCGCTTCCAGAGCAGCGAGAAGGCGGTCTCGCCCGGTGGCAGCGGGTAGGCGGGGAAGAGGAGCCTGCCCAGGCCCAGGTCGAGGTTGCAGCGCGTGGCGATGCGCTCGGCGTTGGCGTAGGCCTCCGGGTAGCGCTGGAACAGGCGGCGCATCTGCCGCGGGCTCTTGAGGTAGAGCTCCGCGTTCCTCCGCCCCAGAGGGTTGGGCAGCGGCTGGTTGGCGGCCTCGGCGGCGAGCACGTCGTGGAGGCCGGCGTCGCCCTTGACCGTGTAGTGGACGTCGCCGGTGGCGACGGTGGGGATGCGCAGCTCGTGGGCGAGGAGGTCGAGGGCGCGCAACGAGACGTCCGAGTCCGGCAGCAGCTCGTGCTGCAGCTCGATGAAGTAGTCGCGGCCGAAGATGCGGTGGAAGACGGAGGCCGCGGCGCGGGCGCCGGCCTTGTCTCCGGCGAGCAGGCGCGACCAGACCTCGCCGCGGCGGCAGCCGCTGAGGGCGACGAGGTGGCCGCTGTGCTCGGCGAGGGTGGCGAGCCGGGCCACCGGCGGCTCGCCCGGATGCTCGAGGTGGGCGGCGCTGATGATGCGGCAGAGGTTGCTCCAGCCGGCGTAGTCCTTGGCCAGGAGCACCAGGTGATACCCGCCGGCGCCGGAGGCTCGGGCGGCGGAGGGCGGCACGGTGGCCGCCGCCTTGAGGTGCGCGATGCGGCCGTCGGGGGCGCGCGCGGTGGACGCGGCGGAGGCGTCGGCGGACGGCTCGCCGGGCGCGCCGGCGGAGCCGTCCGCGCCCGGCTCCCAGACGCGGCCGCCGGAGCCCACCGCCGGCTCGACCGTGAGCTCCACGCCGACGATGGGCTTGATGCCGGCCGCCTTGCACGCCTGGTAGAAGCGCACGGCGCCGTACAGCCCCTCGTGGTCGGTGACCGCCAGGGCCGGCATGCCGAGCTCGGCGGCGCGCATGACGACCTCGTTGATGCGGCAGGCGCCGTCGCCGAACGAGAAGGTGGTGTGCGTATGCAGGTGGACGAAGCCGGCGCTCATCCGATCTCCCGCTCGAGCGCCCAGGCCTTGGCGAGGCGGTCGTAGCGCAGGTCGACGACGCGGCCGCCGGCGCGCACGCGCCAGTACGAGCGGCTGACGTGACCGTCGTCCTTCCACCAGCCGGTCTCGAGGACCCACGTCTCGAGGACGCGCTCGACCTGGTAGCGGCGGCGGCGCCAGACGAAGGCGACCGGGCGCCGCGCCCGCTCGTCCCAGCTGACGGCGACCGGCACGGCCTCGCCGCCCGGGCCCGGGCGGCCGGCGCGGGCCCGGGCGGCGCCGGTGCGGCGTTCCGTCTGGCCGCCAGCCGCCGCCGCTTGGGGAGGCTCGGGTCTGTCGCCGGAGGTGGCTCCGCCGCTCGGCATTGGGGCTCCTGACGCGAAGGTGGACGATGCTGCGGGGACAGTGAGCCTAGCACGAACATATGTTCGTGTAAACGTCGGACGGAAAGACGCGCCGGGAGCGGGTTCTCGATCGCGACCGGCAGCGTTGGGCGTACGTCCCAGCGTACGCTTGTACCGTTGCAGGTACGCGCCGACGTACCTGTCGGCATCGCACTCCATCGCCCGATCGGGCACACTCCGCCGGCCACCCTGCCTCAGGCGGCGACGTCCGCGTCAGGCGATGACGCTCACCTCGGCGAGGTCGTCGACGACCACGTCCGCTCCGGCCTCAGCCAGCGCCGCGGCCTGGCCGAGCCGGTCGACGCCGATCACGAGGGCGAACCCGCCGCGGCGTCCGGCCTCGACGCCGGAGAGCGCGTCCTCGACGACCACGGCGCGCGCCGCGTCGACCCCGAGCCGGCGCGCCGCTTCGAGGTACATCGCCGGGTCCGGCTTGCCGGGGAGGCCGACCTCCTCGGCGACGACGCCGTCCACACGGACCTCGAACAGGTCCGTGATCCCGGTCGCCGCCAGCACCATCGCCGTGTTCTTGCTCGAGGACATGAGCCCGACCTTGACCCCGGCGCCGCGCAAGGCGTGGATGAGCGCGATGGTGGACGGGAACGTCTTGACGCCGTGCTCGCGCACCTCCGCGTTGAAGAAGACGTTCTTGCGGTTGCCGAGCCCGCAGACCGTCTCGCGCTCCGGCGGGTCGGCCGGGTCGCCCATCGGCAGCTCGATGCCGCGCGAGGCGAGGAAGTCGCGGACGCCGTCGTAGCGCGGCTTGCCGTCGACGTAGCGCGCATAGTCCGCGTCGAGGTCGAAGGGTCGCAGCGCCGCGTCGGGGGCGCCGCCCGGGCCTGTGCCCGCGCGGGCGGCGCGCTCTGCGAGGTACGCGTCGAACAGCCGTTTCCAGGCCGCCGCGTGCACGGCGGCCGTCTGGGTGACGACGCCGTCGAGGTCGAAGATCACGGCGTCGTGCCGGCCGGTCGAGATGGTCGCGTCCATGGAGTCCA
Source organism: uncultured Thermoleophilia bacterium (assembly GCA_963736645.1). Classification (GTDB taxonomy): domain Bacteria; phylum Actinomycetota; class Thermoleophilia; order UBA2241; family UBA2241; genus CAIXSE01. The sequence goes on along the minus strand of CAVTPJ010000006.1, from coordinate 241,726 downwards.
CCTTCCCTTTCGCCGCGATGGCCACCCATGATACCCGCTTGCGCGGGCGCCTTGTCCGCTTGCCCCCTTGGACAGCCACCCGCCATGTGAGACCATGAGAAGGGGTATCGCCGCGCCGTGGGGGGAACCAGGCGCGGCGAAGCCGGTCAACGATCGAAGGGGGGGTCGTGAACCATTCACGCCGCGTTCGTCCGGGGTTCGTCCTGCTGCTGGTCGGGGCGTTGCTCGTCCTGGGGCTCATGTGGGGCCTCGGAGCCGCCGGCGCTGCGAGCGAGAGCCCGACGGCGACGCTCTCCGGTGACAGCGCCTCACCTGAACCGGGCGCTTCGGCCGACGCCGGCAAGGTGGTCTACAAGGTCGGCATCCTGGGCGAGCCGGACAACCTCAACCCGTTCGTCGGCTGGCTCTGGTCGTCGTTCGAGATCTGGTATCTCGCCTACGACCCGCTGGTCGGGTTCGACTACGGGGAGCTCAAGCCCATCAAGGGCGAGGACTCCCCCGGCCTCGCCACCGACTGGACGGTCACACCCGACGGCAAGACCTGGACGTTCACCATCCGCAGCGGGGTCAAGTGGCAGGACGGCCAGCCGCTCACGGCGAGTGACGTCGCCTTCACCTACAACTACATCAACGAGAACGAGCTCTCGAACTTCACGACCGCCACCGAGGGCATCAAGACGGCGGTCGCCGTCGACGACACCACGGTGCGCTTCGAGTGTTCCAAGCCCAAGGCCAACATGCTCACGGTATGGGTGCCGATCCTCCCGGAGCACGTCTGGTCCAAGGTCTCGGGCGAAGACGCGGCCAACAAGTACCCGAACTCCCCGCCGTTCGTGGGCTCCGGACCGTTCCAGTGCGTGGAGTGGAAGAAGAACAGCTACCTGAAGCTGGTCGCCAACCCGGACTACTGGCGTGGCGCTCCCGCGATCGAGGAGCTGTACTTCGACTACTACACCAACGCCGACACGATGGTGCAGGACCTCAAAGCGGGGACCATCGACGGAGCCACCGGCCTGCTGGACGCCCAGTACCGCCAGCTGCTCACCACGCCCGGGATCCAGGCTCGTACGATCAACACCAACGGGTTCGACGAGCTCGCGTTCAACTGCTACGACGGGCCCAGCCGCGGCAACCCGGCGCTCAAGGACTGGCGGTTTCGCCAGGCGCTGAACTGGGCGATCGACAAGGACAAGATCGCCTCGGTGTCCTACGGCGGGCACGCCGAGCCGGCGACGACGATCATCACCGCGAACTACTACACCGACCCCGACTGGCACTGGGAGCCGCCGACCGACGTGGCCTACGGCTTCGACCTCGAGATGGCCAGGCAGAAGCTCGAGGAGGCCGGCTACAAGGACACGGACGGCGACGGCATCCGCGAGGGCAAGGACGGCAAGCCGATCGTCCTGCGGCTCTGGGCGCGCTCCGAGTCGACCATCAGCCAGAGTGTCTCCAAGCTCATGGCGGGGTCGCTCAAGGACGTGGGTCTCACGATCGAGCTCCAGACCATGGACGACGGCGCGCTCACGGACCAGATCTACGCGACCAAGGGCGGCGAGTTCAACCCGGACTACGACATGTTCCTGTGGGGCTGGTACAGCGACCTCGACCCCAGCCCCGTCCTGAGCTACTTCACCACCGACCAGATCAACGGCTGGAGCGACTGCGCCTGGTCGAACGAGGAGTACGACCAGCTCTACGAGCAGCAGGCCGCCACCATCGACCCGACCGAGCGCAAGGCGCTCATCGACAAGATGCAGGAGATCATCTACCGCGAGTCGCCGTACATCCCGACGGTGTACTCCAACGACCTCGAGGCCTACAACATCGACAAGTGGGAGGGTTACGCCGCTTCGCCGAGCAAGATCGGCAACGTCCTCTTCCCGCCGTACGGCCAGGCCGGCAACGAGAACTACCTGCTCATCCGGCCGAAGACCGCCACGGCGACGGAGGGGGTCGGCAGCAACTCCGCCCTGTGGGTCGCCGTCGTCGCCGGCGCGGCCGTCGTCATCCTGCTCGTGGTGCTGATCGCCCGTCGCCGGAGCCCTCGGGCCGAGGAGTCCTGAGGGGCGGGCATGACGCACGCCCGACCTGTCGGCGGCGGACGCCGACCCCGCATCGCCGCCCCGCTGCTGGCGCTGCTGTTCGCGGCGGCGCTGGCGTGCGGGCTCGTGACGGCCGCCGCACGCTCTTCTTCTCCGCCGGCCGCCGGCGCGCTCACGGCCCGCTTCGGCACGACGTTCGACGCCGACAACCTCAACCCGTTCATCGGCTACAGCGGCACGTCGTACGAGATCTTCCACCTCAACTACGACTTCCTCGTGGGCTACGACACCGACCTCTCGCCGCGGCCGGAGCTGGCCACGAGCTGGGAGACGTCCGCGGACGGCAAGATGTGGACCTTCCACCTGCGCAAGGGGGTCACGTGGCAGGACGGCGAGCCGTTCACTGCCGCGGACGTCGTGTTCACCTACCGGTACATCATCGACAACGACCTCACCGCGTTCACGAGCTACACCAACAGCATCGTCAAGGTGGAGGCCGTGGACGACCTCACCGTGACGATGACGTGCAGCCGACCCAAGGCGAACATGCTCCGGCTGTGGATCCCCATCCTGCCGGAGCACATCTGGAAGAAGGTCCCCGGCAAGCGCGCCGGCGTCGACTGGGCGGTCAAGCCGCCGATCGTCGGCACGGGGCCCTTCCAGACGGTCGAGGTCAAGAAGGGCGAGTACATCAAGCTGGTCAAGAACCCTGACTACTGGGTGAAGGGTAAGCCGGCGATCGACGAGCTGGTCATGAGCATCTACCAGAACCCGGACACCATGACCCAGGACCTCAAGACGGGCGCCCTCGACTACGCCCAGGGCATCCCGGCGGCGCAGTTCAAGGCCCTGGGCTCGGAGCAGGCGCTCATGACCAACGCCGCCAACCTCCGCTACTTCGACGAGCTGTGCATGAACTGCTACGACGATCCGCACAGCCTCGGCAGCCCGGCCCTGCGCGACGAGGCGTTCCGCCGCGCGATCAGCTGGGCCGTGGACAAGCAGAAGATCGTCGACTTCGCCTACGGCGGCTACGCCAAGGTCGGCCACGGCATCATCACGCCGGACGTGCCGGACTACGCCTGGGAGCCGGCCGCCGGGCAGGCCTTCGGGTTCGATCTCGAGAAGGCGAAGCAGCTGCTCGACGAGGCCGGCTACGACGACGCCGACGGCGACGGCGTGCGCGAGGACAAGGACGGCGAGCCCATCGAGCTGCGGCTCTGGGCGCGGGCCGACGACGTGGCCAGCCAGAACAGCGGCAAGCTGATCGCCGGCTGGTTCAAGGGCATCGGCCTCAAGATCGCCTTCCAGACGCTCGACTCGGGCGCGATCAGCGACGCCCTCTACAACTACGATGAGGCGAGCAACTACGCCCCCGACTACGACATGTACATCTGGGGCTGGGGCGAGTACGTCGACCCCGACTACATCCTCAACGTGTTCACCACCGGCCAGATCGAGGGCTGGAACGACCCGTGCTGGTCGAACGCCGAGTACGATCGGCTGTACGAGCAGCAGGCGGAGACCATCGACCCGGCGCAGCGCCGGCCGCTGGTCGACCGGATGGTCTCGCTGTTCTACGACTCGGCGCCGTACATCGTCACCAACTACGAGCAGCAGCTCGAGGCGTACAACACGCAGGAGTGGGAGGGCTGGACGCCGGCGCCGAGGGGCGGGCCCGTCGCGTTCATCAACGACAACATCGACACGTACCTGAACCTGCGGCCTGCGACTGACGCGCAGGAGTCCGGTGGGTCGAGCTCGACGTGGGTGTACGCGGTGGTCGCCGTGACCGTCCTGGCGATCGCCGTGGTCGTCGTGCTCCTGCTGCGGCGCGGCCGCGGGCACACCATCGAGGAGTAGGGGACGCGAGAGGGGCGGCCCGGCGCTGTGGCGCCGGGCCGCCCCTCTCGTCGTTCAGGTCGCGGCCGCCGCGGCGGCCGCGGATGGAGTCGCGGCCCCGCCTGCCGCGGCGAGACGCACGGCGCGCAGCAGCCGGGACGCGGCCGCCGCGGCGTCCTCGTCGCCGCTCAGGAAGGGGTGCAGGTCGACGACGCCCGGCGAGGCGCGGTGCGCCTCCGTCCACGAGTGCACGAGCAGCATCTCGTCGACCGCCGCGGCGGGGAGCGGCGGCCGCGGCGGCTCGGCCGCGGCGAGCTCGGCGAGCAGGCCGCGCGCGGCCTGCTCGCCGAACGCTTCGCGTCCGACCTCGCGCTCGACGGCGATGCGGCCGCCGCGCACGGCCCACAGGGCGACCCAGCCGCGCCGCTTCGCCGGGTAGACGAGCGCCACGTCGTCCCGCGCGGCGGCGCGCAGACGGCGCACGCCGCGCAGCGCCCGCTCCAGCGTCTCGCGCTGGTTCTGCAGACGGCCGGCCTGCTCGAAGGCGAGCGCCTTGACGAGCAGCGCCTGGCGCTCGAGCAGGCGCCGGTCGAGGTCGTCGGCGTGCCCCTCGAGCACGCGGCGCACGTCGGCGACCGCGGCGGCGTACTCGCCGTTGAGAGGACGGCTGCACGGCGAGAGGCAGGCGCCGGTGCCGGCGCGCGGGCAGGCGTGCTCGCGCGCGCGCCGCGGCAGGTGGGCGCAGGTGCGCAGCGGGTAGGCGCCGTTGACGCAGTCGACGAAGCGCCGGGCCAGGCTCGCCTTGCGAAAGGGCCCGGCGTAGTAGGAGCCGTCGTCGCGCAGGTTGGGCGTCGCGTAGAGGCGCGGGTACTCCTCGGCGCTGAGCTTGACGTAGTGATAGCTGCTCGCGCGCGTGCCGTGGGAGTTGTACGGCGGCCGGTGCCTCGCGATCAGCCGCCCCTCGAGCAGCAGCGCGCCGAACTCGGAGCCGGTCTCGATGACGTCGATGCGCTCGAGGAGCTCGAGCGCCTGCCGCGCGTAGTAGGCCTGGCGCTGCAGGAAGTGGTCGCGCGTGCGCCGCCGCAGGTTCTCGGCCTTGCCGATGTAGAGCGGGGCTCCGGCGCCGTCGCGCATCACGTACACGCCGGTCGTGGTGGGGACCGTCTCGGTGAGCGCGATCTTGTGGTAGTTGCGCCGCGTGCCCGGCTCGCAGAACCGCGCCACCTCCTCGAGCGTGCTCATGCCCTGCTCCTGCAGCCACGAGAGGAAGAGGAGGAGCAGTTCGGCGGTGGCCTGGGCGTCCTGGAGGGCGCGGTGCACCGGCTTGACCTTCGTGTCGAAGCGGTAGGCGAGCGCGCTCAGCGAGCAGCGCTGCTGTGGGCAGAGCTTGCGCGCCAGGCGCAGGGTGTCGAGCGCCGGCCGCGGGAACGTCTGCCGGCGCAGGCGGCCGAGCTCGTAGTCGAGAAAGCCGAGGTCGAAGCGGGCGTTGTGCGCCACCAGCACCGAGTGCGCCGCGAAGTCGACGAACCGGGGCAGCACCTCCTCGATCGGCGGCGCGCCGGCGACGGTGGCGTCGTCGATGCCCGTGATGCCGGTGATCATGGCCGGGATGCGGCACGCCGGGGTCGACGAGCGCGGAGAAGCTGGCGACCTCGCGGCCGCCCTCGAGGCGCACGGCGCCGATCTCGGTGATCTTGGAGAAGCCGGGCGTCGCGCCCGTGGTCTCGAGGTCGACCACGGTGAAGGCGACGTCGGCGAGGTCGCGGCGGCGGGCGCGCCACTGCGCGAGGCCGACGTGCACGTCGCTCTCCCAGGCGAAGCGCTCGTCGCCCTGGACGATGTCGGCGACGAGCTTGCGCATGAGCTCGGGAGGGCAGTTGGCGACGGGGAAGAGGCGCGGCCACACCTCGCGGTAGTCGAGGGCTTCGCCGGCCTGCTCGAGCAGGCAGTGGAACTCGTCGACCGTGGTGAATGCCAGCTGCACGCGATAATCCTATGCCCAAGGAGCGACGGATGCACGGAATGCCCGGAGCGCACGGCTTGCGCCCGGTCCGCGGCGGTCGTTACGCTCCTTCACGAACCGGGTACGTGCTTGACGAGTTCCCGGAAGCGTGCCCCGGCGCCGCGGCTCCGCCGCCCGGCCGGGGCCTCTCGCGAGGAGTCACCCCGTGGATGTTGAGAAGCTTCACAACGAGGTCCTGCGCGCCTTCAACGACTCGTGCGTGATCGCCACCAGGCAGCAGTACCGCGGCCGCGGCTTTCGCCCCGCCGCCGATGCCTACTTCGAGGAGGACACGCGTGAGATCGTGGTGCGCTTCGACCTGGCCGGTATGGCGATGAGCGACATCGAGCTCCTCGTCGACCGGCGAGAGCTGGTCGTGCGCGGCGAGCGCGCGTTCCCCACGCGTGAGGGGCGTGTCTACCAGCAGGTCGAGATGGACTACGGGCCGTTCGAGCGCCGCGTGCGCCTCATGGTCGACGTCGACCCCGAGGTCACGACGGCCACCTACGAGGCGGGCGTCCTCGAGGTCCGTCTGACGCTGACCGAGCGCGACCAGGGAGCCCGCAAGATAGACATCCGGACCGGGGGAGGTGACGAATGAACGACGCAGCCGACTCATCGAGCGGAGCACCGAAGGAGCACCGTTCAGTGAGCGATCCACAGGAGGACAAGGTCGACGAGGCCGTCGCTCAGGAGATCCCGGCGGTCCTGCCGGTGCTGCCCCTGCGCGACACGGTGGTGTTCCCCGACACCATGATCCCGCTCACCATCGGGCAGGAGCGCAGCATCAAGCTCATCGACGACGTGCTCGCCGGCGACCGCCTGCTCGCGATGGTCACGAGCCGGGACGCCGAGATCGAGACGCCGGGGCCGGACCTGCTCTTCCCGGTCGGCACCGTGGGTCTCGCCCACAAGATGATCAAGCTGCCCGACGGCACCATGCGCATCCTCGTGCAGGGGCTGCAGCGGGTGCGCGTCAAGGAGTACGTGAGCGAGGAGCCGTACCTCGTCGCGCGCACCGAGAAGATCGAGGACGTCAGCACGGAGTCCAAGGAGTCGGAGGCGCTGCGCGCCAGCCTGCTGGGCGTCTTCAGCAAGATCGTGGCGCTGGTGCCCTACCTGCCCGAGGAGCTCGAGATGGCCGCGGCCAACGTCGAGGACCCGGGGCCGCTCACCTTCCTCATCGCCAGCACCATGCGCATCAAGGCCGACGACAAGCAGGCGCTGCTCGAGGAGGACGACGTCGAGGCGCGCATGCGCAAGCTCATCGGCATCCTCACCCGCGAGCTCGACGTGCTCGAGCTCGGCTCCAAGATCCAGAGCGACGTGCGCGGCGAGATCGACAAGAGCCAGCGCGAGTACTTCCTGCGCCAGCAGCTCAAGGCGATCCAGCAGGAGCTCGGCGAGACCGACGAGCAAGAGGCCGAGATCAACGAGCTGCGCCAGAAGGTGGAGGAGCTCAAGCTCCCGGAGGAGGCCGACAAGGCGGCCCGCCGGGAGCTCGACCGCCTCAGCAACATCTCGCCGCAGAGCGCCGAGTACCCCGTGATCCGCACGTACCTGGACTGGATCATCACGCTGCCCTGGAACGTGCACAGCGACGACAACCTCGACGTCGCGCACGCCCGCGAGATCCTCGACCGTGACCACTACGACCTCGAGAAGGTCAAGGACCGCATCCTCGAGTTCCTGGCGGTGCGCAAGCTCAAGGACGACCTGCACGGGCCGATCCTCTGCTTCGTCGGCCCGCCCGGCGTCGGCAAGACGAGCCTCGGCCACAGCATCGCCGAGGCGATGGGGCGCAAGTTCGAGCGCATCAGCGTGGGCGGCGTGCGCGACGAGGCCGAGATCCGCGGGCATCGCCGCACCTACGTGGGGGCGATGCCCGGCATCATCATCCGCGCCATGCGCGACGCCGGCACCGACAACCCGCTGTTCATGATCGACGAGATCGACAAGATGGGCGCCGACTGGCGCGGCGACCCGTCGAGCGCCATGCTCGAGGTCCTGGACCCGGAGCAGAACGTCACCTTCCGCGACCACTACCTGGACCTGCCGTTCGACCTCAGCAAGGTCCTCTTCATCACCACGGCCAACCAGCTGGAGCCGGTCCCCGGGCCGCTGCGCGACCGCATGGAGATCATCAACCTCGCCGGCTACACCATCGAGGAGAAGCTGCACATCGCGCGCAAGTACCTGGTGCCCCGGCAGATCGAGGCCAACGGCCTGAAGCCGACCCAGGTCACGTTCAAGGACGAGGCGATCGTCGAGATCATCTCGAGCTACACGCGCGAGGCCGGCGTGCGCAATCTCGAGCGCGAGATCGGCACCGTCTGCCGCAAGCTGGCCCGCGAGGTCGCCGAGGCCGCCAACGGCAGCCGCCGGCGGTTCACCGTCAACGTGAAGCGCGTGCACGACCTGCTCGGCCGGCCGCGCCTCTTCAGCGAGGTCAAGCGCCGCACCAGCGACCCGGGCGTGGCCACCGGCCTCGCCTGGACGCCCGTGGGCGGCGACATCCTCTTCATCGAGGCGACGGCGATGCCCGGCAACGGGCACCTCACCGTGACCGGCCAGCTCGGCGACGTGATGAAGGAGTCGGCGATGGCGGCGATGAGCTACGTGCGCACGCACTCGGCGGAGCTCGGCCTCGAGGACGACTACTTCCAGACGCACGACATCCACATCCACGTGCCGGCCGGCGCGATCCCCAAGGACGGGCCGAGCGCCGGCGTCACCATGGCCTCGGCCATCTGCTCGCTGGTCACCGGCACGCCCGTCAACAGCGACGTCGCCATGACCGGAGAGGTCACGCTCACCGGTCAGGTGCTGCCCATCGGCGGCCTCAAGGAGAAGACCCTGGCCGCCCAGCGCGCCGGCATCACCACGGTGATCCTGCCCAGCCGCAACGAGGCCGACCTCGAGGACGTGCCCGAGGAGCTGCGCAAGGGCATGACCTTCATCCCGGTCGACCGCGTGGAGCAGGTCTGGCAGGCGGCCATGGGCCTCAGCCTCGACGAGCGCGCCGCCGAGCTCGTCGAGGCCGGCGACCTCATCGAGGAGGCCGGCGAGCTGCTCGAGAAGGCGCGCCGCAAGGCGGGGACCCGGGTGGCCGCGGCCACGGACGGCAGGCAGGCGGCGGCGGGCAAGCGCGCGCCGAAGAAGCCGACCACGAAGGCCGCCGCCAAGAAGCCGGCGCGCAAGGCGCCGGCACGCCCGGCGGCGAAGGGCAAGGCCGCAAGGCCGAAGGCGGCGCCGGCGAAGCCCAAGGGCGCCGCCAAGAAGACCACGGCCGCTCGCGGCCGCAGCGGCCGCAAGAAGTAGCGCCGCGCGGCGGCCGGCCACGACGGCCGCGCGGCTCAGACCGCACGGAACTGCGGGCCGGGGAGGCGCAGCCTCCCCGGCCCGTTCCCTTGCCGCTGCCGCGCGTTGCCTTTGCCAGTCACGCCACATACCCTGTGCGCAGTGCCGCACCGGCGTCGCCGGCGCGGCCTTCACGAAGGGACCACATGAGCGATTCCCCGTCGACCGAGAAGGCCGGCGCGCCGCCCGGCGGCGCGCCCCCTGCCGGCGCGCAGCCGCCGGTGCCGAGCGCCGCTGCTCTGACGCGCGCGGTCCCGAGCTTCACGCTCATCCTGCTGGCCGACCTGGCCACCCTGTGGGCGGCCGTCAGCGGCTCGTGGACGGCGCTGGTCGTGGTGGTCGTGTGCGTGATCGACGGGCTCGCCGACGGCATCTTCGCCTGGCTGCGCGCCCGCGCCTCGTTCGCCGCCGGGTCGGCGACGGACAAGCGCGACGACGTGCTCGTGCGCGAGTTCCTGCGCACCTACCTCGTCGTCATCGGCGCCCAGGCGATCGTCGCCTACATGGTGTTCAGCGGCATCCTGCTCCAGCCGGGCGGCGAGCGGCCGGTGGAGCCGGGCGCCGCGTTCGTCACCTGGCAGTTCTGGGCGGTGATCGCCGCTCTCGCGGTCATGCGCGCCGCCGTGTACTGGTGGGACTTCGTGCGCGGCGGCGAGGCCTCTGTGATCCCGCCGGCGGCGGTCGTCTCCGAGCCGCTCCGCCGCCTCTTCGTGCTGCAGTTCGGCGTGCTCGCCGGCGCCCTCGTCGTCTACTGGTTCTTCGACTCGTCGGTCACGGGCCTGGCGATCCTGCTGGTCGCCAAGACGGCCGTCGACCTCGTCCTGGCCGTGTTCGAGCGGCTGCGCGCGGCGCGCATCACGGCGGCCGTGGATGCCGGCATCGCGCCCGAAGGCCGCCCGGCCGGGGCGCGGCAGCGCGCCCGCCGCGGCGGGCGCAAGCGGCGCCGCTGAGCCCGGCCTGCCGGCCGGGGCGGCGCACCCGGCGCACCTCTCTCCTACGTCGCGCACGCAGCGGACTGTTGCCTCGCTTCTTGCGAACGGTCTACGATTGAGGTCCAACGGAGGCCTGCCCGCCAGGGCACGCGCAACTTCTCATCGCCAGGGGGGTGCTGATTCGTGAGCGCCAAAGAGCGCGAGACGGCCAACGTCGGCGCCGGTCTGTGGAAGGGCGTCGGCATGTGGGCCTGGATCCTCTTCCGCGTCAGCGGCCTCGTCCTCGCCGCGTACCTGTTCGTCCACATCTGGGTGATCTCACAGGGGCGCGCGGGAGGCGCGGACCGGCTCGACAGCTTCTTCGAGTTCTTCGACAAGCCGTTCCTGGTCTTTCTCGACTCGGTCCTCGTCGCGGCCGTGCTGTACCACGCCCTCAACGGCGTGCGCGTCATCCTCATGGACTTCGGCGTCGGCATCAGGCAGCACAAGCTCATCTTCTGGATCTGCATGATCGTCGCCGCCGCTGCGGTCTGGGCGTTCGCCTACAAAGCCATCCCCTTCATCCTCTAGGCGCGGAGGCCGCCCCGTGAGAACCGAGACACTCGATCGCAGCCGCGGCGGGATGTGGCCCTGGCTGGGCCAGCGCGTCACCGCGGTCGTCATCATCGTCACCATCATGGTCCACCTGGTGCTCACGCACTTCGTCGCCATCGGCGAACTCAGCTACGACGACATCGGCGAGCGGCTGGCCAGCGGCGCCGTGCTCGCCAACGACGTGCTGCTGCTCGTCGCCGTCGTGTACCACGCCCTCAACGGCGTGCGCATGGTCGTGCTGGACTGGGGGCTCTCCGGCAGGAGCGCCCGGCGCGGGTTCGACGCGTTCCTCTGGGTCGCCGGCGTCACCGCCGTCGTCTACGGCATCTGGGCCCTCTGGGTCTGGGTGAGCTGAGGGGGCGCGGCATGCCTCACCACCAGCTGATCGTCGTCGGCGGCGGGCTCGCGGGGCTCCGCGCCGCCGTCGAGGCCAGGGCGGCCGGCGTCGACGTGGCCATCCTCAGCCAGGTCCACCCCGGCCGCAGCCACTCGGGCGCCGCGCAGGGCGGCATCAACGCGGCGCTCGCCAACCACCCGGACGGCCACGACGACACGCCCGAGAAGCACGCCTTCGACACCGTCAAGGGCTCGGACTACCTCGCCGACCAGGACGCCGCCATCCAGATGACCAGGGACGCCCCCGGCGTCATCTTCGAGATGGACCACTGGGGCTGCCCGTTCAGCCGCTTCGACGACGGGCGCATCGCCCAGCGGCCCTTCGGCGGCGCCGGCTACCCGCGCACCTGCTACGGCGCCGACAAGACGGGCCACTACCTGCTGCACACGCTCGTCGAGCGCGCCTACGAGCGCCAGGTCAAGATGTACATCGAGGTCTTCGTCACGGCGCTGATCGTCGACGAGGGCCGCTGCCGCGGCGTCGTCGCCTACGACATGATCCGCGGCGGCTTCGAGGCCTTCACCGCCGACGCCGTGATCATGGCCACCGGCGGGGCCGGCCGCATCTACGCCAACACCACCAACGCCATCATCAGCACGGGCGGTGGGGCGGCGATCGCCTACCACGCCGGCGTGCCCGCCGAGGACATGGAGTTCATCCAGTTCCACCCGACGGGCCTGCTGACCAGCCACATCCTCATGTCGGAGGGCTGCCGCGGCGAGGGCGGGTACCTCGTGAACGGCGAGGGCGAGCGCTTCATGGCCAGGTATGCGCCCAAGGCGATGGAGCTGGCCCCGCGCGACATCACCTCGCGCTCCATCACGACCGAGATCCAGGAAGGTCGCGGCATCGGCGGCAAGGACTACGTGTACCTCGACCTGCGGCACCTGGGCGCCGAGCGCATCATGGAGCGGCTGCCGGGCATCCGCGACCTCGCCATCCACTTCGAGGGCGTGGACCCCATCGAGGAGCCCATCCCCATCCGGCCGGTGCAGCACTACACCATGGGCGGCATCGACTGCGACGTGGACGGACGCACCAGGATGCCGGGGTTCTACGCCGCCGGCGAGTGCGCCTGCGTGAGCGTGCACGGCGCCAACCGGCTGGGCGGCAACTCGCTGCTCGAGACCATCGTCTTCGGGCGGCGCTCCGGGCACGCCGTGGTCGCCGACCTCGAGGGCGGGTCGCTCGGCGGGGGCGACGCCTCCGCCGCCGGCCGCCAGGCGGTCGCCGACATGGAGTGCCGCGTGGCCAACCTGGTGGCGCGCGGCGCGGACGGGGCCGACGCGTACGCCATCCGCGCCGAGATGATCGCCACCACGCGCGACTACTTCGGCGTGTTCCGTGAGGACGCCGTGATGCGCGAGGGCCTCGCCATCCTCCGCCGCCTCAAGGAGCGCTGCGCGAGCGTCGGCCTGCGCAACGCCGGCGGGGTCTTCAACCTCGACCTCATGCGCACGCTCGAGCTCGAGGGCATGGTCGACCTCGCCCTCTGCGTGGCCGAGGGGGCGCTGGCGCGCACCGAGTCGCGCGGCTCGCACTCGCGCACCGACCACCCGGCGCGCGACGACGAGCGCTGGCTGAGGCACACGATGGCGTACTACACGCCCGAGGGCCCGCGGCTCGAGTACGAGCCGGTCGCTCTCGGCACCTTCGAGCCGCAGGAGAGGAAGTACTGATGCCGTCCATCACCTTCCACATCAAGCGGTACGACCCGGCCAGGGACGAGAAGGGCTCGTCCCGGGTGGACGACTTCGTCGTCCCCTACGAGACGAGCCTCACCGTCCTCGAGGGCCTCTTCCACATCCAGGAGAACCTCGACGGGTCGCTCGCTTTCCGCTACTGCTGCCGGGCCTCCATCTGCGGCTCGTGCGCCATGTACATCAACGGCCGCTACCGGCTGGCCTGCCAGACCAACGTGCTGCACCTGCACGCCGACGAGGTGCACGTGGCGCCCATGCCGCACCTGCCGCTGGTCAAGGACCTGGTGTGCGACATGGACGACTTCTTCGCCAAGTACGAGTACGTGCAGCCGTGGCTGATGCGCGCGTCGCAGGCGCCGGAGAAGGAGATCCTGCAGTCGCCGGCCGACCGCCACAAGATCAACATGCCCATCGACTGCATCCTCTGCGGCGCCTGCTACAGCAGCTGCCCGTCGGTGTGGACCGAGGACAACTACCTCGGCCCGGCGGCGCTGCTCAAGGCGTACCGCTTCGAGGTCGACTCGCGCGACGAGGCGCGCAAGGAGCGCCTGCCCCGCTGGGACAACGAGCGCGGCGCCTATCGCTGCCACACCATCGCCAACTGCTCGGAGGCCTGCCCGAAGGAGCTCAACCCGACGGAGGGCATCCAGTGGCTCAAGATGGCGGCCGTGCGGCGGAGGCTGTTCGGCAGGGCGAAGTGAGCCGGGCGGGCGGTCGCGTCAGCTCATGCCGTCGAGCGTGGCGATCAGCACGCCGGCGACGGTGACGGCGGCGGCGAGCGTCAGGCGCAGGCCCGGACGCTCGCGCAGGAAGACGACGCCGAGGACGATCGAGAAGACCGGCGTCGTCGCCATGATCAGCATCGTCAGCACCGGGCCCAGCGCCTCGATGCTGAGGTAGAAGAGCACGGACACACACGCTTCGAGCAGGCCGGCGACCACGAGCAGCAGGACGGCGCGGCGGCGCTCGGGCGGCGAGAGCGGGCGCGGCGTGAGCGGCGTGCGCCGGAGCAGCAGCACGCCGCCCAGCATGATCGCTCCCAGAGCCTGGCTGAGCAGCATCATGGTGGCCGTGGTGCGCCCGTAGGCGCCGGCGGCCAGGTCGATGAAGACGGGGCCGAGGCCCCAGCCGGCGGCGGCGAGCAGGGCGAGCGCGACGAGGCGCACGTGGGCGCCCGGCGCCACCGGTCCACCGGCGCCTGCCCCGGCCGCGGCGGCCGCGCCCGTCGCGCCGTCCGGCAGGACGTCGCCGTGCGCGGCCCCGGCCAGCACGCCCGCCCCGGCCAGCGAACCGGCCTCGGCGGGCGCGCCCTCGCCCATCCAGCGGGAGATGAGCACGACGCCCGCCATCGCGACGCCCATGCCCACCAGCGTCGCGCTCCCGAAGGCGGCGCCGAGGATCAGCCACGCGAACAGTGCCGTCCAGATCGGGTCGGTGCTGCAGATCGGCGAGACGACCGCGATCCGTTCGCCGCGCAGGGCGTAGTAGTAGGCGTTGAAGGCGACCAGCCACGTGGCGACGGCGGCGAGAGCGATCCAGCCCGCCGCCGCGGCGTTGATGCCGAAGCCGTTGCTCCACAGGTGCAGCGCCGTCAGCGGGATGGTGATGAGCAGCAGGCCGGCGACGGTGGCGAGGCGGATGAAGAAGTTGACGGCGACCGGCGAGACGGACTCGAGGACCTTCTTGTTGACCACGACGACGAGCGCCCACAGCGCGGTCATGCCGAAGGCGGCGGCGATCCACATGGAATAGGTGCTCGTTGTGACCCCCCGAGGCTCCCCGGCAGTCTATCGCACGGCAGGTATAATCCCGGCAACGCGGATCCCTGCGCACCGACGCAGAGTGGAGGCTACATGAAGACGTCAGTCGGCAAGACGAGGCTCGAGCTCGCCAGCGGCGACATCACGCGGCTCGAGGTGGATGCGATCGCCACGCCGGCGTCCACCGAGCTGTGGATGGACCACGGCGTCGCCGCGGCGATCAAGCGTGCCGGCGGCGAGGCCGTCGAGAAGGAGGCGGTGCTCCAGGGCCCGGTCCAGCTGGGAGAGGCCGTCGTCACCACGGGCCACGACCTCGCGGCGCGCTGGGTGATCCACGTCGCCCTCACCGAGGGCGGGCCGCAGGCCGACGCGAACAGCATCGCCAGGGCGACGCGCGCCGTCCTCGCTGCGGCGGAGCGCGCCCACGCGCGCTCGATCGCGGTGCCGTCGTTCGGCACCGGCGGGGGCGGCTTCCCGCTGTACCAGTGCGCGAGCATCATGGTCACCGAGACGGTCGCCTATCTCAAGGAGCGCCGCCGCACGGCGCTCCGTCACGTGATGTTCTCCGTGTACGACGACGCGGCCCGCGCCGCGTTCAAGAACGCCCTCGCGGGCATCAACCGCTTCTAGGTCTTCCCCCCGGCAGATGCCCCTCAGGCGTCGGTCAGGGTCTCCGGGTCGTCCGTCCAGTCCCGCCCGAACACCGCCTTGATGAGGAACGGCGCGAGGATCGTCGTGGCGAGCACCATGCCGAGCATGGCCGCGTAGACGTCGTCGCCGATCGCTCCGGCGGCCAGGGCGAAGCCCGCGACGACGATCCCGACCTCGCCGCGCGGCACCATGCCGACGCCGACCTCGCGCGCGACCAGGCGGCCCTCCTTGCGCGCGCCGATCGACCCGCCGACGTACTTGGTCACCACCGCCAGCGCCGTGAAGACGACGATCGCCAGCAGCACCGCCGGCTGCGCGAAGGCGGCGAAGTCGAGATACGTGCCCATGAGCACGAAGAAGAACGGCGTGAAGAACCAGGCCAATGGCTCGAAGCGCTTGACGATGCCGGTGTGCTGGCGCAGCTCGCTCATCGTGAGGCCGGCGATGAAGGCGCCGACGATGGCGGCGAGGCCGATGTAGTCGGCGAGCAGCGAGAGCGCCAGCGTGAGGATCACGCCGATCTCGAAGAGGATCGAGACCTTGAGGTCCTGGAGCCAGTCGCGGAGGCGTACCACCAGCTTGGGCCCGAAGAAGCCGAACAGGCCGACGTAGGCGATCGCCTCGACGATCAGCAGACTCAGGCTGAAGACGTCGAGCTCGCCGAGGGCCGTGCCGCTCACGATGACAAGGACGATCAAGCCGAGCACGTCGTCGAGGACGGCGGCGGCGAGGATGATGCGCACGGAGCGGCGCTCAAGGTGCCCGAGCTCGCGGAGCGCGCGGACGGTGATGCCGACGGAGGTGGCGGTGAGCGCCGTCGCCATGAACAGGGCGGAGCTCGAGCCCCATCCGAAGAGGAGGCCGACGAGCACACCGCCGATGAAGGGGAGGGCGGCGCCGAGGACCGCCACCTTGATGGCCGCGGCGCGCGTCTCCAACAGCTCCTCTATGTGCGTCTCGAGCCCGGCCATGAAGAGCAGCATGATGACGCCCAGCTCGGCCAGCGCGTCCATGATCTCGCTGGAGTGCACGAGGTCGAGCAGCTGCGGCCCCAGGATCGCGCCGGCGAGCAGCTCGCCGACCACCACCGGCAGCTTGAACCGCTGGAAGAGGTGCCCGAGCAGGCGCGCCCCGGTGAAGGCGAGAAAGATCATCAGCAGCGCGTCCGCGTGTCCCGACACGGTCCCTCCGGGGGTCGATCAGGTCTATCCTTCTATCACACCGCGTCGAAGGAGGGCACATGAGCGGCACCTTGCTGTACCTCTCCCGCGACGACCTCGATGCGCTCGGGGTGAGCATGCTCGAGGTCGTCGAGGCCGTGGACCGCGCCTGCGCCGCCAAGGGCCGGGGAGAGGTGGTCATGCCGCCCAAGCTGAGCCTGCACGGCGAGGGCGACGCCTACTCCCAGGTCATGGCGGCGACGCTGCCGGCCGGCGGCGGCCTCGGGGCGAAGTGGGTCACGCTGTTCCCGCGGAACGCGGCCCGCGGGCTGCCGATCACCAACGGGCTGGTCGTCCTGAGCGACCCCGAGACCGGGGTGCCCTCGGCGGTCATGGACGCCGGCGCGATCACCGCCTGGCGCACCGGCGCGAGCGTCGGCGTCGCGGCTCGCCACCTGGCGCGCCCGGACGCGACGCGCGCGGGCGTGCTCGGCTGCGGGGTGCAGGCGCGTGCGGCCGTGCGCGCCCTCGCGGCGGTGCTGCCGGAGCTGACGACGGTGCGGTGTCACGACGCCGTCGCCGACGTGGCGGGAGCCTTCGCCGCCGAGCTGGGCGCCGAGCTGCCGGCCGTGTCGTTCACGGTTTCCCCCGCGCCGGAGGACGTGGCCCGCGCCACCGCCGTGGTCGTCACGGCGATCACCATGACGGCGGACGTCCGGCCGCCGCTCGGCCCCAGGCTGCTCGAGCCGGGGGCGCTGGCGGTGGCTCTCGACTACGACGCCGCCTGGAGTCCCGCTGCCATGGCGGGGTGCGACCGGTTCTTCTGCGACGACGCCGCCACCGTGCTGGCGACGCGGGCGGCCGGCATCCGCCTCGCCGGCATCCCCGCGAACATCGACGGGGACCTCGGCGAGCTGGCCGCCGGCCTCGTCGCCGGCCGCCGTGACGCCGGCGAGCGCCTGTTCTGCCTCAACCTCGGCATGGCGCTCGAGGACGTCGTCACCGGCGATCTCGCGCTTCGTCGCGCGCGCGAGCTGGGGATCGGGCGGGAGCTGCCGCTGTAGACCGGTCGCGTGGCGGCGGCGAGGTCAGGCGGCGGGACCGCCGAGCGCGAAGCGCCGCCGCTCGAGGAGCGCGCCGCCCTCGTCCTCCTCGACGAGGAGCACCTCGGCGGCGCGGGCGGCGAGCGGCAACCGCGGACCGATCGCCGCCTGGATCGCCGCCCTGTCCGCGGGTCCCGGGTCGTGCGCGACCGTCAGGCGCGGCGCGACGTCGTCGTAGACGCCGCCGAACGGCGGGCACTCGGGCCACTCGTCCCAGAGCAGTCGCGTGAGCGCGACGAACGGGTCCGCGGGCTCGGGGACGAGCACCACCCCGTCCGTGAGTCCGGCGACCCGGGCGAGCGAGAAGTCGAACGCGGCCTGCCCTTCGAGCAGGGCCGCGAGGCGGCGCTCGAGCGCATCGTCGAGCGCATCCGCCGGCAGGAACGGCCAGAGCGCGGGCACGTGCGGCGGGAGCGCGCGGCTCGGCGCCGGGACGAAGCCGGCCCACGGTGCGACGAGCTCCCGGGCGGCCTCGACCGGCACGATCAGGCCGGAGGTGAGGAGCCGGGTCATGCGTCCTCCTCGGCGAGTCCGTCGTAGCGCTGCCGCACGGCGCGCAGCAGGCCGAAGCAGCCGGTGAGCATCATGTCGCCGTGCGGCGCCGCGAACTCGAGCGGGAGCTCGCTGCCGGCGAGCAGTCCACGGCGCGGCCCAGTGACGACGAGCGGCAGGCGCAGGGGGTCGCGGCCGGCCGCCCCCGGGGCCAGGACGGCGCCGTGCCCGTGATCGGCGCGCACCTCGTCGCTCTCGAGGTCGCCGGCGAGCCAGCGGCGCAGGCGCAGCTCCAGACCGGGGCCGTCGAGGCACGAGGTGTGGTGCTCGAAGACGCCGGCGACGCGCCCGTCGAGCGCCAGCAGGCAGACGGTGTGGCCGTTGCCGACGTTGACGAGCACCGCGTCGGCGACGCCGTCGGGCAGTGCGCCGTAGAGCGCGGCCGGGCCGGTGTCGGCGACCAGCGCCGGAGCGTCGCCGGCGAGGGTCCTCGCGGCCTCCGCGGCGGCGCGGAGCCGGGTGAGCTGCGGTGGCACGGCGTCCGTGGCGTGGAACAGGTCGGCGACCGGCCGTCGCTCATCGACGGCCTCTTGCCAGAGCGAGAAGCGCAGCACACGGTTGGAGCCGCCGGGTGCGAAGCCGTGGTCCTGGACGGCGATGGCCACGGCGGAGAAGACGGGATCCGCGCCGAGCAGCCGCAGGGCGCCGGTGAGCGCCGCCGCGTCCAGGTCGCCGGCGGCGACCTCGGCGGCGGCGCCGGGCGGCAGGCGCCGCAGCACTTCGTCCGCGGCGCCGTCCCCCACGACACGGGCGCCCAGGGCGCGGACCTTGTCGAGGTCGTCGGCGAAGCTGGCGGCGGCCGACCGGGTGGCAACGAAGGCGTGCCCGGCGGCGAGGTGCTTCTTCATCGCCGTGGTGACGGCGCCGCCGCCCATGACCGGCCCGCGGAAGACGACGGTCTGGCCGCGGGCCGTGGCGGCGGCGATACGCGCCCCGGCGACCTGCGTCGCCGAGGGGACGACCAGCTTGACCGCGTTCTCCAGCGGCTGGCCGGGACGCGTGAGGAGCACGTCCGTGGTGCCGGCGCCGACGTCGACGGCGAGGATGCCGGCAGGCTGCGCGGCGGGAGTCACGGCCCGGGGCGCGGGCTCAGCCCGGGGGCCGGGCCGGGACGCCGCTGAAGCGGAGCTTCCACACGTTCTTCATCGCCTCGACCACGATGTCGTTGCTCATCTTGCTCTCGCCGACCTTGCGGTCGACGAAGATGATGGGCAGCTCGACGACTGTGAAGCCCATCTTGTGGACGCGGTACGTCATCTCGATCTGGAAGCCGTAGCCCTTGGTGTCGATGGCGTCGAGGTCGATGGCCTCGAGGACCCGGCGGCGGAAGCACTTGTACCCGCCGGTGAGGTCGCGCAGCGGCAGCCCGAGGATGGCCTGCGCGTAGAGGCAGCCGCCGCGGCTGATGATCTTGCGGGAGACCCCCCAGTTCTCGACCCCGCCGCCCTTGACGTAGCGCGAGCCGAGCACGAGGTCGGCGCCCTGGTCGATGAGGCGGAGGAAGTGAGGGAGGTAGGTGGCGTCGTGGCTGAGGTCGGCGTCCATCTCGAAGATGCGCTCGGCGCCCATGCCGAGCGCGTGGCGGAACCCGGCGATGTACGCCTTGCCGAGACCTTCCTTGCCGGCGCGGTGCAGCACCGAGACGTCGGGGATCTGGGCGGCCAGCTCGTCGGCCAGGTCGCCGGTGCCGTCAGGGGAGTTGTCGTCGACGACGAGCGTGTGCAGCTGCACGCCGTGACCGTCCGCGACCTCGCGGATGCGGGCGAGCGCGTGGCGCAGGTTCTCGCGCTCGTTGTACGTGGGGAGGACGATGACGTTCACGGGCCGAGTATAGCGCCGCGGGGCCGGCCGCGCCGCCTGCCGCAGGCCTGTCGGCCGCCCGTCCGGGCGTCCCCGCCGCGGCCCTCCGTCCGCGTCGCCTGCTACCGTCTGGACGCGGGCCGACAGGCGCATCCCGTCACATACTGTAACCTTCTCATCGAGGATGAGGGTTTTGCGCACGGATCGGTCCCGGGAAGGAGAGAAGGAATGGTTGCGGGCGACCGGGAATACACTATAGTGGTGTCCGCACTGACTGAGGACACTACATCTTGTGGTGAGGTCGACATCCTGTGCGCTGTCCATTCTGTACAAGTGAAGAGAGTAAAGTCGTCGACTCGCGCGACTCCGAGGCCGGCGACGCGATCCGCCGCCGCCGGGAGTGCCTGGCGTGCGAGCGCCGCTACACGACCTACGAACGCATCGAAGAGGTACCGCTCATGGTGGTCAAGAGCGACGGCAGAGAAGAGCTCTTCACGCGCCAGAAGGTGCTCAACGGCTTGCTGCGCGCGTGCGAGAAGCGCGCCATCGCCCTCGACCGTCTGGAGCGGGCCGTCGACGATATCGAGAACGACCTGCGGCGCGTGTCGGGGCGCCCGGTGACCACCACCATGGTCGGGGAGCGGGCGCTGCGCCAGCTGCGCGACATCGACAAGGTGGCGTACATCAGGTTCGCCTCCGTGTACCGGCAGTTCGAGGACATCGAGGAGTTCCAGCGCGAGCTCGCGCTGCTCGAGCTCGCCGGCGCCGAGCCGCTGCCGGGCGAGCAGCCCCTCCCGGGCATCGACACCGGCGTGGATTTCGCAGACCAGACGCTCATCACCACACCGCCGCGCGCGGTGGCTACTCAGGGGAGACCGGGGCATGACTGAAACGGGGAAGGCAGTGATCGAGCTGTCGGCAAACGCACTCAAGGTGCTGCAGAGGCGGTACCTCAAGAAGGGCGAGAACGGCGAGCTGCTCGAGACCCCCGAGGAGATGTTCCGGCGCGTCGCGCACGCCATCGCGCAGGCCGAGCGCCTCTACAACCCAGCCGCCCCGGTCGAGGAGTGGGAGACCACGTTCTACGACCTCATGACGAGCCTCGAGTTCCTCCCCAACAGCCCGACGCTCATGAACGCCGGCCGCGAGCTGGGCCAGCTCTCGGCCTGCTTCGTCCTCCCCGTGGGCGACTCCATGGAGTCCATCTTCGAGGCCATCAAGAACACCGCCCTCATCCACAAGAGCGGCGGCGGCACCGGTTTCTCGTTCTCGCGTGTGCGCCCGCACAACGACGTCGTGCTCAGCACCAAGGGCGTCTCCAGCGGCCCGCTCTCGTTCATGAGCGTCTTCGACGCCGCCACGGAGACCATCAAGCAGGGCGGCACGCGCCGCGGCGCCAACATGGGCATCATGCGCGTCGACCATCCGGACATCCTCGACTTCATCATGGCCAAGCAGGACGACGACCGGCTCAACAACTTCAACATCTCGGTCGCCGTCACCGACGCCTTCATGCGCGCCGTCGAGGCCGACGCGGACTACCCGCTGGTCAACCCGCGGTCGGGCGACACGGTGCGCACGCTCAACGCGCGCAAGGTGTTCAAGAGCATGGTCACGCTCGCCTGGAAGAACGGCGACCCCGGCATCGTCTTCATCGACCGCATCAACGAGGACAACCCCACGCCGCAACTCGGCGAGATCGAGAGCACAAATCCATGCGGTGAGCAACCATTACTGCCGTACGAATCTTGTAATCTCGGCTCCATCAACCTCTCGAGGGTGGTGCCGGACGGCCACATCGACTACGGCGCGCTCGGCCGCATCGTGCGCACGGCCGTGCGCTTCCTCGACGACGTCATCGACGTCAACCGCTATCCACTGCCCGAGATCGAGCAGATGACCAAGGGCAACCGCAAGATCGGGCTGGGCGTCATGGGCTTCGCCGACATGCTCCTGCGCCTGCAGGTGCCGTACGACTCAGACGAGGCCTGCCGCATCGCCGGCGAGGTCATGAGCTTCATCCACGACGAGGCGCGCGCGGAGAGCGAGGACCTCGCCCGCGAGCGCGGCGTGTTCCCCAACTTCGAGGGCTCCATCTTCGACTCGCCGGCCGGCGCCCGCGTGCGCAACGCCACGGTCACGACCATCGCGCCCACCGGCACCATCAGCATCATCGCCGGCTGCTCGAGCGGCATCGAGCCCATCTTCGCGCTCAGCTACGTGCGCGCCAACGTCCTCGACGACGACCGCATGGTCGAGGGGCATCCGTACTTCGAGGACGTCGCGCGCGAGCGTGACTTCTACAGCGAAGAGCTCATGAAGAAGATCGCCGAGGTCGGCTCCGCGCGGCACACCGACGGCGTGCCGCCGGACGTGCAGCAGGTCTTCGCCACCGCGCACGACATCACGCCGGAGTGGCACATCAAGCTGCAGGCGGCGTTCCAGAAGAGCACCGACAACGCCGTGTCCAAGACGGTCAACTTCCCCAACGAGGCGACCGTCGACGACGTCGAGAACGTCTATCGCATGGCCTTCCGCACCGGCTGCAAGGGCGTCACCATCTACCGCGACGGCAGCCGCGACGAGCAGGTGCTCAACGTCGGCCAGACCAAGAAGAGGCGCGAGCCCGAGCCAGGCCTGGGCATCGCCACCACGCGGCCGGCGCGCCCGCAGCTCCTCACCGGCGAGACGCAGCGCATGGACACCGGCTGCGGCAAGCTCTTCGTGATCATGAACGACGACGAGTTCGGCCCGCGCGAGGTCTTCGCCAACATGGGCAAGGCCGGCGGGTGCGCCTCGAGCAACACCGAGGCGCTGGGCCGGCTCATCTCGCTCGCGCTCAAGAAGGGCGCCTCGGCCCAGGAGGTCGTCGAGCAGCTCAAGGGCATCCGCTGCCACGTGCCCTACGGCCTTGGCCCCAACGCCACGCTCAGCTGCGCCGACGCGATCGGCAAGGCGCTCGAGCGGCGCTACGTCGCGGGCGCCGCCGCGATGGCCGGCGCGGAGCCCGAGCCGCAGCTGTCTCTGGTCGAGGTCGCCCAGGGCGCCTGCCCCGACTGCGGCGGTTCCATGCGCCACGAGGGCGGCTGCGCGGTGTGCAACGACCCGAGCTGCAGCTACAGCAAGTGCAGTTGAGCCGGCGGCGCCGCCGCTCGCGTGCTGCCGCCTGCGGCGCAGATCGCGGGTAGTTCGTCGTCAGCGTCCGCTCCGGGTACAGTAGGCAGGTGAGACCGCGGCCGTCACCCGCGGAGTGAGCGCAGACGACCGACGACGGGAGGAGTGCCATGACCGAAGCCCCGAAGCCCGACGCCCCCAGCACGGGCGGCGTCACCATCTCGGACAGCGTGGTCGCCAAGGTCGCCTTCAAAGCGATCAGCGGCATCGATGGCATCAACACCCTTGGCGGCACGAGCGCTCGCGCGCTCGCGGGCCTGCGCGGCGACAAGGGCACGCCGGGCATCTCCGTCGATCTCCGCGACGGCAGCGTCGACATCGACATCACCATGAGCATCGTGTTCGGCGTCAGCGTCCCCACCGTCGCCGAGGCCTGTCGCAAGGCCGTGTCGCAGCAGGTGGAAGCCACCACGGGCCTGCCCGTGCGCGCGGTCAACGTCCTCGTCACGGACGTCGTCTTCCCGGAGGACCAGGCTGGCTCCGCGGACTGAGCGGCGGCCTGCCGGCGCCGCCGCGAGCGCCACCACGCGCATCGCGACCTTCGTCCTGCTGCTCACCGGCGGGATCGTCGCGCTGCTCTTCGCCATGCGGCTCACGGCGGCGGCGTTCGACTGCGACTTCTCGCCGTTCCCGTATGTCACTCCCGGCGGCGACCACACGGTCCTCGCCTGGATGCTCCTCATGGCGATGGTCGTGCTGGCAGTGCTCGTCTGGCTCGTCCTGCGCCACGACGCGGACTCGCTGTGGCTCGCCGCGGGCAGCGGCGCCGGCGGCGTGCTCGTGGCGACCTCCGAGGTGGAGCGGCCGGCATCGTCGTCAGCCGCCCGCTCTCATCCCGACGCCGTGCGCGCCGAGGTCGAGCTCTCCCAGCGCGGCGCGGATCTGCGCGGCAGGGTGCAGGTGTGGGCCCGCCCGCTCGCCGACGCCGCCGTGGTGGGCGCCGCTGCCGACGCGGCGGTGCGGCGCCAGGTCTCCCGGCTCACCGGCCGTGACCTCGCGAGGCTCGACGTCCGCGTCCGGGTGCTCAAAGTGAGGCAGCTGGCGAGGTACCTGCCGTGACGCCGGTCGCACGGATCGTCGCCGTGGTCGCCGGCATCGTCTGTCTGCTGCTGGCCGGTGCCGCGCTCGTGCGCCAGGCCGTGCTGGCCCGTGACGCCGGGGTCAGCTGGCCCGTCTCCACCCGGTGGGCGGAGCTGACCGGCGATCCTTCGTGGACCACCACCGGGATCGCCGCCGCCGTCACCGCCGCCGTCACCGTCGTCCTCATCGTCCTCGCCTTTCGCCAGGTCACCGGGGGCAGCGGGCCGGAGATCATCCAGTACGCCGTCGACGACGGCACCGCTCGACTCTCGGTGCCGGCCCTCGGCAAGGCGCTGCGTCGCCGGCTCCACGCCATGCTTCCCGGCTCGCAGGTGACCGACGTCGCGGTCCGCAGGGACGCCTCCGGATGGAGCGTCCGGGTCGAGGCATCGGTGCCCGTCTGCGATCTCGTCGACGTGCACGCCGCCGTGCTGGAGGCGTTCCGCGACGATCTGAGGCGCATCGCGGGGGTGGATCTCGTGCGCTTCGATCTCGTGGTCACCTCGATGCGGACGCCGGCGAGGCGGGCCTGATGGCGAAAAGAAGACCTGGGAATCACCAGGTCTTCGTGAGAAGCCACCCCGTGGGCGCTGGGGTCTGTCCTTCTCCGTGTATCGGGCGATACATCCCCTACGTACCCGTCGCGGCGCCGGTCTCAACCAGTGTGGGCTGACGCGGCCGTTCCGTCCGGATTCGTGGCCGGGCTCGTCGCCGCGGACCTCGACGGCACGCTTCTCTCCCCGGACCTCTCGTATGCCGACGGGCTGCCTGCAGCCTTGACGCGGCTGCGCGCGGACGGCGCCCGTACCGTGATCTGCACCGGGCGCATGGTCCGCAGCGCGCGCCTCGTGGCGGCGCGTCTCGGCATCCGTGAGGGGCCGGTGGTCTGCTATCAGGGCGCCGTGGTGGCGGAGCTCTCGGACGGCGAGGAGATGCGCCACGTGCGCATGGACGGCCCGGTCGCCGCGGAGGTGGTGCGCCACGTCGAGGCGATGGGACGGCATCTCAACGCCTACATCGACGACAAGCTCTACGTGGAGCGTGTCACCGAGTGGGCGCGCCGGTACGCCGAGCAGGTCGAGGTCGGCATCCACACGGTCCCCGACGTGGCGGCGGAGGTGGAGCGGCGGCCGCCGACGAAGCTCGTGCTCATGACCTCGGCGGCCGACGTCGACGAGATCCTCCCCGGGTTGCAGGAGCGCTGGCGCGGGCGCCTGTACGTGACCAGTTCGCAGCCCGGCTACATCGAGTTCACCGACGTCTCCGTGAGCAAGAGCGGCGCGCTGGCCTGGCTGTGCGAGCGGCTCGGGGTGGCCAAGGGGCAGGTCGTCGCCCTCGGCGACGGCATGAACGACGTCGACATGCTCGAGTGGGCCGGGCTGGGCGTGGCCGTCGCGGAGGCGGCGGCGCCGGTTCGCGCGGCGGCGGACGTCGTCGTCCCGCGCGCGAGGATCCCGGCGCTGCTGGACGGTCTCACAGGACCGGCGCCCGCGACGAAATGAAGGCGGCGCCTGGAGGGGTGGCGCCGCCTTCGAGGGGCCTCGGTGCTGGTGGGAAAGCACCGGTCTTGTCCCCCTGACGGGACACGCGTTCGACAGTTTAGACTGTGAATGCGCACAAAAAGAATACGACGCGCACGGGGAGCGGTCAAGACGTCAAGGGCCCCGTCGTGTGAAGAAATGTTGCGAGGCCGGCGTCGCTCGCGCCGGCGTCACCCGCGCCCGGCGCCCCGAAGCCCGATC
This sequence comes from uncultured Thermoleophilia bacterium, assembly GCA_963736645.1. GTDB lineage: Bacteria > Actinomycetota > Thermoleophilia > UBA2241 > UBA2241 > CAIXSE01. The sequence continues at coordinate 215,829 of CAVTPJ010000006.1, read as the reverse complement.
CGCTTCTTGACCTCGACGAAGCGTGCCTCGAGCGCGCGCTCGTGCGCGCGCTCCTCACGCAGGAGCTGCTCGAACATCTCGCAGGCCTCGGGGTCCGCACATCGCTCGAGGCCCCGCCGGTACTTCTCCTGGGCGGCTCGCTCGTCGGCGATCGCTTCTTCGAGGATGGCGAGGAGGTCGCCGTCGTCGAGCGGGCCGGCGGCGCCCCCGGAGTCCTCGCCACGTGCAGGCTGTCGGCCGTCGCTCACACGCCCTCCTTCGTCATCCTGAGGGTGAAGGTGAGTGGGAAGTCCTCGTGGTGACCCTTGACGCGGAGCATGCCGCGCGCGTCTTTCTCGAGGAAGGAGAACGGCAACCCCGGGACCGTGTACGGCAGCTCGTGCAGGAAGTCCAGGCGCAGGCCTCGGCGCAGCAGCGGGTCGACGACCTCGGCGAACCCGTGCAGCCACTCGTACGTGACCGTATGCTCGGTCCGTGCCTGTGGGTCGGCGTAGTCGCCCGGCTCGTCGAAGCGCTGGGGCACGCCGTCCATGAAGTAGGGGTAGCCGAGGCGCAGGGACCCGGGTGCGGCGTCGTCGGCGAGGAGGAAGGCGTAGGGGTGGAACTCGGCGACGTAGAGGGTCCCGCCCGGCCGCAGGAAGCGCGCCACCACGTCGGCCCAGCGCTCGAGATCGCCGAGCCAGATGAGCGCGCCCCAGGACGTGAACACGACGTCGAAGGCGCCTGACAGCTTGTCCGGCAGGCTTTCGACGTCGCTCTGGACGAACGTGGCGCGTCGGGCGAGGCCGACCTCGTCGGCCAGGGAGCGCGCCGTCCGGATCCCCTCGCCGGAGAAGTCGACGCCGGTGACGACGGCGCCCCGGCGGGCCCAGCTGAGCGTGTCGAGGCCGAAGTGGCACTGCAGGTGCAGGAGGGTGGTGCCCTCGCCGACAAGCGGACCCAGCTCGTCGAGCTCGATCTGGCTGAGCGAGCTCTTGCCGGCCATGAACCCGGGGACGTCGTACAGCTCCGAACCGACGTGCAGGCCGACGGCCTCGTCCCAGCTGGCCAGGTTGGCCTTCAGGTAGTCGTCGAGCATCGTCAGGCCTCCGGACGTGCGGGACGCGTGGCGCGCAGCGAAAAGCTCAGCGGCAGGTCCCTGCGCAGGCCGCCGCCGGGGTCCGGGAGCCACCACCAGCGGTCCTCCGTCTGGATCATCCAGTCCCAGAAGGGCGCCGGTGAGGTGGGGAACTCGTGAAGGTGCTCCAGTCGCAGGCCGGCGCCGGTGAGCGCGCCGAGGATCTCGGCGAAGCTGTGCGTCCAGCCGTACGCGACGAGCCCTGCCGTATCGGCGTCGGGGTCGGCGTAGCTGCCCTCGACCGGCTCGACGTCCGGCGACTCCGGCGCCGGGAGGAGCCGGTACTTGACCTGCACGTCGTGCTCGCCGGGTACCTCGTCGAGGCCGTAGGCGAAAGGATGGATCTCGGCGAGGTAGAAGCTGCCGCCGGGCCTGAGGTGGCGCGCGATGATCCCCGCCCAGCGGTCCAGGTCGGGCAGCCACTCGACGGCGCCCCAGCTGACGAAGACGACGTCGAAGAGCCGCTCCCCCAGATGCTGGTCGGCGTCGTAGAGGTCCGAGCACAGGAACTCGGCGCGGCCGCTGAGGCCGGCCTCGCCGGCCAAGCGCCGCGCCAGGCTGATGGCCTCGTCGCTGAGGTCGAGCCCCACCACCTGCGCCCCCCGGCGCGCCCAGCTGAGCGTGTCGAGGCCGAAGTGGCACTGCAGGTGCAGGAGGGTGGTGCCCTCGCCGACAAGCGGGCCCAGCTCGTCGAGCTCGAGCGGCCACAGCGAGGTCCTGCCGGCGAGGAATCCTTCCACATCGTAGTAGGCGCTCTTCTCGTGGATCTTCGTCCAGTGGTTCCACAGCGCGAGATTGGCCGCGCGTGCCTCGGCGGAGATCGGATCGGAGCCGGGCCGCTCTTCACCGGGCGCGCGGCTGTGGGTGTCCGCGTTCATGATGGGGGCCAGTCTCTCGAGGATCCGGTGGCCGCCGGGACCGCCGGCATGTCGCGGATCGCGCTCAGTCGGGTACTCGGTACGCCACGGCGCGGACGAGGCCGATGGTCTCACCGTTCTCGCCGGCGGTCGTGCAGTCGCTCATGGAGAACACCTTGTCGGCGCCCTCCTCGGCCAGGAACGCCGCCACCTGGTCGTCCAGCTCGTGCATCTCGCGCATGGCGGCGAAGATCTTGATGGGGGTGGCGAAGGTCTTCACCTTGATCATGGCTTCTCCTCTCCTCGCCTGGTCCCGTCCGTCCGGTGTCTCCTGCATATCCGGAGCGCCGTCATCCGTAACGTCTGGCGTGGCCGTCGAGGCGCGGCCGGCGAGCCGGGCGTCGCCCGAGGGACTCAGGTGAACGCCCTATATTGTGGCTACTGAGCATCAGAAGCCTTGGCCTGCGGACGCAACTGAGATAGGGTGCCGCCGGTGGAGACATCGTACGACAAGGACGGCATGTACCTCGGCAGGCTCGCCGACGTCTTCGGCGACCCTACGCGCCGCGGCATCTACCGTCATCTGCGCGGCTGCGAGACGCCTCAGTCGGCCAGTGAGGTCGCCGAGGTGTTCGGCCTCCACCGCACGGTCGCTCGCGCCCATCTGGAGAAGCTCCGCGAGCTGAGCCTCGTCGCGACCTCCACGCGCCGTCGCGCCGGCGGCGGCCGTCCCGCCAAGACGTACCAGGTGACCGACTCACGACTCGAGGTCATGCTGCCGCCGCGCCGCTACGAGCGTCTGGCGCGGCTGCTGCTCCGCCTCGTCGACGACACGCTCGAGCCTGAAGCCGCCGCCGCCGCCGCGGCGGCTCTCGGCCGCGACTACGGCGAGCAGATCGCCGAGGAGCTCGCCGGCGACGAGGTGCAGCCGCCGGCCAGACTCTCGCCGCGCGACGCACTCGAGTGGATGGACATCTCAGGGTACGGCGCGACTCTCGCCGCCAACGGCGACGGGCAGACGGTGATCGAGGTCCACAACTGCGTGTACAAGGAGCTCGCGGCCGAGCATCCCAACGTCGTGTGCGCCTTCGACCGCAACATGCTCTGCGGCATGCTGGGTGCCGACTCCTCGGTCCACACGCAGACGCACGCTCTGAGTTCCGGCGACTCGTTCTGCCGGCACGAGTTCAGGCTGTAAGCGTAGCGGCCGGCCGCCCGGTCGCGCCCATCCAGCCCCACTCCTGACTCTCCGGGCGTCCGCCGCCGCGCCCCACGGCGCGCTCGGCTCCCGCCGGTCACTCGTCGGTCTGCGAGCGCCCCGTGAACCCGTCCATGGCGTTGTTGAGGCCGAACACATCGGCCAGGCGGTCGAAGGCCCACACCGGCAGCAGTCGCATCGCCGGGAGGGTGCTCACCATGAACGGCATCTGCACCTGAGGGTCGTCGTGCTGGATCGCCCGCAGGATGCGGTCGGTGACCTCCCGCTCCTTGAGAATGGGGAGGAGGAACGGGAACCGCGTGCGGACGCCCTCGAACATGCCCGTGTCGATGTAGTACGGGCAGACCACGGTGGTCTTCACGCCGGGGGCGCTGCGCCGCAGTTCCTGACGCAGCGCCTCGCTGAAGCCGACGGCGGCGAACTTGCTCGCCGCGTAGTCGGTCTCACGCGCCGTCCCGATCAGGCCGGCGGCCGAGGCGACGGTGACGACGTGGCCGCTGCCGCGGGAGATCATCCGCGGCAGGAACGCCTTCGTGGTCCAGAACAGCGCCAGCGTGTTGACGGCGAACGTACGCTCGATTTGCTCGTCCGGCAGTTCCAGCAGGGGCCGGCCGCTGACGATGCCGGCGTTGTTGACGAGCACGTCGACGTCGCCGGCCGCGGCTCGCACCTCACCTGCGCACGCGTACACCTGCGCGCGGTCGCCGACGTCGCAGGCGAACGCCCGCGCGCCCGTGGCGCCGAGCTCCGCCGCCTCGAGCGCAACGTTCTCCGCGCGGGCGGCGTCCAGGTCCCAGATCGTGACGGACGCGCCCAGCGAGGCGCAACCGAGCACGAGCAGGCGGCCGATGCCGGAGGCGCCGCCGGTGACCAGGACGTGCTTGTTGTGGACGGCGGTCACGGCTCCCTCCTCCTCACTTGATGCCGGGGACGTGCTTGAGCAGGCGCACGGCCTGGGTCATCACCGCCGCGTACTGCCCGTTGCTCAGCAACGGCGGCGTGCCGATGTTGAGCACGTGCTGCGCGGCGACCGTCTGCGGATCGGTGTACTTGAGGATGCCGTGACGCCCGTGGCGGCGCTCCAGCCCCGACTGTTTCCACCCACCCATCGGCGCCGCCGACGCCCACGTGGCCGCGTAGGCCTCGTTGACGTTGACTGTGCCTGTCTGGATGCGCGCCGCGATCTCGCGACCGGCCTTGACGTCTCGCGTCCACACACTGGCGTTGAGTCCGTACTCGCTGTCGTTGGCGCGCGCGACCATCTCGTCCACGGAGGAGCAGCGGTAGACGGCCGCGACGGGGCCGAAGGTCTCGGCGCGGCACAGCGCCATCTCGTCGGTCACGCCGGTGAGCAGCGTGGGCTCGTAGAAGTAGGGGCCGAGGTCCGGACGGGCCTTGCCGCCCGCCAGCAGCTCGGCCCCTTTGCGCACCGCGTCGTCGACGTGAGCGCCGACCTTGGCCAGCTGCTCGGCGCTGGCGAGAGACCCCATGTCGTCGGCGAAGGTGAAGCTCGACCCGAGCCTGACTGCCTGCACCGCCTGGGCGAGGCGTGGGACGAACGCGTCGTAGATCGCGTCGTGGACGTAGACGCGCTCGATGCTGACGCAGAGCTGTCCGCCGTTGGACGTGATGCCCTGGACGCACCCCGGGACGGTCCGCCAGAGCGGCGCGTCCGGCAGCACCAGCAGGGCGTTCTTGCCGCCGAGCTCCATCGAGCAGTCCTTGAGTCGCTCCCCGCACTGCGCGGCGACAGTCCTGCCGGTCGCGGTGGACCCGGTGAACATCATGTAGTCGACGTCGTCCACGAGCGTGCCGCCGAGTTCCGCGCCGCGCCCGGTGACGACCTGCAGCAGTCCCTGCGGCAGGCCGGCCTCCTCGAGCAGGCCGGCGGCCCACAGGGCGGTCAGGGGCGTCTGCGCGTCCGGCTTGAGGACGACGCCGTTGCCGGCGACGAGGGCCGGGAGGGCGTCGCTGATCGCGAGCGTGAACGGGTAGTTCCACGGCGCGACGATGCCGATCACCCCGCGCGGCCGATGGTACACGCGCGTCGTGGTGAGGATGGGGAGCGCGCCCTGCTTGCGCTGCTCGCGCAGAAACCCCGGAGCCGCGTGCGCGTAGTAGCGCGCCTGGATGGCGACGTCGAGCACCTCCTCGAACGCGTGGATGCGCGACTTACCGGACTCGAGCTGGATGAGGTCGAGGATCTCCTGCGCGTTGGCGATCACGAGATCGTGGTAGCGCATGAGGACCGCGGCGCGCTCCCGAACGGGTAACCGCGCCCACGCCGCCTGCTCCTCGCTTGCGGCCGCGCAGGCGGCCTCCACATCGGCGGGCGTGCCCTTGGGCACCTCGGCGAGCGTCTCACCGGAGAAGGGCGCCTCGACGGGCATCGGCTCGGCCGGTCCGGCGACCGCGGCGCGCGCCGCGAGGCGCGCGAGCATCGCCGCGCTCACGCGCGGCGACCACTGCGTCTCCGGTGGAGGCGGGGCCGCTGCGGCCGGCGATCCACCTCTGTCCGTCGCCGGGATGGGCGTCGTCTGCGTCATGGTCCCTCCTGCCCCTGGACACGCGGCGGAGTCAGGTCCGCCGCTTCGTCCGCTTGACGTCGTGCATGCGCTGGCTGGCGCGTTCGATCAGCTCCTGCAGGGTGACCTGCTCTCCTGCCTCCCAGTCGACGGCGCCGATGCTGAGCGAAAGGCGGACCGGCCGCCCTGTCTTGCCGTCGTAGCGTTCGGCCCGTCGCTGAAGCCTGGCGACGAGTTCGCCGGTCATCGTCGGCCCGTCCTCGGCGAGGACGATGAACTCGTCGCCGCCGACGCGACCGGCGACGTCCGACTCGCGGATGCTCGCACGGATGATGTCGGCCACCGCACGCAGAGTCTCGTCGCCTTGCTCGTGTCCGAAGCGGTCGTTGACCGCCTTGAGCCCGTCGATATCGACGGAGATCACCCCGAGGCCGTTGGAGCGGCGCCGGGCGACGCGCATGGCCTGTTCTCCGAGCGCGAAGAAGCCGCGGCGGTTGTAGAGCCCGGTCAGCTCGTCCGACAGCGACAGCATACGCAGCTGCTCCTCCCGCTGACGGAGCGCCTGCTCGGCCCGCTTCTGGGGCGTGATGTCGATGACGTAGCCCTCATAGGCCTCCACCTCGCCGTCCGCGCTGCGCACCGCGTGCGTGAAGTCCCGCACCCAGTGCATCTCGCCGGCCGCGTCGGCGATGCGGTACTCCTGCGTCCAGCCCTCGAGCCCGGAGCGCGACTTGTCGTTGCCGTCCTCCACGATCCACGCGTAGTCGGCCGGCTCGACGATGCTCGCATAGGTGCGCCGGCCGCTCATGAACTCCTCGGCCGTGTAGCCGTAGGCGGTGACGTTGGGCGACACGTACTGCACCGTGCCCGCGTCGTCGACGTCCCAGCGGAACGTGACCACGGGGCCGGCGACGAGCAGGTCGCGTTCGCGCTGCAGGTCGGTCTCCGCCTGCCTGCGGCGCGCGATCTCATCCCTGAGCGACCGCTCCCGCTCCTCGAGCAGCACGACCATGGAATTGAACGCCGTCGAGAACTCGCCCATGAAGTCGATGCGCTGCGAGTAGTCGCCGCGCGCGATCTCCTGGGTCTGGCGGGTGAGGTAGCTGAGGCGGTCGTGCATCTCGATGAGCGGCCTCGCCATCTTGTTGTCGGGAGACGGGAGCGGCGCCGCGAGCTCGCCCCTGGCGAGCGGCACGACGAACAGCCCGATCTCCTCGATCAGCCTGATCATGCGGTTGACCGTGCGCACGAGGGGAAGCGCCGCCGCGGCGCAGGTGTTCTCACTGACGTAGACGGCCGCCCTCGTCTCGAGCATCTCCGTCAGCGCGTGGTCCATGTCCGCCAGGCAGGTCTCGAGCTCCTGGCGGGGTCGGCCTTCGACCGGCGGCGTCACGTCGCCGTCCCTGCGCTGTCGCCGGCGACACGTGCCTGGTGGTCCCGGCCCTTCGCCGTGCTGCCGTCCATCGTCACCCGTCTCCTCGACCTCTCGTGCACGGCAGTCTACACCCGGGCGGCCGCGAGGGTATGCCGCGCGGTGCGGCGAAAGACACGGCAGAGTACCGAGGAGGCTGACGTGAGACCGAGGTGGCGCGCGGGCGTGCTCGCGGCGGCCGGTGCGGGCATGCTGCTCGCCGGCTGCGGCATCCGCGTGAGCGTGGAGCCGTCGCCATCGGCGGGGACGGGGACGGCGGTCGTCGCGTCCGCCTCTCCCGTCGTCACGTCGCCCGTGCCCTCGGCCTCGCCATCCGCCCCGTTGCCTCTCCCGCCCTCATCCCCGGCCCCCTGCCTCCCCCCGAGCATCGCTCCGAGCGCACCCTCGTCGGGTACTCCGGAGGCCTCCCTCGCGGCGGCGCTCCGTCGCGTGGAGGCCGCGACGCGGGTCAGGGAGGCGCTGCCGGCGTTCGACCAGCTCGCCGCCGGCATGGTCGCCCGGAGTGGTGTGCCCGGCGCAGCGGTCGCGGTCGTCGCCGGCGACACGGCCGCCTACGTCCGTTGCTTCGGGCTGCGCCGTGTGGGTGGCCCCGAGAAGGTCACTGAGGACACCCTGTTCCAGCTCGGGCCGGTCTCACGGACCTACACGACGACGATGCTCGCCGCGCTCGCCGGCGAGGGGGAGGTGCGCTGGGACCAGCCGCTGCGCCGTGTGTGGCCGGGCTTTCGCCTGCGCGATCGCTGGGCGACGCGCGAAGCGACGTTCCGTGACCTCACGTCGCAGCGGAGCGGTCTGCCCGCCTACGCCGGCGCGGAGCTGGTCCGGTTCGGCTACAGGCGAGACGAGATCCTGCGGCGGCTGCGCTACCTGCGGCCCGCCGCCGGCTTCCGCGCCGCCTACGCGCCGCAGGACGCGGTGTTCACCGCCGCCGCGACCGGCGCCGAACGGGCCACCGGCGTCTCGTGGGCGGAGCTCGTGCGCACACGCGTGCTCGAGCCGATCGGTGACGAGCAGACGAGGCTCGGCTACCGCGCGTTCGCCGGCGCCGCGGACGCGGCCACGCCACACCGGCTCGTCGCCGGGTCGATGGTGCCGCAGGACCCGTCGGACGAGAAGGTGTTCGCGCCGTCGCTCGGCGTCAGCTCCAGCCTCGGCGCGCTCGTATCGTTCGCGCGCCTGCAGCTCAACGGCGGCGCCCTCGGCGGCGTGCGTGTGGCCCCGGCCGCGCTGCTGGCGGAGACCCTGGCGCCGACGACCTCGGTGGCCGCCGGGCCCACCGGTCCGGAGGCCGCCGGCCTCGGCTGGATCGTCTGGAGCTTCGACGACCGGGTCGTCGCGAGCGCCGAGGGTGGTCTCGCGAGCGGCACCAGCGCCGTCGTCAGTCTGGCGCCGGCCGACGGCGTCGCCGTGATCGTCCTGGCGAACGCCTACCCGCAAGGGGTCACGCTCGGCAGAGCCCTCACGAAGACGCTGATCGATCTCGCGGTGCGCCGGGCGCCGCAGGGAGACTGGCTGGCGCAGGAGCAGGAAGCCGCGGTGGGGGAGCGCTTGGGTCTCGAGGCGGACGGAGAGCAGGACGACGCCGGCGGGCAGGCGGCTGCCGGCGGAGACGGCGGACCCGGGCTCTTCCTGCCCCTGGAGGCGCCCGCCGGCGCGGCGGCGCCGCGGCCGCGGAGCGTCTACGAGGGCGTGTACGAGGACAGGTACTACGGTCGCGTCACCGTGCGGCGGGGTCCGGGCGACGGTCTCAGCGTGCGCCTGGGGCGCGGCGAGAGATTGCGGTACGTGCCGTGGAACCGGGACATCTGGCGCGACGTCGCATCCGGGACGGCGGCGGTGTTCGTCGTGCGGTCCGGCCGGGCGCGGGCGCTGACGATCACGCAGCTGTCCTTCGACGGCCGGCGCGGGACGTTCACACGGGTCGAGTGACGGCGCCGGCGTGCGCGCTATTTCTTCTTGCGGCGCCCGCCGATCACCGAGTTGAGCAGCATGCCGAAGGCGATGCCGGCGATGGCCGCCCCGATCAGCAGGATCCAGGCGCTGATGCCGGTGGCGGCGACGATGGTCGTCATGTGGTCCCCCCTCCCGAGCGCCCGCGTCACCAGCCGGGGAGGGCCTGGTCGCCCTCCAGCGCGCGGGCGCGGGTGACGTCGTCGTTCACCTCGAGGATTCCTTTGTAGGCGCCGTCCTTGTCGCGCAGGGCGAAGTACCGCGTGCGCTTCATCGTCTCGCCCTTCTGCTCCCAGCCCTCGGCCACGTCCTTGGTGCCGGCCTTGAACGCGCGCAGGATCTCCTCGAGGCAGTCCAGTGAGTGCTCCGGGTGACAGTCGCGCACGTCGCGGCCGATGTAGCGCGCGTCACAGGTCTTGTACGTCTCGCCCTTCCAGTACACGAGCACGTCGTCCTCATCGGCGACGCTGATGTCGAGCGGGAGGAACGTGAAGACCGTGTCCGCCAGCTCGGGGGTGAGACTGCCGCGCTTCCACAGCATCGTCGGGACCGCCTCTCGGAGTCGTTGCCGTTCGTCGGCTCATCGTACCGCATGGGAGACGAGCCTCGCCGGGGGCCCGCGCGCCGGGCTGCGCCCGGCGCCGGCTACCAGTCGAGCAGCCGGCGCTGCCCCTCGAGCGCGCGGATGCCGGTCGCGTCCTGCACCGTCTCCACGACGCCGCGGTAGGCGCCCGCCTCGTCGCGGAGGGCGAAGTAGCGGATGTGCAGGAACTTCCCCTGCATCTCGATCCAGAACTCGGCGGTGTCCTTCTCGCCGGCGCGGAAGGCATCGATGATCTGCTGCACCTTGTGCACGCTCGCCGGCGGGTGGCAGTTCTGCACCTTGCGCCCGATCACGCCGGGACTGCGCGGGAAGATGCGGTGGCCCTCGCTGTAGAAGCGCACCTTGTCGTGCTCGTCCACGTACTGGAAGTCGATGGGGAGGGCGCCGAGCACGAGGTTGAGCTCCTCGAGTGAGAGACCGCCGGTCTTGAGGTCGAGGAGGCCGGCGGGCGAGGCCTGCCCGGCCGCGGCGCCCGCGTCGCCGGCGACGCCGGCTGCCGTCCACGCCGGCACGTCGGTGATGAAGGCGTAGCCGATGTCATCCTCGCCGTCGCGGATCCGCGCCCACTCGGCGTCGCTCAGGGTGTCCATGGCCATCGGGTGCAGGACCTTCTCCTCCTTCGTCACCATGTCGTCGACCATCTTGGCGAGCGCGAGGCAGGAGCTCACGGCGAGCGCCGCGTCGTCCGCGGCGATCGTCGCCCGCGCCTGCTTGACGAGCGCGCGGATGTCGTCGTGGATGGCCCACATCACCTTGCTCGGGCCCTCCACGCCGTGCTCCTCGAGGAAGGGGAACAGCTGGTTCTCCTTGCGGAGGTAGTGCTTGTCGGCCTCCGCGACCCTCTCGACCGTGTCGCCGAGGGCGCCCTTGAGCCGCGCCCAGGCGGCGCCGTCCGGCGGCTCGCCGATCGCCTCGGCCACCTTGCGCAGCGACGCCGTGACCTGCAGCAGCGCCTGGTTCTCGCGCTGGAAGGTGTCCATGGGATGGCCGGCCGGCGCCTGGACCGGCTCGTGGCCCTCGAGCGCGTCGGCGAACACCTGCACGTGGACGTCGCAGAGGCGCTTGACCTCCGTGTCGGGGACGCCGTCCTCGATCAGCTTCTGCTCCATGGCCGCGATCTCGGTGGCCTCGACATCGGCGATGAGCTCCTCGAACCGCGGTTTGACCTCCTCGACCGTCTTGCCGGCGTGGAGATCCTTGACGATGCCGTGCAGCGCCTCGAGCCGTGCGGGGTCGATGGTCTCGGCGTCGGCGATGTCGGCGACGGGTGGACGCACCCCGGTCTGCTTCTCCACCTCGGCGGCGATGTCGTTGGTCAGCTGGTTGAGCGGTACGTTGCCCTGCTCGGCGACGGTGTCGAGCGTCGCCATGCGTCCCACGGTGCGACGCAGAACGGGATTGGTGAGCTTCCTGAACTCCGGGTGGTAGTCGGCGAGGAAGTCGAGGAGGAATGGGTACTGCTTGAGCAGTGTGTGGACGGTCGTCTTCGGCGTGAGGGTGAGCGGCGGCGTGGTCATACCCGACTCCAGAGGTTGGGATTATCTCTGGACGGATGGTACCACCGCGCAACGACGACGAGTCTTGACGTTGCTCAAGCGGGGAGGTGGACGTCCTGCGTCTTACCTGCTGTCGCGCCGCGCCTGGCGGCGCTTGTGGCGCCGCCACATCAGCGCGAACTGCCCGACCACGAACGCCACGACGGCGGTGATCAGCAGCCCCAGCCACAGCGGCAGCGTGAACGACCAGAAGAGGTACTTGAACGTGGTGTCGGCCGTGTTCTGGAAGATGAAGAGCAGCAGCAGCACCAGCAGGATGCCGCCGCCGATCAGGAAGCCGTTGCCTCCCCCGCTGCTCCCCTGGGGTGTGCCCTGTGTCATGTCTGCCTCCTCGAAGCGCGTGCCGATGCGGGTGCCGCCACGTCAGTGGGGCAGTGGTGCTGGCTGGGTGTTCGGTCCGGGACGGGTGGTTCCTCGTGGCGCGTGGCGATCCCGCGCCGCTACGCCGCAGCGCCGAGCAGTGGGAGAGAGACGGTGAAGGTGGCGCCGGCGCCGGGCGCCGTGTCGAGCCGGACCTCGCCGCCGTGGGCCTCCACGATGGCGGCGACGATGGCCAGGCCGAGGCCGGCGCCGCCCGTCTCGCGGGCGCGCGACTCGTCGGCGCGGTAGAAGGGCTCGAAGACCCTGGCGGCGACGGCGGGCGAGAGGCCGGGGCCGTCGTCGGCGACGGCGAGCGCAGCGTACCCGTCGCCGGCTGTCAGGCGCACGTGTATGCGTGCCGCCTCGGGCGTGTGGCGGAGAGCGTTGCCGAGGAGGTTGGCGACGACCTGGCGCAGCTGGTGGTCGTCGCCCAGCACGTCCGCGGTCTCGACGCTCTCGAGAGAGATGTCGCGCTGTGGGGCGGCGGTGCGCGCGTCGCTGACGGCGTCGCCGACGACGCGCGCGAGGTCCACCGGCGCGCGCTCCGGCTCGCGGCCCTCGCCGAGCCTGGCGAGAACCAGGAGCTCCTCGACCATCACGCCCATGCGTCGGCTCTCCTCCTCGATGCGGCGCATCGCCAGCTCGAGGTTCTCCGGGTCGTCCTTGGCGCGGTCGAACACCTCGGAGTAGCCGCGGATGCTCGTGAGCGGCGTGCGCAACTCGTGCGACGCATCGGCGAGGAAGCGCCGCAGCTTCTCCTCGGTGGCGGCGCGCTCCGCGAAGGCCTCCTCGATGCGGCCGAGCATCGTGTTCAGGCTGAGGCCGAGCCGGCCGACCTCCGTCTTCGGCTCGGCAGGCTGCACGCGCTTGGTGAGATCGCCGGCGGTGATCGAGTCGGCGGTCACGGCCATGGTCTCGAGTGGCCGCAGATCGCGCTTGATCAGCCACCACGCGGCCGCCGCCAGCGCGCCGAGCACCACCAGAGAGACGACGATCTCGATGGTGAGCAGCTGGGTGAGCGTCTGCTGCGTCTCGGTGAGGGGGATGGCGGCGACCAGGAGCTGTCCGCCGTTCGGCACCGTCTCGGCGAGCACCCGGAAGCCCGGCCCTCCGGCCGTCGAATCGGCGTGGAAGACGACGCTGTTGCCCTGGGAGGGGGTGGGCAGCGGGTCGGGGAGGACCGGCGTCGGCTGGCTGTCCTGGGTGTAGGTGAACTGGATGGCGTTGAGTACGTTGCCGGCGCTGTCGCGTAGCTGACCGTAGGTCCCCGGGGGGAGGTTGGGCTGGTCCGGGCCGCCCCCGAAGCCGCCCTGGCTGCCGTTGGTGAGCGCCATCACGATGGGCACGCGAGCTTCGCGGAGCTGCGCGTCGACTCGCTCCAGCAGGAACCCGCGCAGCGACAAGAACGTGATGGCGCCGGCCACCACGAGGCCGGTGGCCACGCAGGCCAGCACGGCGAGCAGAAGGCGGGTGCGGAGGCTCAAGAGGTCGCCGTCATTCCGTCCGCCGCTGGGCCCTGCGGGCCGGCGGCCGCTCAATAGTGTTCGCTCTGCTTCGCATGGCTTCGGGCATCAGTCCTTGGGCAGGCGCAGGCTGTAGCCGACTCCGCGCACGGTGTGGATGAGCGGCGCGCCCTCGGCGTCGACCTTGCGCCGCAGGTAGCTCACGTAGGTCTCGACGATGTTGGCGTTGCCGCCGAAGTCGTAGTTCCAGACGTGGTCGAGGATCTGGTCTTTGCTGAGCACGCGACGCGCGTTCAGGAGCAGGTAGCGGAGGAGCTTGAACTCGGTGGCAGTGAGCTCGATCTCGCGCCCCGCGCGCCAGACCTCATGCGTGTCCTCGTCGAGCTCGAGGTCGGCGAAGGCGAGCCGGCCCGGCGAAGCGGAGGCCGGCTGCACGCGCCGCAGGATCGCGCGGATGCGCGCGACGAGCTCCTCCACGCTGAACGGCTTGGTCATGTAGTCGTCGCCGCCGAGCGTGAGGCCGCGGACCTTGTCCTCGGTGGCGTCGCGGGCGGTGAGGAACAGGATGGGGAGCCGGATGCCCTGGTTGCGCAGGCGCCGGGCCACCTCGAACCCGTCGATGCCCGGCATCATGATGTCGAGCACGGCGAGGTCCGGAGAGAAGCTCTCGACCGCGTCGAGGGCCTGGCGTCCGTTGCTCGCCACGCGCACGTCGAACTGCTCGTAGCGGAGCGCCATCGACACGAGGTCGGTGATGCTCGGCTCGTCGTCGACGACGAGCACCTTGGTCGCTCCCGCTGGTGTCTCGATCATGCCGACCCTCCGCTCGCTTCGGTTCCCGGCTCCCGGCGCGGATTGTAGACCCTCTTTCTGAGAACTTCCTGAGAATACACTGAACGGCGCCTGTACCCCTTCTGCGGTCGCAGGCGCCGCGATTCTCAGCGAGCTCCCAGCTGTGCTTCAGCCGCCTCCCATTCCCGGGTCATACAACGACGAGCAGAGGAAGCCATGCGTTGGGCGACGGAGCGCTCCCGCTCCCCTCGCCGCGGACAGAGGAGGCAGTATGTTCTTCACCTACGTGTTCCGGGAGCTGCGCCGGCGGCACCGCCAGGCGCTGCTCACGGCCCTCGGTCTCGCCGTCGGCGTAGCGCTCGTGGTCGCCGTGACCGCGTACGCCGACGGCGTGGGCAAGGCTCAGGACCAGGTGCTTCAGTCGCTCTACGGTGTAGGCACCGACATCACCGTCACGCAGCAGCGCAAGATGGACGAGGGCGGCCCGCAGCGTTTCGGCATGCAGCCGCCTGACGAGTCCAAGCAGGGCGAGCGGTTCAGCCGTTCCAGGGTGATGACGAGCCCCGGCCAGCAGTCGATCTCGATGGCCAGGATCGACCAGATCGCCTCTCTCGACGGCGTGAGCGCCGCCACCGGCAGCATCAGCATGACCGTGATGAACGTGCAGGGGAAGTTCGCCCAGGTGCAGGGGGGCTCCTCGAGCGGACAGATGCCGGCGATGAGCGAGCAGTCCTCGTCGGCGTCGTCGCAGCAGGGTCAGGCGCAGATGTCGCCCATCGACATCTCGTCGTTCTCGGTCTCCGGGGTCGACACGACCAACCTCGACCTCGGGCCGTTGAGCTCGGCGCAGGTCGCCTCCGGCCGCTCGCTCACCGGTGACGACGCGACCTCGAGGGTCATGCTGGTCACCAAGGCGTACGCCAAGCAGAACTCGCTGTCGGTCGGCGACACCAAGAAGATCGACGGCAAGACGTTCGAGATCGTCGGCATCGTCGCTCTGCCTGCGGGCAGCACGTCCTCGGACCTCTACATCCCGCTCTCGTGGGCGCAGAAGCTGAGCGAGAACAGGAACAAGGTCAACCAGATCTACGTGCAGGCCGACAGCGCCGAGAACATCACGGCCGTCAAGAGCGAGATCGAGCAGCTGATGCCCAAGGCGACGGTCACGACGTCCGAGGACCTCGCCAGCCAGGTCAGCGGATCGCTCTCCAGTGCGTCCACGCTCGCCGACCGCCTCGGCACGTGGCTGGCCGTCGCCGCGCTTGTCGCCGCGTTCGCGGTCGCCAGTCTGCTGACCGTCTCCGGGGTCTCGCGCCGCGTGCGCGAGTTCGGCACGCTGAAGGCGCTCGGCTGGAAGAGCAGGCGCATCGTCGGTCAGGTACTCGGCGAATCGATGGTGCAGGGGGTCATCGGCGCGGTGATCGGCGTCGCCCTCGGCATCGTGGGCGCCCGGCTCATCGCCTCCTTCTCGCCGTCGCTCGAGGCGACCATGGGGAACGCGGCACAGACGCCCCAGGGAGGGCCGCCCGGCATGGCGGACGCCCTCGGCGCGGCGGCGCAGACCGTCACCGTGAACCTCACGGCGCCGGTCAGCCTGGAGTTGGCCGCCATCGCCGTTGCCCTTGCGCTGGCCGGCGCCATGATCGCCGGCGCCTTCGGCGGCTGGCGTGCCGCGCGGCTGCGTCCTGCGGACGCCCTTCGCCGGGTGGATTGACCGTGAAGCGGATTGGAGACGACATGCTGTACCAACTGAACGACGTCCGGAAGCGCTACACCCGGCGAGGCCGGCAGATCGACGCCCTCGACGGCATCGACCTGAGCATCGCGGAGGGCGAGTTCCTCGCCATCCAAGGGTCGACCGGCTCGGGCAAGACGACTCTGCTGCAGATGCTGGGCGCGATGGATCGGCCCTCGAGCGGCAGCCTCCTCTTCGAGGGCCGCGACCTGGCGAAGGTGGGGGAGGGCGACCTCTCGGAGCTCAGGAGCCATTCCTTCGGCTTCATCTTCCAGGCCTTCAACCTCATCCCGACGCTGACCGCACAGGAGAACGTGGAGACGGCGCTCGTGCCTTGGCGCGTCGGCGCCGACGAGCGTCGCGGCAAGGCGAGAGAGGCGCTCGAGGGCGTGGGGCTCGCCGACCGTGCGAAGCACATCCCCTCGGAGCTGAGCGGAGGGGAACAGCAGCGCGTGGCCATCGCGCGGGCGCTGGTCAGGGCTCCTCGCGTGATCTTCGCCGACGAGCCCACCGGCAACCTCGACGAGCGCACCCGGGACGACATCATCGGGCTGCTCGAGCAGCTCTGGCGCGAGCGCGGCCAGACGCTGATCGTCGTGACCCACGACACCTGGGTGGCCGGGCGCGCCTCGCGACGCCTCTGGCTGGACGCAGGCAGGGTCGAGGCTCCGCCGGCGGACGACAGGCCCGGAGCGGAGGCGGTCCCCGGGCCTGTCCGCGAGCCGGCGCTTCGGGGGTAGCCGGCGGATGGTGGGGCGCGGACTTCGCGACGCCGGTCCGCGCCCTCGCTCCTCCGGCTAGTACGTGTCGACGGGCGGCGCGGCGAGGCACTCCTCGAGCGCTCGCCGCCCGTCCGCGAGCACGGGCGGCCCGTGCGTGGTGAGCACGTGCTCGATATCCTGCGCGGCGAGTCCGTCGAGCGTGGGCGCGAACACGTCGCGGTACCAGGCCGCCCCGGTGCCGGAGCTCTGGTTCCAGAAGCGCAGGCCGCCCTCGGCGCCGACGACGGCGTCGCCGAACACGACGGCGCGCAGGCTCGGGAAGTACAGCGGGTACTCGCTGCGCCGCGGCTTGCCGATGGTGTAGGCCAGGGCGGCGCCGTCCGCGATCTCGGCCGCCTCCCCCGCGGCGCTCTGCGGGATCACCTCGAGCGGTGCGAGCCGCGTGAGCCGCTTCTTGACGCCGGGATGCCCCCAGATGAGCGTCGGCAGGGTACGGGAGTAGCGCTCGTAGAGAGTCTCGGCACTGCGCGTGTGGTAGGGGTTGGTGACCAGCAGCTCGAGGCGCCGCGCCGCGCCGATCATCTTGTCGATGTCGGCGAGCAGCGGCGCCCGCCGAGTGTCGTCCTCGGCCGGCAGCAGCGGGTCCACGAGCGCCAGCGCCTCTCCGGCGACGAGCGCGTACGAGACCACCTCCTCTGCCTTGGGGCGCCATTCCGGGTGTGGCGCCGTCCAGCAGTGGATGCCCGGTGCCAGCTCCTCCATCTCAGCCTCCTCGGCTCCAAGGTCCTGCTCGGTCGATGTCCGGTCGCTCGTCGGTCGCCTCGCGGCGCGGGCGCGGCCCGCTCAGCGCTCCTTGGCCTGGTCGTCCTCACGGCCGGCTTCGGCGGCGCGCCCGCCGCGCCCGCGCCGCCGCACCGCATCCCGGAGGATGTATTCGACCTGCGCGTTGACGCTCCGGAGCTCGTCGGCGGCCCACTTCTCGACCTCGGCCCACAGGCTGGGGTCGACGCGCAGCAGATACTGCTTGCGTACCGCCATCCTCTACCGCCGCCCCAAGGATACCTCGTCCAACGCCGGCATCCTCACGTCTCTGTCGCCGCGCTCCCGGCTCACGTGTAGAGCGTGCCGGTGTTCACGACCGGGGTCACCTGGCTTTCGCCGCAGAGCACCACCATGAGGTTGCTGACCATGGCGGCCTTGCGCTCGTCGTCGAAGGCGACGGTGCCGTGCTCGGTGAAGTCCGTGAGGGCCATCTCGACCATGCTGACCGCGCCGGTGACGATCTTGCGCCGTGCGGCGATCACGGCCTCCGCCTGCTGGCGGCGCAGCATGGCCTGGGCGATCTCCGGGGCATAGGCCAGATGCGTGAGGCGTGCCTGCTCCACGGTCACGCCCGCCTGCGCGAGCCGCTCGGTGAGCTCCACGCGCAGCGCCTCCGAGACCTCATCGACGTTGCCACGCAGCGTGATCTCGTCCTCGGTGTCGGCGAAGGTCTCGCCGGAGTCGTAGGGGTAGGCGCTCGCCAGGTGGCGGACGGCCGTCTCGCTCTGGGTGGCGACGTACGTCTCGAAGTCGTCGACGTCGAACACGGCCTTGGCGGTGTCCTCGACGCGCCACACGACCACCGCGGCGATGTCCACGGGGTTGCCGCGCTTGTCGTTGACCTTGAGCCTCTCGCCGTTCAGCGTGCGGGCGCGCAGGCTGATCTTGTAGCGCTTGAGTCTCTTCGGCGCGCTCTGCGCCGCCTCGCCGTCGCTCTTGTTCTTGTTCTGCGCCCAGATCGACTGGCCCCCGGTCTGCCCCGTCGGGCCGTTGGCGTAGAAGGGGTTGCCCCAGCAGAAGCCGCCTTGCTTGCAGGTGCCCTTGTAATCGCCGAAGAGGACGAGCATGCGGGCCTCGTTGGGCTGCAGGGTGAAGAAGCCGGGGGTGAGGAGGATGGCGACCCCGAGGGCGACGATGCCGCCGACGAGGTACGCCCACACCGGCTCGACGCCGCCGTCGGCGCTCGTCGTGCTGTCGATGAACGCGAGGGCGATGAGCACCGGCCCCGCGACGTAGAGCGCGATGGCGACGGGCAGCATCAGCCAACCGCTCATCACGCGCTTCTCACGCTCCTGGGTCGGGACCTTCGATTCTGCTGCCATGGCTCCCACCTCCGGGGAGGCCGCGCCGGCGGGTCTTGTGCCGCCAGAGTGGTCGCGCGGCCGCGCTCGCTCGATAACGCTGTGATATCATAAAGGTATCGTCCTGTCCAGTGATCCCCCTCGGCCCGGCTGTGCCGGAAGTCGCCGTGTCTCCTGGCACGACTACGGCAGTACGCAACCGGCCATTGTCTGGTCCCGAAGCGCGCGCCATACTCGGGTCAACGCACGAGGCGGCGCGGGCCGCCTTGGGGCCACGCCGCGTGGGCGGCGCGAGAGGGGGAGACCATGAGGATCCGTCACCTGGTGTGTACGTGCGCCGTCGCGCTCGTCGCGTTCGTGGCTCTGCCGGCGGTCGCGGCTGCGGCGCCGCCGCAGTACCCCAACGGCTGGACGTTCGCGATGAGTGGGCTGCGGCAGATCCCGACGTCCGTGGACACCCGGGCCTTCTGCAAAGGGCCCGTGGGGACGGTGTACGAGGTCGCGCTCGGCCAGACGACCGCCTACCACGCTTCGATCGCGCGGATACGGGTCTCGGACGGCAAGGTGATCAAGTCGTGGACCTATCCGCGGACGCCCGGCAGCGGCGTCATCCCGAGGGCGGCGGCGAGTGATGCGACGGGCAACCTCTACGTCGCCGTCGAGACTCTGGCGGGCAAGAAGAACTGGGTAGTCCTCAAGTTCGACCGCACCGGCCGGCGCCTGTGGACGCGGTCCTACGACAGCGGGCTGGGGTCGGACGTGCCCTACACCCTGGTCATCGACCATCACGGCGGCGTCATCGTCGCGGGAACGAGCGAGCACGCCGGCGGCTACGATGCCGCGATCGTCAAGTGGAGCAGCGCCGGCCGGCCGCGGTGGAAGCGCATGATCTCGGCGCGCGGTCTCGATCTGGTCAGCGGGCTCGCCGTCGACGCGAATGACAACGTGTACGCCGCCGGTCAACGGGGATCCGTCGGCGGCCTCGCCACCGCGATCCTCCGCTCGTGGACGTCCGGCGGCCGCCAGCGCTGGACTGCGACGGCGGTCAATCCGCTCGGCATGCCCTCGTGGCGGCTCGTGGCGGTCAGGGGCACGTCGGTGTACGTTGCCGGTCAGTCGTCCGGCACACCCTCGACGTCGAGCCTGATGGCCATGAAGTACACCACGGCGGGCAAGCGCGCCTGGGGTGGCATCAGGCAGCGCACCTTCACGAGTGGCGCCTGGGCCGAGGGCCTGGCCGTGGACCGGAGGGGCGCGCCGGTCATCGTCGGCAGCGCCTACGGCCTGGGCACGGCCGGCGAGAACGAGGGCACAGTGTGGAAGCTGACCTCGGGCGGCACGACCGCGTGGCACAGGGAGTTCGAGGACCCCGACTTCCCCGGCGACAGTGAGTTCCGCGCCGTCGGTGTGGACAGCCAGAACCGCATCTACGCCGCCGGCGGCAAGTACTACAGCGGGCAGACGGCCAATCTCCTGATGGTGCGCTACTCGCCCGCCGGCTCCGCGCAGGCGATGTGGCGGTCGGACGGGCAGCAGAGCGGCTACTGCTCGTTCACCAACGTGCTGGTGCTCAGCGACACGCAGGTGCTCGCCGCCGGTCAGGTGGCCGGCAACGGCGCGGACGCGGGAGTGTACCGTGCCCGCACGACGATGCCCTGACGGTCGGTCTGGAGCGGCCGGCCGGGTTTCCCCGGCCGGCCGTGCGGCCATCCTCTCGTCATAGCATCAACGACGACGAGCGAGGCTCATCATGGCCAATACGATCGTGTGGGCAGACATCCCCGTCACCGACATGGACCGTGCGCGGGCGTTCTACGGCGTGGTCCTGCAAGCGGACATCCAGCTGATGCCCGGGATGGAGGACGTCGCCCTTCTGCCGGGCGACCCGCAGGGCGGGGACGTGAGCGGCGACCTGGTCAAGAGCGCGACCTCGACCCCTGGCACCGGTGGCGTCACCGTCTACCTGGACGGCAAGGGCGACCCCGAGGGCATGATCGAGCGGGCCGTGGCCGCCGGCGGCCAGGTCGCGATGCCGGTCACCGACATGGGCGAGATGGTCGGCCTCATCGGGTTCTTCATCGACAGCGAGGGCAACCGGATCGGCGTGCACGCGCCGCCGAAGCAGGGCTGAGTCGGGCGGGGCCGGCGTCGCCGCAAGGCGCCCGGCTGACCGCACGAGTCACCGGCGGGGCGGCGGGAGGACGATGCGTCCGCCCGCCGCCCCGTTCCTTTGCCACCCGGAGGACGCGGTGGGTCGCCGGCTCCCTGCTCCGGCTGGATAGAATCGGAGCGTGACTCCCTCCGCGCCTGTCGTCGCTCCGCGCGCCGCCACGAGCGGACCTGCGCCGCTGCCGCGGTACCGGTTCGTCGCTCTCGGGGTCGTCTGGAGCGCCTATCTCATCGTCTTTCTCTCTCGCCTCTGCGTGGGGCCGCTGGCGCCGTTCCTCAAGGACTCGTTCGACCTCAGCAACGCCCAGATCGGCGGCCTGACCAGCGCGACCGCGGTGGCCTACGCGCCGACGCTGGTGTTCGCCGGCTGGCTGGCCGATCGGATCGGCGTGCGCCGGGCGCTGCTCATCGGGACGTCGATCACGGGCGTCTGCATCGGCGCCGTGGCGCTGGCGCCGAGCTACGGCGTCATGCTGGTGCTGCTCGCGTGCTCCGGGTTCGGCTGCGGGTTCATCTACCCGACGGCCGTGAAGGCCATCATGGTCTGGTTCCCCGCCCGCGAGCGGGCGACGGCCGTGGGCGTGAACCAGGCGGCCGTCAACGTCAGCGGGATGCTGGGGGCGGCGATCATGCCGGCCCTGGCTCTGGCCTTCAGCTGGCGGGCCGGCTTCGTGTTCGCCGCCGCGCTCGCGTTCGTCGTCTGTGGGGTTGCCGCCGCGTTCTATCGCGATCCGCGTCCGGGGGAGTCCCCGGCTGATGTCGCGGCGGGAGCCGAGGACTCCGGCGCCGACGACTACGTCGGCATAGGGGAGATCGAGCAGGGCCTGCCGCTGGTCACCGGCAACGAGCGCCTCGATCGCGCCGCGGCCCGGCCGGGATTCCTGGCCGTCATCCGCTCGCGCGACATCCTCCTCCTGGGTCTCGCGGCGATGTTCCTGTGCATGGTCGAGTTCGCCGCCCTGTCGCAGCTCGTGCTGTTCCTCAACGTCGCCTGGGCGTACACGGTGACGGCCGCCGCCGGCCTCCTGGCCCTGACGCAGCTCGCCGGCGCCATCGGCAAGCCGCTGAGCGGTCTCGTGAGCGACCGGCTCCTCCACCGGAGGCGCAAGCCGGCGCTGCTCTTCCTCGCAGTGCTGGCCGGTCTGGCCTGCGCGATCCTCGCGCTGGCGGGTCCAGGCGCCTCCTGGGCGCTGTGGCCGGCGCTGCTGCTTCTCGGTGTCGGGGCCGTGGGGTGGGGCGGCCTGTTCGGCACGCTGGCCGGCGAGACCGCCGGCCCGGCCGCCGCGGGGGCCGCGGCCGGCGTCACGGCGGCGATCGACAACGTCGGCATCTTCCTCGGCCCGCCGGTCTTCGGCCTCATCGTCGACCGCACCGGCAGCTACGTGCCGGCGTGGTGGGCGATGGTCGCGGCGGCCGGCGCCGCCGTCGTCCTTCTCGCGCTCGTGCGCGAGCGTCGCGGTTCCTGACGTGCTTGAGCGGCGCTCCGGCGTGCGCCGGGCCTCGGGTCAGGGGACGAGCGTCTCGCCGAGCCCCGCCGCCCACTGCCGGATGAAGTCGTAGTGGCGGCCGTCGCCGGGCGTCGCTCCGATCACGAGCAACACGAAGAGCTTCTCGAAGATGTTCATGGTCGTCAGATCGAGCGACCCGGCGAAGACGGCCGCGGTGCGCGGCCGCGCCGGGGCGCAGTCCTTGAGGATGTCGCCCACGTAGTGACGCGGCAGGGCGTAGCGTTCCTTGCGGCTCAGCTTCTCCGGGTTCCGCGGCTTCTTCACCAGCCAGGGGTCCTTGGCGATCGGCATGCCCTGGACGGCGTCGACGCCGTCCTCGGTGAGGGACGCGGCGGTGACGAAGAGCGCGAACGGCACAGCACCGAGCTGGTCCTTGTGCCGCTTGAGGTACTTCCGGGCTTCCTTGTGCCAGCCCATGATCATCGGGCCGCCGACGACGACGGCGTCGTAGCCGGCCGGCGGCGGAGCTGCGCCGGCCTCGCGAACGTCGACCTCGGCGAACGCCGCGCGCAGCTCCTCCGCTACCGCGTCCGCGACTTCACGCGTCGAGCCGTGGCGGGTGGCGTACACGAGCAGCGCCCGCCCGCCGGCGGTCGCCGTCGCGCGGCCGGCGGGAGCCTCCGGCGCCGTTCGTTCCTCTTGAAGCCCATCCGGAGACTCGTCCACGACCTCTCCTTGTCCGCTGCACCTTCCTCGCCGACTCTACTCCCGGCGTCGCGGGGCGCAAAGCGGGCGCGGGAGAGGGCGGCGGGTCGAGCCGGCTCCGTACGCGCAGAGGGGCGCCTTGCGGCGCCCCTCTGCGGTCGTGCCGCGGTCGTGCCGCAGGGCGCGCGACCTACGCCATCACCGCCGTGATGTCCACGAGGTGCTTCTTGAGGCCGAGCGTCTTGTCGTCCAGGCCGAGCGCGCGACCGACGAGCTGGCTGAGGAACACCACGGGGATGCCCTGCCAGCCGGGGTCCTTCTTGGCGATCTCGACCTGGCGGCCGTCCAGGTTGACCTGGCAGAGCGGGCAGGCGACGATCACGGCCTGCGCGCCGCACGCCTTGGCGTCGGTGAGGATGCGGCCGACGAGGTCGTCGACGATGCCCTGCTCGGTGAGCGCCAGCGAGGCGCCGCAGCAGTCGGTCTTGTAGTTCCAGTCCACCGCTTCGCAGCCGAGGGTCTCGACGACCTCGTCCATGTGCGTGGGGTACTCGGGATCGTCGGCGAGCGTGACCTTCGGCGGCCGGGTGAGCAGGCAGCCGTAGTAGCAGGCGACCTTGAGGCCGGCGAACGGCTTGATCACCTTGGCGTCCAGCTCCTCGAGCCCGACGGCGTCGTGGTAGACGTCGATGAGGTTGTCGACCGTGACGCCGCCGTTGTAGGCGCGGCCGACCACGGCGCGCACGTCGGCCGCCGTCTGCGCGTCCTCGGCCACCTCGTGGGCGCCGGTCTTGAAGCGGCTGTAACAGGCTGCGCAGGGTACAGCCACGCCGTCGAGCCTCATGTCCTGCTCGACCTTGGCCAGCTCGTTGACGGGCAGGGCCGTGGCGAGCAGGCGGTTGATCGAGTGCGCCGCGGTGTTGCCGCAGCACTCCCAGCCCGGGATCTCCAGGAGCGTGACGTCCAGCGCCCGGGCCGTGGCCCTGAAGCTGGCGTCGAACTCGCCGGAGGTGCCGTGCAGCGAGCAGCCGGGGTAGTAGGCGAGCGTCTTACTCATGACACGCCTCCCGCGCCGGCGTTCTCGCGCGCCCTGGTGATGCTCTCGGCTGTGGCGACCATGCGCTTCATGGCCGTCGTGTCGCCGCGCTTGAGCGTGGGGTTGACCTTGCCCTTGAGCAGCATCTTGGGGCCGAGCGTGAACCAGTTCTTCGCGCTGCTCGGCCGCTTGAGGACGTCGAGGGTGATGAGCTCGACCTCCCACATGCGGCCCCAGCGGACGAACGAGTCGTAGTTGAGCTTGAGCATGGCCGCCGACGGCGTGTCCGCCGGGATGCGGCCCTGCTTGCGAGCCATGATCTTGAGCTCGTCCATGATGGTCGCGATGTCGATGCCCTGCGGGCACCGGGTCGTGCAGGTCTCGCACCCGGTGCACAGCCAGATGAAGCGGTCGTCGAAGATCATGTCGAACTGTCCGAGCTGGACGGCGCGCATGATCATCGCCGGGTGCATGTCCGCGTAGCGGGCCACGGGACACCCCGACGTGCACTTCTTGCACTGGTAGCACTTGTAGGCGTTCTCGTCGCAGCCGGCGGTGACCTGCCGGCTGAGCGAGGCGCTTGGTGTGCAGGTGGTCATCGCGATCTCCTAGGCGACCGTGGGACGCGGCAAGAGGCCGGCCGCCTCCACGATCTCCGGCACTGCCTCTTCCCACTCGACGGCCATGATGTGCACGCCGGCGACGCCTTCGACCTCGGCCAGCTCCTTGATCATCTCGACGGCGAGCTTCTTGCCCTCGGCGTGCGAGGGCGGGCCCTTCTCTACGCCGGCCATGCGGTCGATGATCTCGTCCGGCACGTCCATGCCGGGCACGAAGTTCTTCATGTAGCGTGCGCCGCCGACGCCCTTGAGCGGCGTGAGGCCGGCCATGATCTTGATCTCCTGGTGCAGGCCCTCGGCGCGGACCTCCTCCATCCACGTCTTGAACTTGGGGATGTTGAAGATGCACTGGGTCTGCATGAAGTCGGCGCCGGCGAGGATCTTCTTCTTGAGCCGGATGGAGCGGAACTCGAACGGGTCGCCGAAGGGGTTCTCGGCGCAGCCGATGTAGAACTGCGGCGCCACGTCCATCTCGTCACCGCACTGGAACTTCTTCTCGTCGCGCATGTCCTTGAGCATCTGGATGAGGTTGATGGCGTCGAGGTCGTGCACGCCCTTGGCCTCGGGGTGGTTGCCGAAGCTCATGTGGTCGCCGGTGAGGCAGAGCACGTTGTGGACGCCCAGGGTGTGCGCGCCGAGCATGTCGGCCTGCATGGCGAGGCGGTTCCTGTCCCGGCAGGTCATCTGCATGATGGCCTCGAGGCCGTGCTGCTGCACGGTGACGGCGGACGGGAGGGAGGCGATGCGGACGACGGCGGTCTGGTTGTCGGTGATGTTGACCGCATCGACGTAGCCCTTGAGCATGTCGGCCTTGCCGGCGATGACGCCGCCGTCGGCGCTCTTCGGCGGACCGCATTCGCCGGTGACGGCGAACTTGCCCTCGCTGAAGATCTTCTCGAGGTTGGTGCCAGCCTTGTACTCAGTCGCGGTCATACCGGCTTCGCCTCCTCGCGCACCATCTTCCGCGGGCCGCCGGAGCTGCTGAGGTTCCACTTCTTCGGCGGCCGGTTCTTGATCATGAGGTCCTCACGACCCTGCTCCTTGAGGCGCTCCCAGATGAGGTGCCAGGCGCAGTCGAGGTCCTCCTTCTCCGGCGTCTTGACTTCGCAGAGGCCGTCGTGCGAGCCCCCGCACGGGCCGTTCATGAGGCTCTTGCTGCAGCGCACGACGGGGCAGATGCCGGCGGTCTCGCCGATGACGCAGTCGCCGCAGGCGCCGCAGCGCTCGAGCCACACGGCGTGCTCCTGCGGCATGCCCAGCATGTTGGTGTTCACGGCCGGGACGACGAGCTGGGGCGAGAACTTCTCGGCCATGCTCTGGATGCCGATGCCGCAGGCCATGCTGACGACGATGTCGGCCTCGCCGACCTTGTCGGCGATCATGTCGAGGTACTCCCACTCGCACTGACGGATGGCGGCGGTGTGCTCGATCTCGGCGCCGGTGCCGTCCTGCTCGGCCTTGATCCGCAGCTCGCTGGCCAGGATCTCAGCCTCCTTCTCGCCGCCCGTGAGGCAGATGGCGACGCAGGTGTCGCATCCGGCCACGAGGACCTTCTTCTTGTCGCCGACGAGCGCGAGGATCTCGTCGAGGGGTTTGCGTTCGGCGGTGATCATTCTGCGTGTCCTTCCTCACTGGTGGCGGCGGACGGAGCGGGGTCGTCGGGCATGGCCGCGCCGCCGAGCGCTTCGCGCGCGGCGGCGTGGGCGTCCACGCCTGCACGTTTGACTGGGTTGGGACCGAGCGCCTTGATGCGCTCGGTGAACTCGGTCGCGACCTCGGCGAACTTGGCGCCCATGGCCGACGACATGTTGTACATCTCGACGCGCTCGGGCTCGATGCCGACCTCCGCGAGCAGCTCCTTGACGTGGTTCACGCGTTTGCGCGCCCAGAGGTTGCCCTTGAGGTAGTGGCACTCGCCCTCGAGGCAACCGGCGGCGTACACGCCGTCCGCACCGGCCTCGATGGCCCTGAGCAGGTGGATGACCTCAAGCTTGCCGGTGCACGGCAGCTTGATCATGCGGATGTTCGACGGGTACTGCAGCCGCATGCTGCCCGCCAGGTCGGCGGCGGCATAGGCGCAGTAGTGGCAGGCGAACACGATGATCTCGGGCTCGAAGTCCGGATCGACGGGCTGCTTCGGCGCCTCGTCCGCGGCCTCGGGAGCGGCTTCGCCGCCCTCGGCCACCGGGGTCTTCACGTCGGTGTCGGCCATGTCAGCTCACCTCCATGAAGAGCGCCTCTTCCTTGGCGAAGACCTGCGCGTCGGTGTAGTGGTGCAGCGTGATCGCCTTGACGGGGCACTCGCTCACGCACACGCCGCAGCCCTGGCAGGCGGCCGCCTCGATCTTGGCCTTCTTGGTCTCGAGGTCGATGATCGGCACCTCGTAGGGGCAGATGCGCACGCACGTGAGGCAGGCTGCGCACTTCTCCGTGTCGACCTCCGCGACGACGCCGCCGGCCTTGAGCACCGACTTGGCCAGGATGGACGCGGCGCGTCCCGCGGCGGCGTAGGCCTGCGAGATCGTCTCCTCGATGCTCTTGGGGTAGTGGGCGGCGCCGCAGAGGAAGATGCCCTCCGAGCCGAAGTCCACCGGGCGGAGCTTGACGTGCGCCTCGAGGTAGAAGCCGTCGGCGGTGAGCGGCACCTTGAGCAGCTTGCTCAGCTCGCTGCCGCCCGCGGACGGCACCGTCGGCGTGGCCAGCACCAGCAAGTCGAGCGGCAGGTCGATGTCGCGGCCCAAATACGGGTCGCGGGCCTTGACGCTGACGCTGCCGTTGGCGCTGACCTCGGGCTTGGAATCGTTGTCGTAGCGCGTGAAGATGACGCCGAGCTCACGCGCCTTCGTGTAGTACTCCTCGAGGAGGCCGAACGTGCGGACCTCCTTGAACCAGACGTAGACCGGCCGGTCCGGATCCTGCTCCTTGAGCCGGATCGCGTTCTTGATGCTCTGCGAGCAGCAGGTGCGCGAGCAGTACGGCTTGTTCTCGTCGAGCGAGCCGGCGCAGAGGATGAAGCCGACGCTCTTGACGTCGGCGAGCGCCGGGTCGTCGTCCTTGAGCATCTGCTCGAGGTCCATGCCGGTGACGACCTTCTGGCCGGAGCCGAGGCCGTAGAGCTCGGGCCGCTCCTCGACGCCGCCGGTCGCGACGACGACGACGCCGTGGTCGACCGGCGTGCGCTTGCCGTCCTTCTCGGCGATCACGCTCGAGAAGTTGCCGATGAAGCCGTGGAAGTCGGCGAGCTCGGCCTCGAGGTGGATCTTGACGTTGGGGTTGTCGACCAGGCGCTGCTCGATCTGCGTGACGAGCTCCGTCGGGTCGTTGCCCTTGATGGTGTCGCCGAGCTCGAGCACGTGGCCGCCGAGCTTGGGCGAGCGCTCGATGAGGTGGACCTCGTGGCCCATGTCGCCGAGCGCCAGCGCGCTCGTCATGCCGGCGACACCTCCGCCGATGACGACGGCGGCGTGCGTGAGCGGGACGTCGACCTTGAACAGCGGCTCGAGGAGCCGGGCCCTGGCCACGCTCATCTGGACCAGTTCCTTGGCCTTCTGCGTGGCCTTCTCCGGCTCCTTGGCGTGCACCCAGCTCGCCTGGTCGCGGATGTTGGCCATCTCGAAGAGGAACGGGTTGAGCCCGGCCTCGCGCAGCGTGTCCTGGAAGATCGGCTCGTGGGTGCGAGGCGTACAGCTGGCCACCACGACGCGGTTCAGGTTGTGCTCCTCGATCTTCTCGCGGATGAGCCCGAGGCTGTCGCTGGAGCACGTGTACAGGGTGTCTGTGGCGTACTCCACGCCGGGCAGCTGGCTGGCGTAGTCGGCGACGCTCTCGACGCCGATGACGCCGGCGATGTTGCTGCCGCAGTGGCAGACGAAGACGCCGACCCGCGGCTCCTCGCCGACCACGTTCTTCTCGGCCGGGTACTCCTTGTCGACGGTGAGCGAGTGGCGCGAGTCGGCGAGGCCGGTCATCACCTGCGCCGCGGCGGCCGAGGCCTGGGCGACGCTGTCGGGGATGTCCTTGGGCTCGCCGAAGGGGCCGACGACGAACACGCCCTTGCGGCTGGTCTCGAGCGGGTTGAACTCGTGCAACTCGCAGAAGCCGTGCCGGTTGAGGGCCACGCCGACGTGGCCGGCCGCTTCCTGCGCCTTGCGCGCAGGCTCCAGGCCGGCCGAGAGCACCACCATGTCGTAGCGCGTCTCGTGCAGCTTGCCGCCCTCGTCCTCCCAGCTGATCAGGAGGTCCCGGGTGAGCGGGTCTTCCTTGATGTACGAGGGGCGCGAGCGGATGAAACCGACGCCCTTGTCCAGCGCGCGCTGGTAGAAGGCGTCGAAGCCCTTGCCCTGGGCGCGCATGTCCATGAGGAAGACGGTGGGCTCGCAGTCGGGCTCGTGGTCGATCGTGAGCATGGCCTGCTTGTTGGCGAACATACAGCAGACGCTGGAGCAGTACTCGTGCTCCTGGTCGCGCGAGCCGACGCACTGGATGAAGGCGATCTTCTTGGGATGAGCTCCGTCGCTGCGGCGCTGGACGGAGCCGATGGTCGGGCCGCTGGCGCTGAGCATGCGCTCGTACTCGAGCGCCGAGAGGACGTTCGGGTAGCGCTCGTAGCCGTATTCGCTGTTGGCGCCGGGGTCGTGGAGGTCGAAGCCGGTCGCCATGACGACGGCGCCGACCTCGACGTCGATCTCCTCGTCGCGCTCACCGTGCAGCAGGGCGCCCGGGCCGCAAGCCCGCACGCACTCCATGCACTCGGAGCAGATGGCGCAGTCGAGGCAACGCTTGGCCTCCGCGACCGCCTGCTCCTCGGAGAAGCCGGTGTTGACCTCGTCCCAGACGATCTTGCGCGCCGCGCCCGGCAGGTGCGGCATGGGGAGGCGCGCCATGACGGCGGTCTGCTCGAGGACGGTGTCCTCGGGCTTGGCCTCATCCATGACGTCGTCCTCGATGGGGAGGAGATCCTCGCCGCGCAGGAAGTTGTGGATGCTGCGCGCCGCGCGACGGCCCGCGGCGACGGCCTCGATGGCCGTCCACGGGGCGCTGGCCGCGGCATCTCCGCCGGCGAACACGCCCTTCTTGCCGGTGCCCAGCGTGGCCTTGTCGGTGAGGATCTGGCCCTTCTCGACCGTGATGCCCTTGGACCCCTCGAGGAAGTCCTCGACCATGCTCTGGCCGATGGCGAAGATGACGGTGTCGCAGTCGAGTTCGTGCTCGGACCCCGCGATCGCGATCGGCGGGCGCCAGCCGCGCTCGTCCGGGGCTCCGAGCGAGCAGGCGAGGAACTCGACCTTGCAGGCGCGGCCGGAGGCGTCGGTGACGATCTGCGAGGGCATGCACGAGCAGTTGAAGCTGATGCCCTCGTCGAGGCCCTCGGTGAGCTCGTCGTCGGACGCGGGGACGCTCAGGTCGTCCTCGATGCAGTTGATGGTGACCTTTTCAGCGCCGAGCCGGAGTGCGGAGCGCCCGGCGTCGAAGGCCACATCGCCGCCGCCGATGACGACGACGTTCTTGCCCATGTCGACCTTCTCGCCCAGCGTGGCGGCCTTGAGCACGCCGACGGCGTCGAGGACGCCCTCGGCGTCGGCGCCGGGGATCGGCAGGGTGCGGCCGCCCTGGAGGCCGACGGCGAGGTACACGGCCTTGTAGCCGCCGCCGTCCTTCTTCATGAGGCCGTCGACGGTGAAGTCCTTGCCGGCGGCCTTGTCGCACTGCAGGTCGACGCCGAGCGCGGTGATGCGGTCGATGTCCTGCTGCAGGGCGGCCTTGGGCAGGCGGTACTCGGGGATGCCGAAGCGCAGCATGCCGCCGGGCTCGGGCTTGCTCTCGAAGACGGTGACGGCGTAGCCGAGGAGCGCGAGGTCGCGGGCGGCGGTGAGACCGCTGGGGCCCGCGCCCACTACCGCGACCTTCTCCTTGAACGTGACCTCGGCCTTCTCGGGCAGCGGCACGTTCTCGAACGCGTAGTCGCTGACGAACCTCTTGAGGCCGGCGATGGCCAGCGGCTCGTCGACGTCACCGCGGGTGCAGTCGGTCTCGCACTTGTGCGTGCAGACGCGGCCGCAGACGGCGGTGAAGGGGTTGGGCTCGCTGGCGACGGTGTATGCCTCCGCGTGGCGGCCGTCGGCGATGAGGGCCAGATAGCCCTGCGCGCTCGTGTGCACTGCGCAGGCGCGCTTGCAGGGGCTGTGCCCCTTCTTGGTCACCGCGTAGGTGTTGGGGATGGCCTGCGGGTAGAGCTTGTAGATGGCTTTGCGCTCGCCGAGCTCCTCGTTGTAGGAGTCGGCGACGGTGACGGGGCAGACCGGGGAGCACTCGCCGCAGCTCGTGCAGATGTCCGGGTCCACGAAGCGGGCGTGATGGTAGATCTTGGCGTCGAACTTGCCGGGCTCGCCCTCGAGGCCGATGAGCTCGGAGTTGGTGACGATCTCGATGTTCAGGTGCCGGCCCGCCTCGACCAGCTTGGGCGCCAGGGTACACATCGAGCAGTCGTTGGTGGGGAAGGTCTTGTCGAGCTGGGCCATGTGACCACCGAGGGCCGGCGCCTTCTCGACGAGGTAGACCTTGTACCCCCCTTCGGCAAGGTCGAGCGAGCACTGGATGCCCGCGACGCCGCCGCCGACGACCAGCGCAGCACCGGTGGACTTGGGTGACGAACCCGACATACGCACTCCTTTGCGATACGCGGCAGGCCCAGCAACAGTGGGGTGACCACAGACTCAACGGCCCACTTGGGTGATCCGATTATACCGGCCCGCTTGTGACCGCGTCCACACGGGCGGGACGCGCGCGAGGCCTTTCGTCAAGCGCTTGCGACGAGAGGGGGGCGTGGGCGGGCCATCCGTCCGCCCACCGGCGTGATAGGGTGGCCCGAGGCAAAACGATTTGCGCTCGCGGGACGCGCGGGGGGTGGCAATGGAAGCCGACCTGATCCTCACCAACGGCCGCATCTGTACCGTCGATGCGGGCCGCTCGCAGATGGAGGCCCTGGCCGTCAGGCACGGCCGGATCGCGGCGCTGGGGAGCGCGGTGGAGGCCGCCGAGTGGTCCGGTCCGCGCACGCGGACCGTGGACCTCGGCGGCCGCCTCGTCCTGCCGGGCTTCTCCGACGCGCACATGCATCCGTCCTTTGCCACCGGGGAGCTCTTCGAGGTACGCCTCGCCGACTGCCTGTCGGTGGAGGAGTGTCTGGACCGGGTGAAGCGTTTCGCCGCGGAGCACCCGGAGCTGGCGGCCATCCGTGGCGGAGGCTGGTACCCCACCATGGTCCCCATGGACGGCATGACGGCCGAGGCGCTCGACCGGGCCGTGCCCGATCGCCCCGCCTGCATCCACGACGACAACGTCCACGCGCAGTGGGTCAACAGCGAGTTGCTGCGGCGCGCCGGCGTCGGCCGGGAGGATCCCGGCTGGGCCGGCGCCGTCGTCGAGCGCCTTCCGGACGGTTCGCCGAAAGGGCTGCTCCACGAGGCGTTCCCCTGGGTCGAGCGGGCGCTCCCGCAGTACACCGTCGAGCAACGCAGCGAGGCGCTGCGGCATTTCCAGCGAGAGCTCGCGGGGCGCTACGGCACCACGCTCGTGCACGAGGCCGGCCTGCACCCGTGGGAGACCATGCTCGACGCGTACCGGCGGCTCGAGGACGCCGACGAGTTGACGGCGAGGTTCTGCCTCGACGTGATGCTCGACCCCGACCTGCCGCTGGGCGAGCAGCTGGAGGCGGCGGCGGAGATGCGGGCCCGCTTCACGGGCCCGCTGGTCCGAGTCGCCGGCGTCAAGCTCTTCGTCGACGGCGTGATCGAGACGCACACCGCGTACCTCGCCGAGCCGTATGCGGACCGCCCGGACTTCCGCGGCGTGCCGATCTGGGAACCCGCGCGCCTGGTCGAGGCGTCCGTGGCCGCGGCGGCGGCCGGCTTCCAGTTGCACTATCACACCATCGGAGAGGCGGCCGTCTCACTCGCCGTGGACGCGATCGCCGCGGCGAGGGGCGGGGGCGGAGAGGGGGCCCCGCAGGGCCCGTCCGGCGCCGCTTCGGCGCGGGACATCATCACGCACGTGCAACTGGTCGCTCCCGACGACTACGCGCGGATGGCCGCTCTCGGCGTCACCGCCGCCGTGCAGCCGTACTGGTTCACCAAGGACCCGGACTACTACCGCGCGCTTCACCGGCTCGTGGGGGAACGCGCCGCGCGCCAGTTCCCCATGGCGAGCTTCCTGCGCGCCGGGGTCGCCGTCGCCGGCGGCAGCGACTACCCGGTCTCGCCGCCGCCGGACCCGCTGCTCGCCATCCAGCGCGGCGTGCTGCGCAGGGATCCGACGGCCGAGATCGAGAACACCGAGCTGTGGCCCGAGGAGGCGGTGGACGTCGAGACGATGATCGCGGCGTTCACGATCGCCGGCGCCCGCGCCAACTTCCTCGAGCACGAGACCGGGTCGCTCGAGCTCGGCAAGTCGGCGGACCTGGTGGTCTTGAGCGAGGACATCCTCGAGCTGCCGCCCGAGCGCATCCACGAGTCCGAGGTACGGCTCACGCTCTTCCGCGGCGCGCCGGTCTTCGCGGCCGCTGAGTACGAAGGCCTGGAGTGAGAGCCGGCTGCGTCGCTAGCGGGCCGTCGACGCGCGCTCGATCAGCGAGACGGGGATGATGCGGCGGGGCTCGGCCGGCGTCCCGCCGCGGACCAGGTCGATCAGCAGCCGCGCCGCCTCGCGGCCGTGCTCGTC
The DNA here is from genome assembly GCA_963736645.1 of uncultured Thermoleophilia bacterium. Classification (GTDB taxonomy): domain Bacteria; phylum Actinomycetota; class Thermoleophilia; order UBA2241; family UBA2241; genus CAIXSE01. The sequence continues at coordinate 182,681 of CAVTPJ010000006.1, read as the reverse complement.
CGAGTTGTAGTCGAGCGTCGTCATCGGCGGCGTGGTCGTGGCGCCGAGCCCGAAGTCGGAGGTGCCGGCCACCATCACGTCCGCCGGCACGCGCACGCCGCGCTCGGCCGCGACGCGCAGGACCCAGAGCGCCGGCAGCTCCGCGATGCCGAAGACCGCGTCCGGGCGCGACTCCGGTGCGAGCAGCCGCTCGGCGGCGTCGCGCAGGGCCGCCTCGGCGTCCTCCGCGACGACCTCCAGCTGCGGTCGCCGGCCGGTGTCTTCGCACCAGCCGAGGTAGGCGCGGATGCTCGCCTGCGTCCAGTACTCCGCCGTCATCCAGGTGATGGCGGCCACGGTGCGGGCGCCGTGCGCCGCCAGGTGGTCGAGGCTCAGACGTGTCGCCGCTTCGGCGTCGTTGTCGGTCCAGAAGCCTTCGTCAGGTGCATCAGGGTCGCGGCCGACGCTGACGCAGGGTAGCCCGCGCGCCCGGAGGGCGCGCAGGTTGGGGTCGCCGGTCACGGGGTCGACGATGATGGCGCCGTCGAGGAGCAGCCGGTCCCAGAACATGCCCGAGTCGCTGTCCGGCACGACGACCATCGCGAAGTGCTCGTCCATCGCCGTCTGCGTCGCCGCGTTGACCACCCGGAAGTAGTACTCCATCTCCGCGTAGGGGACGGCGCCGCCGGTGACGTTGGTGAGGCAGAGGGCGAGCACCCCGGTCCCGGCGGCCTTGAGGCTGCGGGCGCCGGGGTGTGGTCGATACCCGAGGCGCTCGGCCGCTTCGCGCACACGCGTGCGTGTGGCCTCAGAGACCGGGCGCTGCCCGCCGAGCGCGTGCGACACGGTCGTCGTGGAGACGCCCGCCAGGCGGGCGACGTCCTTGATGGTCGCGGTCTTGGGCACGGCTGGGCGGCTCCCGGTCCTTGCGTCGTCGAGCGCGAGTCTATACCATGGCCGAGTCGGCATCCAAATCGTTTTGCGGGATGAGTCGGGGACGACCGGACAGGGGGATCTGATGACCGTACGCAGGGGCAATGCGATCGTCGCGCTCGTCGTCGTGGCGCTGCTGGCCGCGGCGGTGGCGGGGGCACTGGCGAGGGCGGCCGCGACGGCGTCTTCATCGTCGCCTTCTCCGGCCGCCGGCGGCGTCACGTTGCGCATCGGATGGACGGCCGACCCCGACAACCTCAGCCCGTTCATCGGGGTCGAGACCGCGGCATCGGAGGTCCTGGCCCTGACCTACGACCGGCTGTTCGGCATCGGTACTGACGGCTCGCCGATCCCGCAGCTTGCGACCGAGCTCCCGACCACCGAGAACGGAGGCATCTCGGCCGACGGCAAGACGTGGACGGTACACCTCAGGCCGGGCGTCAGGTGGCAGGACGGCGAGCCCCTCACGGCCGGTGACGTGGCCTTCACCTACAACCTCATCATCGACAACGAGCTGACGTCGTACCTGCAGGCCGTCAAGGACATCGAGAGGGCCGAGGTGGTCGACGACGCCACCGTGCGCTTCATCATGTCGGCGCCCAAGGCGGACATGCTCTACGTCGGCGTGTACGTGATCCCGGAGCACATCTGGAGCAAGGTCAAGGTGTCCACCCTGGAGCGGAGCCACCCGAACAAGACACCCATCGTCGGCAGCGGGCCGTTCCAGGTGACGGAGTTCAAGCCCGACGGCTACACCCAGCTGAAGAAGAACCCGGACTACTGGGGTAACGACGTCGAGGGCTGGGGCGCGCCGAAGGTCGACGAGATCATCTTCGAGGCCTACACCAACCCCGACACCATGACGCAGGACCTCAAGGCGGGCACCATCGACGCCGCGCAAGGGGTGCCGTCGGCGCAGTTCCCCGGGCTGCAGGGCGATCCCAAGCTCAAGACCATCGCCTACAACTACATCAACTGGGACTACTTCGACTTCAACTGCTACGACGGCCCGACGTCCAAGGGTAACCCCGTCCTGCGTGACCCCGCGTTCCGCGTGGCCCTCGACTACGCGATCGACCGCGACAAGATCTGTCAGCTGGTGTACAACGGTCGCGCCAAGCCCGGGTACACGATGATCACCCCGGACACGTGGCGCGACCCGGACTTCCACTGGGAGCCGCCGGAGGGCGTCAAGCGGCCGTTCGACCCCGCCAAGGCCGCCGAGCTGCTCGACGCCGCCGGCTACCGCGACGCGGACGGCGATGGCATCCGCGAGGACAAGAAGGGCAAGCCCATCTCGCTGCGCCTGTGGGCGCTCGCCGAGTCGACCTCCACCCAGGGCGAGGGCAAGCTCATCGCCGGCTGGTTCGAGCAGCTGGGCCTCGACATCCGCTTCGAGGTCGTCGACAACGGCGTGGCCAGTGACGCCATGTACGCGTGGGAGGGAGACTACCCGGCCCCCGACTACGACATGATCCTCTGGTTCTGGGACGGCTACTACGACCCGGGTTCCACCCTGCAGTGCTTCACCACCAGCCAGATCGGCTGGTGGAACGAGGTCTACTGGTCGGACGCCGAGTACGACGACCTCTGCGTGCAGCAGGGCAGGGAGCTCGACGGGCAGAAGCGCGCAGAGATCATCTGGCGGATGCAGGAAGTCATGTACGCCCAGAACCCCCAGAACGTGCTCACCTACTTCGACTACCTGCAGGCCGTGAACGTGGACGAGTGGACGGGGTGGACGCCGTACTACGACGAGGACGGCCCCGTCATCTACAACTACATCATCCAGAGCTACCTCAACGTCGGGCCGAAGACCGCGGCCACGGAGGCCGACGGCGGCGGTAACGCCGGGACGATCGCCGGCGTGAGCATCGCCGTGGTGGTCGTGGCCGGCGTGCTCGTGTGGTGGGTGCTGAAGCGCCGGCGCTCGGACCGCGCGGAAGACGCGTGATGCGGGCCGGGGAACTCGGGATCGACATCGGCCTGGGGCGTCCGGGCAGGCTCGACGCCATCACCGACGTGGCCGGCGTCCGCGTCGGCTGCGTGACGCTCATCGAGGGCGAGCCCGGGCCGCTCGTGGTGGGCGAGGGGCCGGTGCGCACAGGCGTCACGGCGATCGTCCCGCACGAGGGCGAGATCGCCGTGGAGCCCCTGTTCGCCGGCTGCCACACCCTCAACGGCTGCGGCGACTTCACCGGCCTCGAGTGGATCCGCGAGAGCGGCCTGCTCACCTCGCCGATCGCGCTGACGAACACGTACAGCCTCGGCGTCGTGCGCGACGCGCTCTGTCGGCGCGAGGTCGAGGCGCGCGCCGCGCTCGGCGCCGACCGGCAAGGCTGCTACTTCAGCTTCCCCGCCGCCGCCGAGACCTGGGACGGCGGGCTCAACGACATCGGCGGCCAGCACGTGCGCGGCGAGCACCTCGTCCAGGCGCTCGCCGCGGCCCAGGCAGGGCCGGTGCCGGAGGGCAACGTCGGCGGCGGCACCGGCATGGTGTGCCACGACTTCAAGGGCGGCACCGGCACCGCTTCGCGCGAGGTCGTGGTGGAGGGCGAGCGCTTCACCCTCGGCGCGCTCGTGCAGGCCAACCACTCGTGGCGCGACGTGTTCTGCGTCAACGGCGCGCCCGTCGGGCTCGTCCTCTCCACCGACGTCGTGCCCGGCGTGCAGCTGCCGGAGCTCGCGGCGCCGGGGGGAAGCGGCTCCATCATCGTCGTCCTCGCGACCGACGCGCCCCTGCTGCCGCATCAGCTGCAGTCGGTCGCGCAGCGCGCCGGGTTCGGCATCGCCCGGCTCGGCGGCTACGGCGATCGCTACTCTGGCGATCTCTTCCTCGCCTTCAGTACCGCCAACCGCGGCATGGCCTCGCAACACGAGGGCTCACCGGCTCCGCTCACCCACGTGGCCGAGTGGATCACCCATCCACATCTCGACGCTTTCTTCCAGGCCGCCGCGGAGGCCACGGCAGAGGCGATCCTGAACGCGATGCTGCAGGCAGAGACCATGGTCGGGCGCGACTCCGTCACCGCGCATGCGCTCGACGGCGAGCAGCTCGTGCAGGTCCTCGACGGCGTCGGGCGTCGCACGTACCGACCGCTGTAGGCGTCTGCGGCGGTTGTCCGCGCGGGCCAACCCGCTCCTGCGGGTTGGGCAGCGCGGGAGCGCCCGAGCGCATCGCACCCGGGTCGACATCTGATAACCTAGCGCCTCAGAAGTCAATCAAGTGATTAACCAGCGTTCGTCGAAGGGGAGTCGATAGCATGGGCGTGCAGGAACAGTACCGCGACTACGTGATGACCGGGTTCGTCAAGCGCGTCGAGCCGGTGGTCGCCGACCACGGCGACGGGGCGTATCTCTACGACGCCGACGGCACCGAGTACATCGACTGTTTCGCCGGCATCAGCGTCACCAACGCCGGGCACCACAACCAGAAGATCCTGGACGCCGCCATCGCCCAGGCCAACAAGCTCGTGCACGCCTGCTCCTACGTGTACCACGTCGAGTCGGTCGGCGCCCTCGCCGAGAAGCTCGCCGAGGTCACGCCCGGCGACCTGCAGAAGACCTTCTTCGGCAACGGCGGCGCCGAGGCCATCGAGGGCGCGTTCCGCCTCGCGAAACGCTACAGCGGCAAGAACGAGTTCCTCGCCATCGAGTCGAGCTTCCACGGGCGCTCGTACGCGACGCTCTCGGTGACCGGCAACTCGGGCCGCAAGAAGGGCGGCGGCCCGTACATGCCGGGCGTCGCCTTCACGCCCACGCCGTACTGCTACCGCTGCTTCGCCGAGACGACTCCGGACAAGTGCGACCTGCTGTGCGCGCGCCGCGTCGGCGAGATCGCCCGCCTGCACCTCTCGGGCTCGGTCTGCGCCTTCATCGCCGAGCCGGTGATGGGCGAGGGCGGCATCATCGTGCCGCCGGACGGCTACTTCAAGCGCGTCAAGGAGATCCTCGACGAAGAGGGCATCCTCTTCATCGCCGACGAGGTCCAGAGCGGGTTCGGGCGCACCGGCAAGCTGTTCGCCATCGACCACTACGGCGTCGAGCCGGACATCATGACGCTGGCCAAGGGCATCGCCGACGGCTGGCCGCTCTCGGCCTTCATCGCCCGGGCCGAGATCGCCGACGCCTTCCAGATCGGCGACCACCTGTCCACCTTCGGCGGCAACCCGGTCTCCTGCGCCGCCGCGCTCGCCAACATCGAGTTCCTCATGGACGGCGTGGTCGAGAACGCGGCCAAGAAGGGCGACGCCCTCATGGCCAGGTTCGAAGAGCTCAAGAAGACGCAGCCGCTCATCGGCGACGTGCGCGGCAAGGGCCTCATGGTCGGCATCGAGCTCATCGCCGACCCGGCCACCAAGGCCTACGGCACCGCCGCCGCCGGCTTCGTACGCCAGTACTGCCTCGACCACGGCGTGCTCATCGGCGTCGGCGGCAACTTCGGCTCGGTGCTGCGCATCCAGCCGCCGCTGGTCATCGACGACGCTCAGCTCGAGCGCGTGTTCGCGACCGTGGCCGACGGCCTCGAGGCGTACTCGACGCAGTGAGCGACTGAGCCGGGCCGGGAGGCTCGGCGTCCGCGGCCGCCCTCGGGGGAAGGCGCCGCACTCGTCGTGAGGGCGGGAGGCCGCAGGGCCTCCCGCCCTCACGTGCGTACGGCTCACGGTCGGCGGTGGGTCTCCGCAGCCGGCGGACCCACCGGCGTACCGCGCTCGTGACAAGGGTAGACCGGACCCACGGCGAACCAAGTCGGGACGACGACCGAGGAGGGCCAGGCATGAGCTCGACCGAAGAGGGCCCGCAGGTGCAGATGCAGCGCGACACGAGGCCCAGCGGCCCCGGGTACGGCAGGCTCATCGCACCGGCGGTGATCGCGATCGTGATCATCATCCTCATCCTCCAGAACACCAAAGAGGACTGGCGGATCCACTTCTTCTTCTGGTGGTTCTCCCTGCCGGCCGCGCTGATGCTCGTCCTGCTGCTGCTGCTGGGGTTTCTCATCGGCCTGGCGGTGAGCGCGCTGGTCCGGCGGCGCCGGCGGGCGCAGCGACGCGGCGGGAGCTACTGAGCGCAGTCGCGGCCGGTGGCGCTCGCGGCTTGTAGCGAGGCCTGAGGCGCCGGCGAGGTGTCCACCTGTGCGGGCGGCGCGCCGTAGCCGCCGCCGCCCGGCGTCTCGACGACCAGGACGTCGCCCGGCGCCATGATGGTCTGCGCGACGCCGGGCAACTCCTCGACCGTGCCGTCGGCGCGCTCCACCGCGGTGCGGCCGCAGGCGCCGGGGAGCCCGCCGGCGAGACCGTAGGGCGCCACCCGGCGGCTGCTCGAGACGATCGCCGCCGTCAGCGGTTCCAGGAAGCGCAGGCGACGGACGGCGCCGTCGCCGCCGCGGTGCGCCCCCGCTCCGCCGCTGCCGGCGCGCACGCGGAACTCCTCCACGCGCACCGGATAGCGCCACTCCAGCACTTCCGGATCGGTCAGCCGAGAGTTGGTCATGTGTGTGTGCACGGCGCTGCATCCGTCCCAGGACGGGCCGGCTCCCGCGCCGCCGCAGAGCGTCTCGTAGTACTGGTAGCGCTGGTCGCCGAAGGTGAGGTTGTTCATCGTCCCCTGGCTCGCGGCGGCCGCGCCGAGGGCGCCGAGCAGCGCGGCCGTGACCGCCTGCGACGTCTCGACGTTGCCGGCCGCGACGGCGGCCGGCCACACCGGCGACAGCATGCTTCCCGGCGGGATCACGATGTCGATGGGCTCCAGGCAGCCGGCATTCAGCGGGATGTCGGCGTCGACGAGCGTGCGGAAGACGTACAGCACCGCGGCGGCCGTGACCGCCTCGGGCGCGTTGAAGTTGTCCGCACGCTGCGGCGACGTGCCGGTGAAGTCGACCCTGGCCGTCCGCGCCGCGCCGTCCACCGTCACGGCGACGACGATCTCGCTGCCGTCGTCGAGCTCCAGGCGGAAGGCGCGCGGAGCGTCCGCCGCGCCCGCGAACCTGTCGAGCACCCGGCGCACCGCCTCGGCGGCGTTGTCCTGCACGTGGCGCATGTAGGCGGTGACGACGGGGAGGCTGAACTCCATCACCATGCGCCTGAGCTCGGCCGCGCCGCGCGCGTTGGCGGCGACCTGGGCGCGCAGGTCGGCGAGGTTCTGCTGGACGTCGCGCACGGGGTGCGGAGCCGAGGTGAGCAGGTCCGCGACCTCGGCCTCACGGAGGTCGCCGTCCTCGACGAGCAGGAAGTCCTCGATCAGCACGCCCTCCTCGTCGATCGTCCGGCTGCCCGGTGGCATGGACCCCGGCGTGACGCCACCCACGTCGGCGTGATGGGCGCGCGAGGCGACGAAGAAGAGCGGTGCGGCGGGCTCTTCCGAGACCCCCGCCGCCGCGCCCGCCGAAGGCCGGTCGCCGGCCCCGCCGCCTCCGAGGAACACCGGTGTGATCACCGTGAGATCGGGCAGGTGCGTCCCGCCGGCGTAGGGCGAGTTGAGCAGCCAGGCGTCGCCGGGGCGCAGTGCACCGCGGTGACGCCGCAGAACGGCCTTCACGGACGCACCCATCGAGCCGAGGTGCACCGGCAGGTGCGGCGCGTTGGCGACCAGGCCACCGCCGGCGTCGAACACGGCGCAGCTGAAGTCGAGCCTCTCCTTGATGTTCACCGAGACGGCGGTGTTGGCGAGCGTCGCGCCCATCTGCTCGGCGACGGACATGAAGAGGCTGTTGAACACCTCCAGAAGGAGCGGTGAGACGTGGCTGGGGTCGGCGGAGGGGCGTGCCGGCGGCGAGGCCCTGCGCAGCAGCAGGTCGCCGCCCGGCAGCACCTCCGCCCGCCAGCCCGGCTCCACCACCGTCGTGCTGGTCGGCTCGCAGACGATGGCCGGCCCTTCCACGGTGACGCCCGGCGTGAGGTCCTCGCGCACGAACACCGGCGCCTCGTGCCAGCCGCCCTCCGTGAAGACACGCGCGGTCTCACGAGGCGCGGATGCGTCGCGGCCCGGAGCGCCGGCGCCCGGATCGGCGTCGCGCCGCGCGGCGCCGGTCGTGGTCTCGGCGACCTCCCCGGCGCCGGCGCCGATCGCCTCGACGGCGACCGCCTCGAGGGTGAGACCGCGCCCCGGCATCAGGAAGCCGTACCGGGCAGCGTGCAGCTCCAGGAAGGACGCTGCCATCTCGTCCGGAGCCGCCCAGGGCACGGGCAGCGCGACGTCCGTACCCCGGTACTTGACATGCCCGCGGCGCTCGACGCGCACCTCCGTGTCCGTGATGCCCTGCCGCGCAAGCTCGTCCACGGCCGCCGCCTCCAGCTCCGCCAGGGCGGCGGCCGTGGCCGGTCCGCTCACCGCGTCCAGGGGCGCCTCGACGCTGCGCTCGCGCAGCGCGCGCACGTCGGCGAGGCCCATGCCGTAGGCGCTGAGCACGCCGGCCAGCGGATGCAGGAGCACCCGGGTCATGCCGAGCGCGTCGGCCACGAGGCAGGCGTGCTGACCGGCGGCGCCGCCGAAGCAGCAGAGCGCGTGGTCGGTGACGTCGTGCCCGCGCTGCGTGGAGATCCGCTTGATCGCGCGCGCCATCGCCTCGCACGCCACGCGCACGAAGTCGGCCGCGAGCTGCTCCGGCGCCGGCGGGTCGACGCCGGCGGCGCGCATGCTCGCGGCCACCGCCGCGAGCGCCTGGCGCGCCGCCTCCGGGTCGATGGCTCCGGCGCCGTCAGGCCCGAACACGCGCGGGAAGAAGGACGGCCGCAGCTTTCCGGTCACCAGGTTGCAGTCGGTCACGGTGAGCGGCCCGCCTCTGCCGTAGCACGCGGGACCGGGGTCTGCGCCGGCGCTGCGCGGTCCCACCCGGTAGCGACCGTCGGCGAACGCGCAGATCGACCCGCCGCCCGCGGCCACGGTGTGCACGCGCAGCATCGGCGACCGGAGACGCACGCCGCCGACCACGCTCTCGTAGCTGCGCTCCAGCTCGCCGGCGTAGTGGCTCACGTCCGTCGAGGTGCCGCCCATGTCGAAGCCGATCACCTTGTCGAAGCCGGCCCGGCGGCTCACGGCGACCGCGCCGACGACGCCGCCTGCCGGCCCGGAGAGGATCGCGTCCTTGCCGCGGAAGAGGCGGGCGTCGGTGAGGCCGCCGTGTGACTGCATGAAGCGCAGGCGGACGTCGCCGAGCTGCGCTGCCACGCCGTCCACGTAGCGCCGCAGGATGGGTGAGAGGTAGGCGTCGACCACGGTGGTCTCGCCGCGGCCGACGAGCTTCATGAGCGGGCTGGCCTCGTGAGACACGGACACCTGGGAGAAGCCGGTGGCGCGCGCCAGCTCGGCGACGCGCCGCTCGTGCTCCGGGTACGCGTAGCCGTGCACGAAGGCGATGGCGACGGCGTCGAGGCCGGCGCGGCGAGCCTCCTCCAGCCCGCGCCGCGCTGCCGCCTCGTCGAGCGCGCGCACCACTGCGCCGTCCGCGCCGATGCGCTCTTCCACCTCGAGGACTTCCGCGTACGCCGGCTCCGGCAGCCTGATGTCCAGGGCGAAGATGTCGGGCCGGTCCTGGTAGCCGATGCGCAGGGCGTCGCCGAAGCCGCGCGTCGTCACGTAGAGCGTCGGCGACCCCGCGCGTTCGAGGAGCGCGTTGGTCGCCACCGTGGTGCCCATGCGGACCTCGGCGACGAGCTCCGCCGGGACGGGATCGTCGTCCTCCAGACCGAGCAGGAGCCGCACGCCTGCGACGGCGGCGTCCTGGTACCGCGCCGGGTCCTCGGAGAGGAGCTTGCGCGTGAGCAGGCCGCCGCCCGGCGGGCGTGCCACCACGTCGGTGAACGTCCCGCCGCGGTCGATCCAGAAGCGCCAGCCTCCGGTCGGTCCCTCCTGTCGTGTTCCCGCCTCGTCGCGCGTCATCGGGCGAGGCTACCACGCGCACGGACGCGACGGTCGGGGCTCTCTCCCTCGCCCGCCGGGGGTATGGAGTGGGAGAGCTCGGCAAGGAGCTGCTGCTGTACGCCATCGGGGTGCGCGGGGCTCACCGACGCCGCGGCATCGGCTCGGCGCTCGTCCGGGAGATGCTGGCGTATGCCCGGGCCGAAGGCATCGACGAGGTCTGGGTGCTCGCCGACAACCAGGCGGCGGAGGCGTTCTACGCCGCGTGCGGGTTCGTGCCCGGCGACGAGGAACAGGCCGTCTACCTGCAGCGTCCGGTGACCCGCGACTCAGGGACCTCGCCGCGGCCCTGAGGTGCCCGGCGGCGCGAGGCCGGTCACCGCGCGGTGAGCACGTGGTCGTCCTCGAAGAGGATGTGCTCGCCGAGGTCGCGCAGCGAGAGGTTCAGGAAGATGCGGTGTCCGTCGAAGTCGAGGACCCGCATGTCGCCCTGCGTCTCCAGCTGCTCCGCGATGTCGCGGAAGGTGTATCCGTAGAGGTCGCTGAGATGCTCGATCGGCACCTCCCAGGCGAGGAACTTGGCGAGACCCTTGGCGCGCAGTTTGGCGAGGAGGCCGGGGTCGTCGATGGCCGGGTACGAGCTGAGCAGCAACAGCGGTCCGGACCCGCTGAGCACGAGGATGCCCTTCATGCGATCACCCCCTCTCGAAAGACCCTCACCGTCATGGTTCCCGGGCCGTCGGCGGCCGCAATCGCGTTGGCTCCGCCGCCCGGTATACTGCTGGCCGTGAGCGCATCGTCACCCAAGAAGCGGCTGCGTCGTGCGGCCGACCTGCTGGACGACTTCTACGGCCGGCCCCTGCTCTCGCCGCGCTACCCGCCGGTGGACGAGCTCGTCTTCACCGTCCTCTCGCAGAACACCGCCGACGTGAACACGGAGCGGACGTTCGCGTCGCTGAAAGCGCGGTTCCCCGAATGGACGGCGGCCCGCGACGCGTCCGCCGCGGAGATCGAGGAGGCCATCGCGCTCGGCGGGCTCGCGCACACCAAGGCGCCGCGCATCAAGCGCATCCTCGAAGCGCTCAGCGAGCGGACCGGTCAGCCCGATCTGAGCGAGCTCGACGACATGGCGGACGCCGAGGCGCAGGCGTATCTGGTGGCCCTGCCCGGCGTCGGGCCCAAGACGGCCGCCTGTGTGCTGCTGTTCGCGCTCGGGCGGCCCGTGATGCCCGTGGACACGCACGTGCACCGCGTCGCGCGGCGGCTTGGCATCATCGGCGACAAGGTGACCGCCGACCAGGCGCACCCGCTGCTCACCGAGCTGGCCGGCCCGGACGACGCAAGCCAGGTCTACGCCGTGCACGTGGACTTCGTGCGGCACGGCCGACGCATCTGTCACGCGCGTCGCCCGGCGTGCGCCGAGTGCCCGCTGGCGGCGATGTGCCCGTCGGCCGGGATCGCCTGACGGCGCCGGCCGGCGCCGAGTCGCCTCAGTCCGCGGGAGCAGCTCCTCGCGCCCGCGCCTTCTCCGCTTCCGCAGCCGCCTTCGCGCACATGTTGCCCGGGTCCTCGGCTGTGCCCAGCCAGCGGTCCAAGACGCGGCTCTTCCAGACCAGCAGGCAGAGCTGGCTCCAGACGAAGGCGATGACGAGGAGCACGAAGTACTGCCACACGGGCAGCTGGGTGAGCTCGAACAGCGTCCGGCCGAGCGGTACGGCGAGGACGGCCGCCATGCAGAGGAACAGGAAGCCGACCACGGCGATGATGCGCCGGTCGTTGCGCACCAGGGCGGCGCCGCCGGCCCACCACGCCGACGGCGGCGAGATCAGCAGGATGAGGAAGATCGCCGCGAAGCAGGCGAAGATCGTGAGCGCCGTCATGGCCGACGGATACGCGAACTCGATCAGCTCGCGGCTCCCGGCTCCGGGATGCGCCGCGAGGTAGCTGTTCTTCGCCGGGATCGACCAGGCCAGGTAGATGCCCGTGGCGATCGCCGTCATCAGCAGCGTCGTCGGGAGCACGAAGCGGGCGAGCAGCTTGAACAGCCCGACCTTCGGCGTCGGCCCTGGCTGTGCCCACAGAGCGAAGGCGATCGCCGGCACTGTCGCGCCGAAGAACGAGAGAAGGGCCGACTGGCGCGGCGCGAAGGGGAAGCCGCCGAGTCCCGTCACGATGGCGATCATCAGCGCCTTGAAGAAGATGCGCACCATGAAGATGCGCAGGATGTCGTTCATCCCGTTGATGATGCGCTGCCCCTCGCGGAAGGCGAAGGGGAGCGGCTGGAACGTGTCCTTCATGAGGACGAGGTCGCCGACGCTGCGCGCGGCCTGGCTGCCGCCCTGCATCGCCACGGCGACGTTGGCCTGCTTGAGGGCGATGACGTCGTTGACGCCGTCGCCGATCATGGCCACGTAGCGCCCGCGTGCGCGCAGGGCCTCGACGAGGTCCTGCTTCTGCTCGGGCGTGACGCGGCCGAAGATGCCGGCCTCGTCGGCCGACGCTGCGAACTCGTCCGGCGACATGTCCGCGAGGTCGGCGCCGGAGACCGCCACGAGCTCGCGCTGTGGCGGGGCGGCCGGCTCGTCGGGGCCGGCGGCGTCGGCGCCGGGGGCGCCGGACGGGCCGGCGCCGTCATCGGTGTCGTTGCGGAGCAGCGACTCGCAGTAGGCGTCCACGCCCTGACGCCGTTGCAGCGACTGGACGCCGGCCTGGGTGGCCAGGGCGACCACCGTCTTCGGGTTGTCGCCGGAGATGATCTTGACGTCGATGCCGGCGTCGGAGAACTCCTCGAGCGTCTGCCGCACGCCGGGGCGGAGCTCGTCGCTGAAGGCCACGAGCGCGAGCGCCTCGAGTCCGGCGGGGAGGCTGGGCGGGTCGTCGGGCGAATCGGCGAAGACGAGCGGCTCGGCGTAGCCGGCAAAGAGGACGACGCGCAGCCCGCGTGCGGCCCACTCGTCGGCGCGCCCGCGCCAGTCGGCGCCGGCGGCGAGCGCCGGCGCCAGCACCTCGGGCGCGCCGAGCACGTACGTACCGCGCGCCTCGCCGTCCGCGAAGGCCAGGCCGCTCCACTTGCGCTCGGAGGAGAAGAACGCCTCCTGCGCGGCCGGCTGCCGCCCGGCGGGGAGCGCCGTGCGCAGCGCCTCGATCGTCCGGTTGGCGTCGGTCGTGCTGGCGGCAAAGGCGCCGAGCAGGCGCGCGGCGCGCGCGTCGTCGGCGCCCAGCGGCGCCAGCTCCTCGTAGGTGATGACGCCTGAAGTCAGCGTCCCCGTCTTGTCCGTGCAGAGGACGTCGACGTTGCTCAGGCTCTCCACCGCGTTGAACTGCTGCACGAGCACGTCCTTGCCGAGCAGCCGCACGGCGCCGAGAGCGTACGTGAGCGCGATGCTCAGCACGAGCCCGTTGGGGATCAGCGCAAGGATGACCGTGGACATGCGCACGCTCTCGACGAAGGGCACGCCGCCGGCCACGTTGCGGATCCAGACGAGGGCCTCGAAGACGATGACGACGATGAGCAGCACGCGGACGATCTGCATGACCTGGCGCTGCAGCGGCGTCAGCTCGCGCTTGAAGACCTTGGCCTTGGCCGTGAGCTGGTTGGCGAAGCTGTCGAGGCCGACCTTGGCGGCCTCGTAGAAGCCGCCGCCGGTCATGCAGAAGCTGCCGGACATGAGCTCGTCGCCGGGGTGCTTGGTGACGAGGTCGGACTCGCCGGTGAGCAGCGACTCGTCGACCTCCATCCGTCCCTCGCCGACCATCGGGCCGTCCACCACGACCTGGTCGCCGGGCTGCACGCGCAGGAGGTCGCCGAGCACGACCTGCGCGGGGTCGATCTCGCGGATCTCCCCGTCCCGCACGACGTCGGCCTTGGGACGCAGCAGGATCGCCATCTTGTCCATCACGCGTTTGGCGCGGATCTCCTGGAACAGGCTGATCACGGTGTTGGCGCCGATCACGAACACGACCGCGAAGGCGTCGAGCGGCTTGCCGAGGATCAGAAGGAGGATGCCGAGGAAGTAGAAGAGGTTGTTGATGAAGTTGAAGACGTTGTCGCGCACGATGCGGCCATACGTGCGCCCGGCGCGGATCTCGACGTCATTGCCCTGGCCGGCGGCGCGGCGGCGCTCGGCCTCGGCGTCGGTCAGGCCGCGCAGCCCGGGAGGGAGGTTGTCTGCGGGCGTCGCCATCGTCTCCGCACGGTATCAGCGCGGCCGTGCACACGCCAACGGCGGTCGAACTTGCACGAAGGACGCGTCGTCCCTATTGTGGTGTGAATTGGTCGGCTTTCTTTGATTTCTCAGGAATGGGAGGCGGAGCGTGTCCGGTAAGACCAGCAAACGGCGCAGGGCGCAGAGCAACGTTTCTGCGCAGCCAAGGCAGACGGTCCGTGACGAGAAGCGCGCGCAGTTCGAGCAGCCGCGTGCCCGCACGACGATGCACCTCGTCCTCGCCGGCATCGCCCTGGTGGTGGTGGCCGTGGTCGCGGTGATCGTCGTGATGGGTCGCGACGCCGGCTCGCCCGCCGCGCCGGCCGCGCCGGTGGCCGCCACCGGCGGTGACGTCGCCATCCCCGTGGCCGAGATCTCCGACGGGCAGGCTCACTACTACAGCTACGACGCCGGCGGCACCGAGGTCAAGTACTTCGTCATGCAGAGTGCGGACGGCGAGTACCGCGCCGCCTTCGACGCCTGCGACGTGTGCTACCCGAACAAGAAGGGCTACCGCCAGGAGGGCGACCAGATGGTCTGCAACAACTGCGGCCAGACCTTCGACTCGACCAAGATCAACGAGCTCAAGGGCGGCTGCAACCCTTCGCCGATCGACCGCAGGGTCGAGGGCGAGGAGCTGGTCCTCAAGACCGCCGACCTGCAGGCCGGGGTCCAGTACTTCCAGTGAGCCGGCCCGAGGGTCGATGAGACTCCACACCGTCGCGTTCGGCAACCTGCGGCGCAGGTCGTCGCGCGCCGCCTTCCTCGTCGCCGGGCTGCTCGTCGGCATCGCGACGGTGGTCACGCTGCTCACCTTGAGCAGCGCGCTCACCGTGCAGGCGCAGAACCAGTTGGAGACGTACGGCGCCAACATCGTCGTGGCGCCGCGCACCGACGACCTCTCGCTCACGTACGGCGGCGTCGCTCTCGGCGGCGTGCGGCTGCAGGCGCGCGACCTGCGTGAGGCGGACCTCGCTCGCATCAAGACCATCCCCAACCGCAAGAACGTCGCCATCGTCGCGCCCGAACTCCTCGGCGCCGTCGAGGTGCAGGGTCGCCAGGCGCTGCTGCTCGGCGTGCGCCCCAGGGACGAGTTCCGGCTCAAGCGCTGGTGGAAGGTCGACGGGCGGCCGCCGGCGGCCGGCGACGAGCTCGTCGCCGGGTCATCGGCGGCCCGCCGCTTCGGGCTCGCCACCGGCGACGTGGTGGCGCTGGACGGGCGCGAGTTCACCGTCACCGGCGTCCTCGAGCCGACCGGCTCCCAGGACGACGACCTGCTGGTCACCGGCCTGGGTGCGGCACAGGCGTTGCTGGGCAAGGCCGGCCGCGTCACGCTCGTGCAGGTGGCGGCGCTGTGCAGCGATTGCCCCGTGGAGGAGATCGCCGCCCAGCTCGGCTCCGTGCTCCCGGGCACCGAGGTGACGGCGATGCAGCAGGTGACCAAGAACCGCATGCACGCCCTGGACGTCTTTCGCACCTTCAGCTACGTGGTCGCCGGCGTGATCATCGTCATCGAGGCGCTGGTGGTCTTCGTGAGCATGATGGGCTCGGTCAACGCGCGCACCCGGGAGATCGGCATCTTCCGCGCGCTCGGCTTCCGGCGGTCCCACGTGACCGGCCTGATCCTCATGGAGGCCGGGGTCGCGAGCGCGCTTGCCGGTATCCTCGGCTATCTGGCCGGCATGGCGCTCAGCTACGTGCTGCTGCCGCTCTTCGCCGACGGCGTCGGCGTGGGCGTCTCGTGGGCGCCTGCCCTGGCCGGCGGCGCCGTCCTCCTCGCCCTGCTCGTCGGCTCGCTGGGCTCGCTGTACCCGGCGCTGCACGCGAGCCGTCTCGACCCGACCGTGGCCCTCCGCGCGATCTGATCAGGGACCTCGCATGACGCTGCGCACCATCGCCTTCTCCAACCTCCGCCGCCGCAAGGCCCGGGCCGCGTTCCTCATCGCCGGACTGCTCATCGGTGTGGGCACGGTGGTGGCGCTGCTCTCCCTCACGCGGTCGGTGACCGGCGAGGCCGAGGCGAAGATGGAGAGCTTCGGCGCCAACGTGGTGATCACGCCGCGCAGTGAGGACGTTGCGCTCAGCTACGGCGGCGTGACCGTCGGCGGCCTCTCCGTGGGCGGCCGCGGCCTGGGTGAGGCGGACCTCGCGCGCGTGCGCGCCATCCCGGCGCGCTCAAGCGTCTCCGTGATCGCACCGGAACTCGTCGGCGCGGTACAAGTGAAGGGCCACCGCGCGCTGCTGATGGGCGTCCATCCGGCGGCTCAGTTCAAGCTCAAGCGCTGGTGGTCGGTCGACCCCGGGAGGCCGCCGCAGAACGGCCACGAACTCGTGGCCGGAGCCGCGGCGGCCCGCGTGCTCGGGTTGCGGATGGGCGACTACGTACGCATCCGCGGACAGCGCTTCACCGTGACCGGGATCCTCCGGCCGACCGGCTCGCAGGACGACGATCTGCTGATCGCCGACCTGCCTGCCGTGCAGCAGCTGCTCGGACGGCCCGGCGAGCTCACGCTGATCGAGGTCGCCGCGCTCTACTCGGGCGCGCCGCTGGACGAGGTCGTTCGCCAACTGAGGGCCGCTCTTCCGGAGGCCCGGGTGGCGACGGTGCAGGAGGCGGTCCAGAGCCGCCTCCACGCCGTGAGTGAGTTCGGCGCCTTCAGCTTCGCGATCGTCGCGGTGGTGATCGGCATCGAGGTCCTGGTCGTCTTCCTGACGATGATGGGCTCCGTGAGCGAGCGCACTCACGAGATCGGGGTGTTCCGCGCGATCGGCTTCCGCAGCGTGCACATCACGCGGCTGGTGCTGCTGGAGGCGGTCACTGCCGGCGTCGTCGCCGGCGTCCTCGGGTATCTCGCCGGCATGGCGGTCACCTATGCGGTGCTGCCGCTGCTGGCGGCCGGCGCCGCCGTGGTCTGGACTCCCCTGCTGGGCGTCGCCGCGATCGGGGCGGCGGCGCTGACCGGCGCCCTCGCCGCCCTCTATCCGGCGGTCCGCGCCGGCAGGCTCGATCCCACCGAGGCGTTGCGCGCGCTGTGAGCGCGGGCGCCGGATCCAGGAGACACGGCATGACTGCTGCGACCATGCAGACGCAAGAAGAGACTGACCAGCCGGGCCAGACCGCCACGGTGTGCGACGACGCCCGGGCGGCGCGCTTCATCGAGGTGCGCGGTCTGGAGAAGACCTTCGCCGGCGACGGCGCCCCCGTGCACGCCCTGCGCGGCCTCGACCTCACGGTCCCGGAGGGCTCCTTTCTCGGCGTGATGGGCCAGTCGGGGTCCGGCAAGAGCACCTTCCTCGCCATCCTCGGAGGGCTCAGTCACCCGACGGCGGGCACCGTCGCCGTGGACGGCATCGACCTGTACTCGCTGCCCGGCGAGCGCCTTGCGGACTTTCGCCGTGAGTATCTGGGCTTCGTCTTCCAGTCCTTCAACCTCGTGCCGTACCTGACGGCGCTGGAGAACGTGACGCTACCCCTCGCGGTGAAGAGGATGCCGTCGGCCGAGAAGCGGGCGCGGGCGCTCGACGTGCTCCATCGGGTCGGGCTCGCCGATCGCGGCGGGCACCTGCCCGGCAAGCTCTCGGGCGGCGAGCAGGAGCGCGTAGCCATCGCCCGCGCGCTCGTCAACGAGCCGCCGCTGATCCTTGCCGACGAGCCGACCGGCGCCCTCGACAGCGAGACGACGGTGGAGATCATGGAGCTCTTCGCCCAGCTTCACCACGACGGCAACACGATCGCGATGGTCACGCACAACCCCGAGATCCAGCGGTACTTCGATCGCACCATCGTGCTGCGGGACGGCCGGCTCGAGTGTGAGCTGCCGGCCTGCTCCGTCGACACGCCGGTCTGAAGACGGCGGCCGACCCGGCCGCGGCGTGCCACGTGGGTCACGAGGCCCGATAGCGGGAACAGAACGCCCATGACGGCGAAGCGCATCATCCGCACGTACCTCGGAGTGGCTGCGTCCACCACCCTGGCCCAGTCGCTCATCTGGGGCGTCAACACGCTGTTCCTCCTCTCGGTCGGCCTCGACATCTTCCAGGTGATGCTCGTGAACGCCGCGTACACCGTGGCGCAGGTGATCTTCGAGGTGCCGACCGGCGTGGTCGCCGACACGGTCGGCCGCCGCGCGTCCTATCTTCTGGCCGTCGGGGTCATCCTCGTCTCGACGCTGCTCTACGTCGGCTTCGGGCTCGCCGGCTACGGCGTGTGGCCGTTCGCCGCCGCCTCGGCGCTGCTGGGCATCGGCTACACGTTCTACACCGGCGCCGTCGACGCCTGGATGGTCGACGCCCTGCACTCGGTAGGCTACGAGGGCAAGCTGGATCCCATCTTCGCGCGCTACGGCATCACCTTCGGCATCTTCATGCTGGTCGGCACCACGCTGGGCGGCTTCCTCGGTCAGGTGGACCTCTGGATCCCCTACGTCGCGCGCGCCGCGGTGCTCGTTCCGGCGTTCCTCATCGGCGTGTTCCTCATGCGTGACCTCGGGTTCAAGGGCCGCGCGCTGACGCTGGGCAGCTTCGGCGGGGAGACGCGGAAGATCGCCACGGCGGGCGTCACGTACGGTCTGGGCGACCGCGTCGTGCGCTTCATCATGTTCGCGTCTCTGGTCCAGGGCGTCTTCTTCATGTACGGGTTCTACTCGTGGCAGAAGTACTTCCTGGACCTCCTCGGGCAGGATCTCGTGTGGGTCACGGGCGTGATCGCCGCGCTCGTCGGGCTGACGCAGATCCTCGGCAACGCGTTCGTCGGGAGGATCACGGCCCGGGTCTCCGACAGGGGGCTCATCCTGATGGTCTGCACGGGGGTCTCGACGGTCGCCATCGTGGGCGCGGCGCTGGTGCAGCAGTTCTGGATCGCCGTACCGCTCTACCTCGTCTCGGCGGTGTCCTTCGGGATCTCGATGCCGGTCAAACAGGGATGGCTCAACGCGCGCATCCCCTCGGAGCAGCGCGCGACGATCATCTCGCTGGACGCGCTCTTCGGCGACGTCGGCTCGACGGGCGGGCAGGTGGGCCTCGGCTGGCTTTCCCAGACGGTGTCGATCCCGTTCGCCTGGCTGGTCGGCGGCGTGACGCAGGCGCTCGGCATCCCGCTGCTCGGGGTGGCGCGGCGGGCCGAGCGGGCGGAGCCCGCGGCTCCCGCCGCCGCGGCTTCTGAGCAGACGCCGGGCTTCGAGGTGGAAGCCGCTGGCTGCTTCGGCCCGGAGCCGGCCGTCGCCTGCGACTGGTCTGCGGAGCGGGGCGTCACTGCCGCGGCGCCCGAGGCCGGTCCGCACGGCGGGCGCGCCGCCTGAGGGGCCTCGAGCCCGTTCCCGGTGGTTTCGTGTGTGGGCACACTCGTAGTGCGGAACACAGGCGCGGTCACCGGGAGCAGGAGAGCACGGCATGAGCACCTACGACATCGCCATCATCGGCGGGGGGCCGGCCGGGCTGGCGACCGCCATGTATGCCGGCTTGCGCGGCCTCGGCGCCGTCGTCTACGAGGCCGAGGCGTTCGGCGGCCAGCTGGTCAATCTGTATCCCACCAAGCCGGTCAGCAACTTCCCGGCACAGCCTCCGCTGCCGTCGAGGGAGCTCGCGCTTCGCCTCGCCGGGCAGGCCGAGCAGTTCGGCGCCGAGCTGCGTGAGTGGCGCGCCGTCGAGGACGTCGCGCCTCACGAGGACGGCTTCTCCATCCGGGGTTCGCTGCGAGAGGACGAGGCGAGGACGCTGGTGCTCGCGCTGGGTCTCGGCCGCTTCACGCCGCGGCGCCTCGGTCTGATCGACGAGGACCGCTATCTCGGCAAGGGTCTCGCGTACCGGCTGCCGCCGCTCGAGGAGGTGCGCGCGAAGCGCGCCGTCGTCGTCGGGGGCGGCGACACGGCTCTGGACACGGCGCTCTCGCTGCGCGAGGTCGCCGACGTCACCGTCGTCCGGCGGCGAGACGAGTTCCGCGCCTTCGCGCACACGCAGGACAGGTTCGCCGAGGCCGGCGTCGACGTGGTCAGCAACGGCGAGGTCATCGGGTTTCGCGGCCGGGAGCGGCTCGAGGGCGTCGTCGTGCGCCGGCCGGACGAGACGACCGTCGAGTTGCCGGCCGACCTCGTCCTCGTCAGCATCGGGCAGGTCCCGGACCTCTCGGGGATCGCGCACTGGGGCCTCGGGCTCTCCGGCACCAGGATCGACGTCGACTCGACCATGGCGACGAGCCTGCCCGGCGTGTACGCGGTCGGCGACTTCGCAGCGTACCCGGGCAAGGTGCGCATGATCGCGACCGCCGTCGCCGAGGGTTCCACGGCGGCCGCCGCGGCGCAGCGCCGCCTCGCGGCCGCGTGACCATCGCGGCCGCGTCCTGGGCTCGCGGGGACGGTGCGGCGCCCGCCGGGCGAGGGCGCGATCCGGCCGTGATACAGTCCCGGGCATGAGCGCTGACGCGGTACTGCCAGATGCCCCCGGCACCGGCGAGCCGGCCGGGCCGTCGGCGCCCGTGCTCGCGGACGCTCCTCTCGCCGAGAAGCACCGGCACTGGCTCGTGGCCGCCATCGCTCGTGGCTTCGCCCTGTTCGTCGGCGCCTTCACCCTCGTCAACATCGTGGGCTTGTGGCGCCAGGGCGCCGACTTCAACATCTGGTGGGTCGCGGTCCCCGGCGCCGGCCGTGCGATCGCCGTCGTGCTCTACGCGCTCGTCGGCGCCGCGCTCGTCGGCTACGCCGTGGCGCCGCGCATGCGCCCGTGGCGGCGCTGGCCGACCGTCGGGCTCATCCTCGGCTTCGCCGCCGTGACGGCGTGGAACGGCGTCGACTTCTATCTCGTGTGGCGTGACGGCGAGATCCGGCCCGGCGTGCCGTTCCCGCTGTCGTTCGTCGTCTGCGCCGTGCTCATCTTCGTCGGCTGGACGGCGCTGCGCTCGCCGGCGCCGCGGCGCCGGCGGCTGGCGGCCGCTGGGGTCCTGTGCGCGGTCGCCGCCGCATGCATCCTGCTGTTCCCTGTCGCACAGGTCTTCTTCTTCGGCAAGACCGACTACCGGCGCCCTGCCGACGTCGTCGTCGTCTTCGGCGCCCAGGTGCACCAGGACGGCCGGGCGTCGACCTCGCTGCGTGACCGGATGGACACGGGCGTGCAGCTCTACAAGGACGGCGCAGTGAGGCGCATCATCGTCTCCGGGGGCGTGGGCGACAGCGGCTACAACGAGGCGCTGGTGATGCGGGACATGGCGGTCGAGGCGGGTGTCCCCGAGGACGCCATCGTCATCGACTCCAACGGCGTGAGCACCAACGCCACGGTCGCGGACACGGTGCCGTTCTTCGGCGAGGACGGCTGGCGCCGGATCCTGGCGGTGAGCCAGTACTACCACCTGCCGCGGATCAAGCTCGCCTACCAGCGGGCGGGGTGGGACGTGCTCACGGTGCCGGCCGGCACCTCGACACCCATCCCCCAGACGCCGCGGTTCGTGGTCCGCGAGATCCCCGCCTTCTGGGCGTACTACTTCAGGGCGGTCTTCTCCTAGTCGAGCTTCCACGTGGCCGAACGCGGCCGCGATCCCTCGACGGGCGTGCACACGAAGCGCATCGGCGACGACGCGCCCACCGAGAAGGCGAGCGTCGTGCTCAGGCTCTCGCCGGGTGGAAGGATCGCGCCGAGCAGCGCGTCGTCGCCGGGCCGAGCCACCGTGATCGTGTCGTCCTCGGCGATGAGCAGGAACGAATCCGCCTTTCTGAACGGCGCCTCGACTGCCGCGGTCCCCTCTGGGTCCTCCGCGGCCACCGTGAGCTCGAGCGTGACGATGCGCTCCCCTGCCTCGGCGGTCACGCCGTCCGGGGCGTCACCCGGATCGGCGTAGCCGGCTGCGGTCACGCTCACCACGGCTCCCTCCGGCGTCCGGAAGCGGACGGTGTCTCCCATGTTCACGAGCGGCGGCACGCCGGACACGGGCTCCGGCGTCGCGGCCGCCGGCGTCGCGGCCTCAGTGGCAGGTTCCTGCGCCGCGCCCGTGGGGTCGGTCGCCTGGCCGCCGCAGGCGCCGGCGACGAGCACGAGGCCGGCGACGAGCACGACGCCGGCGGCCGGGATGATGCGACGGAGACGGCGGCTCTGTGCGCGGCGGTGCATGCGGTACCTCTCCGTTCGCGGGGCTCGTCCGATCATAGCGCGGCTCGCGGAGGTCATGACGGCGAAGGGCCGGGGCGCCTTGCGGCGCCCCGGCCCTTCTGAGTGCCGGTCCGGCTGGTAGCCGTCTGCGAGTCTGGCGGTCGCGGGCGCCTTCGAGCGAGCGGGGCCCCGAAGGCGCATCGCTCGCTAGCGCAGGAGGCAGCCGTTGGCCTGCAGGTACTCCTGCCACTCGGCCTCGCTGGGCTCGCCGCACTTGCGCAGGAGCTTCTCCCACTCCTTGTCCACCCAGGCCTCGAGGTTGAGCAGCGTCTCCTCGTTGCCGGGCTTGAAGAGGTGGGCGAAGCGGCCCTGCCGCTTGAGCCACGGGATGAGCGGCTTCTTGTGGTGCGGCCGGTAGGTCAGCCGGTACTCGCCGTCCACGACCTCGAAGAGTGGCCAGTAGCAGGTCTCCACGGCCTCACGCGCGAGGTCGATCGTCTCGGCGCCGTCCGCGCGCCAGCCGCGGGGGCACGGCGCGAGCACGTTGAGGAACGTGGCGCCCGGCGTGTCGAGGGCCTTGGCCGACTTCCGCACGAGGTCGCGCGGGTCGTGCGGCGAGGCCTGGGCAACGTAGCCGAGCTCGTGGGCGATCATGATGTCGGTGAGGTTCTTGCGGTTCTGCAGCTTGCCGGCCTGCTCCTTGCCGACAGGGCTGGTGGTGGTCCAGGCGCCCTGCGGCGTGGCGCCCGAGCGCTGGAAGCCAGTGTTCATGTACGCGCCGTTGTCGTAGCACACGTACAGCATCTGGTGGCCACGCTCCATGGCGCCGGAGAGCGACTGCAGGCCGATGTCGTAGGTGCCGCCGTCACCGCCGAAGGCGATGAACTTGGTGGTGTCCTCGATCAGGCCCTTCTTCTTGAGGGCGCGGTAGGCCGTCTCCACGCCGCTCAGCGTGGCGGCGGCGTTCTCGAAGGCGGTGTGGATGTAACTGCCGGTCCACGAGGTGTACGGGTAGATCGTGGTGCTCACTTCGAGGCAACCGGTGGCCGCGGACACGACGATCGGGTCTTCCGTGCCCATCAGGATCTGGCGCACCGCGATCGGTGCGCCGCAGCCGGCGCACATGCGGTGGCCGCCCGCGAGGTCGCTGCCCTTGGCGACGAGCTCACGCCACTTGGCGCGCGCGTCCTCGAAGTGGTTGGTCTCCTTGAGGGCGTCCACGGGACACACGTCGACGCATTCGTGGCACATGACACAGCGGCTCTCGTCGACCCTGAAGGAGGCAAGGTCGCGCTCGTTGAAGGTGAGCGCCCCCGTCGGGCACGAGGTCACGCAGCGACCGCAGCTGATGCAGTCGGAGAGCTGCAGTGCGTCGCTGTACGCCGTGTCCACGTTGATGGTGAAGCCCCGGCCGGTGAAGTCGTAGCAGGCCGGGCCGGCGACATCGCGGCAGACCCGCACGCACTTGCCGCAGGCGATGCAGCGGTCCATGTCGCGGCGGATGAACGGGTGCTCGTGCTGGCCCTCGACCTTGCGCACGAGCCCGCCCTTGACGGCCAGCTCGTTGTCGGTGAGGTCGTACTCGACGCCCAGTGCCTGCAGGTCGCAGGCGCCGTTGCTGGGGCACTCGCACTGCAGGCAGCGCGCCGCCTCGGCGCGGGCAGCGGCGAGGCTGTATCCCTTCTCCACCTCCAGGTCGAGCGCCGACAGGCGCTTCTGCTTGCCGACCTTGGGCATGGTGGCCCTGTCCGCAGGCTCGGCGGTGGCGCCCATCTTGAGCCACACCGGGCTGCGCTCGGCGAGACGCGCGCCGAGCTCGCCGAGCTGTTCCTCGTCCTTGAGCTGGTCGAGGTACGGCAGGCTGTTGTAGACGGCCAGCTTCTCCTCGAGCTCCTCGAGGTCCTCGCCCTGCAGCCAGGCGTCGACGGCGAGCGCCGAGCGCTTGCCGCCCGCCACCGCGTGGATGACCGACTGCGCGCCCGTGATGGCGTCGCCGGCGGCGAACACCCCCTCCTCCGGCGTGCGCCCGGTGTAGTAGTTGGCGAGCAGCCGGGCGCCGTCGGACAGCGTCAGGTAGTCGGCGCTGTCGCCGAGCTTCGGGGCGTAGCCGGTGGCCATGACGACGGTGGTGGCGGCGATCTCGAAGCGTGAGCCACGGATCTCCTTGGTGCGGCCCTTCTCGCGGACGACGCGGACGCACTCGACGCCCTGGGCCTTGCCGGACTTGGCCTTGACCTTCTTGGCCAGGGCGCCGAACTCGACGGTGACGCCTTCCTCGACGGCGGCCGCCAGGTCGCGGGCGCCGGCGGGGATGTCTTCCGGCTGGTGCTGGGCGATGACGACGACCTCTTTGGCGCCCTTGCGCCGTGCCGTGCGGGCGACGTCGAGGGCGGTGATGCCGTCGCCGATCACGGCGACCTTCTGGGTGAACTTGACCGCCCGGCGCTCGCGCGCCCGCTTGAGAAGCTCCATGCCGTTCTGGGCGGCGTCGTCACCGGGGATGAGGTGCTTGGGCTCCTCCCAGGTGCCGACGCTGATGATCACCGCGTCGAAGCCGGCGTCGAAGAGCCCGTCGGGGTCGACCTCGTAGCCGAGCTCGGACTCGCCGACGAAGCGCACGCCGGCGTCCCAGAGCGGAGCGAGCTCTTTTTCCACGACCTTACCGGGGAGCCGGAACTCGGGGATGCTGTAGCGCAGCGTCCCGCCCGGCTCCTCGTTGGCGTCGTACATGGTGACCTCGTGCCCGCGCTCGGTGAGGTACCAGGCGGCGGCGAGCCCGGCCGGGCCGGCGCCGATGACGGCGACCCGCCGGCCGGTCGGCACGCCCGGCACCAGCAGCGTCCCGCTGTGGTCGGCGGCCGCCCGGTGCAGGGCGCAGATGGCGATCGGCTCGTCCACGTCGCCGCGGCGGCACACGGGCTCGCAGTACCTCGGGCAGACGCGCCCGAGGATGCCGGGGAACGGGAGCTCGTCGCGGACGATGCTCGCGGCGCCGCTCGAGTCGCCCTCGGCGAGCGCCGCCATGTAGGCGGGGATGTCGATGTGCGTGGGGCACGCGTGCGAGCACGGCGCTTCGCAGTAGGCGTTGTGGTCCGAGAGATACATCTTGAGGTAGCTCTCGCGCCGGGCACGCACGCGCGGCGTGTCGGTCCTGACGACCTGACCGTCCTTGACCCACGTGGTGCAGGCCGCCTGGAGCTTGTCGAGGCCTTCGACCTCGACCATGCACAGGCGGCAGGCGCCCCATGCGGCCATGCCCTCCTGGTGGCAGAGCGCGGGGATGTCGATGCCCTCGCGCCGCGCCACGTCGAGCACGGTCTCGCCCTCGCGGGCGCTGAGCCGCCTGCCGTCCACGGTGAGCTGGACGGCGGCCTTGGTACGGGGGCTCACTGCTGCCTCCCTTCGACCAGCGCCGGTCGGGCGTCGACGACCGGGATGGCGTCGAACTTGCAGACCTGACGACAGGTGTCGCACTTGATGCAGAGCTTCTGGTCGATCACGTGGAGCTGCTTCTTCTCGCCGGTGATCGCCTGCGTGGGGCAGGCCCCTTCGCACACGTGGCAGCCTGTGCAGGCGTCCGCGTCGATGACGTACTTGATGAGCGGCCGGCAGACCTTGGCCGGGCAGCGCTTCTCGACCACGTGGGCCATGACCTCGTCGCGGAAGTAGCGCAGCGTGGTGAGGACCGGGTTAGGGGCGCTGCCGCCCAGCTGGCAGAGCGAGCCCTCGATGATGTCGTCGCTCAGGCTCTCGAGGAGCTCGACGTCGTCTTCGCTTCCCTCGCCCGCAGAGATGCGCTCGAGGATCTCGAGCACCCGCTGCGTGCCGACGCGGCAGGGCACGCACTTGCCGCAGCTCTCCTCGGCGGTGAACTGGAAGAAGAACTTGGCGAAGTCGACCATGCAGGTGGCCTCGTCGACGACGACCATGCCGCCGGAGCCCATCATGGAGCCGTACTTCGTGAGGTTCTCGAAGTCGATCGGCGTGTCGAGGAGATCGGCGGGCAGGCAGCCTCCGCTGGGCCCGCCGAGCTGCACCGCCTTGAACTCGTGCCCGTCCTGCATGCCCCCGCCGACGTCGAAGATGACCTCGCGCAGGGTGGCGCCCATCGGCACCTCGACGAGGCCGGAGTTCCGCGCCTTGCCGGTGAGCGAGAAGATCTTCGTGCCCTTGGAGGTGTCGGTGCCCATCGCCCTGAAGGCGTCGGCGCCGTTGGTGACGATCCACGGCACGGTAGCGTAGGTCTCGACGTTGTTCAGGTTCGTCGGCTGTCGCCAGAGGCCGTGGGCGACGGTGCGGATGTGCTTGCCGCGCGGCATGCCGCGATGCCCTTCGATCGAGGCCGTGAGGGCGGTGGACTCGCCGCAGACGAAGGCGCCGGCGCCCTGGTTGATGCGCAGGTCGAACGACCAGCCGGTGCCGAGGATGTCGTCTCCGAGCAGGCCGCGCTCGCGCGCCTGCTCGAGCGCGAGGCGCAGGCGCGAGACGGCCAGCGGGTACTCGTGGCGCACGTAGACGTAGCCTTCGTCGGCGCCGATGGCGAAGGCGGCGATGAGCATGCCCTCGATCAGGGAGTGCGGGTTGTCTTCGAGGATGGCCCGGTCCATGAACGCGCCGGGATCGCCCTCGTCTCCGTTGGCGATGAGGTAGTGCTTCTCGCCCGGGTTGGCGCGGCAGTAGCGCCACTTGGTGCCGGCGGGGAACCCGGCTCCGCCGCGGCCGCGCAGGCCGGCAGCCTCGACCTCGTCGATGACCGCCTCAGGAGAGTCGTCGGCGAGCACCTTGGCGAGCGCCTGGTAGCCGCCGCGGGAGATGTAGTCGTCGATCGACGCCGGGTCGATGTAGCCGTTGACGGCGCGCACGATGCGCGTCTGGCCGGCATAGAACGGCACGTCCTTCTCGAGCACGATCTCCTCGCCGGTATCCGGATGGTGATAGAGGAGGCGCTCGACGACGTCGTCGCCGACGACACTGGTCTCGACGATCTCGGCGATGTCCTTGGCCTTCAGTCGCGGGTAGAACACCCCTCGGGGATGGACCACCACGATGGGGCCTTCCTGGCACAGGCCGTGGCAGCCCGTGAGCACCACGCTGACCTTGTCGGAGAGGCCGCGCTTGGCGAGTTCCTTGATGAGGGCGTCGCTCACGGCGGCGCGGCCGGTCGCATTGCACGTGGAGCCGGCGCAGACCCGGATCTTGACGGTGTCTTCGCCGCCGGTCGCGAGCGCGGGCTTGTACGCGGCCTTGAGCGCCTTCTTGATGCGCGCCTGCCGGGCGGTCCCGGCCTTGGTCGTGACCGCCATCTCAGGCCTCCTTCTTGCGGAGCTGGCGGACGAGCTTGCGCGCAGCCTGGGGCGTGACGCGTGCGTGCGTCACTTCTTCACCGATGCGGACCGCGGGGGCGAGCGCACAGGCGCCGATGCAGTTCACCGTCTCGAGGGTGAACAGCAGGTCGGGGGTGGTGGCGCCCACCGGGATGTCCAGCTCCTGGGCGAACGCCTCGGCCACCAGTGGGGCGCCGGCGACGTGGCAGGCGGTGCCCATGCAGACGTGGATGACGTGCTTGCCCACCGGCGTCAGCCGGAACTGGGAGTAGAAGCTGGCCACACCGAAGATGCGCGAGAACGGGAGGCCGGTCTCGCCGGCGATCTCCTCGAGCGCCACGCGCGGAAGGAAGCCGTAGGCGTCCTGCGTCGTGTGCAAGGCCTCGACGAGGCCGGTGCCGGCGCGCAGGCCGGCGATGACTGGGTCGAACAGCTTCATGTCGATCTCGGGCACGAAGCCGGCCGGTTGCTCGCCCATGACGCAGGCCGCGTTGGCGCCGCAGCTCTCGCCCGGCAAGGTGGCCAGCGCCGCGGCCCGCTCGGCCTCGACGTCGAAGGGCAGCTCCTGGAACTCGGGGCAGTAGTCGATCTCGATGCAGTCGACGGGGCAGGTGCGCTCGCACAGCGTGCAGGCGTAGCACTTGTAGGACCCCGACCTGTCCTTGACGAGGTCGAACAGCCCGACGCCACGGGTCTTGTCCACGAGCTCGCGGCGCTCGAAGTCGATGCCCTTGAGTACTTCGTAGAGGGCCGAGCCCTTGGGCTCGGCCGTCGTGCCGTTCCTTCTCGGCATCCGGGTCACCTCAGTCCTTCCGCAGGTTCAGATAGCGGCGCTCAGTCGTCGCCCGCTTCTTGCTCTGCGCTACGCTCTCGAGCTCGGCGAAGGCCTGCTCGATGTTGTCAGGGTAGATGTCGCGCCCGCCGAGGCCGTAGATGAACGGCAGCACCTGGGGTCGCGGGTCGCAGTCGTACATGGCGCTGCGGACCTCGAGGAAGACGGGGCCGCCCTGGGCGCCGAACGAGTCGGCGCGGTCCATGACGCCCACGACCTTCACGTGTTGGAGCGCCTCGGCGTACGCCGCATGCGGGAACGGTCGGAACGCGCGCACGCGCACCATACCGGCCTTGACGCCGCGGGCGCGCAGCTTGTCGACCGTCATCCGCGTGGTGCCGGCGGTGGAGCCGACGACGACGATGGCGATCTCGGCGTCCTCGAGACGGTAGGGGTCGAGCAGGCCGTACCGGCGCCCGCTCTGCTCCGCGTACTCGTCGGCGACGTCCTGGATGACCTTGAGCGAGCGGTCCATGGCCCGGTTCTGGGCCACCTTGTGCTCGAAGTACCAGCCGTGCAGGCCGTCGAACGGGCCGACGGTGACGGGGTTCTTGGCGTCGAGCATCGGGTTGGTGGAGCGGTAGGGGCCGATGAAGGCCTGCACCTGCTCCTTGGTGAGCATCTGCAGCGGGCCGATGGCGCCGCTGATCACGTAGCCGTCGTACATGTGCATGACCGGCAGGCGCACGTCCATGTGCTCGGCGATGCGGATGCCCTGGATGCAGTTGTCGTAGGCCTCCTGGTGGTTCTCGCCGTAGAGCTGGATCCAGCCGGTGTCGCGGCCGCCCATGGTGTCGCTGTGGTCGCAGTGGATGTTGATGGGGCCGGAGAGGGCGCGGTTGACGGTGGTCATCACGATGGGGAGCCGATAGCTCGCGGCGACGAAGAGGACCTCCCACATGAGGGCGAAGCCCTGGGAGGAGGTCGCGGTCATCGTCCGCGCTCCGCCGGCCGCCGAGCCGATCACGGCGCTCATGGCGCTGTGCTCGCTCTCGACGGTCACGAACTCGCTGCTGACCTTGCCGTCGGCGACCATCTGGGCGTAGAGCTGCACGACTTCGGTCTGCGGCGTGATGGGGTAGGCGCAGACGACGTCCGGGTCGATCTGGCCCATGGCCTCGGCGACCGCCTCGTTGCCGGTGACCGCCAGGATCTCGGATTGCGTGATGGCCATGGTCACTCCTTCTTGTCGATCAGCATGACGATGGCTTTGGTCGGGCACTCCTTGGCGCAGATCCCGCAGCCCTTGCAGTGCTCGAGGTCGATACCGACGGCCTTGTTGTTCTCGACGAGAATGGAGGCGTCGGGGCAGTAGAAGTAGCACAGCATGCAGCCGTCGCACTTCTCGACGTCGATCTCGGGCACGAGCGAGCGCCAGCCGCCCGTCTCGTTGTAGACGGAGTTGCCGGCCTCGACGATGACCGCGCCGAGCTCGTGGCGCTCGGGGCCCCACTGGTCGACGTCGCTGATGTCCCAGGAGGGCTTCTTCTTCGCGGGCGCCTTGCGTGCGGCGCCTGGCTTCTTGAGCGGCGTCGGCTTCTTGGCGCCGGCCTTCTTGTCCACGGTCATTCGCCCTGGACCTCCTCGTAGCTGCGCGTGATGGCGGCGATGTTGCCCTCGACGACCTTGGGCGGGAACTTCTTGCCGAAGTCCTCGCGGAGGAACGTGACGACGTCATCGATGTCGAACAGCCCGGTGATGCGCGTGAGCGCGCCGACCATGGGCGTGTTCGGGATGGGACGCTTGATGGTCTCGACCGCGATGCGGGTGGCGGCGATGGTGAAGAGACGGTTGCCCTTGAAGCCGGTGTCCTTGCGGAGCTGAGCCGGCGAGCGCTCGCTGTTGACGAGCACGATGGCGTCGTCGGGGGCGCCCTTGGTGACGTCGACGATCTTCATGAGGGACGAGTCGAGCACCACCACGATCTGCGGGTGCTCGACGCCCGAGTACACCTGGATCGGCGCGTCACTGACGCGCGTGAACGCCACGATCGGCGCGCCCGAGCGCTCCGGCCCGTACTCGGGGAAGGCCTGGAAGTACCTGCCCTCGCCGAGAGCCAGCTCGGCCACCATCTTGGCCGCGGTCACGGCGCCTTGTCCGCCGCGGCCGTGCCAGCGGATCTCGGTCAGCGAAGGAGCCGCCTCCGCCTTTTTCTTGCCGGTCTTCGTCGCCATGCTCACTCCTCTCTGTGCCGCACGTCGCGACGCCCCGCGAGGGCGCGGCCCAGTGTCAGCTCGTCCGCGTATTCAAGGTCGCCGCCCACGGGCAGGCCGCTGGCGAGGCGCGTCACGCGCACGCGCTCCGGCAGCAGGTCGGCGACGTACATCGCCGTCGCCTCGCCTGTCATGGTCGGATTGGTCGCCACGATCACTTCGTGGACGTCGTCGTCAACGCGCGCGAGGAGCTCCGCCATGTGCAGGTCCTCCGGGTCCACGCCGTCGATGGGGCTGAGGGCCCCGCCGAGCACGTGGTAGTAGCCGTGGTACTCGCGCGTGCGCTCGATGGTCACCACGTCGAACGGCTGCTCGACCACGCACAGCAGCCGCGGGTCGCGCCGTGGGTCGGCGCAGATGGTGCACAGCTCGCCCTCCGCCAGGTTGAAGCAGCGGGAGCAGAAGCCGATCTTCTCCTTGACCTCGGTGATCGCGGCCGCCAGCGGGAGGACGTCCTCAGGGCGCTGCCGGAGCAGGTGGAACGTCAGGCGCTGGGCGGTGCGGGGGCCGATGCCGGGGAGCCTGGAGAGCTCGGTGATCAGGCGCTCGACCGGTGGTGCATACATTCCCGTTCAGTCCCCCTGGACATGACTCGCTATGCGATGCGCATGCAAGATTCGGGCGCCGTCTCCGGCGCCCGCAGACCAGTAAGACAGTGTACTCCCTTACGTCGGAAGCGGCAACGCGCCGAGGTGCGCATGCGCCTCGGCAAGCGGAGCACAGCAGCGCTGCGGGCCATTCGGCGGCGATGGGGGCGGGTGCGCCGCGACCGGACCTCCGCCCGGGGACATACAGGACGTGTGAAGTCCTGTATGCACATTCTATCCGCGCGCTCCGCGCTCTCGGAGCGGGCGGGAGGACCGGTGCCGGCCTCGAGCCGCGGCCTGACCTCAGAAGAGCCCGGGGATGTTGGGCAGGTCCATGCCGCCCGTGGCGCCGCCGAGCTTGGTGCTGGCCAGGTCCTGCGCGGCGCGGAGCGCCTCGTTCGTGGCGGCGACCACCAGGTCCTGGAGCATCTCGACGTCATCGGGGTCGACGGCCTCGGGCTTGATGCGCACTTCCCTGACCTCGAGCGCGCCCGTGACGACGACGGTGATGATGCCGCCGCCGGCGCTCGCCTCGACGGTCTCGACGGCGAGCTCCTCCTGGGCTTGCGCCATCTTGCGCTGCATCTCCTGGACCTGCTTCATCATCTTGTTGTACTGGGGGTTCGCCAAGGCGTCCTCCTTAGGAATCGTCGGGCAGCAGCTCGGCGTCGAGCTTCGCCTGCGCGGCACGGATCTGGTCGGTGAAATCGGGGAGCGGGCCGGCGGGGCTGTGCGGCGCGGCGGCTGGGGCGGCCTCGGGAGCGGTCGCGTGCACGGCTCCTGCGGCCAGCTCGAAGCGCGCTGTGATGCGGCGTCCGAGCACACCCTCGAGGGCGGCGGCGAGCACGTCCGCGTTGTCGCCTTGCGCGGCGTTGCGCAGCGCGAAGTCCGTGGGCAGCGCCACCGTGAGCGTGTCGCCGTCGAGGGCGGACGGACGGCCGTCGCGCAGGAAGCCGTAGAGCGGCACGCGCGCCGTCTGGACGCGCTGCAGGACGAGCTCCCAGGCGCGCTTGACGCGCTCGAGCGTGAGCTCCTGGGCGGGTCGTCCGGCGGCCGGCGTCGCCTCGGGTTCGTCCGCCGGCGCGTCCTCGATCGTGGGCGCGGGGGACGCGGACGGCTCCGGCGCGCGTGGCTCGTCCGCCGGCCGGACGGGCGCCGCGTCGGTCGTGGCCGCGCCTGCCCGGCCGGGCGATGCGGCCCCGGCGACCTCGCGCGGCGCGGCCTTCGGCCCCACGACGGGTCGCGCCGCCACGGCCGCCGCGCCGCCTGCGACCGCCTCGAGGCGCCGCAGGCGCTCTTCGAGGGCGGCCTCGGAGTGGTCCAGGTCGGGCCGCGTCACCTTGACCAGCGCGAGCTCGAGCTGCAGCCGCGGGTCGAGGCCGTCGCGGATCTCGCGCTGGGCCTGCCCGAGCGACTCGATGAAGAAGACGACCTCGCGCGGCGAGACCTGCCCGGCGCGCTGGAGCTGCTCGCGGAAGAGCTCGCCGTCGAGTTCCACGGTCTGTCCGAGCGTGCGCAGGGTGGCCTCGTCGCTCGCCGCCTCCTCGAGGTGCTGCAGGAGGAAGAGCTGGCGAAGGTGGCGCAGCAGGTCGCGGATGAACTGCGAGTAGTCGGTGCCTTCGTTGGCCAGGCGCTGCACGAACTGCAGCGCCTCGGCCGTGCGGCGTTCGGTGACGATGTCGGTGATCTCGAAGAGCAGATCGCTGCTGGTGACGCCGAGGGCCTCGAGCACGTCCGCCGAGGTGATCGTGCCCTCGGCGTAGGTCACGAGCTTGTCGAGGGTGCCGATGGCATCGCGAAAGCCGCCTTGCGAGTGGCGCGCGATGATGTGCAGCGCCTCGTCCTGGATGTCGATGGGCGGTCCGCCCCGCTCGGTCTCGGGGCGCGCGTTCTCACGCTCCACGATGCCGGCCAGCAGGCGCACGATGTCGGTGACCTGCGGGCGGTGGAAGTCGAATCGCTGGCAGCGAGAGACGATGGTCTCGGGGATCTTGTGCGGCTCGGTGGTCGCGAGCACGAAGACGACGTTGTCCGGCGGCTCCTCCAGCGTCTTGAGCAGCGCGTTGAACGCCTCGCGCGTGAGCATGTGGACCTCGTCCACGATGTAGACCTTGAAGCGGCCGTCGACCGGCGCGAAGGCGATCTTGTCGCGCAGGTCGCGGACGTCGTCGATGCTGCGGTTGGAGGCGGCGTCCATCTCGACGACGTCGAGCGAGACGCCGTCGGCGATGCCGATGCAGTGCCGGCACACGCCGCACGGTCTGGCCGTGGGCCGGTCCTGGGAGTCGTCCGCGCCCACGCAGTTGAGCGCCTTGGCGAGGATGCGTGCGGTGCTCGTCTTCCCGGTGCCGCGCGGCCCGGCGAAGATGTACGCGTGGGCGACCTGGTCGGTCTCGACCGCGTTGCGCAGGGTGCGCGCCACGTGGTCCTGCCCGATGAGCTCGGCGAAGGTCTGCGGGCGATACTCGCGGTAGAGGGAGCGCTTCATCGGACGGCTAGTGTACCCCGCGGCAGGAGAAGAGAGTAGCGGCCGCGCACCCGCCGTCGAAGCACGTTCTCCGAGCGTCCTCGCCGTGCGCAAGCTCCGGTCAGGCGACCCTGCGGCACATGGAATGGCCTGCTTACCGCTGCTTCCTCCCGGATCTGACGGGGTTCGCAGGGTTCCATTGCGTAGGACCCGACCTTCAACGCCGCGACACGGCTGACAGCCTCGCGGAACGGCCCCTCGGGCGGGGATTCAGCCCCGCTGTAGCGGATTGCGGGTACAGGGCACCGCTGGCTCCCCGCCTAGCGCGGCCGGGGTGGATGGTACGCCGGGGCGAGGGCAGAAGCAAACGTGCGCGGGTCGCGGGGGCGCGGCCGTCCGGGTTCAGCCGGCGGGTCGCGCCCGCAGCGCCGCCGTGTCGACGGCGGAGGTGACGGCGTCCGGGTGCGTGAACTGAGGCAGGTGGCCCGCGCCGGGCACGACGACGAGCTGCGACCCGGGCACCAGGGCGTGGAGCGTCCGCGAGTTCTCCTGCGGCACGATGCGGTCGGCATCGCCGACGACGATCACGAGCGGAACGGCCAGCGAGGAGTACCGGCTCTGCAGCTCCTTCAGCCCGGCCTCGGCCGTGCGCCGGTCGGCGCCGTCGCCGGAGAGGTTGCGCGGCTCGAGCGCAAGCGCCGGCCCGACCCGCGCATACTCATCGGGTGGCCGGCCGGGCGAGAACGCGCGCTCGAGGGCCGCGTCGATGAGCGGACGCCCCAGGCGCGAGCGGGCGAGGCCGCCCGTCACGGCGACGGTCGTACGCGAGCTGAGGACGGCGTGCACCCACGGCGGCGGGCCGCCGAGGGGGATGACGTAGCCGGCGAGCGTCACCACCGCGGCGACGCCGCCGGGGTCGTCGAGCGCCCAGGCGAGCGCCACGGCGGCGCCGAGCGAGTGGCCGACGAGGACGGGTCGCTCGAGCCCCAGCGTGGCGGCCGCGGCGCGCAGCGCGGTCGCCTGCGCGCCGAGGGAGTTCTCACCCCCGGCCGGCCGGGGGCTGAAGCCGGAGCCGGGTCGGTCGAACGCGACCACGTCGTAGCTCTCGGCGAGCCGCGGCCCCACCGAGAGCAGGCAGTCGTAGACCGATCCCTTGGCGCCGTGGACGTACACGAGCGGCAGCCCGTCGCCCGAGCGGACGTAGT
This sequence comes from uncultured Thermoleophilia bacterium, assembly GCA_963736645.1. Taxonomy (GTDB): domain Bacteria; phylum Actinomycetota; class Thermoleophilia; order UBA2241; family UBA2241; genus CAIXSE01. The sequence goes on along the minus strand of CAVTPJ010000006.1, from coordinate 148,010 downwards.
GCAGGCGTATGCCGCCGGCGACGACGAAGTCGCCGGGTGGCGTGGGCGGCGCTCGCCGTCCTGTCCTTCTGCCGGCCCTCATGAAGCCAGTCTTCGCCGTCGGGTGCTGTTGCAAACCCGACGCCCCCGGCTACAGTGAGGATGTGGGAGCTCGTCAGTACCTGTTCGCGGGACTCCTCGTGGGCCTCGTGATCGTCGCCGTCGCCGGCGCCGTGACGCCGGTGGACGCGCCACGGCCGGTCTCGTCCGCCGTCGCGCCGGACCGGTTCTCTTCGGCCCGGGCCATGGACGCCCTGCGCGTGATCGCCGCCGAGCCGCGGCCCATCGGTTCTCTGAGGGCGGCCGCCGTGCGCGACTTCATCTTCGCTCGGCTCCAGGCCTTGACGCTCGATCCCCATGTGCGGACGTCCGAAGTGGTCTCGAAGCGGGCGCCCCGCGTCGCCGGGGTCGTGCGCAACGTCGTCGGGCGCCTGCCGGGCCGTGATCCGACGCGCGCCGTGCTGCTGGTGGCGCACTACGACTCGGTGCCGACGGCCGCAGGCGCGGCCGACAACGGCAGCGGTGTCGCGGCGCTGCTCGAGACTGCGCGCGCGCTGCGTTCGGGGCCACCGCTGCGGAACGACGTCATCTTCCTGTTCACCGATGGAGAGGAGCGTGGCCTTCTTGGCGCGCAGGCTTTCCTGCGCGACGATCCATGGGTGTATGCCGCCGGCGTGGTGCTCAACTTCGACAGTCCGGGGTCGTCGTCGCCGGCGCTCATGTACGAGACGAGCCCCGGGAACGGTCGTCTGATCCCGCACTACCTCGCCGTGGGCAACGCCTACGGATCGTCTCTCATGTATGAGGTGTCCCGCCGCCAGCCCGTGGTGAGTGACTTCCGCCCCTTCGTCGCCAGCGGCATCCCGGGGATGACCTTCGGGATGCTGGACGGTCCGGCCTACGACCACACCGCCTACGACTCGCTCACCGCGTTCGACGAGGCCGGACTGCAGCACGAGGGAAAGACCGCACTCGCCCTTGCTCGCCGCCTGGGGGACGCGGACCTCTGGAGGCTGCACGCGCCGGACGTCGTCTACTTCAATGCCCTCTGGGGCTTCGGCGTCTCCTATCCGCAGTCGTACGTGCCGGCGCTCGCCGCGCTCGGTGTCGGAGCGTTCTTCGCCGCCGTCGCCGTGGCCGTCCGCCGCCGCCTGCTCACGCCCGGCGGCGTCGCGTGGGCGGCGCTCGCGACGGGCGCCACGCTCGGGGCGTCGCTACTCGCCCTCGCCATCGTGTGGACGATGTACCGGACTGCCTACGAAGAGCGCGTGTGGACCGACACCGGGGTCGTCGTCAGCGACGGCTACCGGCTCGGCCTCGTGCTTGTCGCGGCGGCCGTCGTCATGGCCATCTACGCCGCCCTCTTGCGCCGTCTGAGAGCCTGGGACCTCTCCGTCGCCGCCCTCGCCTGGTGGGCGGCCGCGGCGGTAGGCGTCAGCCTTCTGTTCCCCGGCGCCAGCTTCCTGCTCACGTGGCCGCTCGTGGGCGGGTCGCTCGGCCTCGCCGGCGCCGCGCTGGTCGACGGGCCGGACGGTGGAAGGCCGGCGGCCGCGATGATCGCCCTGGCCGGCGCCGTGCCCGGCCTCGTGCTCATGAGCTCCGCCGTGTATCTCCTGCTCATGTCCGCCGGCCTCAAGCAAGGCGTGACCGTGGCGGCGGTCTGGCTGCTGGTCGGCCTTCTCATGCTGCCGCTCGCCGTTGCCCTGCGGAGCTTCAGGTTCTGGCTACCGGCGGCGTTCGCGGCGGCCGGCGTCGCCGTCCTCTTCGCCGTGGGTTCGTCGGTGGCGTTCGACAGCGAGCACCCCAAGTTCACGAGCGTGTACTACCGCAGGACGCCGGACGGACGCACGGCGTGGCAGAGCGTCGACCGGCTGGACGACTACACGCGCGGCTTCCTCGGCGAGAAGTCGCCGGCCCGCCTGGCAGCCGTCTACTTTCCGCAGATGGGGTCGCGCACGACGCTGGAGACGGACGCCCCCCCGTTCGAGCTGCGATCGCCGGTGCTGCGCGTCCTGTCGGACGTCAGCGATGGCGATCGGCGCACGGTCCGCGTCCATGTGCGTTCCGACCGGCGCGCGGCGGTGCTGAGCCTGCTGGTCCACACCGTCGTCGGGAACCTCAGCGCGAGCGTCGACGGACACGAGCTCGGCGGCCGCGACACCACGCTGCTCGACGGGACGACCGTGCGCTGGTCCTTCGACTTCTACGCGCCGCCGCCCGAAGGGATCGCGGTCACCCTGGTCTTCGCCGCGGGACCGCCCGTGCTCCTGCGCGCCGTCGACTTCACGTACGGCCTGCCGGCCGCCGCCGCGCGGTACCCGGCGCGGCCGGCCGGCATGCTCCCCGGACGCCTCGGCGACGGCACGCTGACCGAGTCGCTCCTGAGGCTGCCGCCCGCCGGCGACTGAGACCGCCCGCCGACGGACGCCTAGAGCCGGAGCACCAGTTCCCGGACCTCCGGCTCGTCGCCGGGCCTGACGTCGAAGCCGAGATCCTCGGCGAACCGGGTCATGCCCGGATTGGCCGCCAGCACGTGACCGCGGATCTCGCGCACGTGCCGGTCGCGGGCCGCCTGGATGAGCGCGTCCATGAGCTTGCTGCCGATGCCCTTGCGCTGGTAGGCGTCGCGCACGACGATCGCGAACTCGCCCTCCTCCACGTTGGCGGTCTCGATCGTGAGCCGCGCGACGCCGAGCATGATGCTCTTCTTTCGGCCCTTGGGCTCGCGGATGGCGGCGAGGGCGATCTCGCGGTCGTAGTCGATGTGGCAGTAGCGCACCAGCATCGACTTGGTGACCTCGCTGATCGGCCCGAAGAAGCGGTACTCGGCGGTGGCGGGGGAGAGCGACTCGATCATGTCGCTCCACAGCGGCTCGTCCTCCGGCCTGATGGCGCGGATGACGACGTCCTCGCCATGCATGGGGACCTCCCAGCGGTACTTGCTGGGGTACATCGAGATCATGAGGTGGGCGCCCGGCAGCATGATCTTGCGCACTTCCTTGGGCTCGATGACGATGCGCGCGTCCAGGGCGCACACTCCGTCGGTGCGCACCTGCAGCGGGTTGATGTCCATCTCGAGGATCTCGGGGAAGTCGACGAGCAGGTAGCTCATCTTCACCAGCGCCTGCTCGAGCGCCACCATGTCGACCGGAGCCTTGCCGCGGTACCCGCGGAGCAGCTGGCTGACCTTGGTGCTCTGGATCATCGACTGGGCGAGCGCCTGGTTGACCGGTGGGAAGTCGACGGCGACGTCGCGGTACAACTCCACGCCGGTGCCGCCCATGCCGAACATCATCGCGGGGCCGAAGGTGGGATCCTTCTTCGAGCCCAGGATGACCTCGTAGCCTCCGCGGCTCATCGCCTGCACGGCGACGCCGATGATGCGCGCCTCCGGCATGGCCGCCTCGACCCGCTCGACGATCTTGGTGAACTGGTTCGCCGCCTCCGGCGCGGAACGCACGTTGAGGGCGATGCCGGCGACGTCGCTCTTGTGGGTGATGTCGTGGCTGAGGATCTTGATCGCGACGGGGAAGCCGATGCCCTCGGCGGCCTTGGCGCACTCCTCCGGGGTGGTGGCGATGAGCGTCTTGACCGCCGGGATCTGGTAGGCGTCGAGCACCTTCTTCGCCTCGGGCTCGCTGAGGATGCTGCGCCCGTCGCGGGCCACGTCGAGGAAGATCTTCTTCACGGCGTCGCGGTCGGGCTCGAAATCGGGGAGGATGTCGGCCGGCGTCTCGTACAGGTTCGCGAGGTTGCGCGTGTACTGGTACATGTACATGTAGGCGCCGACCGCGTCCTCTGGCGTGCCGAAGGTGGGCACGTGGGCGTCGCGCAGGATGCGCAGCGCCTCCGCGACCTTGATCTCGCCCATGAACGAGGTGAGCAGCGGCTTGAGTTGGTGGCTGCGGGACACCTCGATGAGGGCTTGCGCCGTTCCCGTCGGGTCGCTCATCGCCTGCGGCGTGAGGATGGCGAGCACGCCGTCGCAGTTGGGGTCGTCCATCAGCGCCTGGGCGGCTGTCGCGTACCTCCGCGCGTCGGCGTCGCCGGCGACGTCCACCGGATTGCCGCGAGCGGCGAAGCCGGGCAGCGCCGCCTTGAGCTTCTCGTCCGTCTCCGCTGTGAGCTCGGCGAGCTCGCCGCCGAGGTGCAGCAGCCGGTCGCTGGCCATGACGCCGGGGCCGCCGGCGTTGGTGACGATGCCGAGGTGCGGCCCGCGAGGGCTGCTCACGCGGCTCAGCGCCTCGCTGGCGTCGAACAGGTCCTCGATCTGGTCCACGCGGACCACGCCGGCGCGGCGGAAGACGGCGCTGTAGAGCGTGTCGTCGCCGGCGATGGCGCCGGTGTGGCTGGCGGCCGCCAGCGCGCTGCGCGCCGTGCGGCCGCTCTTGACCACGATGATCGGCTTGCTCTTGGCGAAGTGCCGGGCCGCGCTCATGAACTTGCGCGCGTCGGTGATCGACTCGATGTAGAGGATGATGCTGCTCGTGTGCGCGTCGGCGCCGAAATAGTCGATGAGGTCGCCGAAGTCGACGTCGCACATGGAGCCGACGCTGACGAACGCGCTGAAGCCGATGTTGTTGGCGGCCGCCCAGTCGAGGATGGCCGTGCCGAGGGCGCCGCTCTGGCTGAAGAAGGCCACGCGGCCGGCAGGCGGGATGATGTGGGCGAAGGTCGCGTTGAGGTTGACCGCCGGGCGGATGTAGCCGAGGCAGTTGGGGCCGACGATACGCACGCCGTAGCTCTCGGCGATCGACTTGACCTCCTCCTCGAGGCGCCGGCCTTCCTTGCCGATCTCCTTGAACCCGGAGCTCACGATGACGGCGCCGGCCACGCCGGCCTCGCCGCACTCCCGCATCGTCTGCGGCACGTTCTTGGCCGGGACGGCGATGATGGCGAGGTCGATCTTGCGGGGTACCTGGCTGATGCTCGCGTAGGCCTGGATGCCCTGCACAGACTGCGCCGAGACGTTCACCGGGTAGACGATCCCCTGGTACTCGGCGCCGATCAGGTTGCGCAGCAGGATGTAGCCCACTGACCCCTTCTTGTTGCTCGCGCCGATGACCGCGATGCTTCTGGGGTCGAAGAGCTTGTCGAGGTTGCGTGTACTCATCTGTCTGTCCCGTCTTTCGTGGTTGCTCTGTTCCCGCCGGCCGGTGCGCGTCCACGACGGGGCGCCTCTTGGCGACCCGAGGGGTGACCCTGAGCTCGACTGCCGCACCTCGGCGGGGAGTTGCGCGGCACGCTTGGTGTCCGGCTCAGGACTCCGCTCCAACTCTAACGCGAGTGCGCGTGCGGTTCACCCCTCGCGTGCCGTGGGCGGTGCGGTTTCCGGGCATCCGGCGAGGGTAAGACCTCGCGGACGGACCACCGGCCCCGGGAGGCGGCATGACAGAGCCAATCTACGCACAACGCTACGGCGCGAAGCGGCGCCTGCCCCCAGGCCGGGCAGAGGCCGCGTACGCCGGCCGCGACTCCGAGGGGCGGCCGGTGGTCGTCACCGTGGTCCGCCCGCCCGACGCCGACGCCTTCTTGCGCACGCTCGGCGTGGTCGCCTCGGTGCGGCATCTCGACCTGGCCCCAGTCGTCGACGCCGGGCGCGACGGTGGCGACTGCTTCGTCGTCTCGGAGGATCCGGGCGGCGCGGAAGCGGGGGCACTCGTGGCCCGAGGGCCGCTGCCCGTCGCCGAAGCAGCTCTGGTCGCCGCGTCGGCCGCCGCGGGGCTCGCCGCGCTCCACGAGCGAGGACTGGTCCACGGCGGGGTAGACGCGAGCGCCGTCGTACGTGGGGAGGACGGCTCCATCAAGCTCACCGGCGCCGGGCTCGCGGCAGCTTTTCCTCCGCCGGACCTGCGCCCCGGGACCGCCCCCGACATCGCCCGGTATCTCAGCCCCGAGGAGGTGGCGGGCCGCGCCCCGTCGCCGGCCTCCGACGTCTACCGGCTGGGGCTCGTCACCTACCTGCTGCTCACCGGCCGCCACGCCTTCGACGGCGCCGACGGCAGCGTCGTCGCGCAGGAGCAGCTCGACGGCGTCGTGCAGCCGCCCCAGCTGCTGAACCCTGAGGTCCCTCCAGCGCTGGCGCAGATCGTCGCGCGCGCTCTGGAGAAGGATCCCGGCGCGCGCGGCACGGCGGCCCAGTTCAGGGCCGACATCGAACGCGTGTTGCAGTCGGCCAGAGTGCAGGAGGCGCCGCCGCCACCGCGGAGCCGGGCATGGGTCTGGATCCTCGCGCTCGTCGTCCTGGCCCTCGCGGCGCTCGCGGTCGCCTGGGCCGTCGGCGCCTTCGACTCCGGCGGAGGGGGGGAGGTGGAGGTGCCGGACGTCACAGGCATGACCGCGACCCGCGCCGGCGACACCCTGGCCGAGGCGGGACTCGTCGCCGGCAAGGTCACGCAGGTGCAGAGCTCCGAGGGTCCGGAGGGGACCGTCGTGGGACAGTCGCCGGAGGCCGGCGAGACTGTGCAGGAGGGTGCGGAGGTGGATCTCGAGGTCGTCGCGAGCCCGTCTCCGACCGCGACGCCGGTCGCCGTGCCCGACGTGGCCGGGAGCTCGCAGGCGGTCGCCGAGGCGCGGCTCACGCAAGCCGGGTTCACCGTCGTCGTGAGCCAGGCCGAGAGCGACGCGGTGCCGGCCGGCAGCGTCATCTCCCAGGACCCGCAGGCCGGTGTGGTCGCGACGCAGGGAAGCGCCGTGCGCATCGTCGTCTCCACCGGGACGCCGACCCCGACGCCGTCGACTTCGTCCAGCCCGTGACCTGAGACAGAAAGAGGGCGGGCGGCCCTTCCGGCCGCCCGCCCTCTCGGAGCGCTCGTCTCTGGTCGAGACTACTGCTTGTTGGCCTTGAGGTCGTCCACCACGGCCGGGTCGGCGAGCGTGGAGGTGTCGCCCAGCGCGTCGAACTCGCCCTCGGCGATCTTGCGCAGGATGCGGCGCATGATCTTGCCGGAGCGGGTCTTGGGCAGGCCGGTGGACGCGAACTGCATCTTGTCGGGCGTGGCGATGGGGCCCACGACCTTGCGCACGTGCACGACCAGCTCCTTCTTGAGGTCGTCGCTCGGCTCGACGCCGTCGTTGAGCACGACGTAGGCGTAGATGCCGGTGCCCTTGATGGGATGCGGGTAGCCGACCACGGCCGCCTCGGCGACCTTCGGGTAGCTGACCAGCGCGCCCTCCACATCTGACGTGCCGATGCGGTGGCCGGAGACGTTGAGCACGTCGTCGATGCGGCCCTTGAGCCAGAAGTCGCCGTCGGCGTCGATGGCCGCGCCGTCGCCGGTGGTGAAGACGCCCTTGAACATCGAGAAGTAGACGTCCTTGAAGCGCTTGCCGCCCTCGTCGCCCCACGTGCCGCGGATCATGCCGGGCCAGGGAGCGGTGATGACGAGGTGGCCGTCCTCGCCGACGCCGGCGGGCTCGCCCTTGTCGGTGAGCACGGTGGCCTGCACGCCGAAGAACGGACGGTTGGCGGAGGCGGGCTTGAGGGTCGAGGCGCCCGGCAGCGGGGTGATCATCAGGCCGCCGGTCTCGGTCTGCCACCACGTGTCGCACAGCGGGATGCGACCCTTGCCGACCTTCTCGTAGTACCAGAGCCAACTGCCGGCGTCGATCGGCTCGCCGACCGAGCCCATGACCCGCAGCGTGGGCATGTCGTGCTTGTCCGGCCACTCGTCGCCCTGGCCGATGAGGCTGCGGATGACGGTCGGGGCCGTGTAGATCGTGGTGGCCTTGTGCTTCTCGACGACCTGCCAGTAGCGGTCCGGCTCCGGGTAGGTCGGCAGACCCTCGTAGAGGAGCGAGGTGGCGCCGCAGGCGAGCGGGCCGTACACGATGAAGCTGTGGCCGGTGATCCAGCCGATGTCGGCGGTGCAGAAGTGGACGTCGTCGTCGTGCAGGTTGAAGACGTACTTCGTGGTGTCGTGCGCGTACAGCAGATAGCCGCCGGTGCTGTGGATGACGCCCTTGGGCGTGCCCGTCGAGCCGGAGGTGTAGAGGATGAAGAGCGGGTGCTCGGCGTCGACCGGCACGGGCTCGCACTCGGCGGTGATGTCCGGGGCGGCCATCTCGTCGTGGTACCAGACGTCGCGACCATCGATCATCGGCACGTCGCCGTCGACGCGCTTGATGACGACGACCTTCTCGACCGTGGTCTCGCCGGCGATGGCGACGTCGGCGTTGGCCTTGGAGGGCGTGCTCTTGGCGCCGCGGTGGCCCTTGTCGGCGCACACGAGGAGCTTGGCGCCGCTGTTGTCGATGCGCGCCTTGAGGGCCTCGGCGCTGAAGCCGCCGAACACCATCATGTGGATGGCGCCGATGCGGGCGCAGGCGAGCATGACGATGGGCAGCTCGGCGATCATCGGCAGGTAGAGGGCGACACGGTCACCCTTCTTCACGCCGTGCTTCTTGAGCACGTTGGCGAACCTGCTGACCTCGTCCTTGAGCTCGGCGTAGGTGATCGTGCGCGTGTCGCCGGGGTCACCCTCGAAGACGATGGCCGCCTTGTCGCCCTTGCCGGCCTCGACATGACGGTCGATGCAGTTGTAGGACGCGTTGAGCTCGCCGCCCTGGAACCACTTGATGAAGGGCGTGGGGTCGAAGCTCCACTCGAGCGTCGTGTCCCAGTCCTTCGTCCAGACCAGCGCATCCTTGGCGCGCTCGGACCAGTAGCCTTCGGGGTCCTCGACAGACCGCTTGTACGCGGCCTCGTACTCGTCCATCGACTTGAAGTACGCGTTCTTCGAGAACTCGGGCGACGGTGGGAAAAGCTTGGGCTCGTCAGCCACCCTGTTCACCTCCCATGAACCATTCACTGGTTCGTCGTTGGATGGTTTGTCCCGCGCGCATGCCCGTGTGGTTCGGCGCGGGGGCTCGTCCTCTGCCGGCGGGCTACCAGGACTTCCGCTCGGCGGGACCAGCCAGCGAGGCGACCACAGTCATCGCTCCGAAGCGCCCTTTGATCCTGGATCATGCGGGCCGGACGACGGCAACGTGCGCCTTGCTCCTTGGGCTAGGCCAATCGCACACACTAGAGATGCGGCGGTGGAAAAGCAAGCCTCGAGGCGCCGGTTCATCAGGATGGATGAACGGACGTGCAGGGGATGGCAGATGCGGCGAAGGGGGCCACCATACGGTCAGACAGACCGTATGGTGGGCGATGTTGGATTTGAACCAACGACCTCCCGCGTGTGAGGCGGGCGCTCTCCCACTGAGCTAATCGCCCACGGGCGCGAGGCGGCGGCACACCCCCGCGGGAGGCAGAGGATACCACAGGGGGGTCACGGGGGAAAACGACGGCATGGACGTTTTCGAGCGGATCAAGAGAGGCTACCGCGCAGTCGGCCCAGGCGCGTCCCGGGACGTGCTCGCGATGTTCCACCAGGAACAACCGGACGCGCCCGAGTGGGTGATCGAGGACGTGGCCAACGGCGGCGGCGTCTACGCCAGCCGCGAGGTCGTGGCGATGGAGCTGTTCTCCGGCGCCATGCCGTCGCACTGGGAGGTCATCGGCGTCGATGTGCGCATGTGGGACTACTACGAGCGCAACTCGCGACTGGTGGTCAGCGGCAGGTTCCGCACGCGGCCGCGCGGCACGTGGGAGGTCGTCCCCCTGCCGTTCATCCACATCTGGAGCCTCGGCGGTGAGCAGGTCGAAGGTGTCTTCGACTATCTCGCCGGCATAGAGGTGCGTCGCCGAGGCGCGCAGCGACGCCGACGAGGTCTCTTCCGGCGGCGGATCGTGGGCGAGGCCTAGGTCGCGATCAGGGGCCGGCGCCCGGGGCGCCGCCGGCCGACTGCTCCCAGACGAGGCCGAGCCGCTCGGCAAGGCCGCCGTCCTTCCAGTTCCACCACTTGCGCAGCTCGGGGTCGCCGTCGGCGCCGTCGGCGACGTGGACGGCGCAGCGGAAGACGTACAGCAGGCAGCGATCGACGTGAGCGCCCGTGATGCGCTCGAACTCGTCGTACAAGGCCTGCGGATCGCGGCCGGCGAGGTCGGCCGGACGCCGTACGCCGAGCCGGCGCAGGTCGGCGGCGATGGACGGGCCCACGCCGGGGATGCTCTGCAGGGGGTCGCTGGGGCGTGGAGGAGACATGGCCCCCAGTGTACTCCGCGGCACGGGCGTCAGAACACGTGCTCCTGTGCGCCCCGCGAGAGGCGTCGCCGGCGCGCCTTGCAGTCGGGCAGGACGTCCTCCACGCGGCGCCAGAACGCCGGCCCGTGATTGGGCTCGTGGAGGTGGGCCAGCTCGTGGACCACGACGTAGTCCACCAGGTCGGGCGACTGGGTGACCAACTGCCAGTGGAAGCTCAGCGTGAGGGTGCGGTGGTCGCAGACGCCCCACCGCCGTGTGCCGAGGTCGCGGACCACGAGCACGGCCGGGGCGGCGCCGACGAGCGGCGCGTACCGCGCCACGGCCGCGTCGATGTACTCGCGCGCCCGCGCTTCGTACCAGGCGACGACAGCGGTGCGTGCGTCGCCGTCGAGATCGGACGCGAGGTCGAGTCGCTCGCCGTGCAAGGTGACCGGCCGAGCCGGGTGGTCGACCAGCGTGAGCCTGTACTCACGCCCGAGATACGGCAGGAGCTCGCCGTCGACGAAGCGCTTGGGCGCCGGAGGCGGGCCGAGCGCTTCGAACTCGGCGAGCTTGCGGCGGACCCAGGGCAGCTTGGCGCGTACGGCCTGCTCGATGCTGCGTGATGAGGTTCGGACGGGCGCGGCCACGAGCAGCCCGCCGTCCCGCTTCACGGTGATGCCCACCGTGCGGCGCTTCCGGCTCCAGCGCACAGTGAACGTGAGGTCGTCCACGGTGAGGGACTCGATGGGCGCGCGGCGCAGGTTCACGGGAGGCATCCGGCCGGAGTGGGCACCGGGTGCGCCGCCGGCGCGTGCGTCGCCGTCATGCCGGCCGTCCCGACCCCGTACGCAGCGAGGGCGGCCCCGGGACGGGACCGCCCTCGCTGCGGCACTCGGCTGCTTCCGCGCGGCGTCAGGCCTTACGGACGTTGCTCGCCTGCATCTTGCCGTTCTGGCCTTCGGTGACGTCGAAGGTGACCTTGTCACCCTCGTCGAGGGTACGGAACCCGTCGGCCTGGATCTCACGGAAGTGGACGAACAAGTCGTCGCCATCTTCGCGGGAGATGAAGCCGTACCCCTTAGCCGCGTTGAACCACTTGACGGTGCCTTCTGCCATTTGACGCATCCTTTTCCGCCCCCGAAGGGCTTAAACGAAGCGACGCGACCTGTGCCCGGTTCCGCTGTTGACGCCGGCGGAGCTGCATCTGGTCACGCCGCCAACTCTCTGGGCCTGAAGTGGCCCACGCGCGACACTATACCCCACTCTGTCAAGAAACACCCGCGGACAGCCTCGTTCGAGCGCCGCGGGCCGACGATCCACGCGCGGAGAGGCCGGACGCCCGGCGCGCTCAGAGGGAGACCGCCGCCGGCCATGGCTCCCTGCGGCCGGCGGTCCACAGCGCGTCGACGTAGGCGAGCGCGAAGTGGTTCTGCGCCAGATGCAGCCAGAAGGCGCCGGCGTCGGTGAGGACGAGCGCGCCGTCCTCACGTCGGGCGAGGCCCGAGGCCTCGATCGCCCGCAGCCAGCGGTGCGCCTTTCGCGCGTCCCCGCCGAGCTCGCCGGCAACGGCCGCCATCGGGATCCGTGTGTCGTAGAAGCGCCAGTAGAGCCACCACCAGCCGGCCATCTCGCCCGCGAAAGGCATGCGCAGGGCGATGGGGGAGCGGCCGCACGCGAGAGCCTCCGTCCACGTGGCGAGGCCGAACGTGTTGAGGACGAAGCCGTCGGGGAGGTGGGAACCCGCTCCCGGCCCGATGCCGAGATACCCGTCCCGGGTCACCGACGAATACCGCGGCACGCCGCCGCGGCGGAAGCTCCACACGGAGACACGCTCGAAGCCTCGACGCTTCGCCCAGGCCGTGATCGCCCGATAGTGGGCGTGCCGGGCGGCGAGGCCGGGCATGCCGACGCCGGTGAGCCGCCGGTACTCTCCCACCTTCGTGTACGGGAACGTGAACAGCGGGTAGACGGTCACCTGGTCCGCTCCGAGGCCGGCGGCCTGCTCGAGATCGGCGACCACCTCCCCGGCCGTCTGGCCGGGAAGCGCGAACATGATGTCGACGTTGACCGCCGAGAACCCGCCTCGCGCGAGCCGCGCCAGCGCCTGCTCGGCCACGTCGGGCGTGTAGCCACGGCCGATGGCCGCGAGGTGCCGGGCGTGGAACGACTCGACGCCCAGCGACACGAGCGAGACGCCTGCCTCGCGCAGGCGGCCGGGAAGGGCGCCATCAACGTCCGAGGGGTTGGTCTCGACGCAGACCTCACCGGTGACGCGGAAGTCCTCACGCATGCGGCCGGCGATGCGCGCCACGCTCTCGAGGGCCAGCGTCGGCGTGCCGCCGCCCACGTACACACTCGTCACCTCGGCGCGGCCGACGGTGGCGGCCCAGCGGTCGGTCTCGGCCAGGGCCGCTCTCTCGAACGCCGGCACCAGGTCGGGCTCGTACCGCACCTTGGTGTACGGGCAGTACGGGCACTCGTTGCGACAGAAGGGGACGTGCAGGTAGAGCGACGTACGTTCGACCCGGGGGGGTGTCCAGCCGGGCGGCGGCGGCGAGAACATCCAGCGCTGGCGCGGACCGACGAGATGCCGGCGGACCGCAGCGGTCGCCGCGCGCGAGACGCCCGTCCCCGGCGCGCTCACCGGTACCGTCCCATGGCGAGGACGGCGCTCGGCCGCAGACGGAGCGTCTCCACGATCTCGGCACAGGCCGCGTAGCCGCAGTCCTTGCAGCACCAGTCGGGGGCCCGGCAGCAGACCGATTCGCCGTCGACGTCCGCGACCGCGGCGGCCGGCGTGCGCCGCGCCCAGCGTCCGGACCGCAGGGCGTGGAGGCCGGCCCGTGAATTGAGCACCGGCAGTCCGGCGCGCCTGCCGGCGAGCAGCCGGTCGATCACCGCCGCCCGCTCCTCGGCGTCGAGGAACAGCTCGTCGTACCCGTAGTACGGCGTGTGGAAGTAGAACATGACGCCGATCACCGGGAACGCGGTCTCCTGTACCCACGCGAGAAAGGGTTCGACGCCGGCTCGTGTAGTGCGGTCGATCACGTACAGCGCCGCGACGGGGGGGTGGCCGGGGCTGCGGACGGCCGCCTCGACCTCGTCGAAGTGCTCGCCGCGCCGCGATCGGTACGTCTCCGGCAGGCCGTCGATGCTCACCCAGACGAGATCGGCGGACGAGGAGAGGCCGAGGGTGCCGTTGGTGTACAGGTGGACATGGTAGAAGCCGAGCGTTCGGGCGAGGATCACCGCGTCCTCCACCGTGCGCCCGCCGTCACGCCACAGCAGCGGCTCACCGCCGCTGAAGTACAGCTCGCGGAAGCCGCGCGCATGGGCTCCCTCGAGGAGTGTCCGCAGCGCGTCCCAGGAGAGGTCCGGTCGGCCGGCGGCGGGGATGCGGCAGCCGCTGCAGCGGAGGTTGCAGCGGTCGGTGAGCGCGACGCCGTAGAAGAGCGGTCCGACCTCGCCGCGCACGGCCGCGAGCCACGCGTAGCGCGCGTACCAGGCGAGCCTGCCGTCCATGGTCCGAGCTCCCTTCGGCGCCGGAGGTGGCGTCCTTCAGGGACAGTATGCCCGGTGAGCGGGCGGCGCGACGGACGATGCGTTCGACGGCTGCCGGTCTGCGATCAGTCCCCTGCCGGCAGGACGCCGGCGGCGGCGAGAGCGCGGAGCGCCGCTTCCGCCGCCTCTTCGGTGGAGGCCGCCGGTGACAGCTCCAGGTCGGCTCCGAGCTCCCCGCCGGCATCGAGGCCCACCACGTAGACCTCATGCGGCGCGGCGAGGCGGCGCAGCCGGTCGAGGTCGAAGCGATCGACGTCGCCGAGCGAGACCACCAGCACGACGCCGGCGTCCGTCATCGCCCAGGCGATCTCGCCGACGCGGCCAAGATGCGCTTCCCGGCCGAGGACGTCCTTGTCGTCACCGAGGTCGGCGGCGCTCAGGCAGTACGAATGGACGCCGAGCGCGAAGACGCGCTGCTCCACGCGCGCGGCCACGGCATGCGCGGCCTCGTCGGACTCCCCGACGAAGACGATGGCCTTTCCCGGGTGCCCGTAGCGCGCCGCCCGGTCCGCCTCGCTCACGTCGCCGCGGCGGAAGCGCCGCCCGGTCACGTCGCCGCGGCTCTTGTCTTCGAGGGCCTCCAGGGCGATGCCGCAACCGGCGGTGTCGAAACCGTGGACGATCACGAAACGCGAGGTGGGCTCGAGCGTGTCGGCCCGGTCGAAGGCCACCGGCCGCACCGCCCGCAGGATCACCTCGGCGACCATGTGCCGCTCGACCTGTCCGGCGCCGGTCACCGACTCGAGCTCCTGCTCGTCGAGCACGCTGAGCACCGACTCGAGCTCGACGGCCACCCGGGCGGCGCCCATGCGCAGCACGTACCGGCGCCCGCGGATCAGCGGCGCCGTGTTCATCCAGAAGATGTTGGCGCGCAGCCGGGTCGCCATCAGCGGCTCCGGCTGGTCGGCACGCACCATGAGCTCGCCGGGCTTGGCGTACACCTGTGTCTCGAGCGTCAGGCCGGTGGCCTGACCGGCGAAGGCCTCGTCCGGCCGCGGGCCTGAGAGCGCCTCGATGGTCTTCACCGTCGAGTGCTTGCGCGACGGCAGGAAGACGACGTCGTCGCCGGGGCGGATACGGCCCGTCTCGATGGTGCCGACGAAGATGCGCCGGTCGTCGAGCGCCTCGGTGAACTTGTAGACATCCTGCAGCGGCATCCGGAACGGCCGGTCGAGGTCGTCGTCGAGCCGCCTGAAGTCCTCGACCTGCTCGAGCACCGTCGGACCGTCGTACCAGGGGGCGGCCGCGGCCCGCGCGACGATGTTGTCGCCGTCGCGCGCGCTGATCGGGATGAAGCTGGTGGGGTGGACGCCGAGGCGCGCCAGGAAGTCGGTGTACTCGGTGGTGATCGCCGCGAACGCGTCCTGGTCCCACTCCAGCAGATCCATCTTGTTGACGAGCACGCTGATCTGGCGGATGCCCAGCATCGAGAGGATGTAGCCGTGGCGTTTGGAGTTCTCGCGCACGCCCTCCTTGGCGTCGATCACGAGCAGGGCCGCCTGGGCGCGAGAGGCGCCGGTGATCATGTTCTTCAGGAACTCCACGTGGCCCGGGGCGTCGTGGATGATGTAGTGCCGCTGCGGGGTGTTGAAGAAGCAGCGAGCGGTGTCGATGGTGATGCCCTGCGCCTGCTCGTTCTTCAGGGCGTCCAGCAGGAACGCGTACTCGAAGGGGCGCGCGTTGACCTTGCACATGTTCTTGACCTGCTCGAGCTTGCCGTCGGGCAGCGAGCCGGTGTCGGCCATCAGGCGGCCGATGACGGTGCTCTTGCCGTGGTCCACGTGGCCGACGGCGACGATGTCCAGCCGCTCGAGGTCGAACGGGGAGATCTCGGCGCCGGGAGTCGGCGCCGGGCAGCTCTGAGCCTCGGCCGCCACGTCGGGCCGTTCGGTAGGCAGGCCCATCACATGTACCCCCCGCGGCGGAGGGATTCCAGGCCGCCGCCGTCGTCCTTGTCCTGGGCGCGGCCGCTGCGCTCGGCGATGTTGCTGAACTTGCCGGTGCGCAGCTCCTCGATGATGTCGGCGACGTTCTTCGCTTCGGACTGCACCGGCGTCGTGCACGGCCAGCAGCCGAGCGAGCGGCAGCGCGTGCCGGTGCCGTCGTCGAAGTAGAGCGACGTCACCGGGATGCTCTCGCGCTCGATGTACTCCCACACGTTCAGCTCGGTCCAGTCGAGCAGCGGGTGCACACGCACGTGCGTGCCCGGCTCGAAGTCGGTCTTGAAGTAGCGCCACAGCTCGGGCGGCTGGTCGTCCACGTTCCAGTCGTTCTCGACGTCGCGCGGCGAGAAGTAGCGCTCCTTGGAGCGCGAGCCCTCTTCGTCGGCGCGCACGCCCACGATCACGCCGGTGTAGGGCGAGTGGTCCTCATCCTCGACGAGGCGGCCGAGCGTGTGGTCCATGCGCAGCCGCGGCCATTCACCGTCGAGCGTGTGTTTGAGCGCCATCGTCTTGAGATTGCGGCAGCACTGGATGCGGTCGCAGTTGCCGTCGGGGAAGGTCGCCTTCTCCTCGAGCGCCTTGCGGTTCTGGCCGACGACGAGGTTCAGCCTCCACTCGAGCGCCAGGCGGTCGCGGTACTCGATCATCTCCGGCATCTTGTAGGCGGTGTCGATGTGCACCAGCGGGATCGGCACGTGGCCGAAGAACGCCTTGCGCGCCAGGTGCAGCAGCACGGTGCTGTCCTTGCCGATCGACCAGAGCATGCAGACGTTGCCCAGCGAGCGGTAGGCCTCGCGCAGGATGTGGACGCTCTTGGCCTCGAGGGTGTCGAGCTGGTTCATGCGCCGTTCCCCACGTGACTCTGATGCAGGCCGCACTCACGGTGCTCGGGGCTCTCCCACCACCAGCGGCCGGCGCGCCAGTCCTCGCCCTCCGCCACCGCGCGCGTGCACGGCGCGCAGCCGATACTGGGGAAGCCCTGGTCGTGCAGCGGGTTGTAGGGGACGTCGTGCGCGCGGACGTAGTCCCACACGCGCGCCTCGTCCCACTCGGCCAGCGGGTTGAGCTTGAGGAGTCCGGCGTTGCCGTCCCACTCGGCCTCCGGGACCTTCTCGCGCGTCGCGCCCTGGCCGCTGCGCAGGCCGCAGATCCAGGCGTCCAGCTCGGACTGCGCGCGGCGCAGCGGCTTCACCTTGCGCGTCTCACAGCACAGATGGCGCTGGAACTCGCTCTCGCGGAACAGGTTGACGCCGTCGCGCGCCACCATCTCCTCGACTTCCCGGGCGTCGGGGAAGTACACGGCGATCTTCAGGCCGTACCGCTTGCAGGTGCGGTCGATGAGGTCGTAGGTCTCGGGGTAGAGGCGGCCGGTGTCCAGCGTGAAGATGGGGATGTCGAGCTCGGCGTCGGCGATCATGTGGGTGAGCGCCTGGTCCTCGACGCCGAGCGACGTCGCGAGGGCTACTCGGCCGGGGTAGCGGGCGGCGGCGTCGGCGAGGATCTCCTCTGCGGTCAGGCCTGCGAGTCGGGCCTGGATGTCGGCCACCGGCTCATCAACGGTCATCGGGTCTCCCTTGCGGTCGCCGGAAACGGCTGAATGCAATCAGCTAACACAACAAATAACGATTCCGCATGATAAGCGGGTTCCATCACCGGCGCAAGTCCGCGGCGCCGGCCTGCGTCGGTCGGACTGCGGAGACCCCGAGGGGGAGCTGTCAGCCGGCCGCCGTGGAGGGGGGCGCCTGGCCCTCCAGCTCCAGCAGCCGGAGCTTGCGCCAGAGGCCGCCGCCGTAGCCGCCGGGACCGCCGTCGGCGGCGGTCACGCGGTGGCAAGGGATGACGATGGCGAGGCGGTTGGCGCCGTTGGCGCGGCCGACGGCGCGGGCGGCGCCGGGCGCGCCGAGCTCGCGGGCGAGCTCGGCGTAGGTGCGCGTCTCCCCGTAGGGGATGTGGCGCAGGGCGTCCCAGACGCGGCGCTGGAATGGGCTGCCGGGGTAGTCGAGCGGCAGATCGAAGTCGCGTCGCCGCCCGGCGAAGTACTCCTTCAGCTGCGCGCGCACCTCCGGGAACAGCGGGCTGTCTCCCGGCGCCAGTGGCCGCGCGAAGCGGCGACGCAGCGTCTCCAGCTGCGTCTCCATCATGCGCCTGTCGGGGTACTCGAGCAGGCAGAGCGCATCATCGGTGGCTCCGGCGATCAACGGTCCGACCGGCGTCTCCAGCCGGGCGAGACGGATCAGGCCGCCGTCGTGCGCCGCCGCCGCTGCGCCGGGCGGCGCGCCGGCCAGCTTGGCGAAGGCGTCGCGGAACCCCGAGTGCGACTCCCAGCCATGGTCGAAGACGACCTCGTCGATCGAGTCGCCGGCGCGGAGGGCGACGAAGGCGTCGCCGAGGCGCCGAGCCCGGCAGTACGCCTGGAAGGTCATGCCGTGCGTCCGCTGGAAGTAGCGTCGCACGGCGGCGGGATCGAGGCCCTCGGCGCGCAGGTCGGCGTCCTTGATGCGCGCCGCCGGGTCGGCCTCGACACGGGCGATGAGGCGCGAGGCCCACTCGGGGGCCCCGGCCGCGGCCTCGAGCGGCCGGCACCGCTTGCACGGGCGGTAACCGGCCACCAGCGCCTCGCGAGCCGTGGCGAAGAACGCGACGTTCTCCGGCCTGGGATTGCGCGCGGGACACGACGGCCGGCAGAAGATGCCGGTGGTGGTGACGGCGCCGTAGACGAGTCCGTCGTAGGAGGCGTCACGACCGAGGAACGCGGTCAACATCTCCTCGCGCGAGGGCAGTACGGCGCCCGGGTCCGGGCGAGTCGACGTCTGGGGCGCGGTCTTCATGATCCACAGGGTAGTCCCGCCCGCCGGGCGTCCGCCACCGAAAACGGAAGCCCGAATCGGGTCGGGTCCTCTCCGCGTCGTACCGAGGCTCCCGCCTGCCCTCGCAAGGTTGGCTGAGGGCGGAGAACGGCTACCATCAAGAGGGAGGTGGTCGTGTGCGCCGCGTCGCCCGCATCATCGTCAGCGTGCTCCTCGCCGCCGGCCTCACCGCCGGGGTCTACGGCTGCCTCGTCGCGTTCCAGTGGCTCCAGTCCCAGGGCGCGCTCGAAGCCGCGTTCGACAGGCGGCCGCAGGAGCCCGTTGCGTTCTCATCCCTGAACCGCTACACGCGGGAGGCAGCCGGCAAGGCGTGGTTCCGTCGCTACTTCACCACGATGGTGTTCGCCCCGGATCAGGGCGTGGCCGGCGTGGTCGCGAAGTGGGAACGGCCGCGGGTGGTGATCAAGCCGCTGAACGACGGCGGTCCGGGCGTGAAGGAGTACCTGCGGCGGTTGGTCCGGCGCCTGAACCGCATGCAGGGCGAGGTCCGCTTCGTCGTCGGCGACACCGCACCGCTCATCACCATCAGATTCCTGTCGCACCGTGAGTATGTGCGCAGAGAGGGGGCGGACAGCGTCGGCAAGACCCGGACCCGCTACTTCGACGCGTCCCCCGGTCTGATCAGCGCGAGGATCTCGATCGACGCCGGGACCACAACCTCGCCCGGACAGGTCAGATCGACGCTCATTCACGAGCTCACCCACGCCATCGGCTGCGCCGGGCACTTCCGCAACCCCGACGACCGCCGCCACAGCGTCCTGTACGAGACGAGCACCATCACCTCCTGGAGTCAGCGGGACGCGGCCGTGATCCGCGTGCTCTACTCACCCTGGATCCGCACGGGGATGACTGCTGCCGAGGCCACGAGGTCGCTGCGCCGCTACAGTCGAACGGGGGGCTGACGCCCGCGACCCGCTCGGCCGGCGGCTCCGGAGAGCGACGCGGCAGATGGCGGAGAGGGAGGGATTCGAACCCTCGAGACGCCTAACGACGTCTAACGGTTTTCGAGACCGCCGCATTCAACCGCTCTGCCACCTCTCCGCGAGGCGACGGCCGTCCTCAAGGGCAGGAGACCGCGGGAGCGTAGTCTAGCATGCACCGGCGGCCCGGCTCACGCGCGCCGGACGCGCGCCGGTCATTGTGTGAGGCGGTCCTCCACCCAGGCGCGCACGTCCTCCGGCGAGAAGCCGTAGGCGTCCTTGATGTCCTTCATCGGCAGCCCGAGTGCGTCGGCCGGCACGCCCCACTCGGCGCCGAAGTCGGCCAGCGGGATGCCGGTCATCGCGGCGATGTCCTCGAACGACATCCAGCCCTTGATCGGAGAGTCGCTGCCGCCGCCGCCCTCGCCGCGACTCTCGCCTTCGCCCTGGCCGCCCAGGCCTTCGCCCTGTCCCTCTCGCGAGCCGAGCCCCTGTCCCCCGCCTCCGCCGGAGTGGCCGGCGCCGCGGGCCTCGGCGCGGCTCTCCATCCGCCAGTCGAACGAGCCGCTGAGCGTGGTGGCGCCGACGATGGCGCCCATGACGGCCACCACGATCCCCGTGGCGGCCAGGGCGGTCGCGCGCGAGCCGCCCGGCGCCGTCACCTTGAGCGCGCCGGGCACCGGGCACACGTTCACGCACTCGTTGCAGGAGATGCACTCGGAGCTCGTGACCACGTCGGCAGTCGCGACGGGGACGTTCATCATGCATGCCACGTCGCAGCGGCCGCAATCGATGCAGGTCGCGGCGTCACGCTTGATGTTCAGGAAGCTCACCCTCGACAGGAGCCCCAGCAGGGCGCCGGTGGGGCAGAGGTACTTGCAGAAGAAGCGCTCGTACACGAGGGAGCCGGCCAGCGAGGCGACGAGGACGGTGAGGCCGATCCCATACGTGGCGAGCAGGTCGGGGGACGTGAGGTGCGCCCAGGCCACCCAGGGGTCGTAGGGGCGCAGCACGAGCTCGGCGGCCTGCCAGGTCCAAACGGCGAAGGAGACGAGCACCGCGTACTTGAGGTAGCGGGCCACGCGGTCCACGGCGCGGGGGACGGCGAGGCGGCGCCTGAACGACCGGCGGCCGGCGGCCCCGAAGATCCCCTGCAGCGTGCCGAGCGGGCAGATGGTGCCGCAGAAGGAGCGCCGGTAGACGACCGCCATGGCGAGCATGCCGACGAGCAGGATGACGGAGCTGGCGGCCGTGTGGCGCAGGAAGCCGTCGCCGGCCACCAGGGAGTACAGCGTCTCGAGGCCGCCGAAGGGGCAGAGGAAGTCGACGCCGGCCCAGCGCCCGGCGCCGCGAGACTGCTGGTGGGCCAGCACGATCGCCGTCATCGCCACGAGCACCACGCCGAGCACGACCCAGCGCGCCCAGCGCGCTCTGCTCCGGGACCGCTGCTCCGCTTGCCTGTCCGTCATCCGACCCCTCCCGTTGCCATGCCTGCAAAGGGCCGCCACGACGGCGGCGACCGGGAACGAGTCTAGGGGAGACTTGTGAAGAGCTTCTGAACCGGTTCCGCCGAGGTTGTGAAGAGGCCGGCGCGGGAGCATGCACGGAAAGGGCCGGCGCAGGGAGGGGAAGGTGGCGGAGAGGGAGGGATTCGAACCCTCGAGGCAGGTAACCCCGCCCACGCGATTTCCAGTCGCGCTCCTTAAGCCAGCTCGGACACCTCTCCGCGAGGCGCCGCCGGGCGTGCCCGGCGAGCGGACGAACAGTATACGACAGGGCTGCCGGGCGGGGGTACCGCTTGAGGCGCCCGGCGGGCGCGGGGTCTCGCCCGGCGTCCGCCGGGCGCCGGCCTCAGCCCTGGCGGTCCGGGTGCAGGATGCCCTTGGGCACCAGGAGCAGCACCGCGATGAAGGCTGCGACCGAGAAGGCCGCGGCGATCTTGAGCGAGCCGCCGATGCCGGCGGAGAGGGCGTCGTGCACGGCCCCGATGACCTTCTCCTGGACGTCCGGGGCCAGGGTCTCGTAGATCTGCCTGGCCTTGTCCGAGTCGGCGAACGCGTCGTTGACCTGCTGCTGCTGCTCTGCCGTGAGGTGTGCGGCGTCGGCGTCGCCGTGCAGCTGTGCCAGTTCGATGCCGCGGTAGATGCCCCCCATCAGGGCGACGCCCAGGGCGCCGCCGACCATGCTGCACATCTTGAAGGCGCCCGACGCCGCCCCCGACTCGGCCGGCGGCGCCAGCCCCACGGCCGTGTCGCTCAGCGGCGTGGAGAAGAGGCCGATGCCGATGCCCTGGATGAAGATCGCCATGGCATACCACCAGTACGGCGTGTCCGTGGCGAGGAACCCGGCCAGGAAGGTACCGATGCCCATGATCAGGGTGCCGGTCGCCAGCGGGAACCGTGGCCCGCGGCTCAGCTCCAGGCGTGCGCCGATGGGGATGAACACGAGCATGCTCACCGTGGAGGGCAGGAGGTACAACCCCGCGGTGAAGGCGTCGTACCCGCGCACCTCCTCCAGGTACAGCGCGAGCACGTACATGGTGCCTGCGAGCGTGATGTTGTAGACGAGGTTGTCGATGAGCGCGCCGTCGAACGACCGGCGGTGGAAGAGGCCCAGGTCGAGCAGCGGTTCGCGCACGCGGCGCTCGATGAGGACGAAGGCCGTGAGCAGCACGACGGCGAGCGCGAAGGAGGCGAGGATGAGGGGTGATGTCCAGCCGCGGGCCGGGGCCTCGTTGAGCCCGTAGAGCAGGGCGACGAGGCCGGCCGCCACGGCGACGAGGCCGGCGTAGTCCAGGCGATGGCTGGCGCCTTCGTCGCGCGACTCGGGGGTCGTGCGGGTGACGAGCACGAACGCGAGCGCGCAGAGCGGCACATTGACCCAGAAGATCGCCGGCCAGCCGGCAAGCTCGATGAGGCCGCCGGAGATGGCGGGGGCAGCCGCCTGGCCGACGGCGGTGGTGGCCATCCAGGCGCTGAAGGCGGTCACCTGGTCCTTGCCGGAGAACTCGATGGGGATGATCGCGAGCGTCGCCGGCAGGATCGCGGCCGCGCCGGCGCCCATCAGGGCGCGGCCGGCGATGAGCAGGCCGGTGGTCGGGGCCAGGGCCGCGAGCACCGACGCCGCGGCGAAGATCACGAGGCCGATGCCGAGCACGCGCCGCCTGCCGAAGATGTCGCCCAGGCGGCCGGCGGCGATCACGAGCGCGCCGCAGGTGAGCGTGAAGATGGTGTTCACCCACTGCAGCGCCGTCACCGAGCCGCCGAGGTCGTCGGAGATGGCGGTGGTGGCGACGGGGATGTTGGCGGCGGCGAACCAAACGATGGCCGCCGAGAGGCAGAGGGCGACGAGCGACCACCAGCGCTCGCCGCCCTTGACGGTGGCGGCCGGCTTCGCGCTCGGAGTCGCCGGGGAATCCTCCGTCGATGAGGAGGAGGGCGAAGCGGTGGATGCGGCGGCCGCGCCCGCCCGGTCGTCCGCCGCTTCGCCCCGCCCGCTCACTTCTTCTCAGCCATCCCCGCGATGAAGAGCGCTTCGGCGAGCGTGCAGCGTTCCAGCTCGCCGAGATCGACGCTCTCGTTGGGCGCGTGGATCTTGCACATGGGCTCTTCGGCGCCCCAGAGGATCATCTCGGCGCCGGGGATCGCGCCGAGGAAGGCGGCGACCAGCGGGATGGACCCGCCCTCGCCGTAGTGGACCACGTCCTTGCCGTAGGCGGCGGCCATGGCCCTGGTCGCCGCCGCGTAGGCCGGTCCGTCGGTCTTGGCGAGGAAGCCCTCCCCGGTGGTCCCGGGGGTGACCTTGACCCTCACGTTCCAGGGGGCGACCGCTTCGAGATGAGCCATGACGGCCTGCATCGCGTCGTCGGGCTCCTTGCCGGGCGCGAGGCGCACGCTGACGCGCGCCCGGGCCTTGGGGATGAGCGCGTTGGCCGCGCCGTCCACCTGAGGGGCGTCGATGCCGATCACGTTGATCGACGGCTTGCCGTACAGACGGTCGGCGATCGTGCCGCTGCCGATGAGGCCGACGCCGTCGAGCACGCCGGCGTCCTTGCGGAACGCGGTCTCGTCGTAGGGGGCGCCGTCGTACTCCATCGTCCCAAGGCCCTTGACCGCCACATCCCCCTGGTCGTCGTGCAACGTCGCGATCATGCGGGAGAGGGCGATGAGCGCGTCGGGCGCCGGACCGCCGAACATGCCGCTGTGCACGGCGCCCTCGAGCGTCTCGACCTCGACGTCGCAGGCGGCCATGCCGCGCAGCGACGTCGTGAGCGTGGGCACGCCGATGGCGTAGTTGCCGACGTCGCTGATGACGATGGCGTCGGCTCTGAGCAGCTCGGCGTTGGCCCGGACGAACTCCTCGATGCCGCCCTCGCCGCACTCCTCCTGGCCCTCGACGAGGACCTTGACGCCGACGGGGCAGTCGTCGCCGAGGGCGAGGATCGCGCCGGCGTGCATCACGACGCCGCTCTTGTCGTCTGCCGCGCCTCGGCCGAACAGGCGGCCGTCGCGCTCGGTGGGCTCGAACGGTGGGCTCGTCCACATGGAATCCTCGCCCGCCGGCTGCACGTCGTAGTGCGCGTAGAGCAGGACGGTGGGAGCGCCCGGCTGGGCCGGGCGCTCGCCGTACACCGCCTGTGGCGCGCGCGCCACGTCCACCATCCGCACGCTGGGGAGTCCCGCCTCCCTCAGGAGCTGAGCGACCGCGGCGCCGGTCTGCTGGACGGGCGCGGCGGGGAAGTCCGGAAACGCTACCGACGGCAGGCGCACGAGCTTCTCGAGCTCGGCCCGCAGTCGCGGCATGAGGTCGCTGATCGTCTGCGGCAGGTCCGTGGGCATCGCGCTCTCCTCGTCGTCAGTCGGTGGTCTCTTCGAGCTCCAGCCCGCTCACGAACTCCTGGAACCCTGCCAGCTTCTCCGGGGCGTAGACCGAGACGAAGATCTCGGCTGCCTTCACGAAATCGGGATCGAGGATCACGGGGCGGCTGGCCGGCCCCGCCGTGCCCAGCTGCCACGCGTACTGCGACTGCAGGAGCTCCTCGTCCGGGTCCTGGGCGTACGGCCCGCCGTCGACCCCGAAGAGCCTGACCACGGCGTCCTCACTTGGTGCGCGCAGGCCGGCGGCGTTCAGCTTCGCGATGAACTCCTTCGCCTTGGCGCGCGCCTCCTGACTCTCCTTCTCCTGCCGGTACGCGACCGCGCCTGCGACCATGAGCGCCAGGATCACGACGATGATGACGATGTAGACCCACTTGTGTGACTTCTCCTCCATCGTGATCACCCCCTCATCCCTCATCGTCGGCCGGCGCGGGCACCGCGTTCTTCCACGCCGGCTTGCGCAGCCACAGGAACAGGAACGGGATCAGCAGGCCGATCACGAGCAGGCCGCCGCCGATGATGAGCACGTACAGGGCCGTGCTGCCGCCGCCGAACTGCGACGACGGGACGAACCCGATGGCGAACGCGCAGGCGGAGCTCACCAGGCCGACGGTGGCGAGGATCGGCAGGATCGGCGCCCGGTAGCCGCGCGGGTGGTCGGGCTGCGACTTCCTCAGCCGCATCGCCGAGATGAACATCAGGAAGTACATGATCAGGTACACCTGCGTCGTGATCACCGAGAAGATCCAGTAGACGCTGGAGACGTTGGGGATGAGCGCGAACAGCAGGGCGATCACGGTGACGATGATGCCTTGGGCGAACAGGATGTTGACCTGGATGCCGGCCGGATTGACCTTCTGGAAGAAGGGCGGCAGGTACCCCTCCTTCCGCCCGATCAGCAGCAGGCCTTTGGACGGGCCGGCCAGCCACGCCATCATGCCGCCCAGCGACGCGGTGATGAGCATGATGCCGAGGATCGGCGTGAGCCAGGCGACGCCGAAGTGGTCGAAGAACGCGGTGAACGCCTGCATGACGCCGCCGGTGAGCGTGAGCTCGCTGGACGGGATGACCCAGCTGATCGCGAGCGCCGGCAGGACGAAGATGGCGATGACGATGGGCATGGCGATGAACATCGCCTTGGGGAACTCCTTGCCCGGGTCCTTCATGCTCTTGACATGCACGGCATTCACTTCCATGCCGGCGTAGCTGAGGAAGTTGTTGACGATGAGTACCAGTCCGGCCAGGCCGGCGACCTGCGGGATGAGCGCGGAGGCCTCGATCGGCGCCGCGCTCTGGTTGCCCTGCAGCAGGTAGATGACGCCGAGGATCACGAGCGCGGCGCCGGGGATCGCGGTGCCGAGGAGCATCGAACTGCTCGACAGCTTGGCCACCAGGCCGACGCCGCGCATGCTGATCATCGTCGAGACCCAGTAGACGATCACGATCACCGCGGCCGTGTAGACGCCGTTGCTTGCGAGCGGCGGGTAGATGACGTAGGCGAGCGTGCTGGCCACGTACGCGAGCAGGCTCGGATAGTAGGTGAGCGTCATCGCGAACTGCGTCCAGATGGCGATGAAGCCGGCGCGCGGGCCGATGCCCTGCGAGACCCAGTTGTAGACGCCGCCGTCCCAGCCGGAGGCCAGCTCGGCGGCGACCAGCGACGTGGGCAGCAGGAACACGACGGCCGGCAGCAGATAGAGGAAGATGCAGGCGAGGCCGTAGACGGCCATGCTCGGCGTGTTGCGGATGCTGGCCACCGCCGAGACGGTCATGAAGCACATGGTCAGCCAGGTGATGGTCCTGGCCGACGGCATGGCCTTCGGCTTCGCCGGTCTTGCGGCGGCGCCCGCCGCCGTCTCAGTGCTGGCCATGGCCACCTCCGTTGGTCACTCACCCCGCGCCGGCGAGCGCCGGCGAACACAGCCCTCTCTTCCTCCCGGACGGCGTGGACCCTGCCGTGCTGCGTAGAGAATAGCAGGCTCGCGGGCGGGTGTCCGGGTCACGACGGGGTCAGGCCGGCGGCGGAGCGACGCACATCGTCGCAACCTGGACGTGCGCCAGCCCGCAGACGACTCGCGTATGCCGATCGTCGCCGGGCTCGACCTGGCCTGGGCGGACCCGGGCGTGGAAGCGGAATGCGCCCTAGCGCCGCGCCTGGAAGAACCGCCGCAGGACCGCCGCCGACTCGTCCGCCAGCACGCCGCTGGTGATCTCGAGGCAGTGGTTGAGCCGTGCGTCCTGGCAGACGTTGTAGAGCGTGCCCGCGGCGCCGGCCTTCTCATCGGTGGCGCCGTACACCAGGTGCGGGATGCGCGCCTGCACGATCGCCCCGGCGCACATCGGGCACGGTTCCAGGGTCACGTAGAGGACGGTGTTGAGCAGGCGCCAGCTCTTCATGTACGCTGCCGCCTCCTCGATGGCGATGATCTCCGCGTGGGCCACGGGGCTCTTGCGGAGCTCGCGCTCGTTGCCGGCCGCCGAGATGACCTCCCCGTCGAGCACGACGACCGCGCCGATCGGCACGTCGCCGTGCTCTGCGGCCCTCTCGGCCTCGCGCAGCGCGAGCCGCATGAAGTACTCGTCCTTCAGGAAGTGCGTGTCCGCCATGCGTCCATCATCCCCGAATCGCCGGCACCTGAGAACCCCGTGGCGCCACCGGTCGTCGTCGACCGCGTCGCCGGTGTCTGGAGGCGGGTATAGTAGCGCTGACCGTAAGACACCACCCCCGCGCGTGAGGTGAACCCGCTCCATGAACGATCTCTCCCTGTATCTCATCTGCTTCGGCATCCCGCTCATCCTGGGCCTCGCCGTCCAGGGCTGGCTCAAGAGCACCTTCTCCAAGAACAGCCAGGTGCCGGTGGCGAGCGGCAAGACCGGCGCCGACGTGGCCCGGGAGATCCTCGACCGCAACGGCCTGCAGGGCGTGCCGGTGCATCCGTCGAAGGCCGGCCCGCTGAGCGACCACTACGACCCGCGCAAGCGCGGCGTGTTTCTGTCCGAGCCCGTCTACGCGGGGCGTTCGATCGCCGCCACCGCGGTGGCGGCCCACGAGGTGGGACACGCCATCCAGCACGCCAAGGGCTACGCGCCGATGACGATCCGCTCGGCCATCTGGCCGGTCGCCGCGTTCGGGTCGCAGGCGTGGTTCTTCATCCTCATCGCGGGCGTTCTCTTCCAGGCGTTCGGGCTCGTCCAGCTGGCGCTGGTGGTCTTCGGCGCCGTCATCATCTTCCAGCTCGTCACGCTGCCCGTGGAGTTCAACGCGTCGAGACGCGCCATGGCTTCGATCCGCGAGTACGGCCTGGTGAACGACGGCGAGGCGGTGGGGGCCCGGAAGACGCTCACGGCTGCCGCCATGACCTACGTCGCCGGCGCCCTGGCGTCGATCGCCCAGCTGCTGTACTTCCTGGCGATCTTCGGGGGCGGCCGGGACTGACGGCCCGGCGGGCCGGCCGGCGCGCCTGCGGCCCGCCGTGGTGCGCGCCGCCTCAGGGACGCGGCACGTGCGCCGGCGTGAACCGCGCGACGACGACGGGCCGGCGCCCGATACCCACCACGGTCACCATCTTGCTCGGCACGCGGTCCCGGGCGTCGTAGCGCAGGGTGCCGGTGACGCCGTGGAAGCGCCGCGTGGCCTGAAGCGCGTCACGGATCCTCGCCGGCTTGACCGAGTCGGCGCGTGCGACGGCCGCCGCGACGAGGTCGACGGCGTCGTAGCCGAGGCAGGCGAACGCGTTCTGCGGCGGCCGGCCGTACGCGGCGAAGAACGACGCGTCGAAACGGCGCACGGCGGCGCTCGCCGAGCTCATCCCGACGGCCGCGTGGGTCGTGTAGTAGACGTTCCCACCGGTCGTCCGGGCTGCCGCGATGAGCGGCTCGGCGTCGAAGCTGTCCCCGCCGATGATGGGCTGGCCGTACCCGGCGGCGCGCAGGCGGCGCACGATGCGCCCTGCCTCCTGCGGGCCAGAGGCGACGAAGAGCACGTCGGCCTCCGCCGCTGCGGGCGTGCGGCCGAGCAGGGCGACCACGTCGCGATCGTCGCCGAACTTCCTCGAGGTGACGATCTCCCCGCCCTGCGCCCGGAACGATGTCTCGAAGTACCCGGCCAGCAGCCGCGCGTAGTCCATCTGGCGATCGTGGACGACGGCCGCGGTCCGTGCTCCCAGCTGCTCGGTGGCGTACTGGGCGCTCGCTGCGGCCTGGGCGTTGTCGCCGAAGCAGGCCAGGAACAGCCAGTCCGGCACCTGCCGGGTCAGCCGCGGCGAGGTTGCGCCGCTGGTCACGAAGGGCACGCCGGCGCGGGCCGCGACCGGCGCGGCGGCGAGCACCTGGTCGGTGTCGGAGAGCCCTACGATCGCGGAGACGCCGGCGGCGATGAGGCTGGAGGCGGCACGTCGCACCTCGGCGGCGTCGGTCTGGCCGTCGCGCTCGAGAAGCTCGACGCGACGGCCCATGAGCCCGCCGCCGGCGTTGATGCGGTCCACGGCGAGCCGTGCGCCGTCGAGTGACGGGGCGTCGAGCGGCGCCTGGTCGCCGGTGAGGTTGTAGATGGCGCCGATGCGCACGGGAGGCGGTGTGGGCCGTGCGGCCGGCGCTGAGCCGCCGCAGGCGGCGAGCGCGGCGGCGAGCGGCACGACGAGCGCGGCCGCCGCTGCCGCGCGCACCAACGCCGAGGTCCTTCCGCGTGTGCTCCCGGGCATCATGGGTCGTGTCTCATGGTAGAGCAGCGCAGCCGGACCTTCACCCCGGCGCCTGGGGAGGCGGTCGCCGTCGCGCCCTCGATCATCGGTCGGGGGGCGGATCCGCCGGTGGGAGTGGAGCGACAACGGTGCGCGCTCACGTCGTCGGGAGGAGCCTGGGAATGATAGGAGCCAAAGCGGCGTCACGGAGGGGGGTCTCATGGCGAGGATCTTGCTGGTCGCAGGCGGAGTGACGCTGGTCGTCGTGCTCGTCCTGGTGGCCGCGGTGCAACTGCTCTCGTCCGACGACGACGCGGCCGCGCCGCGGCCTCAGGGAACCGTCACCGTGAGCGTTGTCTGAGCAGACGACGCAAGCGTGTGCTTCAACGCACGTATTCCTCGTCACGCTGTAGCATGTATCGCGAAGGGGACCTTGCCACGTCGAGTCTGCGGCGTGGCGGCTACACAAGGGGGTACTGAATGTACCGATCACTCAAGCGCGTCGTCGTCATGCTTGGGCTGGTGCTGCTCATCGTGGCCGCCACCGCCACCGCGGTTGCGGCGAAGCCGGTGACGGTCTCGCCCATCGAGCAGCTCGGCGCCGCCATCGCTTTCGACGCCAACCTCTCGGAGCCGGCCGGACAGGCCTGCGCGGACTGCCACGACCCGCGGAGCGGCTACGGCGACCGGGTCAGAAGATACCCGGTCTCCGAAGGCGTGATCCCGGGCCTGTTCGGCGGCCGCAACGCCCCGTCCTGGGCCTATACGGCCTGGAGCCCCGTCATGGACTTCGACGCGGCGGAAGGCCTCTGGATAGGCGGCATGTTCTGGGACGGCCGCGCCACCGGCTGGACGCTCGGATCGCCTCTGGCCGAGCAGGCCCAGGGTCCGTTCCTGAACCCCGTCGAGATGCACAACGCGAGCGAAGCCGAGGTCATCCGCGACATCAGCACGTCCTCGTATGCCGACCTCTTCCTGAAGGTCTTCCCAGACACCGTCTGGACGGATGTCGACCAGGCCTACGACGACATGGCCTTCGCCATCGCCGCCTACGAGTCGTCGCGTTCCGTCAACCGTTTCAACTCGCGCTTCGACGCCTACATGGCCGGCCGCACGGGCAGCGCTCACGGCGCAGGAGAAGCGGGGCCTCAGGCTCTTCAACGGCAAGGCGAAGTGCAACCTGTGCCACCTGAGCGAGCCGACGATGGACTCGACCGGCATCGCCGAGGGCAAGGCGCTGTTCACCGACCACACCTACGACAACCTGGGCATCCCGGCGAACCCCACCGTCTGGGCGCTGACCGGAAGCGACGAGGTCGACCTCGGTCTCGGCGGGTTCCTCAGAGAGGCGGGATACGCGAGGCCCCTGGACGGCCGAGATCGGCAAGTTCAAGGTGCCGACGCTGCGCAACGTCGCCAGGAACCGGCCGTACGGCCACAACGGCTACTTCGCGCACGCTCTACGACATCGTGCACTTCTACAACACGCGCGACGTCCCCGGGGCAGGCTGGGCGCCACCCGAGGTGCCCGAGACGGTCAACAAGGACGAGCTCGGCGATCTCGGTCTGACGAAGAACGAGGAGCTGGCGCTCGTCGCCTTCATGAAGACCCTGACCGACCGCGCGATCATGCCGCAGCCGGCCCACTGAGCTGCGGACAGAGCGAGCCGACGGGCATCGACCGTCGTTTCGCCGGACGAAGCACAAGGGGGCGGCGCCCGGCGGGCGCCGCCCCCTCTTTCGCCGGCGTAGCGAGCAGCGGGGACCGTCAGGGCGCCTCGGCTCGCGTCAGGGCGTGTACGTCTCCACGGGCAGCCCGGCGTCCAGCCACGCCGTGATGCCGCCGTCCACGTTGTACACCTGCGTGTAGCCGAGCCCCACGAGGATGTCGGAGCCGGTCTGGCTGCGGTTGCCGCTGCGGCAGATCACGTAGACCGGCTGGTCTGTCGCGAGCTCCGAGGAGGCAGCTGATTCCAGGTCGCCGAGAGGGATGAGCGCGGCCTCTTCAGGGACGCCGGTCTCGGCCCACTCGACCGGCTCGCGCACGTCAACGATCTGTGCGTCGTCGTTCGAGCTCAGCCCGTCGTAGGCCGTCTGGACGTCCACCGTCTCGTACGTGGCGCCCGTTGCGGCGCCTGTCTCGCCGGGCGACGCGGTCTCCTGGCTCGAGCAGCCGGCCACGGCAAACGCCAGCACCAGGATCAGGATGCCCAGACTCAGTGGAACGGATCGTGCTCGCATCATGCGGATCTCCTCTGGAGAGCGTGCGGATGTGCATCGGGCACTGTACCCGAGCCGGCCACACCTCAGGCAGGCCCGGGCAGCGCTCGAGCAGCCGCTCGGTGATGAAGGCGTCACAGAGACCGAACGAGCGAGGGGGGAGAAGTGGTGCGCACGGCAGGACTCGAACCTGCGGCCTTCGGTTCCGTAGACCGACGCTCTGATCCAACTGAGCTACGTGCGCACGCGGTGGGAGAGTATACCCGAAACCCCGGAGTGGGGAAAACGTCGCGCCGTGGTCAGCCCGCGGCGAAGCGGAGTCGCGCCACGAGCTCGTCGTCCTCGCGCTCGCCGGTCTCGGTGAAGCCGAGCGACGCGTAGAGCGCGCGGGCGGCGAGGTTGTCGGGCGAGTAGCTGAGGGCCGCCGAGGGGCAGCCCTGCTCGCGGCGCAGCCGCTCGAGCAGGGCGGCGACGGCGGCCCGTCCGTGGCCGCGTCGCTGGTGCTGCCGGCCGATCACCAGGCCGCCGATCCAGCCGCTGTGGTCGTCGGGGTCGACGGCCCACATCACGAACCCGACGACGGCGCCGCCGGAGACGATCGCCAGCGGCCGCCACAGCCCGCCGTAGTGGCACAGGCACAGGTATCGGCTGACGGGCGCGACGAACGCACGCTGGTGCTCGGCGACCTCGAGGTCGGCGGCGTCGCGCCAGTTCGCCGCGGTCACGTCGACGAGCTCGATCGGGTCTGTCACGAGGCCCCCGGAGGGTCGAGGAGACTGGCGGAGAAGCCGGGATTCGAACCCGGGAAGGAGTTTGACACCCCTTAACCGCTTAGCAGGCGGTTGCCTTCAGCCACTCGGCCACTTCTCCGCGCGGGAGACACACTATACCGCACCGGCCACGGGCTCGAAAGCTGGGGAGCGGCGGCGCGAGCTCCCCGCTATGATGGTCGCGGAATCGACCGGCGGGCGCGGGGCAGAGGGGGTCTGGAGTGGACATCGCGGGCATGGATCCGGTGGTCGTCGCGGAGGTCGAGCGCGAGACGAGCGAGCTGCTCAGCCGGCTCATCCAGATCGACACCAGCAATCCGCCCGGCGACGAGACCCGCGTCGCCGAGTTCATGGCCGCGTGGTTCGCGGAGCGCGGCCTGAGCGGCGAGATCGTCGGCGAGCCGTCCGAGCGCCGCAGCTTCGTCCTGCGCCTCGAGGGGAGCCGCCCGGGCCCGTCGCTCCTGCTCCTCGCTCACGAGGACGTCGTGCCGGCCAACGCCGCCGACTGGCAGGTGCCGCCGTTCTCCGGCCTCGTCGAGGACGGGTACGTGTGGGGCCGCGGCGCCGTCGACATCAAGAACCTGGTGGCCGCCCACGCTGTGGCCACGGCGCGCATCGCGTCTGCCGGCGCCGGCTTCGCCGGCACGCTCGTCTACGCCTGTACCGCCGACGAGGAGGAGGGCTCCGTCGGCGGCGCCCGCTGGCTGGTGAAGCATCGTCCGGACCTCATCCGCACGGACTACGTGATCAACGAGGGCGGCGGCCACTTCCTCGAGCGCGGCGGCCGCCGCGTCTACCTCCTCGAGAGCGGCGAGAAGGGCACCGCGCAGTTCCGCCTCACCGTGCGCGGCGAGGCCGGCCACGCCTCCGTGCCGCTGCGCCACGGCAACGCCGTCGTCGCCGCGGCGCGCGTGGTCGAGGCGCTCGCGACGCACGAGGTACCGATCGTCATCGACGGCTCCTCGGAAGAGCTCGTGCGCCTGCTGGTCGACGCGCCCGCGTTGCGCGAGCGCCTGCGCGACCCCGCCACGGCGCGCGAGGCGCTCGTCGAGCTCGCGCGCCGTGACGTCCAGCTCGCCGACATGATCGAGCCGCTCTACGGCTTCGCCTTCTCGCCCACGATCCTCACCAGCAACAGTACGGCGGTCAACGTCTATCCGACGGCCGTCCAGATCAGCGTCGACTGCCGCATGCTGGCCGGCCGCGACGAGAACGAGGTCCTGGGTGAGGTGCGCGCCGCGCTCGACGGTGTCGAGGCCGACTGGGACCTCGAGTGGCTCGGCCCTGTGGTGCGCGGCAACGCGTCGCCGTACCCGTCGCCGCTCTCCGAGGCGATCCGCGTCGTGCTCGAGCGGCACGTGCCGGGCGCCGAGCTCGCCGACAGCCACTCGGTGGGCTTCACCGACTCGAACTGGTTCCGCGCCGCCTACCCGGACACCGTGGCGTACAACTTCGCGCCGCACCTCGTCGAGGGCTACGACGAGGTCACGCCGCGCTACCACAACGTGGACGAGCGCATCCTCGTCCGCGACCTCGCCTTCCAGGCGCTGTTCGCGGAGCGGGTCGCGCTCGAGGTGCTGCGATGAAGCCGCACCTGACGATGGCGCTCGCCGCCGTCCTCGACCTGGTCGCGGCGGCGGCGCTCTACGCCTTCGGCTTCCACGGCTTCGCCATCTTCATGGTGGCCGTCGCCGTCGCCGGGTTCGTGATCGCCTTCGTCATGTGGAGACGCTTGTCCTGACGCCGCTCAGGCGATCGGCCAGTCGACCTCGGTCAGCAGTTCGCTCTCCGGCACCTCGCCAGGGTCGTTGAGGTAGATCTCCCGCGCCATGCCCACCGGGCGGCGACCGTTGTCGGTCATCCACTTCTGGAGCGCCGTGTAGGCCTTGCCGACCTCGCGGTACGGCCCCACGTGTGTCGTGGTCGCCACGAGGCCGCCGGGGACCTCCTCCACCTCGACTCCCTCTCCGCCGGTCGCGCCGGGGACCACCGGCATGCAGATGACGATCTCGTACTCGTCGCTGCAGTCCTCCGGGTAGAGGATGAAGGGCGGCCCGGCCCACTGGGCGCCGGTTCTGCCGGCGTGCTCCATGAGCACGCCGAACCCGGCGCCGACGTTCTCCGCGATCGTCGGCATCGTCACCGCCCTGCGGTGCGTCAGCGCCAGCTGCGGCGCCAGTTCCTTCTCGCTGATGTCGTAGTCCATGGCGGTCCTCCGTGGGTCGCGGAATCGTGGTCGCACGTCTCCCAGACGTGTCGCGAGTCGCTCCCGTGAGGCTATCGCCGGCCCGGCCGGGTGACGAGCGTTTGTGCCTTCAGGCCTCGCGCACCGGGTGGCGAAGGACGGTCTTGAGCCGCTCCGGCGTCGTGCGGCGCGGGTCGCCCAGGTAGATCTCGTGGTGGCGGCCGCGCAGCCGGTACCCCTGCTCGGCGACGAAGGCGTGCAGGCGCTCGATCGTCGGCGCCTCCTCGGCGTAGGGCCCCAGGTGCATGATCTGCGCCGCGAGGCCCTCGGCGAAGAGCTCGAGCCGGATCCCCGGGGCCGCCGGCAGCTCCCGCCGGCGCGCTGCCGCCTTCGTGGCGGCGGCGACCTCGGCGGCCGTCACCGCTCCGGGCACGGCGATCATCATCGTCCAGTTCCAGGCGTCGCGGTCGCGCTGCAGCCCGGCCATGGTGGGCGCCTCCTCGTCGCCCCACCACAGCCCCTCGAGCGGCGCGACCCTGAAGTCCCGTCCGGGGTCCTGCTTCTTGAGGGTGAACTTGAGCGTGTAGGCGATGCCGTAGAGCGCCTGGAGCGCGTCCTGGTAGGCCTCCGAGGCGTTGGGATCGCCGCGCCCGTCGATCATCAGGAAGGCGATCTCCGGGACCTCCACGATCGCGGGGTGCCTGGCCGACGGTGAGTACAGCGGCTTCAGGTCCTTGACCAGGTCGATGGGTGTCATCGTCTCTCCTCAGCGTACGCCGGGCGGCTGTGACCGCCCAGTCTCGTGGTCATGGCTGCTGCAGCAGCACCACGCCCACGCTCGCGACCATGATCGCCACCTGGATGGAGATGCCCCACGCCGGTCCTGACTTGCCGTGGGGGAAGCTGTCCCAGTGGCTGGGGAAGTACTTGCGCGCGTGGTCACCGCGCAGGATGGCGATCAGCACGTCCCAGTCCGGCGCGCCGGAGACGAGCCCCATGAGGGCGATCCACCACGGGTAGCCGAGCAGGAGCCAGGCGCCGAGGAACGCGGCCAGCGAGGCGAGGAAGTCACACCAGCCGTAGAGCACCGGGTGCCTGGAGACCGTGTAGTCCCAGTGCGGGATCAGATCCATGAGCACATGCGCGAGGACGACGAGGACGAGGATCAGCCACCAGGGGCCTCCGAGAGCGGCGGCGATGCCGAGACCGGCGAGGACGTGTGTCGTGACCCACATTGCTCGCTGAGCCTACGGCATCCCGCGCGGTGCGCGCCAGCGAGTTCCGCGCCGCCGGGAGGTCCGGTCGCGGTACGCGGCCGGCACGGGAGGTGGGCTACTCCCGGGTGTCATGGGGTACTATGGTCCCAGCGAACGGGAGGAGGGACCCCTTTGAAGAAGATCGTGTTCTTGATGTTGCTCATCCTCGTCGGCGTAGGCGCCTTCTTCGCCTGGAAGATGCTGAAGGGCGACGGGAGCTGCTGCGGCTGGGGCGGCGACAACACCGACCCCTGGAGCAGCTACACGCCGCCGGCGGAGGAGACTGCGGCTCCGGCGGACACGCCCGCGGCTTGACCTGAGCTCGTCGCGACGGCGCCGGGAGGCGAGGCAGGAGCCTCGTCGCCCGGCGCCGTCCGCGCGTACGCTCCCCTGTGTGTCGGCGCACGACGAAGTAGCGGATGGCCGAGTACGAGCGCACGTGGTCGGCGTCCTCGTGCATCACGCAGCCAGCGCCGACTCGACGCCGAACCATCGGATCCGGGTGAAGACAACGCCGCTCCCGGGGTACCGTGCTCCTGTGGAGGTTCCGAGCTGCCCGCCAGGACGAGACTGAGGGAGATCGTCATGATCGTGGCCACCTATCGCACGGACGTGCCCCTCGCAGGGACGTCGATCGAGTACGAGGACGGTCGCCTGTTCGTGGGAGAGACTCCGCCGAGGCCGTTGACGGCCGGCGAGCTCCTCGCCCTCGATGCCGCGGGAGAGATCGAGTGGGCCTACGAGGGGCTCCGCGAGTGGGCGCAAGGGTCGGTGGCGCCCCGGCTCAAGGGCCGGTCTCCGCGCATCGCCGTCGCGGGATTCACCCTGGCCCTGGTGGGGCTGTTGGGTCTCTTCTCCATCGGTCTGGTGATGCATACCGACTTCGAGATGACCGTTTGGTGGCCGGTCGTGTTTCCGGCATCGCTTGTCGTCGGCCTGGCCGGTTGCGC
Source organism: uncultured Thermoleophilia bacterium (assembly GCA_963736645.1). Taxonomy (GTDB): domain Bacteria; phylum Actinomycetota; class Thermoleophilia; order UBA2241; family UBA2241; genus CAIXSE01. The sequence goes on along the minus strand of CAVTPJ010000006.1, from coordinate 111,670 downwards.
CTTGTCCGCGGTCGGCTACATCTGGGCGAGGCGCAAGGGTCTTCGCAGGGACTTGGCGCTGGCAGGGGTGTTCATAGGCATTGCGCCCGCCGCCTCAGCGGCCGGCCCCGTGCTCTTCTTCTTTGTGGTCACCGCGATCTGGGGCGCGTGAAGCCGGGCCGTCAACCGAACGCCACTGCTGCGCGCATGCAGGAGGGCTCGCCACGGCGCCCTCGCATCCGATGCGCGTTGTCAGGGCCCGCATGTGATTCCCATCGTTGCGCGGATGGACCAGGGAGACGAGCACTGACCGGGACGAGGTGCCTCCCGTCAGCTAGTCGCGGAGGCGGTGCACCACGACGAATGTGACCGCTGTCCCCGTCAGCACCGGGACGAGGCAACCAGGAGGAAGGCAGCCACCAAGGTCCGCCACGGCGTCGAGCCAGGCTCCCTTGGGCCTCTTCTCATAGCCGCAGTACGGGCACACCAGGACCATGTCGCGGTTGGTCATCGCCCCCTGCCCGCAAGCCGGACACACCGGGGTCGCCTCGCTTGCCGTGCGTTTCGCGCGGACGCGACGAGCCGGCTCGCGCGCGTCTCCCTCGGCTTTCTGCCGCGCCTTCGCCGCCTCGGACGCCACTGCCGCGTCGCTCTCCTGAAATGACGTCGGCGGCGCGATGCGTGGGTCTGCGCCGCACTCGGGGCATTCGCTCCACGCATCGTCGACGACGGCGCCACAGCTCCGGCACGAGATGACGGCCATGGACCACCTCCGGGCAGACCCCACCAAGGTACGGCAGCTCTTGGGCAGTGACAAGGGTCGAGGATGCGGCAGCGGGCTGGCGGTCGTCCGGGCGCGAGACGCCTTCACGCCTCTCGCGCCAGGATCGGCGTCGCCCGAGATTCACCGCATTCCGGTGATGACGGCGCCGCTTCTGGCGAGCACAGTGAGTTGACGGGGAGGCGTTGACTCGTCGACGGCGCGTGTCGGACACGATGCACCGCCGGGGAGCCCAGGGCGCCACCGATGAGACCGGCCGGCGGGACGGTCTGTGCGCTTCTCATGACCGGACCTCAAGAAGGCGAGGGGCCAGACGGAAGCGGTCGGGTCCCGCGAAGGAGGGGAGCGATGATAGAGAAACTCCACGATCACATCCAGGAGGAACTGAAGACCAACACCCGCACTGACACGGTATTCATCATCACGGCTATTCTCCTGAACCTGCTCACTCTGGGCGTCAATGCCGCCTTGACGGCCGGAGGCGACACCTCGGGCAGCACCATCGCCGTCCTCGTGACGTTCATACTGCTCGTCATCGTGATAAACGCCATCGTGATCATCGGGCTGGCGAAGGGAAAGCAGACCAGGTTCAAGCTCCTCACGGGGCTTGAAAGGATGTACACCGACCAGGGCGTGGCGAAGTACTACGACTCATCGATACTGTCGAACTACAACGTGAGGTACGTCCTCTTCATTCTGGCCGTGACCTGTACGGGAGCGGTTGCCATCATCATCCCGATCATTCTGCTGATCGGGATGTGAGGTGAGACCGAGAGGAAGCGGCGGAGAGGCGTGAGCGTGCGGGGAACGCCGCCGCCGGCACGGGGGCCGGCCGAAGATGAGGGCACCGAATCCGGCTCCAGGGGCGGATCGGCGCTTCTGCACGTTCTGGGAGAGACCAGTCTCATGAGCAGAACATGCCTGCTCAGGAGGTAGTCATGGCGGAGGGGGTGGGATTCGAACCCACGAACGAGTCGCCCCGTTGGCGGTTTTCAAGACCGCTGCCTTCGACCTCTCGGCCACCCCTCCGGCAGGGCCAGTGTAGCAAAGCGCCCGCGGTGGCCGCCCGCCTCCTCGCGTGGCATACTCTGCGGCCATGAACGCGCTCCTCATCGGCTGCTCCGACGGTCGTATCTCCACCCGGCTCGACGCCTTGTTGCGCGAGGTCGGAGTTGCCGATGCGAACCGGCTCATCGTGCCCGGAGGGCCGCTCGTGCTCACCCGCTCGGGGGCGGAGCGGCGCGTGGCGCTCGAGTGCGTGCGCGAGATCGTGGACGTGCACGACGTGCGCACCATCTTCCTCGTCTCGCACCAGGAGTGCGCCGCCTACGAGCGTGCTCTCGGCGGCCTCGGCTTCGACCAGCGGGAGCTGCTGGAGCGCGACCTGCGCCGCGTGAAGACCCTGCTCGAGACCACCTTCTCCGGGGTCGACGTGCGCAGCTTCGTGATCCCTTGGCGCGAGGACGGCGAAAGCGCCGCTTACGGACCCGCCGAGCCCGTCGACTGAGCCCTCGTCCTCCGCGCCCAGGATGACTCAGGCGCCGATGACGTCCTTACCGAGCAGTGGCCGCAGCGCCTCCGGCACCGCGATGCTGCCGTCCGCCTGCTGGTAGTTCTCCATGATGGCGATGAGCGTGCGGCCGACGGCCACCCCCGTGCCGTTGAGCGTGTGCACGAAGCGCGGCCCCTTCTCCGTGCGGAAGCGGGTGCCCAGCCGCCGCGCCTGGTAGTCGGTGCAGTTGCTGCAGCTGGTGAGCTCCCGGTAGCGCTGCTGGCCCGGGAGCCACGCCTCGCAGTCGAACTTCTGCGCCGCCGGGGCGCCGAGGTCGCCGGCGGCGATGTTCACGACCTGGTAGGGGATGCCGAGGCCCTGCAGGATCTCCTCCTCGGCCGAGAGGATCACCTGGTGCTCGGCCTCGCTCTGCTCCGGCGCGCAGAAGCTGAACATCTCGACCTTGTCGAACTGGTGCACGCGCAGGATGCCGCGTGTGTCGCGGCCGGCGGCGCCGGCCTCGCGGCGGAAGCAGGTCGAATAGCCTGCGTAGCGGATCGGGAACGCGTCCTCGTCGAGGAACTCCTCCATGTGCATCGCGGCCAGCGGCACCTCACTGGTGCCCACGAGGCAGTCGCCGTCCACCGTCTCGTAGACCTGGGCGCGGTCGGTGGGGAAGAAGCCGGTGCCGTACATGGCCTCCTCGCGCACGAGCACGGGAGGGATCACCGGGCGGAAGCCCTTGCTCTGGATGACGGTGAGCGCGTAGTTGACGAGGGCGAACTGCAGCATCACGAGGTCGCCCTTGAGGTAGGCGAAGCGTGAGCCGCTGACCTTGGCCGCGCGCTCCATGTCGATGAGGCCGAGGGCGAGCCCCAGGTCGAGGTGGTCCTTGGGCTCGAAGTCGAACTCGCGCGGCGTGCCGACGGTGCGGATGACGACGGAGTCGTCCTCGCCGCCGTCGGGCACGCCCGGCAGCGGGATGTTGGGCAGCTCGAGGAGCATGACCTTGAGGCGCTCCTCCGTCTCGTCGAGCGCCGTCTCGTGCTCCTTGATCTGGTCGCCGAGCGCGCGCATGGCGGCGATCGCCTGGTCGGCGTCGCCGCCCGCCCTCTTGACGGCGGCGATCTCGTCGCTCGCCCTCTTGCGCTCGGCGCGCCGGCTCTCGACTTCGGTGAGCAGCTGCCGGCGCCGCTCCTCGACCTCGAGGAACTCGTCCAGCGACGACGTGGGGTCGCCCCGCCGTTCCAGGGCCCTGCGGACCTCGTCCGGGTTGGCGCGCACCATCTTCACGTCGAGCATCGTGACTCCTCGTGGTCGTGTCGGTCAGTCTCGCCCATGGTATCTCACCGGCATCCCGGCGGACGCGGCCATCGGTGCGCCGCGCCGGCCGCACGGGCGCGAACCGGCTCGACCCTCCTCGCGCGCCCGTGCTACCCTGCTGGTACTCAGCGATAGCGCACACTGTCGTGCCACGGAGGGAGCAGGTCCATGCGTCAGGTCATCCCGCGTCGTTCCCATCACCGGATCCTCACGTTCGCGCTGCTGGCCGTCGCGATCTGCCTGCTGGTGGCCGCGCCGGCGTTCGCCTCGACGCCTGCTCCCGCGGCGGCAGAGGCCGCGCCTGGGGTCGCGTCTCCCGGCGTCGCGGCCGAGCCTGCCTCTCTCACCTGCGTCCTCTCACGCGCCGCGCTCGTCGTCGGCGACACCGTCACCGTGACCGGCACGCTCACTCCGGCCGCCGAGGCTCAGGAGGTCGTGGTCACCATCGGCGGCGCCGAGGCCGGCAGGGTCCTCACCGACGCGACCGGCGCCTACGAGCTCACGTTCGCGCCGCTCCTGAGCGGCGACGTGGTCGCCGCTCTCTCCGCGGATCCCACCGTCGTCAGCGAGCCGCGGGCGCTGGCGGTCAAGCCCAAGGCCAGCGTGTCGCACGGCGCCCTCGTCCCGTTCCTGAACGCCCGCTTCGTCGTCAAGGTCACCCCCTCCGACTACGCCGGCGTCGTCACGGTCAAGGTCACCCACCGCAGGGTCGTCGTCGGTCGCTACAGCGCCCGCGTGCGCGACGGCCGCGCGGTCTTCCTGATCCCGCTGCGCGGCGTCGACGGCTTCACCCTGACGTTCGCCCTGCCCGCGGACGGCGGGCTGGCGGCGCGCACGGTCGAGACCAGGGTGTCGGTCAGGACGCGCACGCTGGCGGTGGGCGCCACCGGCCCCTACGTGAGGGGCATGCTCACCGGCCTCCGGCGGCTGGCGATCCGCATCCCCGGCATGGGCAGCCGCTTCACCACCCAGGTCAAGGATTCCGTGATGGCCTTCCAGAAGGCCTACCGCCTGCCGCGCACGTATGTGTTCAACAGCGCGAACTGGCGCAGGCTCGACGGCGCCAGGACCATCAGGCCGCGCCGCTCCAGCCCGTCGACGCACATCGAGGTCGACAAGGGCCGGCAGATCCTCATGATCGTCAAGAACGGCAAGGTGGTCGGCCTCATCGCCGTGTCCACCGGCGCGACCGGCAACACGCCGGAGGGCAGCTTCCGCATTCGGACGAAGTACCCCTTCACGACCTCCGGCTACGGCGGGATCCTGGTGCGCACCATGGGGTTCGTCGGCAACTTCGCCATCCACGGGTACGCGCCCGTGCCGCCGTACCCGGCCAGTCACGGCTGCATCCGCGAACCGATCTGGGCCTGCTACTGGGTCTACGACCACTCGTGGGTGGGCGAGGCGCTCTACATCTATCACTGAGGCGGCGGACGAGAGGACCGGCCGCGTCGCGCATCGCCTGAGCGCCGGCCGCGGGGCGCCTCGGGCGCTCAGCGCGTCAGCCGCTCCCGTGCCTCCGACGTCGCCCGCTGCAGGACGGCGAGGCCCACGGCCAGGGTGGTGCCGGCGGCGTCGTCTCGCTCGGGCGTGAACGAGGCCACGGTGACGGCGGCCAGGGAGAACCGCTCGCGCACGAGGTCGATCGCTTCCAGCAGCTGCCCTGCCGAGAGGCCTCGCGGCGAGGGGAACGTGACTCCGGGCGCAGCCGCCGGATCCAGCACGTCGAGGTCGATGTGGAGGTGGGCAGGCGGCGCGTCCGGCCCTGCTCCCGCCGCCGCGGCCAGATCCGCGACCAGTGCGTCGAGCGCAGGGGCGAGCGCCTCGGCCGGTCCCCGGTCGCGCAGCTCGCGACCCTCCACCACGCGCACCGCCGACGCCGCGAGCGAGGCCTGCTCCTGGTGATCCAGCTCGCGGCCGCCGGCGTGCAGTACGACCGCCTCGTCGATAGGGCTGACGCCGAGCACGCTCGCGACCTGCTTGCCGTAGGCGCGTCCGCAGAGCATCGCGAGCGGCATGCCGTCGAGGTAGCCGGTCTCCGTGGTGGCCGGGGTGTTGAAGTCGCCGTGCGCGTCCAGCCACACCAGAGCCGTATCGGCCGCCTCCCCGCGCCGCAGCCCGGCGCGCACGCCGAGGGCGGCGTTGCAGTTGCCGGCCACCACCAGGGGGAGTGCGTCGCCGCGGACCGCCGCCTCGACCGCCGACGCGACGGCGTCGTCCACGGCCAGGACCGCCTGGAGCTCGTCTGCGAACGGGGTCTCACGCCGCACCGTCGCGACGTCGACGTGGTGACCGCGTGCCCGCAGCGACTCCGCGGCTCCGGCCTTGAGGTAGACGCCGGGGCCGCGACCGCTGCCCACGTCGGCGCGGCCCAGGTCGTACGGTACGGCGATGAGCGAGATGCGCACGTGCCTCAGTCCGGGAGAGCCGGCAGCCGCTTCTCGAGTGCGAGGGTCTCCTCGTCGACCGGCGCGCCGACGAAGCCGTGGCCGCGGTAGAGATGGAGCGAGGGCGCGTCCGCGGCCGGCACGAAGGCGACCAGCCGAGAGAGGCGACGATCGATCGCCAGCCCCTCTGCCCAGTCGAGCAGCTGGTTGGCCACGCCCTGCGCCTCGAAGCCCGGATTGACGCAGATGCAGCGGACGGTGAGCGCGTCCTCGTCCGTCTCGAGCGCGACGAAGCCCGCGGGTTCGTTGCCGCACTCGGCGACCAGGATGTGCGCCCGTTCGAGCAGCCCGACGATGTCCCCGGCGTGATAGCGCTCGGGGTGGCCTGCGCCCACGGCGAGCGGGTGAAGAGTCTCCTCCGCGAGGAGCATCAGCATCCCGCGGTCGTCCTGGTCCGCCTCGCGGATCTCACACTTGATGCGCTCCACGTTCACCTCCAGAAGACGCGGTCTGCGGACGGGCCGCCTCGCTCGCGAGCTCGGCGGAGATCATGCCGCGGATGACGGCCAGGGTGAGAAGCAGCCACAGCAGGCCGAACACGGCCGTGACCTGGTCCTGGTAGAACGAGAAGAAGCCGCCGACGAGGATCGCGACCAGTGCACCGCGTTCGAACCAGCGGAAGGCGGTGAGCTTGGAGCGGCGCCAGCGCACGATGCCGACGGCGACACAGATGCCGGTGACGGTGCCGGCGATCACTCCGCCCATGTCCATGAGGCTCCACTGCCCGACCGTCGCGCCCAAGGCGATCGGCCCCAGAAGCGCGACGACTGACGTGACGATGAACCAGCCCATGACGAACCCTCGGAACCAGCGGCGTGCGATGAGGGCCTGGTACCAGGAGTGGAGTCCCTCCCAGATCCTGGCGGCGAGGTTGGTCCGCGGCGGCGGCGCGTCGACGTCGCGCAGTACCGCCGTGAGCGCCTGCACCATCGGGTCGGACTGGTCGGCGCGGCCCAGTACGTAGAGCGCCTCATCCCGCTCCCTCTCGTTCATCGAACGCATCACCGCCTCTTTGGCGAAGTCGAACGAGTTCACCAGCGCGGTCTCGGGCCCCATCTTGTCCATCCGGCCGAGCCAGCGGAACACGAAGAACAGCACGACGAAGAGGACGTACATGATGGCGACGGCCGGCTGGAAGAAGTAGTCGTTGTCGGAGGTGATGAACTTGCCGAGCTCGTCAAGGAAGAGGCCGAAACCGATGCCGGCGGAGAGGGTCGCGAGGAACTCCCAGAGGCGGCCCTGCATCGCCATGAAGAGGATGAAGGCGAGGAGCATGCCGATGCCGCCCCAGAGCAGATGCGCGAAGTGGATCTTGCCGCCGCCCAGCTGCGGCCAGCCGGTGGCGGCGAGAATGGCGCGTACGATGAGGATGGTCGCGACCGAAGAGACGAAGAAGAGCTCGAAGTCGGCCATCGCCGTGACTCGGCGGACGAAGAAGGAGCCCCTGGCGGGCGGCGCGCCGTCAACGGCCTCGGTCCCGGCCGCCTCGACCGGTGCGCCGGCCGCGGCCGGCTCCTCTGCGGCGCCGTCGTGGGCCGTCACGGTTGTGCCGGCCTCGTCGCTCATGCCGGGTACGACCCCAGGACCTTGAGCCACGGGAGCTTGCAGGCCAGGCACTTGAGCGCCTGTGCGACGGCCTGGTCCTCGACGCTCCCGTCGACGTCGATGAAGAAGACGTAGTGCCCCAGCGCCTTCTTGGACGGGCGCGACTCCACCTTGTTCAGGTTGACGTGGCGGTAGGCGAACTCGCTCAGGATGAGCAGCAGGCTGCCCGGCTCGTCCTGGTCGATGCCGCACACGATGCTCGTCTTGTAGCGCGCGTCGAGGTCCTGGGGCGCCGGCTCGCGCGCGACGAACACGAAGCGCGTGCGGTTGTCCTCGGCGTCCTCGATGTCCTCGGCGGCGATGTGGCACTCGTACATCTCCGCGGCGAGTCGCGTGCCCACGGCCGCCCACGGCCGGTTGACGCGGCTGACCCGGCGCACGGCCTCGGCGGTGGAGTCGGTGGGCTCGTGCTCGACGTTGCCGAGGTGCGCACGGATGAAGTCGCGGCATTGTCCGTAGGCGTGAGGGATGCTGATGACCTTGGTGATCTCGTTCAAGCCGATGGCCGACCTGGTGATGAGCATCTGGTGCACGGGATGGGTCACCTCGCGCACGATGTGGAGGTCGTCGAAGCCCCAGGCGAGGCTGTCCAGAGTGACCGGCACCGAGCCTTCGAGGGCGTTCTCGATGGCGACGATCCCGAGCGGGACCTCGCCGGCCTGGACGGCGCGCAGCACGTCGCGGATGGAGGGATAGGGGAATGGGTGCAGACCGCCCTCGGGAGGGTTCGCCAGAAGCGCCTCCTCGGTGAAGGTGCCCTCTGGTCCCAGAAACGCCACCCTGTCGCCACCCTGTGTCACACCGGGGTCTCCTCTCCATCCGCCGATGAGCCGGTACGCGCTAGGCTATCAGACCACGCGCTGCGCCTGCGGTGAACCGTGGAGAGGCGGGCGCGCCCGTGCGTCGAGCCCGGAGGGTGGGCGCGGATAGGGTCTTGCGTGGCGAGGCGAGTCGCGGGTCGCGTCAGCGGCCGGCGGGAGCTTCGCCCTGGGGAGGTCCTCCGGGAGGCGGCTCCCAGGTGAAGTCGTCCGTGTCGTCCGATTGCGGCCCGCCTGCCACCGGCTCGTCCGGCCGCGCCGCCGGCGTGACGGGCTCGACGGCCTCGACGGCCTCGCGAAGCGCTTCGAACGCCGCGGCCGCCTCCGCCGGCGACGCCGGCGGTGCGGCGTCGGGCTCGTCGCGCTCGGGCTGGCCGTCGCCCAGGCCCTCGCGCGGCGTGCGCTCGGGCATGGGGGCCCGCGCTGCGCGCGGGCCTTCTTCTCCGGCGAGGAGCGGCCGCGGGACGGCGGCGGCGACGGCCTTGGCCTCCTCCGGCGAGAGGTCGCGGTCGGCGACGCCCTCCTGGAGGTGCTTGACGTAGATGCGCGCGAAATCCCTGGCGGCGATCGCGCTGAAGACGACGCCGGACCGGTACTCGTCCAGCAACGCGAACGAGGCGCTCTGCTCGCCGCCGGCGTCGCGGAAGGCGTCGTAGCGGATGATGGCGCGATTGGTGAGCGCGTGGTCCAGGTGCCGCTTCTGGCCGTCGAGCTGGTCGGTGAGGATCTCGACGGCCTCGCGAAGGTTGCGCACCTGGCCGTCGAGGTCCTCGGTGTGCGCGACGATGTCGCGCTGCTCGTGGTGGCCGAGCACGACGCTCTGCGCGCGGCGCAGGCGCCCGACTCTGACGGTGAGCACCACGACGAGGATGAGGAGCACCAGCGAGAGGGCGGCGCTCGCCAGCGCCACGTATGGGGCGATGTCGCGCAGGGTCTGCATGCCGCCCCAGCCTACTTGAGCTGCAGCACGAGTTCGAACTGGGCCTTGTTGTTGGTCTCGATGCGCTCGCCCTTGACCGGACCCGCGACCACCTTGAGCGTGCAGACCTTGCTCAGGGCCTCCTCGGGGATGGCGAACCCGGTGATGGTGACCTCCTGGGTCTTACCGGGGGCGATGGTGGCGATCGACGCTTCCTTCTTGATCGGGTCCCCGCCCGGGACGGTCAGCGTCGCCGTCACCGGCACGTCGCTCTCGGCGACGCTGCCCTGGTTCATGACCTGGACGACGAAAGCCAGGTCCGCGGACGCCGGGACATCGGTCGTCTTGCCCTTGACCAGCTCGACGGTGCCGGAGCTGCCCTTCGCGGTCACTCCCAGAAGGCCGACGCCGTGGATGCCGGTGAGCTTGGACGATTTGCCGACGCTCTCGAGCGCGGTCGCCACGACGAGCGGGTCGAGCGCCTTCCAGGTGAGGTAGTAGGTCGAGGTGGGCACGGCCACGCCGCTCACGCCTTCGTCGCTCATGGTCTGACGAGACGGGAGGTAGACGAGGAGGCCGTAGTACGCGTCGGGTCCGCTGAAATAGCCGTCGAGCGCCGCGATCTTGTTGGGTCCGACCTTCTTGTTCGCGAGGGCGGCGCCCATGAGCGCCTCGAACTGCTCGAACCCCGCCTGGCGGACACGCATCCCACTGGCGAAGGCGTCCTGCTCGCTCTCGAGCGTACCCGGAGGCTCGAGACGGCCGGCGCGCACGGCGATCTCCTCCTGTCGGTCGCTCAGCTGGCCCAGCTTGGCGATGAGGTCCTTGCGCGACAGCTTGGCGGGGTCCTTCATGATGCTGCTGACCTGTTTGCCCAGGGCGTCGGAGTCGCCGATCGCTGTGGCGACGCCGTCGAAGTAGGTGCGGTACGTGTCGACCTTGCGATTGTGCTGACAGCTGCGAGCCCACCAGGCGATCGCGAAGACGACGACGAAGAGGACGAGCGCGAGGATCGCGAGACGCTGGATGCGGGTGCGGCGGCGGTCGGGTCGACGGCGAGGAGGAGGAGCCGAGGGCGGGCCGCCCGCGTCAGCTGGCGCCCGACTGGTCTCGTCGTCGAAGAAATCCACGCCGCGGACCCCCCCTTGCTCGGGCGCTTGGTGGGCGAGGGGGGACTTGAACCCCCACGAGCGTAAGCTCACTAGACCCTGAACCTAGCGCGTCTGCCAATTCCGCCACTCGCCCATCTCTTACAGGGTTCGGATTGTACCATACCGAATATCCAGCAAACGCAGGACGCGAAGCGAGTCCCCATGTCCGTCGCCGCTCAGAGCACCGCCCCCTATTACGCAGACTGGCGCGACCGCTATGAGCTGGTCGGCCGGATCGGCAGCGGCGGTTTCGCGGAGGTCTACGAGGCCCTCGATCTCACGCTGGACGAGCCCGTGGCGCTCAAGATCGTGAACGACGGGCGCTCGATCAATGCCCGCGTGGTGCGCGAGGTCGAGGCGGCCGCGACCCTCTCGCATCCCAACATCGTGGCGCTGTACGACTGGTTCGCCGACGGTGAGCGCAGCATCCTCGTCTGGGAGCTGGTGCGCGGCGAGTCCCTGGACAGGCTCGGCGAGGAGCTCGGCGACGGGGACGTCGTCGCCGTCGGCGTCGAGCTCCTCGACGCGCTCGCCTATGCTCACAGCCAGGGCATCGTACACCGCGACGTGAAGCCGCAGAACGTGATGCTCGGCGACGACGGGCACGTCAAGGTGATGGACTTCGGCATCGCCCGCGTCATGGACTCGGACACGCTCACCGGCGACGGCGATGTGATCGGCACCGTCGCCTACATGTCGCCCGAACAGGCGGCCGGCCGGCGCGTGCAGCCGCCGAGCGACGTGTACTCCGCCGGCATGGTCCTCTACGAGCTGCTCGCCGGGGCGCACCCGCTGCGCGGCGACACGCCGGCGGAGACGCTCTCGAACGTCGCCGGGGCGCGGCTGCCGTCGCTCGCCGATCTGCGGCCGGGGCTGGACGACGACCTTGTCGCGCTGATCGACACGGCCTGCGCGTCGCGACCCGCCGACCGCCCGACCGCGGCCGACCTCAGCGACGCGCTGGACACGCTGCTCCGCAGCGGCCGTCTGCAGGCCCGTCGCCTCCAGAAGGCGCAGCGGCTCGTGCGTCCTCTCGGCAGGGCGGGCGAGACCGTGGAGCGGGCCGGCGGCTCGGCGCTCTCCGCCGTCACCGCCGGCGTCGTGCTGGGCGCGCTGCCGGCCTACCCTGCGGGCTGGACGCTGCCGCTGGTCGCCCTCAGCGCCGCCGTCTGGGCGGTCGTGCCGCAGGCGGGTCTCGCATGGCTGCTCGGCATGCTCGCCTTCCCGGTCTTCAACGTCTCACTCAGTCTGGGCGCCGCCTATCTGGTCTTCGCGGTGGCGCTCTTCCTGCTCACGCGCGCGCGGCCCGTCATGGCCGTGTGGCCCGCGCTGGCCCTCGTGCTGACGCCGCTGTACCTCACCTTGCTGGCGCCGGCGGCGGCGGCGTTGCTGGGCCGCGTGCGCGGCCCGCTCACCGCCGCCTGGGCCGGCGCCGCCACGGTCGTCTATCTGCTGCTGGTGCGGTCGCCGCGAGGCCCCTTCACGCTCGAGCAGCCGCGCTGGCGCCTGAGCGAGGAGCTCGCCGCGGCCGGCGACCCGTTCACCGCCGTCGGCCGCCTGCTGGTCCACGCGCTGGCGACGCAGACGCTTCTGCAGGCCGGTCTCTGGGCAGGGCTGGCGGCGGCGCTGGGGTATGCGCTGACACGCCGGCGTCTCGAGGCGCGCCTCTGGGTCTGGTCCGTCGCCTTCGCTGCCGTCTTCGCCGCCTATCGCATCGTGCCGGTCGTCGTGTGGGACTATCCGGCGAGCCTGTGGCCCCTGGTCTGGAGTGTGGCGCTGCCTGCCGCCGTGATACTCTTGCCGCTGGTCCTGACGACCGGAGCAGCGCCGGAGGAAGGCGACGATGGGGATCTTCAGGAAGGCGAATAACAAGCTCGAGGGACTCGTCGAAGGCGGCTTCGGGCGCGCGTTCAAGTCGAGCGTGCAGCCCGTCGAGCTGGCACACAAGCTGGCCAAGGAGATGGGCGAGCACAAGACGGTCGGGGTGTCCAACGTCTACGTGCCCAACGAGTTCGACGTGTATCTGGGCACGGAAGACCACGACCATCTCGCCTCCTTCGAGGATTCGCTCAAGACCGAGCTCGCCAACTACGTGACCGCGTTCGCGCGGCGCGAGGGCTGGACCCTCGTCGCGCCGCCGCGTATCGAGCTTCATCGCGACGACGATCTGCGCGTGGGCGAGTTCGGCATCGCGACGCGCACCGTGAGCGCGCCGGCCGAGATGCCGGTCGCGGACTTCTCCCTCGCGCCGCCGCCGGCCGCCGCCGCCGCCCCCGGGGCGGTGATCGACCAGACCGTGCTGTATCAGGAGCCGCCCGCGGCCGCCGCGCCCGCCGCGGCGCCCGCCCGCGCCGCCTCGGCGCGCGCCGTGCTGCGCGGCCGCCAGGGCGACTACACCCTGAGCGAGGCGGTCACGGTCATCGGCCGCAGCCGACGCTGCGACATCGTGCTCACGGACCCCAACGTCTCCCGACAGCACGCCGAGATCCGCCGTCAGGGCGACGGGTTCATGCTGCTCGATCTCGGCTCCACGAACGGCACCCGACTCAACCGGCGCGACGTCAAGCAGGTCGTGCTGCAGCACGGCGACCGCATCGAGCTCGGCACCACGGAGCTTCTGTTCGAGAGGCAGCCCTGATCGGGCGGCCCCGGTGACCACGGCGCCGGCCGCCTGCGGGCTTGAGCGGCGCGGGAGAGTCCCATGATCGACATCGTGCTTCTCGTCCTCAAGATCGGCATCCTCGTCCTTCTCTACCTGTTCATCTGGCAGGTCGTGAAGACGGCGGTGCAGAGCGTGCGCGGCGACGGCTCCGCCTCGCCCGCAGCCGCGGCGGACGTGGCCCTGCCGGCCGGCGACCGGCTCTCGCCCGTCTTCACGCCGGCCGAGCGCCAGCAGCGCCGCCAGGATCGGCAGGTCGAGCGCACGATGGACGGGCAGAAGATGGACTTCTCGGCGCACATCGATCCGCGGCTCATCGTGGAAGAGAGCCCCATCGTGCCGGTCGGCGTCGTCTTCCCCCTCGAGGGCTGGATCAACGTCGGACGCGCCTCGACCAGCGACATCATCCTCGACGAGCAGTTCGTGTCCAGCACGCACGCCCGTCTCGTGCCGCGGGGCCAGTTCTACTACGTCGAGGACCTCGGCAGCACCAACGGGACCTTCGTCAACGAGAAGCCGGTGGTCGGGGAGGCGCAGCTCAAGCTGGACTCCCGGCTGCGCATCGGCGAGACGACCTTCCGCTACGAGGAGTGAGCGCCCGGTGACGCTCGTCGCCAGACACGGCGCCCTCACCGATATCGGGCTGCACCGCAAGACCAACGAGGACACCTTCGTCGTCCGGCCGCCCCTCTATGTCGTCTGCGACGGGATGGGGGGGGCCAGCGCGGGCGAGGTGGCGAGCGGCCTCGCCGCCGAGACCCTCGCCGCCGAGGTCGCCGCGGCGCGCCCGCTGCTCGAGGCTGCGGAGGCCGCCAACACAGCCGTCTTCCGGCGAGCCGGCGAGAATCCCGAGCAGACCGGCATGGGCACCACGCTCACCGCCTTCGTGGTCGACGGGCGCGCGGCACACTTCGTCCACATCGGCGACAGCCGCGCCTATCTGCTCCGCGACGGCGAGCTCGGCCAGGTGAGCGACGACCACTCGCTGGTCGGCGAGATGGTCCGCGACGGCCGCCTCACGCCGGATGAGGCGGCCGTGCATCCGCATCGCAGCATCCTCAGTCGCGCCCTGGGCACGGAAGCGACCGCGAAGATCGACGAGTTCACCGTCGACCTGCTGCCCGGCGACGTCATCCTGCTCTGCAGCGACGGGCTGAGCGGTCCGGTGGCCGGCGACGCGCTACGGCTCGCGCTCACGCGCAGCGACCCGCAGCAGGCCGCCGAGCGCCTGGTCCTGGAGGCGCGGCGTCTCGGCGGTCCGGACAACATCACCGCCGTCGTCGTGCGCTTCGACGAAGCCATCCCCGGTGACGACGAGGTCACGCTCGTCGAAGCCGTCGACACCGACGACGACACGGCCGAGCTCCCGTTCGTCGTTGCGGCGGACGACGATTCCGAGGCGCCGAAGCCGGCCGGCGACGCCGCCGACGCGCTGGCCGCGACGGCCGCCGCGCTGCACGCGGAGCAATCCGGCGCCGCCGGGGACGCCGCCACGGCGGCGACCGAGGCGTCGCGCCGCCGCTCGGTGCGCCGTCTCGGTGTGGTCGCTGCGGTCCTCGCGCTGATCGCCGCCGCCGCGGCCGCCGGAGCGTTCTTCCTCAGCACGCTGTTCTTCATCGGCGTCGACGACGGTCGCCTGGCGATCTACAGCGGCGTGCCGGTCGAGATCGGCCCGGTCCCGCTGCACGCCGTGTACCGGCGCAGCGTCGTCTCCTACGACTCGCTATCGCCGTCGGCGCGCACGCTCGTCGACGAGCAGCGGCTCCGCGACAGGACGAGCGCCTTCGATGTGGCCGACAAGCTCGGGATGTGGCCGTGAGCCGGCGCAATCTCGAGCTCGTCTTCCTTGTGCTGGCCGGCGCGGTCAGCACGATGGCCTACGTCTCCGTCTACGCGGGTCGCTTCCGCGAGATCAACAGCGTCTCGATCGTGTACGGGCTCATCTTCGTCGGGATCTTCCTGCTCCTGCACGTGGTGGAGCGCCTGTTCCTGCCGCAGGCCGACCCGTTCCTGCTGCCCATCACGGCGCTTCTCGCGGCCATCGGGCTCACTGAGATCTTCCGCATCAAGCCGACCCTGGCGCTCACCCAGGGTCAGTGGCTGCTCGTCGGTGCGGGGCTCTTCATCCTCACCGTGCTCATCGTCCGCGACCACATGAAGCTCGACCGGTATCGCTATCTCATCGGCGCCGTGGGGCTCGTGCTGCTCGTGGTCACCATCGTGCTGGGAACGACCATCAACGGCGCCAAGCTCTGGATCCACGCCTTTGGGTTCAGCATCCAGCCTTCGGAGTTCGCCAAGCTCGCGATCGTGATCTTCCTCGCCGGCTATCTCGACGACAAGAAGGTCATGCTCTCGGTGCCGCAGCGGCACGTCCTCGGCGTGCCGGTGCCTGCCTTCAAGTACTTCGGGCCGTTGCTCGTCATGTGGGTGCTCTCCCTGGCCATGCTCGTCTTCATGAAGGACTTCGGCATGGCCCTGCTCTTCATGTCCATCTTCGTAGGGCTCATGTACATGGCTACGGCGCGGGTCGTCTACGTCGTCGCCGGCGTGGGCCTCTTCGCCGCCGCCGGCGCCATCGCGCTCGCCGTCGTCCCGCACGTGCAGGACCGCTTCACCGTGTGGCTGGACCCGTGGCCGTACGCGGCGACGACCGGCTACCAGCTGCTGCAGTCTCTCTTCACGATCGCCGACGGCGGCGTCATCGGCGCCGGCTTCGGACGCGGGTACCTGCTGTTCGCCAACCACCAGCCCGTGGTTCCCGACCTGCAGACCGACTTCATCTTCACGGCGATCGCCAACGAGATGGGCCTGCTCGGCGCCGCCGGCATCGTCCTCCTCTACCTGCTCTTCGTGTGGCGCGGCTTCCGCATCGCCGTCTACGCCCCGGACGGCTTCTCCAAGCTCCTGGCCGCCGGCCTCGCGACGGCGTTCGCCCTCCAGACGTTCATCATCATCGGCGGTGTCACGCGCCTCATACCGCTCACCGGCATCACGCTCCCGTTCGTCAGCTATGGGGGCAGCTCGATCACCGCGAACCTCATGCTCGTGGCGCTCCTGCTCATGGTGTCCAACCGCACCAACATCATCCGCGGCGGCAGCGAGCTGGAGCGACGTCGTCTGGCGGAGAGGGGGTAGCGCGTGAACAGGGCCATGTCCAAGGTGTTCGTCATCACCGCGGTGCTCTTCGTCGCTCTCATCATCAACCTCACGTGGATCATGACGGTCCGTGCCGAGTGGTTCCGGGACCGTCCTGAGAACAAGCGCAGCATCGCCAAGGAGATGAGGATCAAGCGCGGCGACATCCTGGGCTACGACGGCTCGGTGGTGGCGGGCACGGAACGGCGCTCCGGCTACTACTACCGGGAGTATCCGCGCGGTGCTTTCGCGCCGCAGCTCCTCGGCTACGACTCGGTGCGCTACGGGCGCAGCGGCATCGAGGCCCAGCTCAACGACGAGCTGACCGGCCGGGCCACGGACCTGGGCGTGCAGTCGTGGGTCGACAAGGTGCTCGGTCGCCGACCCAAGGGTGCGGACATCAGGCTCACCCTCGTGCCGGCGGTGCAGAAGGTCGCCCAGCAGGAGCTGCGCGGGCAGAAGGGCGCGATCGTCGTGCTCGATCCGAAGACGGGTGCGCTGATCGCATCGGCCTCCGCTCCGAGCTTCGAGCCTGGCTATCTCGAGGACCGCTGGCCGCGTCTGAGCTCCGACCCGACGGCGCCGCTCCTCAACCGGCCGACCCAGGGCCTCTACGTGCCCGGTTCGGCCTTCAAGGTCGTCACCGCCTCCGCAGGGCTCGACAGTGGCAAGGTCACTCCCGAGACCGAGTTCGTCGACACCGGCACGTACGTGGTGTTCGGGGGCAAGGTCACCAACTACGGCGGCGCCGTCTACGGCACCAACGACCTCACGACGGCGCTCACCCTCTCGATCAACACGACCTTCGCCAAGGTCGGCAACCTGCTCGGCCGCAAGCGGCTGGTCGCCGGCATGCAGAGGTACGGCTTCTACCAGACGCCGCCGCTCGAGCTGCCTGCGGGAGAGGTGGTCCCCAGCGGCCGCTACGGCAAGAGAGGACTGCTCCCTCCGGGCGCGTTCATGGACCCCCTCGACGTCGCCTGGGCGGCGTGCGGCCAGGAGAAGGTCCTGGCGACACCGCTGCAGATGGCGCTCGTGGCCGCCGGCGTGGCCAACGGCGGACGCGTGATGAAGCCGTACTATCTGCAGGAGGTCGTCACGGCTACCGGTGAGGTGGTGCGTGAAGCGCAGCCGCAGCAATGGCTGGTCGCCATGAAGCCACTGACCGCCGGCGAGCTCAGCGTGATGATGCAGGAGGTCGTGAACGCCGGCACCGGCACGGCCGCCGCTCTCGAGGGCATCCAGGTCGCCGGCAAGACCGGTACCGCCGAGAAGGGTGACGGCAGCAATCTGGCCTGGTTCATCGGCTTCGCGCCCGCCGACGACCCGCAGGTCGCCGTCGCGGTGGTCATCGAGGACACGCAGTCGACCGGCGGCGAGGCGGCGGCGCCGCTCGCCGCCGAGGTCATCAGGAGCGCCCTGGCGCAGCCCGCCCTGCCCTAGCGGGCAGGGACCGTGCGCCGGCGGTCGTAACCATGAAGACGACGGAGAAGGGAAAACGGACGTGAGTGACGTGTTCCAGCCAGAACAGCTGGTCGGCGGCCGATACCGCGTGGTGCGCAAGCTCGGCGGGGGCGGCATGGCCGACGTCTACCTGTGCGAGGACCTCACTCTCGGACGGCACGTCGCCGTCAAGGTCCTCCTGCAGCGCTACCTCGACGATCCGACCTTCGTGGAGCGCTTCCGCCGCGAGGCCAAGGCCGCCGCCGGGCTCAACCAGCAGAATCTCGTCAGCATCTACGACTGGGGCGAGGTCGGCGGCACGTACTACATCGTCATGGAGTACGTGGAGGGCGAGACCCTCAAGGACCTCATCCGCCGGCGCGGACGGTTGAGCGGCAACGAGGCCGTCGCCGTGGGGATGCAGCTTCTGGCCGCGGTCGAGTTCGCCCACCGCAGCGGCATCGTGCACCGCGACATCAAGCCCCAGAACGTGATGATCGACCGCGACGGCACGATCAAGGTGATGGACTTCGGCATCGCGCGCGCCGGCGACTCCGGCATGACCGAGGCCGGCTCCATCCTCGGGACCGCCCAGTACCTCGCCCCGGAGCAGGCGAAGGGGTATCAGGTCGACGAGCGGTCGGACCTGTACTCGGTGGGCGTCGTGCTCTACGAGATGCTCACCGGCACGGTGCCGTTCAAGGGCGACAGCGCGGTCACCGTCGCTCTCAAGCATGTCAACGAAGTCCCGGCGGAGCCGGCCGAGCTCGTTCCGGGCATGCCGTATGCCCTCAACCAGATCGTGCTCAAAGCCATGGCAAAGGACCCAGCCGATCGCTATCAGTCCGCGGCGGAGTTCGCGCGCGACCTGCGGGCCGCCAAGGAAGGCGGCCCGGTCCAGGCGGCCGCCTTCGACGCCGGCGGCGAGCGCACGCGTGTCATGGGCGCCGCCGCGGCCATGACGGCCGCCGGCACCACGTCGGTGCTCGATCAGCCGCTGACGCCGCGGCGCAAGAAGTCGAGGTGGCCGTTGGTGCTCGCGATCCTGCTCCTGGCCATCATCGCCGCCGTCGCCGTGGGTCTCTGGTGGACCATGAGCGGCAACAAGGTGACCGTGCCCAACCTGGTCGGGCAGAGCAAGGCCTCGGCGGTGAAGGCCCTGGAGCAGAAGGGGTTCACGGCGAGCGTCAAGGAGGAGTACTCCGACCGCGTGGCCGAGGGATTCGTGAGCCGGCAGTCGCCTCCGGGCGGAACGAAGCTGAAGGAAGGCGACACGGTCGACGTCTGGGTGAGCAAGGGGAGCGAGACGGTGACGCTCGCCGACTTCAAGGGCTGGACGGCCGCGGAGGTTGACGACTGGCTGTCGCAGAACGACCTGCAGGGTACGGAGAAGAAGGGCAAGTCGGGGGCCGTCGAGAAGGGCCAGGTCTTCAGGCAGGACCCGCCCGCCGGATCGGACGTCGGGCGCGGCGATACGGTGACCTACTGGGTGAGCACCGGCGTCCCGCAGGCGACCGTCCCGGATCTCGCCAACCTGACCCAGGCAGAAGCGGAGCTGAAGCTGGCGGACGCCGGTCTCGTGGTCGGCGCCGTCGGCACGGAGACGAGCACGACGGTGCCGGCGGGCTCGGTGATCAGGCAGGACCCGCCCGCCGGCGAGAAGGTAGACAAGGGCTCGGCCGTGAGCATCGTGGTCTCCAGCGGCTCGCCGTCGCCGACCGCGAGCCCCAGTCCCGCCGGCGTCGCGGTGCCCAACGTCTACGGCATGGACGCGACCGCCGCGGCAGCACAGGTGAGCGCCGCAGGGCTGACGGTCGCCTTCAAGCAGAAGGCGGGGACCGGCCAGCCCCCCGGCACGGTGGTGGGCGTCCAGCCGGACGCGGGCGTCACCGTGCCCCCGGGCTCGACGGTCACGCTCGTGATCGCGAAGTGACTCCGTCCCCGGCCGCCGGCCGGGTGGTCACGCGATGGCGAACACGTAGATCAGATAGGCGAAGTACAGCGATCCGGCGCCGCCGAGCGACCACCACGTGAGCGAGTGCCGACGGCGCAGCGTCAGGTAGAAGACCGTCCCGCTGACGAGCGCCAGCGCGCCGGCGACAAGCGACGGACGGTCGAGGCGCCAGGTGGTGAACAGGAGCCCGATCGACACGGGAAAGGTGCTCTGGAACACCATGGCCCCCGTGATGTTGCCGAGCGCCAGGGTGTCCTTGCGCCGACGTATCCAGAGCACGGAGTTGAACTTCTCCGGGAGCTCCGTCGCGATCGGCGTGATGAGCAGTGACAGCACGAGCGGCGCGACCCCGAGGGTCTCGCTGAGCACCTCCACCTCGCGCACGAAGATCTCGGCGCCGACGACGATGCCCGCGAGGGCCAGGCCGATCTGCAGGAAGATCCGGTGTCGGTGGGGCATCTCAGGGTGGCGGTGGAAGTACAGCGGCCTGGTGTCGTCGCCGAGGTCGCCCTCGCTGCGCAGCGTCTCCCACACGTAGTAGCCGTAGAAGACGAGGAGGGCGCCGGCGAGCACGTAGTGCAGCGCCGGCACGTCGAGGAGCCCGGCCGTCAACGCGAGCGCGTAGGCGATGAGGAAGTGGCTGAGGTCGCGCCGCATCACCTCCTCGTTGATGGTGATCTCCCGCGTGCGGCGGCCGCGCCAGGCGAAGACGACCACGGCGGTCGCCGTGACGACCATCGCGAGGGTGGCGAGCATGAAGGGCGCCCCCAGGATCGCGCCGATGCCGATGTCGTCGGCCGCGGCGCCGCCGGTGAAGACGATGGCGATGATGGGGATCAGCGTCTCCGGCAGGGCGGTCCCCACGGCGGCCAGCACGCTGCCCACGGCGCCTTCGCCGAGCTCGTAGCGGCGCCCGAGCCACTCGACGCCGTTGGTGAACAGCTCCGCGGACGCGAGGATGATGACGAGCGCGATGATGAGGAGGAAGACGGCCATGCCGGCGGCAAGGATAGCAGAAGGGGCGGGCCGCCTTCCGGCGGCCCGCCCCTCGTCATCAGACGCGCGGCCGGGGCCGCTTCGCCGTGGTGCTCAGACCCAGCCCTGAGACTGGAGCCACGGGAAGATGAAGTAGAGGAGGAAGGCGGCCGACGCCACCCAGAGCATCCAGCTGACCTCACGGGACTTGCCCTGCACCACGCGGATGAGCGTGTAGGCGATGAAGCCGGCCCCGATGCCGTTGGTGATGCTGTAGGTGAGCGGCATGATCGTGATGATCAGCACTGCCGGCAGACCGAACGCCAGGTTGCCGAAGTCGATGCCGGCTTTGGGCTCCTTGGTGTCGTGGTCGGCCTCGCTCTCGGCTTTCGTGAGCGTGGCCATCATCAGGTAGCCGACGATCACCAGTGCGGCTGCAGTCGCCTGACCCGGCACGACGCCGAAGATCGGTGAGAAGAACATCGCCGCCAGGAAGAGCACGCCGACGACGATCGCCACCCAGCCAGTCCGGCCGCCCTGGGCTACGCCGGCGCCGGACTCGATGTACGTGGTCGCCGACGAGGCGCTCACGGCGCCGCCTGCCGCCGCGGCGATGGAGTCGACGAGCAGCGGGCGGTTGACCTGGGGCAGATCGCCCTTCTCGTCAAGGTAGCCCGCCTGTCCGCCGACGCCGACGAGCGTTCCCATGGTGTCGAAGAAGTCGCTCAGCATGAGGCTGAAGACCCAGAGGATGGCGGCGGTGACCCCGAGTTTGGCGAAGGCGCCCATGTCGAACGCGCCGACGAGGCTGAAGTCGGGCATCGCCACGACGTCCGTGGGGATCACGGCCTGACCCGGCAGGAAGCCGGCGTCCTGACCCCAGGCGTAGTTCATGATGATGGCGAACACCGTCGCGAAGACGATGCCGAGCAGGATCGCGGCGCGCCAGCGCAGCGCCAGCATGACGATGGTCGCGACGAGGGCGAACACCGTGACGGCGATGGGCACGCTGGGCACGTTGCCGAGCTCGACGAGCCCGACGGGAGTGCCGCCGTTCACGTTGATGAGGCCGCCGTCGACGAGCCCGATGAAGAGGATGAAGAAGCCGATGCCGACGACGATGGCCTTCTTGAGCTCGATCGGGATGGCCTTGAAGATCGCCTCCCTGAAGCCGGTGATGACGAGCACGGTGATGGCGACGCCCTCGAGGACGATGAGGCCCATGGCGTTCTCCATGGTGAGCCCCTGGCCGAGCACGAGGCTGAACGCCACGACTGCGTTGAGGCCCATGCCGGGCGCGATGGCATAGGCGCGGTTGGTGACCAGCCCCATGAGGATGGTCATCACGCCGGCGACCAGACACGTCGAGGTGAGCGCGGCGGCGAACGGGAGACCCTCGGGAGCGCCGCCCAGCCCCAGGATGTTCGGGTTCACGAAGATGATGTAGGCCATGACCATGAAGGTCGCGAGCCCGGCGAGCGTGTCGCGCTTGATCGACGTATCCCACTGCTTGAACTTGAAGAACCGCTCCAGGGCGTTGCCCGAGACGGCTTCTGCGGCTGCCATTGAGACCTCGTCCTCCTTCGGGGTCGGGATGGTTGACCGCGAGACTATATCTCACCGGCAGCCTACGAACACCATCGTTCGAGTACCTCCGCGCGACCCGCGGTGCGCACTCCTCACCCGTCGCACGTTGACGGTCACGCGGACACGTGAGTATCCTCGCCGGGCCCCCGCTCGGGAAAGGATGTGCATCCCCCTCATGGACGAGACCCCCGGATCGCTCGCGCTCTCCGAGCTCGACGGCATGAAGGTCTTCGACGCCGGCGGAGCCTCGGTCGGCGAACTCGTCGACGTGGTCGCCAACACCGCGGTGGATCCCCCCGTCGTCACGGCCTTCTTCATCGAGCACGGGGAAGGGCAGCTCGCCGCGTCCTGGGGACAGGTCGGAGAGATCGACGTCGACGGCGAGCGCCTGCTGCTCGGCGTGCCTCTCGAGGCGGTCAAGGCCGCCTCGCTGCGACCGGACGAGCTCTCACTCGTCGACGCTCTGCTCGACAACCAGGTGCTCGACATGCGCCGGCGGGCGTTCGTGCGCGTGCAGGACGTCGTGCTGACGCCGGCCGAGGACCATCTCGTCGTCGCCGGCGTCGACGCCGGCTCGGCCGCGCTGGCGCGGCGCTTCGGGCTCGGCTTCCTCTCCCGCCGCCTCCCGAAGAAGAGCGGCGACTTCGTGCCGTGGGGCGATGTGAACCTCATCGCCCTGCGCCTCTCGCGCCTCAACTTCGTCGAGGCCTTCGGCGAGCTGGCGGAGCTGCACCCGGCCGACATCGCCGACATCATCGGGCAGGTCGGTCCGCGTGAGCGGGCGGCGGTGCTCGCCGCTCTCAACGCGGGCCTCGCCGCCGACACCCTGCAGGAGATGGAAGAGGATCTGCGCAGCGCCTCCCTGCAGGAGATGCCGCTGGCGCGGGCCGCCCAGGTGCTCGAGCGCATCGAGGCCGACGAGGCGGCGGACATCGTCAGCGAGCTGCCGGACTCGCTGGCGCAGGAGCTGCTGGCGCTCCTGCCCGACCAGCGCGAGCAGGACCTGCGCCGGCTCGCCAGCCACCCCGAGCACACCGCCGGCTCGCTCATGACGACCGACTTCGTCATGCTGCCGAGCAAGGCCACGGCCGGCAAGGCGCTGGACTGGATCCGCCGCGAGCGGCCCGAGCAGCACATGATGACGTACCTCTACGTCGTGGATCAGGAGGAGCGGCTGGTCGGGGTCGTCAGCCTGCGCGACCTGGTCCTGGCCGCGCCCGACGACCGGATGACCGCCTTCATGGAGGACGACGTCGTGCAGGTCGAGGCCCACGTGGACGAGGAGGAGGTCGGGCGCGTCATGACCAAGTATGACCTCCTCGCCCTGCCGGTCGTCGACGGCGACCGCCACCTTCTCGGCATCGTGACCCTGGACGACGCCCTCGAGGCAGTCGTACCTGAGGACTGGAAGCAGCGCCTCCCGAGGCTGTATCGGTAGCGGGGGGTCGACGCCGGCCGGTCAGACGGGTTGCGTGCCCGCGGGCGCCTCGAGGCGGTCCCAGGCCGCGCTGTGACGCGGCGCCTCGATGAGCGCTGCGAGATCGAGGCGGAAGCGGGCGACGTCGCCCTTCTCCTGCACACGCCGGAACCCGCCGCCCTCGAGCACGTCCGGGTTGAACAGGTTGAGGTGGGTCAGGTAGCCGCGAAAGGCGTGGTCGTCGCCGACGTGACGCAGGCCGAAGGCCTCGAGCGCCGCGACCTTGCGCAGCTTGAGGGCGGCCTCCAGCTCCTGCAGCAGAAGGCGGAACCCGTGAAGGTACTCCTCGTCGTAGAAGTAGGCACAGGTGAGGAGATACGCGTCGGCCGACGCCGGACCGGCCGGCAGACAGCGCGCGCGCGGTGTCAGACGCGAGGCGGCGGTGTGCATCCAGCCGATCACCGCGTCGCCGTCGAGTAGCGCCCGTCCGAAGAAGCCGGCCTCGCTCTCGGCCTCGCGCTCCCACTCGGGGCGCAGGCCGGGACCGGCCTCGACGCCCGGGCGGGTCAGCCACCACGCGCAGGTGGCGCAGCAGGGCGCCAGCAGGTCCCTGGTCGCCGCGTTCAGATCGATGGCCCTCACTCTGACGGGTCGGCGATGTCGTCGATGTGCACCTCGACGCGGGTGATGGGATTGCCGGTGGTGCGCGTGAGGTAGGTGGCGCCGGCGCGAGCCGCCGCTTCGCCGACGGCGACCAGGTCCGCGCCGGCGTGGGCGACGAGGTGGATCTCCAGCAGCGGTCCTTCTTCGTCGTTGTCGAGGCGCGCCGGGCCGTGCCGCTCCAGATGGACGCGTTCGCCCAGCGTCTGCAGCGGGTTGCGGTAGAGGTCGGCGACCCCCGGCAGTTCTTTGACGGCGTCCCAGACGGCGCTGGTGACGACGTCCGGGGAGATACTCGGTCCTTGTCCCTGGTGCACGCTGCGGCCCTCCCGTCGCTGGTGGCGGGAGTATACCGCCGCCGGGCGTCCGGCGGCGGCGGCGTCTGTTTGCCAGTGCGCGCGAGGCTCCCCTATACTCCAGCGACCGGGGGAGCGATCGCTCGCCCCGTTGTGAGACGTCACGTGACCGACACCGACCACGACATCACGATCTACCGTGCCGACTGGGTCCTCCCGGTGGCGGCTCCCGTGCTGCCCGACGGCGCGGTGGCGGTCGCGGACGGGCGTATCGTGGGGGTCGGGCCGGCGCCGCGCATCGTCGCGGACCACCCCGGCGCAAGACTCGTGGAAGCGGGCCGGTCGATCATCATGCCCGGCTTCGTCAACTGCCACAGCCACATCGAGTACACCTCGTTCCGTGGCATCCTGGACGACTCCGAGTTCGGCGACTGGATCGTCAGTCTCGTCGACGTCAAGGCTTCGCTCACCCCGGAGGAGTACCTCGTGAGCGCCCGGCTGGGGGCCGTCGAGGCCGTGTCGTCGGGCATCACCACCGTCGCCGACACAAGCTACGGCGCGGCGACGCTGGAGGCCGCGGGGTCTGTCGGACTTCGCGGCCGCTTCTACCTCGAGGTCTTCGGGGTCGACGACTCGCGGTTCGACGAGACCATGGCCGACGTCGAGCGGAGGCTCGCCGACGCGCAGGCCGCCGCACCCGGGAGTTTCGAGGTGGGCCTCGCGCCGCACGCCCCCTACACGGTCTCCAGCAGGCTCTACCAGGCGGTGTCGGCCTTGGCGCGCGACCACGGCCTCAAGGTGATGAGCCACGTCGCCGAGAGCCAGGACGAGCTCACCTACATCCGCTCCGGCTCGGGCAAGTTCGCCCACGACTATCGCGAGAAGATGGGCTGGGAGCGCATGCTCATCCAGCCGTTCGGCGTCACGCCGATCAAGTACCTGCAGCAGTGGGACGTCTTCGACCGCGATTTTCTCGCCGTGCACTGTGTCAACGTCACGCGCGACGACATCCGCATCCTGAGGGGCAAGGACGTGGCCGTGGCACACTGCCCCAAGAGCAACGCCAAGCTCGGCTGCGGCGTCGCGCCTCTCGCCGACCTGCTGCACGAAGGCGTGCGTGTCGGCCTCGGCACCGACAGCCCCGCGTCGAGCAACATCATGGACATGTTCGACGAGATGCGCACCATGCTGTTGCTGCACCGCGCGGTCGAACGCGACGTCGGTGTGCTCGACGCGCAGAAGTGCGTCCGCATGGCCACCCTCGGCGGCGCGGAAGCGCTGGGCATGGAGGCCGACGTCGGCAGCCTCGAGGCGGGCAAGTGCGCGGATCTCATCGCCGTCGATGTGTCACGCTCGCACTTCGCGCCGATCGCCGACCCGTATTCGGCGCTCGTCTACGGCGCCAACCAGGACGACGTCACCCTGACCGTCGTCGGCGGACGCGAGCTCTACCGAGACCGGGCCCACGTGGGAGTGGACGCGGACGCGATCCGCGCCAGCGCCGTCGCCGTACGGGAGCGACTGCAGGACCGTGTGCGCACCGGCGCCGTCGAGATCGGCGGCGCCGACTCCGGTTGGTGGCAGATACCCGCTCATCGAGAGGAGACCGCCTAAGTGCTGCTCGATCGTCGCAAGGTCAAGTTCTGGCAGAGGATCGTCTTCGGCGGGATGGCCTTTCTCATGGCCGCCTTCCTCGTCGTCGGGTACTCCGGCGTGCTCGAGGGCTGCAACTTCTTCAACAGCGCGGAGGAGTCGGTGATCGAACAGCTCGACCAGCAGGTCACAGCGTCCAAGGCGGCCGTCAAGGCCGACCCCAAGGATGCGGCGGCCTGGGCCGATCTGGGAAGCCGCTACCTCGAACGCGCCAACGTGCAACCTCAGGGATCGGAAGCACAGCAGGCCGACTGGCGCAACGCGGCGGCCGCGTACGCGCGCGCCGACAAGCTGCTCACCAAGCAGAAGGGCCAAGCGGCCAAGCAGCAGCGGCTGGACGTGCTCGAACAGCTCGTGAGCGTCCATCTGTTCCTGGAGGACTACCAGGCGGCGACGAGCGTGTACGGCGAGATCACCGGGCTTCGCCCCAAAGACGCGCAGTCGTACTTCGACATGGCGACGGTGGCCATCAACGCCGGCGACACCAGCACGGCGCTGCTGGCGTTCAGCAAGTTCCTCGAGCTCGATCCGGAATCCGTGGACGCTCCGGCGGTCAAGGACTGGATCGAGCAGAACGCGCCTTCTCCGGCGCCGACCAAGGGGTCCGGGCAATGAGCGATGTGTTCAGCGTCTCCGGCGAGCGTCAGGGCGACGACCTCGGGGTGGTCACACTCAGCGGAGAGGTCGACATCTTCACGGCGCCGCAGTTCAAGGAGTGCCTGGTCGAGCTGCTCGACTCCGGCGTGCGGCGCCTCGTCGTGGACCTCACGGCGGTCACCTTCATCGACTCGACGGCGATCGGCGTGCTGATCGGTGGTGTGCGCCGCGTCCACGGCGCCGGCGGAGCGATGGCGATCGTCGTCGCCACCCGTCCGGTCGAGCGGGTGCTCACCGTCACCGGTCTCGACCGCGTGTTCTCCATGTACCCCACGCGCGCCGAGGCGCTCGACGCGCTCGTCTGACCACACGCTCCTCCAACGTCATCTCGACGACCGGGTTTGCGGGGTGGTATTAACTCCGGCAGTCTTGGTCGTCTCTCTCCCACTCCCATGAGGTACCAGTGAAGCTCATCGTCACAGAGAAGGACTCCGCCGCCCGCAAGATCGCCGAGATCCTCGGCGGCAAGGTGTCGGTGAAGGAGCACGGACGCGGGCGCCAGAAGGTGAAGTCCTACCACTTCGCCGACGAGGGCGGCGATGCCGTCGCGGTGGGGCTGCGCGGCCACGTCATGGAGACCGTGTTCCCCAACACCTACAAACGTTGGAGCCTCAAGTACCTCGGCGACATGATCGAGCGGCCTGACCTCGCCTGGATCGTCGACGGGGGCGCCGCCGGCACGCTGGCGGCGCTTCGCTCCGCGGCCAAGGGCGCGACGGAGGTGGTCATCGCCACCGACTACGACCGCGAAGGCGAGCTCATCGGTCACGAGGCGCTCGAGATACTCCGCGGCGACGCGCTCAGGCGCAATCCCGGCGACAAGCCCGAGAAGAAGAAGCGCAAGGCGGCCGCCGCCAAGGACGGCGCGGCGGCCCGGGCGAAGCCCGCGCCGGCGCCCGACGCGGCATCCGGCGACCTGCACGTCAAGCCCATGCTGCCGGCTGCCGTCGTCGACCGGCACATCCGCGTCCGCTACTCGGCGCTCACGCCGGAGGAGGTCAAGGCGGCCTTCGCCAAGCCCTCCACCGTCGACTTCAACCTCGCCGAGGCAGCGCATTCGCGCCAGGACATCGACCTCATCTGGGGCGCCGTGCTCACCCGCTTCATGTCGCTCGCGTCGTATCGGTACGGCTCCGACTATCTCTCCGTGGGGCGGGTGCAGTCGCCTACCCTGCGCCTGGTCGTGGACCGCGAGCTGGAGCGCCGGGCCTTCGTGCCGGTGCCGTACTGGGAGATCAAGGCGACGCTCGAGCACGACGGCGAGCCCTTCGAGGTGGCGCACGCCAACGGCCGCTTCGACGCGCTCGAGGACATGGAGGCCGCTCTGGCGCGCGCCCGGGTCGAGACCGCGGAGGTGACCGCGTACAAGGCGGAGCCACGGCAGGACAGACCCCCGGCCCCGTTCAACACGACCGCGCTGATGAGCGCGGCGTCGGGCTCCGGCATGACGCCGGCCCGCGCCATGCGCGCCGCCGAGTCCCTGTATCTTGACGGCCTCATCAGCTACCCGCGCACGGACAACACGGTCTACCCGCCGTCGCTCGACCTGCGCGGCAGCCTGCAGGAGTTGTCCGGATGGGCCCCGGTGGCCGCCACGGCGGCTCGGCTCGCCGCGCAGGACAAGCTCACGGCTTCGCGCGGCAAGAAGCGCACGACGGACCACCCGCCGATCTACCCGGTCGGTGTACCCAAGAAGGAGTTGAGCGGCGACCAGGCCAAGGTCTACGACCTCGTCGCTCGCCGCTTCCTTGCCACGCTGCTGCCGGCGGCCGTGATCGAGCGTCAGCGCGTCGACATCCGCATCGGCGACGAACCGTTCCTCGCCTACGGCGCGCGCGTCGCGTCGCTCGGCTACCTCGAGGTCTACGAGAAGTACGCGGCCAAGCGCGACAGACCGCTGCCGCCGTTCGCGCCGGGCGACACGCTCAAGGTGCTCGACCTGCGGTCGGAGGCCAAGGAGACGCAGCCGCCGGGCCGCTACGGCCAGGGCAAGCTCCTGGAGAAGATGGAAGAACTCGGCCTCGGCACCAAGGCCACCCGCGCCGACATCATCCAGCACCTCTACGACCGCAACTACGTGCGCGACAACCCGGTCGAGCCCACCGAGCTCGGGATGGCGCTCATCGCGGCCTTCGACGCCGCCATGGAGAAGGCCCCGGTCGACATCTCCTCGAGCGCGATGACGGCGACTCTCGAGCACCAGATGGACCGCATCAGCGAGGGCGAGCTGCGCCGCGACGAGGTCGTCCGTGAGAGCCAGGAGATGCTGGAGCAGGCTCTCAAGCTGCTCGACGCGCATGTCGCCGACATCCGCGACCGCATCAAGAGCGGCGTGCGCGAGGACCTCACGCTGGGCGACTGCAAGAACTGTGGCGGGCAGCTGCGCGTGCTTCGCGGCAAGACCGGCAAGCGGTTCGCCGCCTGTGTCGGCAAGGAGGGCGAGGAGCCGGCCAAGCCCGCCGCCGACGGCGAGCGTCCCAGGCGCGGCTGCGGCCAGACCTTCCCACTGCCCCAACGCGGCACCATCGTGCCGACGGGCAAGGCCTGCGGGGAGTGCGGCTGGCCGGAGATCAAGGTGGTCGGCGGAGGTGGGCGGGGACGCCCGTGGGTCCTTTGCGTCGACATCGACTGCCCGAGCAAGGAGAAGTACCGGGCGCGGAAGAAAGCCGAATGACCGACGCAGCAGGGTCATCGGGCGGGGCGCCGACGAGCACCGCTCAATGACCGACGCAGCAGGGTCATCGGGCGGGGGAGAGGCATGATCGATCATCACGGCGGCGTCCTCATCAGCCTGGAGGGCTGCGACGGGTGCGGCAAGAGCACGCAGGCCGCCCTGCTCTGCGAGCGGCTGGCTGCCTGCGGCTTGCCGGTGGGTCCGTCGTCGGCGCCGGGCACGGTGGTTCGCGAGCCCGGCGCTACTCCCGCCGGCGAGGCCATCAGAGACGTCCTGCTGCACGGCCCTTCCGCCATCGCGCCGTGGACCGAAGCGCTGCTGTACGCGGCGGCGCGCGCCGAGCTCGTCGAGACGGTCCTGCTGCCCGAGCTCGCCGCGGGCCGAGTGATCGTCCTCGACCGATTCGTCGACTCGTCGCTGGCCTACCAGGGGTTCGCACGGCGTCTCGGCATCGACGAGGTCCTGGCGGTCAACCAGCCGGGACTGCGCGGCGTCATGCCTGACGTGACGCTGGTCCTCGACGTGGATCCTGTCGTCGGCCTCGCCCGTGCGGGCGGGAGCGGGGATCGGATCGAGGCCGAGGGGCTCGACTTCCAGGAGCGCGTGGCCGCCGGTTTCGCCGTTCTTGCGCGCCGCTTCCCCGATCGGGTCCGTCTGGTCGACGGCTTCCGCGATGTGGAGCTGGTCGCCGCCGACGTCGAGGCGGCGGCCCTCGAGGCAGTGGCCGACGCCGGTCTGCGGCTCGGTGGCTGAGGGGTCCGGGGTGTTCGCCGGCATTCCCGGGCAGCAGAGCGCCAAGGACTTCTTCGAGCGGGTCGTGCGCGACGGCTCGTTGAGTCACGCCTATCTGCTCGCCGGCCCCGAGGGCCTCGCCAAGACTGCGTTCGCGCGCGCCCTCGGCGCCGCTCTCGTCACGCCTTGCGGCGGCTGTGGGGCGTGCGCGGACTGCGAGCGCGCGCGCGACGGCGTGCACCCCGATCTGCACGTGCTCGAGCGCGAGGGCGACCTCATCCGCGTGGAGCAGATCCAGCCTCTGGTCGCCGACCTCAGCCTCAAGCCGTTCTCGGCCGCGTACCGCATCTGGGTGATCTCCGAGGTGGAGTACCTGCACCCCGCGGCCGCCAACAAGCTTCTCAAGAGCATCGAGGAGCCGCCCTCCTACGTGGTGTTCATCCTTGTCACCGACCGGCTCGAGCGCGTGCTGCCGACGATCGTGTCCCGGTGCCAGACGGTCGAGTTCCGTCCGCTCAGCGACACGGAGGTGAGCGCCTACCTCGTCGAGCGCCACGGCGTCGACCCGGCGGCGGCCGAGTCGCTGGCCCGGCTGTCGCTCGGTTCGGTCGAGCGCGCCGCGCGGCTGGCCGAGGACGCCGCCGGGCCGCGGCGCCGTGAGGAGTACCTCCGCCATGTGGCACACCTCGCCGCCGGCGCCCGGCCCATCGACGGCCCGGAGCCGGGCGCGGCGTTCATCGGCGTGCTCGAGCGTCAGCAGGCGGAGATCGCCGCCGAGCTCGGGGAGGACCTGGCGCGGCGACTGGCCGGACTGGAGCGCCGCTTCCAGGACAAGAAGGACCTCACGTGGTACGTGGAGAAGGCGCAGGGCCGCGCGAAGCGCGAGGAGGCGCGCCGCCGCCGCCTCGCCGCGCTGGATGCGCTGGACCTGCTCGTCTCGTGGGTGCGCGACCTCTGGGTGGTCGCCTCCGGGGCATCCGATGTACTCTGGAACTGCGACCACCGCGACGCGCTCGCCGCTGCGGTGGTGGCCACGCCGGAGCACTACGCGCGTCTCCTCGGCGTCGCCGCCAGGACCCGCAAGGACCTGTATCTCAACATCGACCAGAAGCTCGCGCTGCAGGCGCTGTTCGCGCGCTTCGAGGAGGTCTCCGCCAGTGCCTAGGATCTGCAGCGTCGTGTTTCGGGGTGGCGGCCGGGTCTACCAGTTCAGCGCCGGCGACCTCGAGGTCGTCCCCGGCGACGCCGTCGTGGTCGACACGACCCGCGGCTCGGACTTCGGGCGGCTCGTCAAGGGCCCCGACGAAGTCGCGGCCGACGACGCCCCGCGCGGCCTCCGCAGGGTACTCCGCAAGGCGACGGCCGCAGACCTCGAGACCATCGCCTCGCACCGCGCTGCCGAGCTCGACGCCAAAGCGCAGTGCCGCGATCTGGCCGCCGAGCTCAAGCTCGACGTCAAGGTGGTCGAGGCCCGCCAGGCCTTCGACGGACCCAAGCTCACCATCAGCTTCTTCGCAGAGGAGCGCACCGACACCCGAGCGTGGCAGGGCAAGCTCGGTGACCGCCTGGGTCGTCGCGTCGAGCTCAAGCAGGTGAGCGCCCGCGACGAGTCGCGCATCGTCGGAGGCTACGGCCCCTGCGGGCGGAGCCTCTGCTGCGCCACGTTCGCCGGCGACCAGGAGCCCGTCTCCATCCGCATGGCGAAGGACCAGAATCTCCCGCTCAACCCCACCAAGATCTCCGGGTGTTGCGGCCGGCTCATGTGCTGCCTCAAGTACGAGCACCAGGTGTACGTCTCGTTCCGCAAGCGCGCGCCCAAGAGGGGGGCGATCGTCAGGACGCCATCCGGGGAAGGTAGGGTCACGGATCTGCTGGCGCCGGTCGACAGCGTGACCGTCGACCTCGGCGAGGGCCAGTCGGCGACCTTCAAGCTCGACGAGCTCGAAGCGCCGGCATCGACAGGAGGGAATGACCGTGGCTGAGACGCACGCCGTCCTCAATGTGCCGACCGTGTCCTGCAACCACTGCAAGATGGCGATCGAGAACGCCGTCGCCGCCCTCGACGGCGTCGGCGAGGTGGCCGTCGACGTTACCGAGAAGACCGTGACCATCGACTACGACGACGCCGCCGTGAGCCTCGAGGCGATCGAGAAGACCGTGGCCGGCGAGGGCTACGAGGTCGCCGGCCGCCACGTCTTTGGAGCCTGATCCGGGCGTTTGGCAAGACGACGGCGGGCTGGTACCATAGCGCCTCGCACGCGCTGGGCCGTTAGCTTAGTTGGTAGAGCAGGGGACTCTTAATCCCAAGGTCGAAGGTTCGAATCCTTCACGGCCCACCACCCTCTGGTCGTCCTCGCCGCTGCGGCGCGGGCACGGGACCGGCATCGGGGCGACGAATCCATCGGCAGGTCAGTTGCCCGCCGGTTCGGGGCTCTGCTATCGTTCATCGTATGCGGGTGCCAGCCCGTGACGTCCACCTGACGGGAGGTCGAAGAGGGTGAACGCTCGCCTCAGGCCCACGGTCGGTCGTCTGCTCAACGATGCCAGATTCTCACTCGCCCCGACAGGGGGAGAAGACGTCATCCGGCAGGTCATCATCATGGTGGCGTGCTACGCGGCCTACGACGTCTCTCGCGCGCTCGCGCAGGGCCGCGAGGTCGCAGCGCTCGCCAACGGCGTCTTCTTCATGAATCTGGAGAAGGCCCTGGGCATCTGGTGGGAGCCCTGGATCCAGGGCCGCGTCAGCGAGATCGACCCCCTCATGTCGTTCCTGGTGTGGACGTACGCCAACCTGCATCTGCCGCTCATCATCGGCGGCATGGTGTGGGTGTTCACCCAGCGGCGCAGCTCGTGGGTGCTGTATCGCAACTGGTTCCTCGCCATGAACTTCATCGCCGTGATCGTGTTCGCGGTGCTGCCCACGGCGCCGCCGCGGATGATCTTCACGTCCGGCGTGGTCGACATCAACTTCCTGCACGGCGTGCGCGAGCAGATCCTCGAGAACGGATTGCTGGCCAACCCGTTCGCCGCCATGCCCAGTCTGCACTTCGGGTACGCGCTCTTCCTCTGCATCATGCTCTACGCGCTCGGGCGTCAGCGCTGGGTCCGCTACGGAGGATTCGTCTACGCAGCCGTCGTCCTCGTGGCCATCGTCGCCACGGGCAATCATTTCATCATCGACGCCGTGGCGGGGGCGCTCGTCGTGCTGGCCGCGTGGGTGTTCGCGATGAACGTCCAGCCGAGCGTCGTGCCGCAGTCGTCCGCCGTCACGTTGCGCGAGCGCGACGGCTGACGTGGCGAACCTGAAGTCCCGCTACACCGACGGCGCACGCCGCGGGTTCTTCCGTCTCGGCGTGATCCTGGCGCGTCACGGCGCCACCGCCGACATGATGACCTACATCGGCCTGCTGCTGCAGGTGGCCGGGCTTCCGCTCCTCATCACCGGCCACTTCGTCTGGGCGCTGGTCGTCGGCATCATCGCCTCGCTCTGCGACGCCCTCGACGGCGCCGTCGCGCGGGCGGGCGCCGGCCCGACGAAGGCGGGCGCCTTCCTCGACTCCACGCTGGACCGCGTCTCGGAGCTCATGGTCGCGGCCGCCCTCGTCGTCTACTTCGTGCTCGAGGGCCCGCAGTGGGGGCCTGTGGTCACCATGCTCGTGTTCATGGGCGCCGCGCAGATGGTCTCGTACATCCGCGCCCGCGCCGAGGCGCTCGGCGTGGACTGCAAGGTCGGCTTCATGTCCCGGCCCGAGCGCCTTGTCGGCCTCGGCATCGGGTTCCTGTTCTCCTGGTGGGAGCCGGGCGGCACCAGCTTCCTCGTGTGGTGGCTGTACTTCGTCACGCTGCTCACCGTGATCACGGTGGTGCACCGCGAGGTGCACGTGCTGCGCAAGCTGCGCCTCGCGGAAGGGCCTCCGCCTGCGCTCGCAGAGCCTCCGGCGGCTGCGGCCGGCGCGGACGGACAACTCGCCGACGACCTCTGGCCGGAGCCCAGCGGGCGCAAGTACTGAGCCGTCCCGGGACGGCGCGCGGGTCAGGACGCCGCCCCGCCCGTGATATACTCTCGCGCGTTATCTCGAGCCGTTCGGGGCATCCGCGTGCGCCCTGAGCTTGGCTCCGATCGAGGCGGCCGCCCCGGGCGGCCGCAGCCAGTGGAGGTAGACCGATCTTGGGCAATCCAGTACGCGTTGCGATCATCGGCGTCGGCAACTGCGCGTCGTCGTTCGTGCAGGGCGTGGAGTTCTACAAGAACGCCAAGAAGACCGACTTCGTCCCCGGCCTCATGCATCCCGTGGTGGGTGGCTATCACGTCCGCGACATCGAGTTCGTGGCCGCCATCGACATCGACAAGAACAAGGTGGGCAAGGACCTCAGCGAGGCCATCTTCACGAAGCCCAACAACACCGTGAAGTTCGCGGACGTGCCGGACAAGGGCGTCAAGGTCGCCCGCGGCATGACCCACGACGGCCTCGGCAAGTATCTCTCGCAGATCATCGAGAAGGCGCCGGGTCCCACCGACGACATCGTCGGCATCCTCAAGGAGACCCAGGCCGACGTCGTCGTCAGCTACCTTCCGGTGGGCAGCGAAGAGGCCACCAAGTGGTACGCCGAGCAGATCCTCACCGCCGGCTGCGCAATGGTGAACTGCGTCCCGGTCTTCATCGCCCGCGAGCCCTACTGGCAGAAGCGCTTCGTCGAGGCCGGCGTGCCGATCATCGGCGACGACATCAAGAGCCAGGTCGGCGCCACCATCGTGCACCGCGTGCTCACCCGCCTCATGCGCGAGCGCGGCGTCAAGCTCGAGCGCACCAGCCAGCTCAATGTGGGCGGCAACACCGACTTCCTCAACATGCTCGAGCGCGAGCGCCTCGAGTCCAAGAAGATCAGCAAGACCAACGCGGTCACCAGCCAGCTCGACTACGATATGGGCGCCAAGAACGTCCACATCGGCCCGAGCGACTACGTGGAGTGGCTCGACGACCGCAAGTGGGCCTACATCCGCATGGAGGGCCGCACCTTCGGCGACGTGCCGCTCAACATCGAGCTCAAGCTCGAGGTGGTCGACTCGCCGAACTCGGCCGGCATCGTCATCGACGCCGTCCGCTGTGCCAAGATCGGCCTCGACCGTGGCCTTGCCGGGTCGCTCGAGGGCCCCAGCAGCTACTTCATGAAGTCGCCGCCGGTGCAGCACCCCGACGACCAGTGCCGGCGCATGACCGAGGAGTTCATCGCCGGAGAAGGCCCGGGCGCCGGCGCGGTCTGCCAGGGCTGACCGCGGCCCACGACGACGCAGTCCCGAGGGGGCGGGCAGGGCCGTGTGCCCTGCCCGCCCCCTCGCGGTCTGCGGTCCGAGGACGGCAGCGGGCCTGCCCGGAGTGACGGTGGGGTAGCATGGTGCGCATGAGTCTCAAGCTCGGCATCCTCACGCCATTCCTCTGGTCGACCCCGTCCGCGGTCAACGACCAGGTCGGCGCCCTCACGGAGCGGCTCACGCGCGCAGGGCACCGGGTCACGGTGATCGCGCCGAGCGCCGATCGCCCCGCGGTGGATGAGGCCCACAGGCGCGTACAGGCGGTCCTGACCGGCGAGCGTGACACGGTGTTCCTGCCCGACGAGCCGTATCCGAGGTACTTCTTCGCCGGGGCGACCTACGCCGTGCGGGAGAGCCGCTCCCTCAAGCTCATCGCCGCGCCGGCGGACCTGATCGCCAACATCGACGTGCTGCTCGGCGCCGAGGATCTCGATCTGCTGCACCTCAACGAGCCCTTCGTCCCGGGGCTCGGGTGGTCGGCGCTCCGGTACGCCGGCTGCCCGCTGGTCGCGACCTTCCACGCGAACCCGGAGCGCATGCGTCCGTTCTGGTCGACGCGCCCACAGCTGCGGCGGCTGTTCGACTCGCTGGACGCGGCCATCGCCTCCTCGGTCGCCGTCCGCGACGCAGCCGCCGTCACCTTCCCGGGCGCCTATCGTGTCATCCCCGCGGGCGTCGACCTGGAGACCTTCCACCCCGCCGGCGCGCGGCCGGACGGCCCGCTGCGCATCGCCTTCAGCGCAGGGACCGGACGGCGCAAGGGGCTCGGGGTGCTGCTCCGCGCGCTGGGACTCCTGGGCGAAGACCACGACGGTGTCGTGGTCGACGTTTGCGGCGCCGACGTCCACGAGCGGAGGTATGCGCGCATCGTTCCGCCCGGCTGGCAGGACAGGGTCCGCTTCCACGGGCGACTGCCGCAGGCCGAGGTCGCGACGCTGCTGCGTGCCGCGGACGTCTACTGTTCGCCGGCCCTCGGTCCGGAGACTGCGGGCGTCGCCCTGCTGGAGGCGATGGCCTCGGGAGCCGCGGTCGTCGCTTCGCAGATCCGCGGCTACGACGAGGTCGTGCAGAACGAGGCCAACGGCCTGCTCGTGCCGCCGCGCGACGTGCGCGGGCTGGCGGCGGCGCTCTCCCGCCTGCTCGGTGACCCCGGCCTTCGCCGGCAGCTGTCCGCGGGAGCGCTGCGCACGTCCCGCCGGTACGGGTGGGACCGCGTGACCGGTGAGATCACCGACGTCTACGAGGAGGTGGCTCGCCGGCGGCGGGATCCGCTGCCGCGCCGCCGCCGCCAGCAGCGCGAGCTGTTCGCGGACTTCCACATCCACACGCACCACAGCAAGGACTGCGTGATGCCCGTCGCCGACATCCTCGAGCGCGCCCGGGAGGTCGGGCTCGACGTCGTCGCCATCACCGACCACGACAGCGCCGCCGGTGGTCTCGAGGCGCGGGAGCTCGCCGACCGCTACGGCGTGCGGGTCATCGTCGGCGAGGAGGTCAAGTCCGGCGAGGGCGAGGTCATCGGCCTCTTCCTCGAGCGCACCATCCCCGGCGGGATGACGTTCGCGGAGACGATCGCCGCGATCAGGGAGCAGGGGGGCATCGTCTACGTGCCGCACCCCTTCGACCGTCTGCACACGATCCCGAGTCCGGCCGTCTTGCGCGCCAACGTCGCCGACATCGACGTGGTGGAGGTGTTCAACTCGCGGCTCGCCTTTCCGGGCTTCAACGTGCTGGCCGAGCGCTTCGCGCAGCGCTACCGGCTGCCGGCGGCCGCGGGCAGCGATTCGCACGTGCTGCCCGGCATCGGCACGGCGCTGTGCGGCATCGACGACTTCACCGGGCCGGTCGACTTCGTGCGGGCGCTGGCGGAGAGTCGCATCGTGCGCCGGCCTCGGAGTCTCATCTACCTGCAGTCGCTCAAGCTGCTCCAGACGTCGATGGGCGGTGCGGCAAGAGACGAGGGGCAGGTGGATTCCCCTGCATAGCGCGCGGATAATCGGGGCGGTCCCGCATTTGCGCCGGCGGTGCGAGGAGTTCACGGCGCAGACGCGAACTAGCTAGCCAGCAGCACCCCTGAGAGAGGCACCGCGTGGCGCAACCCAATGAGATCTACGACAAGTACCTGACCCGGGCCATCAGCGAGATCAACGAGCTGACGGGCGAGATCCTCAGGTGCTCGCGGTGCAGCCACGCGCGCACGATGCCGGTGATCGGCTCGGGCCACCCCATGGCCGACATCTTCCTGCTCAAGTACCAGGCGCGACCCTCCGAACTGCACGAGGGCGTCGCCTTCTTCGGCCGCGCCGGCACGGCGCTCATGAAGAGCTGCCAGCGGCTCAAGATCGACCCGCTCCAGCTGTACGGCACCAACGTGATCAAGTG
Organism: uncultured Thermoleophilia bacterium; assembly: GCA_963736645.1. Taxonomy (GTDB): domain Bacteria; phylum Actinomycetota; class Thermoleophilia; order UBA2241; family UBA2241; genus CAIXSE01. The sequence continues at coordinate 73,617 of CAVTPJ010000006.1, read as the reverse complement.
TGGAGAGGTCCGCGAGGCGCACCCCGAGGCCAAGTGCCTCGACCATCTGCGCCGCGAACTCGCCATCGTGAACCCGAAGCTCATCGTCGCCATGGGTGAGGAGACCGTCGCCGCGCTCAACACCGCCAAGGTGCCGCTGGCGCGCGAGCTGGCGTACTCGCCCGGCGAGATCGTCGACTTCACGCCGGGCACAGAGGTCCTCATCACGCCCGACATCGACGTCTCGCTCGACGAGCAGCGCCTCAAGGCCGGCTTCTGGCGCGCGTTCCGCAGGCTCGGGGAGTGGTACGACAACATCCCGCCGTACTGACGGGTCTCGCCCTGTCACGGGTCGCCGTCGCGCCCGCGCCGCAGGCCCGGACCATGACACCCTCATGAGACACGTTGCCCTGCCGCTTGTCGCGATCGTCGCCCTGCTCGGGTGGGGCTTCGGCAGCAGTGTCCTCCCGGCGCTCCCCGTCAGGCTCGACATCATGGTCTCGTCGGCGCTCGTGCTGACCGCCGGCGCCGCCCTGGTGTGGGGCATGCTACCCCTTCGCGCTCTGGGGCGACGCCTCCCGCTGATCGCCCTCGCCGCCCTTCCGCTCGCCGTCCTGTTCGTATGGCTCGGCTGGGTGCCGGCGGCGAACGTCGCCAAGGTGGTCCTGGCCGCCTCGCTCGGCATCTGGATCGCCGACGAGCTCGAGCGCGTCAGCTGGATCGTGGTCGTGGCCGCGGTGAGCGCCGCCGTCGACATCGTGAGCGTCGCCGCCGGTCCGACCAGGGCGATCCTCGACAAGGGCCCCGTCGTGGTCGGCTACTTCACCGTCGCGGTGACCTGGGCGGGCTACACGTATGAGGAGGCGTTCACGGGGCTGGGCGTGAGCGACGTCATCTTCTTCTCGCTGTATCTCGCCGCGGCCAAGCGGTTCGGGTTGCGGACCGGCTGGAGCGCCGTGGCGATGGTCGCGTCGTTCCTGGGGACCATCGCGATGGCGATGTGGTGGACGGCGCTTCCGGCGCTGCCGCTGCTCTCGTTGGCGTTCCTGGCCGTGAACGCCGACCTGCTCTATCGGAGCTTGAGGAACGGGGAAGAGGCGCCTCCGCCGACGTGACGGCGGTCGGTGTCGGCCCTCCGGCGCGTCGTCAGCCGGCGCGCTCGAAGAGAGCGACGGTCTCGATGTGGTGCGTGTGCGGGAACATGTCGACGGGCGCGACCCTCGTGAGCCTGTAGCCGAGCTCGGCCAGCTCTGCCGCGTTACCGGCGAGCGTCGTCGGGTTGCAGGAGACGTAGACGAAGCGCGCAGCGCCGAGCGCCGCGGCACGCTGCAGGGCCTTACGGGCCATGCCGGCGCGCGGCGGGTCCGTGATGACGACTGCCGGCCGGTCCCCGTCGTCCGGACGGGCGGCGTCGAGCACGGGGTGCGGCGGGAAGCGCAGCAGCGGCCGCACGTCCGCCGCGTAGAAGCAGGCGCCGGTCAGACCGGCGAGCTCGGCGTTCTCCCGCGCCGCCTCGATCGCCTCCTCCTGGATCTCGATGGCGTGGACCTCCCGTGCGGCCTTCGCCAGCGGGAGGCTGAGCGAACCGATGCCGCAGTAGAGGTCGACCGCCGGGCTGTCGACCTCCGGCGCGGCGAAGCGCAGCGCCGTCTCGTAGAGGACTGCACACATCAGGCTGTTGGTCTGCAGGAACGCGGCGGCCGGCACGCGGAGATCGATGCCGGCGAGGCGCTCGCGAAGGAAGGGCGGTCCCATCAGCATGTGCGGGCCGTCGCCGACGGCGGCGTCGGAGCGAGATGCGTTCACGGTGATGGCGAACGAGGTGCAGCCGCTCTCGGCGGTCACGCGCGCGGCCAGCTCGGCCTCCTCGGGGAATCGGGCGGCGACGAAGAGGTTGAGCAGCAGGTCGCCGCTCGATCGTCCTTCGCGCACGACGAGGTGGCGGAGCAGCCCCCCGTCGCCGTCGCGCGAGTACGGCGCGAGGCCGATGTCCCTGCACGAAGCGGCGACGGCGAGGCGGGCACGGTTCATGCGTTCGGAGGCCAGCTCGCAGTCGACGACATCGACGATCTCTCGCCACGAGCCGCGCTTGTGCAGGCCGAGGACGAGGCCGCCATCCTCGGCCTGTCCGAAGGAGAACTCCATCTTGTTGCGGTAGCGCCAGGGGTCCTCCATGCCGCGGATGGGCTCGAGCTCGTATTCCGTCAGGTGCGCCAGACGCTGCAGCGAGTCGACGACCTGCTGCTGCTTGAACTCGAGCTGCGCGTCGTACGCGAGCGTCTGCCATTCGCAGCCGCCGCAGAGGGCGGCGTGCCGGCAGCGGGGTCCGACGCGGCGCGGAGACGGGGAGAGGATCTCCAGGGTCCGCGCCTCGGCGTGCGACTTTCGGCGCCTGGTCACTCGCGCCGTGACGCGGTCGCCGGGGACGGCGCCGCGCACGAAGATCACGAACTCATCCAGTCTGGCCACGCCTTGCCCGCCGTAGGCGAGCGTGGTGACGTCGAGATCGAGGGTGTCTCCGGGGCGGGGGGGCATGGTGAGCCAGTGTACCCGCTGCGTCCAGGCGCCGCGAACCGGCGCGCCGGCAGGCGCCGCGGGCGTCGGCGCGACCGGCGCCGGCGCTCGCCGGGACTCCCGCCCGGTTCCACGATCGTCCACCCCCTGCGGCCGCCGGGAGGGTGTGGAGCCTCGGGGGCAACTGGTAGAGTCGGCTGCGGACCGCACGGTCCGCCCGCCCGCCCGAGAAAGGAGTCTCCGTTGAGCGTCGATCTGGAGCGCTATCGCCGCCGCGCCGAGGAGTTCGTCGGCGCGCTCGATCTGGAGTACTACGAGCACTTCTCGGGGCGCAAGGCACGCTGCGACACGGCGGCGGTCTACGACCAGTATCCCGAGCTCTTCACGCGCGAGGCCATCGACGATCTGGAGGCGATGTACGCGGTCGCGATCGACGACGAGAAGCTCCGCCTCGCCTACCTGCTCGCGTTCACCGTGGACGGCTTCATGGGCGAGCAGACCAAGCACCTCGGCGACCAGATCGCCAACACCGAAGGCGAGACGACCATCGTCGTCGACGGAGAGTCTATCGGCCTGCGCCAAGCGAGCGTGGTGCAAGCCAACGAGCCCGACAGGGCGCGCCGCCGGCGCATCCAGGAGGCGCGCCTCGCGGCCACGGCCGAGCGCATGAATCCGTTGCTCGACAAGCTCTGGCGTCGCTGCCACGATCTCGCGCTCGAGCTCGGCTACCCGGACTACAAGGAGCTGTACGGCACGGTGCGCGGCCTCGACTACGACCACCTCCGCGCCGAGCTCGAGGGCTTCCTGGCCGACACGGCCAGCCTCTACGAGCGCGTCATGGACCGTCTGGTGAGGGAGCGGCTCGGGTTCACGCTCGCGGAACTGACCTTCGCGGACCTCCCGTACCTGTGGCGCGCCGAGGGCTTCGACCACGTCTTCCGGGCGGAGGCTCTGGTCCCCTCGCTGCGAGAGACTCTGCGAGGCATGGGCATCGATCTCGACGCGCAGCCCAACGTCCACCTCGACACCGAGGTCCGCGAGCTCAAGTCGCCGCGCGCGTTCTGCGCACCGGTGCGCGTGCCGGACGAGATCTACCTCGTCGTCCTTCCGCACGGCGGCCAGGACGACTACGGGATGCTGCTGCACGAGGCCGGGCACACCGAGCACTTCGCGCACGTGCGCCCTGACCTCCCCTTCGAGTACAGGCACCTCGGCGACAACGCGGTCACCGAGGGCTTCGCGTTCACCATCGAGCACCTGCTGCTCAACCGGGAGTGGCTCTCCCGCATACTCCGGTACGACGACAGCGACGAGTACGTGCGCTTCGCAACCGTCAACGAGCTGTACTTCATGCGCCGCTACGCTGCCAAGCTCGCCTACGAGACCACCCTGCACGCGCAGACGGGCTCTCTGGAGGCCATGCCGGCGGAGTACAGTCGCAGGCTCAGCTCCGCCACTCAGGTCGCCGTTCCGGAGGAGAACTATCTCGCCGACGTCGACGACGGCTTCTACTGCGCTAGTTACCTCAGGGCCTGGATGCTCGAGGGAGCCTTTCGCATGATGCTGCAGGACCAGTTCGGCAAGGCGTGGTTCACCACGCAGGCCGCCGGCGACTGGCTGCGCGGACTCTGGTGTCAGGGCCAGCACCTGACCGCCGAGCGGCTGCTGTTGCGCAACGGGGGAGGCCGGCTCAACACCGACCCGCTGCGACATCTGTTCGAGCAGGTGCTGGGTCGCTGACCGTCTCAGGCCGGTCGCCGGCCGCCGGCCGCCCTACGCCGGCAGGCAGGTCACCACGACGCGTCGCCGCCGCGGCCCGTCGAACTCGGCGAAGTAGATGCCCTGCCAGGTGCCCAGCTGCAGGGCGCCGCCGCTCAAGGGCACCATGACGCTGCTGCCCATCAGGCTCGCCTTCACGTGCGCATCCGAGTTCCCCTCGAGGTGCGTGAAGGGAAGGTCGTGCGGCACGAGGCGCTCGAGCGTCATCTGGATGTCGGCCCTCACCGACGGGTCGGCATCCTCGTTGATGGTGACTCCCGCCGTGGTGTGAGGGACGAAGACCATCGCGACGCCGTCGCCCGCGTCGCGCACCAGCGCGGCTACCTCACGCGTGACGTCGACGAAGCACACGCGGCGCGGGGTATCGACCTCGAACGTCCACATGGTGCCTCCTAGAAGAGTCCGAAACGGCGTTTTGCGGGGGGTGCCTGCCGCCGGTGGGGGACGGTGCGCCGGAGCCGCAGCGCATCCACCACGTCGTCGGTCGAGCGCACGGGATCGGGGAGTTCCGTGTAGCAGCACATGAGGTGCGCGGGGTCGTGCGCATCGCTGCCGCCGGTGCGCGCGGCGCCGAGGTCCGCGGCGATCTGCTCGGCGGCGGCGACGTACCGGTCGCCGAGCCACGACCCGTTATAGACCTCCACGGCGTCGACGACGCCGGCGACCATCCTCTCGATGCCCGGGTAGTAGGCGGAGCCGCTGCGTCCACCGCCGGCCCCCGGATGGACCCACACCACGGCGGCGTGGTCGGGGACCTCGCCGGCCCTGGGGGCGTCCTGCACGCTGCGCAGGGTGGCGAGGTAGTCCAGGTCGGACGAGAAGACCACGAAGTCGCCGAACAGGGTGCTGATCTCGACGCCGTCGATCAGCAGCACGCCCTCGGCGGCCAGCGCTGGTCGGAGCTCGTGATTGTCGGAGAGATCGCCGTGGTTGGTGAGCGCGACCGCCTCGATGTGCTGGTCCACGCACCAGGAGATGTAGTCGCGGTAGGCGATGCGGGAGCAGTCCGAGGCCGGATACGTGTGCGTGTGCAGGTCGACGTCCATCGCCTCCGATTATAGACTTCGTGGCACGATGCAGGGCACACTTGACACCTTCGGCGTCGTGGAGATCCTGCAGATGCTCGGCAGGATGCGCCGCTCGGGCACGCTGCACATCGAATGCCCGCAGCGGCTGGTCGACGTCCACTTCACCCAAGGGCGCATCGCGGAGACGCGCGACTCGACGCGCGTGCCCGCGGACACGGTCATCGGCAGCCAGCTCCTCAAGCGCGCGCTCGTGAACGAGCAGCAGCTGACGGCGGCCCTGGCAGAGCAGGAGGTGCAGCCACGCCCCGTGGGGACCATCCTCGTGCAGCACGGGGCGGTCGCCGAGGCCGCGCTCCGCGAGGTGCTCTCGCGGCAGATCGCCAACACGCTCGTGGCCGCCAAGCTGGAGGCCGCCGGCACGTTCGTCTTCGTGATCGACCCCGAGCCCCAGCCCGTCGACTTCATCACCGTCGACACCCATTCGGTGCTGCTCGACATCTCCGCCCTGGGAGGGGAGTACTGTCTGGCCGTCGAGATGCTCGGGCAGCCGTCCACCGTCCTGGTGCGCAACGGGGACTACAACACGCTGCCGCGCAATCCCCTGCCTATGGCGCGCGACGAGTTCGCGGTGCTGCTGCAGGTCGACGGCCAGAGGACCGTCAAGGAGATCACCCAGGCCGCGCGTCTCGAGGAGATCACCGTGGTCAGCATCCTGGGCAAGCTCGCCGACGCCGGCGTGCTGCTGGTGAAGGCGGAGCGTCAGTCGCGCGCGGAGGACGCCGCGGAGTTGCAGGCCCACCGGGACAGCGTGTGGTCGGAGGTCAGCCAGCTCCTCGACGACATGGTCGACGTGCACGACGAGACCGCCTCGGGCGCATCGCCGGGGGAGGACGGCCGGCCGGCGCTCTGACACGCGGCGCGCCCGGGGCACAACGACGAAGGGGGCGGGCGGCCTGCAAGGCCGCCCGCCCCCTTTCGGTCTCACCGGCCGGCGCCGCTCCCGGCGGCCGGCCTCTTCGCGCTCAGCTCACGCGGTGACGTCGCGGACGAGGTCCTCGAACGCGTCGACGAAGAGGTCGACGTCCGCGTCGGTGTGTGTGATCGAGAGCGTCCACTCCTCTTCGCGCCCGGGGGCGATGATGAGGCCGCGGTTGATGTTGTACAGCCAGGCCAGGGCGACCAGGTCGGCGTCCTGCTCCTTGATGAACGACTCGTAGTCGGTGATCTTGCCGAGAGCGAAGTTGACGCAGCCCTTGGACGAGATGCCGACGGTGTAGCCGGGGAAGTCATACTTCTGGCACACTGCGTCGCACTTGGCGATGATCCGGTCGTTCAGCGCGTTGAGGTGCGCGTAGGCGTCGTCGGTCATGACCTGCTCGAAGCTCGCGCGCGCCGCCGCCATGCTCAGCGGGTTGCCGCTGTAGGTGCCGACCTGGAACACGGTGCCGTCGTTGACCTTGGCCATGATCTCTTCGCTGCCGCCGATGGCGCCGCAGGGGGTGCCGCCGGCGAGGGCCTTACCGAGGGTGACCATGTCGGGCAGGACGCCCCAGCGCTCGACCGCGCCGCCGCGGGCGGTGCAGATGCCGACCTTGACCTCGTCGAAGATGAGCACGATGCCGTGCTTCCTGGTGAGCTCGCGCACGCCCTCGAGGAAGCCGGGCTCCGGCAGCACGACGCCGAGGTTCATCATGGCGGGTTCCATGATGACGCAGGCCGGCGGGTTGCCCTGCTCGATGAGGCTCTCGATGCGCTTGGTCATGTTCTCGATGTCGTTGAACGGCACCGGGATGGTCATGTCGATGGAGGCCTGCGGGATGCCGCCGCCGTACGGGAGCGAGGCGTAGTTGTCGCGCGGGCCGATCTTGCCGTAGTCGAGGGCGCCGATGCTGACCATGACGTAGTCGTGATGACCGTGGTACGAACCGAACATCTTGACGATGGTCTCGCGGCCGGTGAAGGCGCGGGCGACGCGGATGGCGTCCATCGTGGCCTCGGAGCCCGAGTTGACGAAGCGCCACTGGGGGAGCTTGAAGGCGCCGGCGAGGTTCTCGGCCATGATGATGGCGTCCTCGGTCGGCAGGCCGAACTGCGTGCCGAGCGGCGCGCGCTTCTGGATGGCCTCGATGATGAGCGGGTGAGCGTGGCCCTGGACCATGCAGCCGTAGCCGTTGTGGAAGTCGACGATCTCCCTGCCCTCGACGCTCCAGATGTGCGGGCCCTTGCCGTGGGTGAAGTAGATGGGGTACGGGTCACGCGCGTGGTACGTGGAGGCGACGCCCATGGGCATGTGCTTGATGGCGCGCTTGTAGAGCTCGTAGGACTTGGGCGTCTCGTTCTCGAGGCGCTTCTCTTCCTTCTCCATGAGTTCTGCGATGAGCTTGCGGTTCGGTACGCACTCGGCCATGTGGCTTGCTCTCCTTCACAGTCGAACCGCCGTGGCCGGCGGCCAGGGCGGCAATACCTGATGCGGACGGCGCCGCCGCGACGTCAGGCGGGGCGGCGCGAATCGTTGCTCGATCAGAGCACGGTCTTGGTCACTTCGGTCTGCGTATCACCCCACAGTGCGTATCTCGTCCCCCTGAGATGTGGGGGCCTGTGCCCCCGGGAGTCGTGCCGGTCCGGCACGATGGAGTGGTGCGGGCGAGCACGGGGGCTCGCGCGTGCCAGTGTATAGCCTCTGGCACGAGAAGTGTAGGGTTCGGCAACGATTTGGCCGTTTCGGCAGCCGAATCGGCAACATCTGCCGTCAGGAACGTAGGGCGCGGCGTCCGTCCGGCCGGACGACTCGCGCCGCTGCCCCCGCGCCGGCGGCTGTCGCGCCGCCGACCGCGACAGCGCGGCCACCCCGCCCGGGCGCCATGGGACCGCACCCGTCTCCCCACGAGCGAAGGGCGACCCCCAGGATCGGGGGCCGCCCTTCGCGGCGTGAGATCAGGGTCCGGTGAGAACCCTGTGCCGGATGGTCTTAGTTGACGACCAGCTTCTTGTTCGGGGTGCTTGAACCCACGAGGTTGCTGGAGTCTGCCGGCATGACAGTCCTCCAATAGGAGGTGCCCTTGGTCCTCACGCTGGTCGAGGTGGAGTACTGGCCGGACGCGTTGAGCGTCACGGACCGCCACAGCTTCCAGGCTCCGCCGGACGGCTTGCGCCAGATCTGGGCGGTGCCTGCAGCGGCCACGCCCTTGGCGGTCTTGACGGTACCACTGAACGTGACGTTGGTACCGGCCTTGGCCGTCGACTTCGAGAGCGTGAGGGTGACCTTCCACGGCAGCTTGACGACGACGCCCGTTGCGGCGACCTTCGCCTGCTGCATGGCCTTGTTGACGATCTCCCTCGAGTAGTCCCAGTTGTGGAGACCGAAGCTACCCTCGCTGGCCACGAACTCGACGTTCGTGAAGGCGCTCAGGAACGAGCGCTCGGCCGTCGTCCATGTGTTGGACGGCTCTGCGACGAGTGCAGCGTGAGCCTCATCGACATCGGCGTAGCCGAGAACGACGGCTGCCTTGTCGAGCTCCAGCCAGATCTGCCCCGTAGCAGTAGCGGGATCGTCATCTGGCGGGAGGGCCATCGCCTTCGTCCACTCCTGACGCTGCTCGATGGTGTCCTGCAGCCAGAGAGCCTTGTCACCCTGGTTGGCCACGTTCTGCGTGACCGTGACGGAGATGGCCGTCGGAGCGTCCGACGGAGTCGCCGCTGTCGTGACGGTCGCGACCGGCACCGGGGTGGGCCTCTGGTTGTTGTTGTGGCAGGTGCTGCACGCCGAGAACGGCATGCTGTCCTGGGTGACGGTCTTGGTGGTGGTGACCACGCTCGTGGTCGGGTTCGGCCAGGCGGTCGCCCTCGCGGTCGCCGAAGCGATCGGGATGGGCAGAGCCTCGACGGCCTCCTCCGGCTCGATGATCGTGAACGTGTGGTTGCCACCGAGCTGCACCGAACCGCGGCTGTAGCTGGTCGGCGCCATATGGCACTGGACGCACTTGCCCTTGTGGACGCTCGGGAACGACGAGACGTCGATCGCGCCGTAGCCGTTCATCATCTCCTTCATGGGATGATGGATCTCGGCACCCGGTGCCGCCGTCGTGCCCTCGGGGATCTCCCCGTTGTGGCACTCGATGCAGAGGTTGCTGGCGTTGCCCTTGAGGGCCGCGTCGTTCCGCAGCTGAGCGTCGAACTCCTCGTCCCAGGCGCCCGTGATGGTGCCCGCGTCATGCGGCGCATGGCAGCCCACGCAGGTGATGCCGTACTTGACATCGGCGCTGGTGGGGTTCTCGCCGGCCTCTTCCAGGATACGGAAGTCGGCCGAATGGCACTCGAGGCACTCCTGCTTGGTGGGCTCATCCAGGAAGTCCCAGAAAGTCTGGCCGGTGAGCCCGGTGAGTGCGTTCGCGTGGCCTTCGCCCGCCCACTCGGGATACTGGGCGGCGCTGCCGTCGTGGCCGATGAGCTGCCACGGCATGTCGTTGCCTTCAGCGTCCTTCCAGTACTTCATGAGGCTGGGCGCAGTGTAGGTGCCGGCAGTCGTGGCGGCCGGGGACGGCGTGGGTGAGACGTCCCACCATCCCTGAGAGGGGATGTTGAGGGTGCTGCTGAGCGGAGCGGCCGGGTTCCAGCCGCCGCCGTCCTTGGGCGTACCGAGCATGTTGTAGCCGAGCGCCATCTGCGGCTGGATGGTCGCGATCGCGCTGGGGGTCGGCACGGGGATGATGTCGTAGGTGTCGACCGTGTACGAGTAGCGCGAGTGGCAAGCGCCGCAGATGTCGGCGTTGGCCATCTCTCCGAACGGGGCGGAGTGCGCCGTGTCGTTCGTGTCGGTGCCCGCGAACTCGCCGATGCCACGCATGTTGGCGCCGTAGTGGCATGAGGAGCAGCCGATGTAGCCCTCCGACCATGCGCCTTCGCCCTCGCTCTGGAACTGCGAGACGTCGGTGGTGTAGCCGTAGGCCGTGGCCACGGCGGTGGGCGTCATCGACGGGCCCGCCGGCGTGGAGTACGCCGTGGTGGTGGCGGTCGGCGTCGGCGTCATCTTGGCCGGATCGAAGTTGGAGGTGTGGCAGCCCTGGCAGACAGAGCCGGTCGGGATGCGATTCGCCACCTCGCTGTAGGCCTCGTTCTCGGCGTGCTTGGTCTCTGCCCACTCGTCATACACCTGCGGCTGATCCGCGGTGCCCGCGTGGCAGAGTGCGCATCCGTCGGCGGTCGTGTAGTCGCCGCGCATGCCGTTGAACGCCATGGCCGGGACCGCCAGCACCAGGAAGGCGGCCACCACGAGTGCAACGATAGTCACGCGTTTGAACATGGTCACCTCCTTGGTCGCTTTGCTGGGATGGTCAGGTCTGTCCGCTCTCACTGAATCACCTCCCCTCGACAAGCGGATCGATGGGTCGAACACGCCTCACGAGGCCCGGGCGACGCGAGGCGAGATTCGTGCGTGGGGTGCGGGGAGGGGACGACGTCGTGTGCCTCGGCTTGTGCCGCGAGGCACATGCGGGTCGATGTGATGTCGATGCTCCAGCTCCCCATGACTGCTCGCGGACCAGGCAACCCTGGGGGGTATGCCGGCCCGCTCGTGGAGGTATACAGGATTTCGTGCGTGTTAGCAATCATTTAGCAATGTTGCGCGGGCGTCCCGTCACCTGGGTGCCCTGCCGATGCTCGCGACACGCGGTCCCCCTCCTCGTGGCGTGCCTGCCCGCCGGCGCGCGCGCGCAAACCGTTTGACTCGCCGCGCCCGCCCGGGGGCCTCGGGGTTTGATGCTCTCCGGGTGAGGGGATAAACTTGACACGAAGTGACTCATATTTTATGCTTCACCCAGAATAGTCTCCCAAGGAGGAAGTTCCATGGCCAAAGTCATCGGCATCGACCTCGGCACGACCAACAGCGCGATGGCCGTGCTCGAGGGCGGCGAGCCGACCGTCATCCCCAACAGTGAGGGCGGTCGCACCACGCCGTCTGTGGTCGCGTTCTCGAAGAGCGGCGAGCGCCTCGTCGGCAGCGTCGCCCGTCGTCAGGCGGTCACCAACCCCGAGAACACCGTGTTCTCGATCAAGCGCTTCATGGGCCGCAAGTTCGGCGACGTCTCCGAAGAGATGAAGATCGTGCCGTACCACGTGGTCAAGGCTTCCAACGGTGACGCCTCCGTCGACATCGGCGGCAAGACGTACTCGCCGCCGGAGATCTCCGCGATGATCCTGCAGAAGCTCAAGCGGGACGCGGAGGAGTACCTGGGCGAGAAGGTCACCGAGGCGGTCGTCACCGTCCCGGCGTACTTCAACGATTCCCAGCGCCAGGCCACCAAGGACGCCGGCAAGATCGCCGGGCTCGACGTCAAGCGCATCATCAACGAGCCCACCGCGGCCGCGCTCGCGTACGGACTCGACAAGGAGCACGACCAGACGATCCTCGTGTTCGACCTGGGCGGCGGCACCTTCGACGTCTCCATCCTCGACCTCGGCGAGGGCGTGTTCGAGGTGCGCTCCACCAACGGCGACACGCACCTCGGCGGCGACAACTTCGACAAGGCCGTCGTGGACTGGATGGTCGCCGAGTTCAAGCAGAGCCAGGGCATCGACCTCAGCGTCGACAAGATGGCGCTGCAGCGGCTGTACGAGGCCGCGGAGAAGGCCAAGATCGAGCTCTCCACCACGATGAGCTCGGGCATCAACCTGCCGTTCATCACGGCCGACGAGAACGGACCCAAGCACCTCGACCTCACGCTCACGCGCGCCAAGTTCGATGAGCTCACGCACGATCTGGTCGAGCGCGTGGTGGCGCCGGTCAATGCCGCCATCAAGGACGCCGGCGTCGGCAAGAGCGACATCGACCACGTGATCCTGGTCGGCGGCATGACTCGTGTGCCCGCGGTGCAGGAGAAGGTCAAGGCCCTCATCGGCAAGGACCCGCACAAGGGCGTCAACCCGGACGAGGTCGTCGCCGTCGGCGCCGCCATCCAGGGCGGCGTGCTGGCCGGCGAGGTCAAGGACGTGCTGCTGCTCGACGTCACGCCGCTGAGCCTGGGCATCGAGACCAAGGGCGGCGTGTTCACCCGCCTCATCGACCGCAACACCACCATCCCGACCAAGAAGAGCGAGATCTTCAGCACCGCGGACGACAACCAGACGAGCGTCGAGATCCACGTGCTCCAGGGCGAGCGCGACATGGCGGCCTACAACAAGACGCTGGGCAAGTTCCAGCTCGTGGGCATCCCGCCGGCGCCGCGCGGCATCCCGCAGATCGAGGTGACCTTCGACATCGACGCCAACGGCATCGTGCATGTGAGCGCCAAGGACCTCGGTACGGGCAACGAGCAGAAGATCACGATCACGGCGTCCAGCGGCCTCAGCGAGCAGGACATCGAGCGCATGATGAAGGACGCCGACGCCCACGCCGACGAGGACAAGAAGGCGCGCGAAGTGGCCGACGTCAAGAACAGCGCCGAGAACCTCCTGTACAGCACCGAGAAGTCGCTGCGCGACATGGGCGACCGCGTGGACAGCTCCACCAAGGACGAGATCGAGTCCGCTGCGGGCGAGCTCAAGACCGCCCTTGAGGGCGACGACGTCGACGCCATCAAGGCCAAGACCGACGCGCTCATGCAGGCCTCGCACAAGCTCGCCGAGGCGGTGTACCAGCAGGCGCAGCAGGAGCAGGCGGCGAGTTCCGGCGACGGCTCCGGCGCCGCGCGGGAGGACGAGAACGTCGAAGAGGCCGACTACGAGGTCATCGACGAGGACGAGAGCAAGTAAGAGGTGTGGAACGGCGGGCGGGAGAACGCCAAGCCCCGCCCGCCTCAGTAGCGACACGAAGGAGGTGTCGACCATGGCGATCATCAGATGGGACCCGTTCCGCGAGATGACGCAGGTCCAGAACCAGTTCAACCGGCTGGTGGACCAGGTCTGGAGCGGCCGGCAGGAGAGCTGGCTGCCGGCGGTGGACGTCTTCGACAGGAAGGACGCCGTCATCCTCAAGGCCGAGCTCGCCGGCATGGACCCCGACGACATCGAGATCGAGGTCGAGGACAACGTGCTCACCATCAAGGGCGAGCGCAAGTTCGAGGAGAAGGTCGAGGACGAGCGGTACTACCGCGTGGAGCGCCGCTTCGGCAGCTTCCAGCGCAGCCTCGCACTCCCGCAGGGCGTCAAGGCCGAGGAGATCCAGGCCGGGTACGAGGATGGGATCCTCACCGTCACCGTACCGAAAGCCGAGGAGGAGAAGCCCAAGCGCATCGAGGTCAAGGCCAAGAAGACGGTCGAGGCCACAGCGGGCGTGACCGGCGAGAGCTGAGACAGACTGGCCGCGAGACCGGCGGGGTCGAGGCGCAGGGCGCCCGCCCCGCCGGGACTCCCGGCGGTGACGGAGCGGCCGCGAGGCCGCGGACGAGACCAGGGCAGAGATACGGACATGACGGACAGGAAGCACACGACACAGGACCAGAAGCGCGCGAAGGCCGCCGAGGCCGCGGCTGTGGCCGCCGCCCCGGCCGAGACCGAAGCGGCGGACGCGCCCGCCGCGGACGACGAGCTCGCCGCGGTCGCGCGCGAGCGTGACGAGTACCTCGACCACCTTCGTCGCCTCAAGGCGGAGTTCGACAACTACCGCAAGCGTGTGCAGCGCGACAACGAGGAGCTGCGCCTGCGCGCCGCCGAGACGGTCGTCGAGTCCTTGCTGCCGGTCATGGACAACATGAGCCGCGCGCTCGACGCCGGCGACAGGCACGAGGAGGGCCAGCTGGTTGCCGGCCTCAACCTCGTTGCCGGCCAGCTGACCGGCACGCTGGCCGGGCACGGCCTCGAGGAGATCGAGGTGGAGCCGGGCACCATGTTCGACCCCGAATACCACGAGGCGATCGTGGCCCAGCCATCCGAAGAGTACGACGAGGGCACGGTGACCCAGGTGCTCGAGCGCGGCTACCTGCTGCACGGCAAGCTGCTGCGCCCGGCCAAGGTCATCGTCGCCAGGTAGCGGGCGGAGATGGCGGATTTCTATCAGACACTGGGCGTCTCCAAGAACGCCTCGCAGGACGAGATCAAGAAGTCGTTCCGCAAGCTTGCGCGCGAGCATCACCCGGACAAGAACCCCGGGAACAAGGCGGCCGAGGAGAAGTTCAAGGAGGTCAGTACGGCCTACGAGACCCTCTCGGACCCGGACAAGCGCAAGGAGTACGACGAGCTCAGCCGGCTTGGCGCCTTCGGCGCGGGCTCCGGCGGCGGAGGCTTCCGTCCCGGCGCCGGTGGATCCCAGGGCTTCGACCCGCGGATGTACCAGCAGTGGCAGCAGCAGGGCGGCGGAGCCCAGTTCGAGATGGGAGACCTGGGCGACATCCTTGGCAACCTGTTCGGCGGGGCGGCGGGCGGCGCCGGGCGCGGCCGCCGCAGGCAGGCCGAGCGGGGCGCCGACTTGCAGGCCGACGTGACCGTCTCCTTCGAGGACGCGCTGCACGGCGTCACCGTGCGCGTCCCCGTCGAGAAGGCCGACACGTGCGAGAACTGCCACGGCAGCGGCGCCAAGCCGGGCACGACCCCCAGGGTCTGCCCGGAGTGCGAGGGCCGTGGCATGGTGGCGCGCAACCAGGGCCCGTTCGCGCTCAGCGAGCCGTGCCCCCGGTGTCACGGGCAGGGCACGATCATCGAGCAGCCGTGCGCCACGTGCCGCGGCACGGGCGTGCAGACCAAGACCCGCCGGTACAACGTCAAGGTCCCGGCGGGCGTCAAAGACGGCAGCAAGATCCGCATCAAGGGCAAGGGCGAGGCCGGCCTCCGCGGAGGCCCGGCCGGCGACCTCTTCGTGCGCGTGCGCGTCGAGACCGACGACCTCTTCGAACGTCGCGGCGACGACCTGATCGTGGAGGTGCCCGTCACGGTGGCCGAGGCGGCGCTGGGCGCGACCGTCAAGGTCCCTACTCCCGGCGGCGGGAGCGTCTCGCTCAAGGTGCCGGCCGGCAGCCAGGACGGGCGTACGCTGCGCCTGCGCGGCAAGGGCATGCCCAAGCTCAAGGGCGGCCAGGGCAACCTCCTCGTCAGGCTGCGGGTCATCATCCCAGCGAAACTGAACAAGGAGCAGAAGCAGCTGTTCGAGCAGCTGGCCGCGACGCTCGTGGACCCGCGTAGCACCGACTAGGCGACGAAGCCGACGGAGACCCCGTCATGAAACGACAGATCGACGACAACGACAGACCGCTCTTCATGATCTCCGTGGCGGCGGAGCTGGCGGGCATGCACCCGCAGACGCTCCGACTCTACGAGCGGCGCGGTCTGGTGCTGCCGCAGCGCACGGCCGGCAAGACGCGGCGCTACTCGCAGCACGACGTCGAGCGGCTCCAGCGCATCCAGCAGCTCACCGACCTCGGCCTCAACCTGGCCGGCGTGGAGCGGGTGCTGGCCATGGAGCAGCAGCTGGAGGCCATGCGGAGCCAGATGCTGCTCCTGCAGCAGCGGCTGGAAGAGGCGGCCGAGGTCATGCGGCGCGAGGTCGAGCGCGTGGAGCGCTCCCACCGCATGGAGCTCGTGCCCGTCGCCCGCGGTCAGGTCGTGCACGTCGGTCGGCGCCGCCGGCACGCCTGAGCCGTGCCGGCCGGCCGGAGATGGAGCCGCGGCCACCAGAAGACCCGACTCTTGCCGAGAGACCCCCTGGAGACTCCAGACCAAGAATGAGTGAGGGACCCGTATGGACATGACCAAGTTCTCTGAACGAGCGCGTGAGGCGCTCGAGACGGCGCAGGGCATCGTGCGCCGCGGCCCGGGCAACCAGCTCGGCACGGAGCATCTGCTGATCGGCGTGCTCAGCCTGCCCGGTGGCGTGGTCGAGCAGGTCTTCAGCCTGCTCGGCGTCGACAAGGGCACGGCCATGGCGCGCGCCAACCACTATCTGCAGACCGCCGGGGCGGGTCGCGTGGGCGGCCCCGGCGGCGACGCCGACCAGCTCTACCTCACGCCGCGCGCCAAAGCCGCGCTCGACATCGCCGGCCAGAAGGCGCAGGCGATGGGCGACGCGTTCGTCGGCACCGAGCACCTCCTGCTCGGCATCATGCTCGAGGGCGACGGCCCCGGTGGTGCCACGCTCCGCGACCTCGGCCTGACCGAGGAGGGCGTCATGAAGGCGCTGCAGCAGATCCGCGCCAGCGGCGTCGACTACGAGGGTCAGGCGACCGGCGAGAGCATGCTGGGCAAGTACACGCGAGACCTGACGGCGCTGGCCGCCGACGACAAGCTCGATCCCGTCATCGGCCGCGACGAGGAGATCAAGCGGGTCATCCAGGTGCTCAGCCGCCGCACCAAGAACAACCCGGTCGTCATCGGCGAGCCCGGGGTGGGCAAGACGGCGATCGCCGAAGGACTGGCACAGAAGGTCGTGGACGGGGACGTCCCCGAACCGCTCCGCGGCAAGCGCGTGCTGGCTCTCGACCTCGGCGGCATGGTCGCGGGGGCCAAGTATCGCGGTGAGTTCGAGGAGCGTCTCAAGGGCGCGCTGGACGAGATCCAGCGGTCCAGGGACGTCATTCTCTTCATCGACGAGCTGCACACGGTGGTGGGCGCCGGCGCCGCTGAAGGCGCCATGGACGCGTCCAACATGATGAAGCCCATGCTCGCGCGCGGGGAACTGCAGTGCGTCGGCGCGACGACGCTCGACGAGTACCGCGCGAACATCGAGAAGGACGCCGCGCTCGAGCGCCGCTTCCAGCCCATCCTCGTCGGCGAGCCTACCGTGGAGGAGACCATCGCCATCCTCAGCGGCCTGCGCGACAAGTACGAGGCGCACCACAAGGTCAAGATCACCGACGAGGCCATCCGAGAAGCAGCCGTGCTCAGCGACCGCTACATCGGCGACCGCTTCCTCCCGGACAAGGCGATCGACCTCATCGACGAGGCGGCCAGCAAGATGCGCATCGAGGCGACCATGCTGCCGCACGACCTGCGCGAGATGGAGCGGCGCCTCCAGGAGCTGACACGTGAAGGCGCCGCGGCCGTCCAGGCCCAGGACTACGAGCGCGCCGCCCAGCTCAAGGAGCAGACGGACAAGATCCAGGCGACGTTCCTCACCTCCAAGGAAGCCTGGCTGGCCGACAAGGGCATAGCCGAGGCGACCATCGACGGCGACGACATCGCCGGCATCGTCAGCGCCTGGACCGGCATCCCCGTGCAGCGCATGAAGGAGGGGGAAGCGGAGAAGCTGCTGAAGATGGAGGACCGCCTGCACGGGCGCGTGATCGGCCAGGACAAGGCGGTCGTCGCCGTGTCCGAGGCCGTGCGCCGCGCCCGGGCGGGTCTCAAGGATCCCAGGCGGCCGATCGGGTCGTTCCTCTTCCTCGGCCCCACGGGCGTGGGCAAGACGGAGCTCGCCCGGGCCCTGGCCGAGTTCCTCTTCGACGACGAGGCCGCGATGGTGCGGCTCGACATGAGCGAGTACATGGAGAAGTTCTCCGCCTCACGTCTCGTCGGCTCGCCGCCCGGCTATGTGGGCTACGAGGAGGGCGGCCAGCTCACCGAGGCCGTCCGCCGGCACCCCTACAGTGTCGTGCTCTTCGACGAGATCGAGAAGGCTCACCCGGACGTGTTCAACATGCTGCTGCAGGTGCTCGACGACGGCAGGCTCACCGACAACAAGGGCCGCACCGTCGATTTCAAGAACACCGTGGTCATCATGACGAGCAACGTGGGCGCCGAGCTCATCCCCGACGCCGAGACGATGGAGGAGGACTACGACGCCGTGGAGAAGCGCCTCATGGGCGCGCTGCGGCAGACGTTCCGCCCGGAGTTCCTCAACCGGATCGACGAGACGATCGTGTTCCACGGACTCGGCCGGGAGGAGCTGGAGCAGATCGTCGACCTGCTGCTCGAGCACGTGCGCCGGCAGGTCGAGGGACAGGGCATGCGCCTGGAGGTGTCCGACGAGGCACGGCGATTCGTGGCAGACGCAGGCTACGACCCGCAGTTCGGCGCCCGTCCCCTCAAGAGAGCCATCCAGCGGCTCATCGAGAACCCCCTGTCCCGGGAGCTGCTCGGCGGGTCCTTTGTCGAGGGTGACACGATCAGAGTGGGGGTCACCGGCGGCTCCCTCGTGTTCGAGAGATAGCCCCGCGGATATAGTGTCGCCATGAGCAAGACCCGGAGGGCTGTCCTGGGTGGCGTGGTCGGCGCCGTCGTCGGCGTCGTGCTCGCGCCGCGACTCGGCGAGTCTCGGCGCGAGGCGCTCGACCGCCTGCGCCTGGCGGCCCGCCCCGGCAAAGGCGCGCTCCACGCCTTCGAAGGCACGCCGTGCGCGGTGGAGCGGCGCCCCTCCGCCGACCGTCAGGGCGGCGCCGCACGCGCCGCCGGTGCGGCTGCCGCCGCCACGCGAAAAGGGGAAGACGATGGATGACGCTCGAGCCGGGTTCGAGGCCGCACGCTCCGAGGGTGGGTTCAAGGAACTCGAGGTCGTGGCCTACATCGGCGAGTTCAAGATCCTGGGGATCGCCCACTTCGGCGTCGGCCAGCGTGCGAGCTCCCGTCGCCCATCCGACTACATCCGCGCCTTCAGTGACAGTCGCCTCACACTGTCGCGGGTGCGCATCTACGGCAAGGGCAGCCAGGATCTCCTGGAGACCGCGCCGTTCATCATCCTCAACCTGGACAAGGTCGACTTCCTGTATGCCCGTGACGACGCCGATGCGGGCCCGCCGGTCTGACGCCGCCCCTGTATCGCTGTGACCTACGAGCTCGACATCCTCATCCCCACCGCGCGCTTCGTGTTCAGCGTCGAGGACGGCGTCGTGGCCGTCCTCCCGGAGCATCGGTCGCCGGAGGCGTTCGTCGCGTACCGTGACCTCCGCGAGCGGCGGCCCGTGGTCGGCATGACGACGTTCCCCAATACCGTCCTGCTGCGCGGGCCGCGCACGATCATCGTCGACCCCGGTCTGCCGCTCCAGAACGAGCCCGTGCTCCGTGCGCTCGAGGCGCGCGGGCTTTCTGCCGCCGACGTGGACCTGGTCGTGCTCACGCACGCCCACCTCGACCACGCCGGCGGCTGCGCCGACGTCATGGCGCCCGTCGTCGTGCACGAGCTGGAGACGACGGCTCCGTACTGGGCGCTCGCCGGCGGCCTGCTCGAGCGCCTTCCCCTCGAGCGACTGACCGGCGACGGCGGCGAGCTGGCTCCCGGCGTCGCCTGGGCGCTCACGCCCGGCCACTGCGCCGGACACATCAGCCTGGCCGTGCAGACGGCCGCGGGGAGAGCCGTGCTCTGCGGCGACACCATCGGTCCCGGCCGGGCGGAGTTCGACGCCATGGCTCCCGGCGGTCCCTCAGCGGCGGCGACGCTCGCCTCGTGGAGGCGCATCCGCGCCTGGGAGCCGGCGCTCATCGTCGCCGGGCATCTGCCGCCGTTCGCTCCGTGAGCACGGCCGCCGCGCGACCGGGCTGTGCTACACTCGGGCCCCTGTGACGATGCCCTGGAGAATCCCGCGTGCCTATCTACGAATACCAGTGTGACGACTGCGGGGCCTCGTTCGAGGCCTTCCAGAAGATGAGCGACGATCCGCTCGTCGAGTGCGAGAAGTGCGGCGGGCCGCTGCGCAAGGTACTGCATCCGGTGGCCATCCACTTCAAGGGCTCGGGCTTCTACACGACCGACTATGGCAAGGGTTCCGGTCGGCGCGCAGCCGGTCGGGACGCGGGGTCCGGCGACGCTTCTTCGAGCGACGGGAAAGGCGCCGACACGGGCGCGTCCGGGGACGGCGGGTCCGCCAAGGCGGAGAAGCCGTCCTCGGCCGGCAAGGCCAAGGAGACACAGAAGGCGACCTGACGGGCCGGGGGTGATCCGCGTGGAGCGACCGACCGACGAAGCCATGCGCAAGGCGCAGACCACGCTGCGCGGCCTCGTCAGCGACGGGCCGTCCCGGCTTCCGTCGCTCAATCTCGTCGCCGACTCGATCCGGCTGGAGCTCGAGAAGTCCGGGCAGGTCGCGATCCTCTACGTGAGCCTCGCCCGCTACGGTCGCCTCGAACCCGTGTTCGGCTGGCGCATCGTCGGGCAGATCCTCGACGCCGTCGCCGCCAATCTCGAGGGCATGGTCGGCAATGCGTTGCGCCGGCTCGACGTGGTGAGCGACTTCACGCTCACCGACGACGCCTTCATCGTGCTGCTCTCTCCGCCGAGGTCGGCGGCCGTCATCGCCGACGACGACCTGGCGGCGGTGACGCGGCGCGTGTACGAGAGGCTGCAGTCGCTGCTGCTCAACGACCTCGCCCCGGGCGTGTACGACCGCGTGCACCCGTCGGTCGGCTCGGCCGTCCTGGCGGCGGACGATGCCCTGACCTTCGAGCAGAATCTCCAGCGCGGGCTGGCCCTGGCGATGCAGGCGGCCGAAGAGCAGGCGGCGCTCTACGACGACGACCTCGAGGCGACGCTCGCCGACTGCGTCTCGCGGGGCGAGCTCGAACCGCTCTTCGAGCCGATCGTCGATCCGGCGGCCCAGGCCGTGATCGGCTATCGAAGCAGCGTGCGCGGTCCCTTCTACTCGCCGCTGCGACTGCCGGACGTGCTGCTCGACGTGGCTCGCCGCTCGCAGGTGCTGGCGGCGTACGGCATCGCCGCTCGTGAGGCCACCGTCTCCGCGGCCGCCGGCCTCCTGCCCGACGACCTGCTCTTTCTCGGCTGCGCCTCCGGCGAGTTCCCCAACGCGGCGGTCGTCGCCGTCAGCGAGTTCTACTCGCTCAACCAGGCGCTGGTGCCGCAGCATGTCGTCTTCGAGATCGACGCCGACGACCTTGCCGCGAACACCGCCTCGACGCTGCGGACCCTCGCGGATGTGCGCGACGTCGGCTTCCGACTCTGCGTCTCCGGCCTGGGAGCCCAGTTCACCACCCTGGAGCTCATCGCTGAGGTGCGTCCCGACTTCCTCTGCCTGGACCCCATGCTCATCGCGGGCATCGGCGCGGAGCCCACGCCGATCGAGGTCGTGCAGCTGCTCGTGCGTTTCAGCGACCGCGCCGGCGCCCAGCTCATCGCCACCGGTGTGCGCGACGCCGAGCAGCAGCACCTGCTGGCCAGGAACGGTGTGGAGCTGTTCTGCGGCGAGGTCTTCGCGCGCGCCGACACGCGGCCGCCCGTGGTGACGTTCCCGGAGTAGGGCGGCCGCGCGCCGCTTCGCCGGCGCTGCCGCCCGGCGCGCTCAGGCGCTGAGGCTCGCGGGCAGCGCCCGCTCGCCGGCCACACCCGTGAAGATGGTCGCCCGATTGCGGCCACGCCGTTTGGACTCGTAGAGCGCGGCGTCCGCCGCTTCGATGAGTTCGGCCTCGTCGCGCGCCCCCGCAGGATAGGCGGCGACGCCGGCCGAGATCGTGGTGCTCGCCTGCTCGCCGCCGCGCACGGAGACGGCGACCGTCTCGACGGCGCGGCGCAGCCGCTCCGCCAGCTCGTAGCCGTGCGACTCGTCGCCGCGGATGAGCACGGCGAACTCCTCGCCGCCGTACCGTGCGGCGACGTCGGCGTCGCGCACGAGCGACCCGACGGCGCCGCCGATGCGCCGCAACAGCTCGTTGCCCGCCTCGTGGCCGTGCCGGTCGTTGAACTGCTTGAAGTGGTCGAGGTCGAGCATGAGCAGCGAGAGCTCGCCACCGTACCGGTCGACCTTGGTCACCTCGTTGTGAAGGTAGTCGACGAACGTGCCGTAGTTGTACAGACCGGTCAGCCGGTCGGTGAGCGTGGAGGCGGCGAGCTCCCGGCGGGCGTCCCGCTGGCGGCGCTGGACCCGCCCCAGCAGGAGCCCGGCGACGAGGAAGAGCGCCGTCCCCAGCAGCGCCTGGCGCACGGTCTCGAGCGAGGCCGGCTCCCGGAAGCTGTAGTACAGGACGAAGAAGTTGCCCAGCCAGACCGTCACCGCGAGGCTGCCCAGCTCGTGGAAGAACACCGCCGCGAGCAGGAGCGGGAAGACGAAGAGCGGCCAGAGATAGGCGGGCCCGGTCACGGTGACCAGCAAGGAGACCACCATCAGCGAGGCGAGGAGGGCGCCGCCGCGCCGGAAGACGAGGTGCCTGTCGTCGCTCTGCCTCGAGACGTGCGTCGCTGGGGTCACGCAACTCCTTCGCAGCCGTGCCGCGCACTCCTACGACGAGAGCGGAGTCAATCCTGCCGCTGCTCCAGCCTCCCGCTGTCGTCATCGCAGGCTACGGGCGACCCTGCTTTGCGCAGAGGGCCACGTCCGGACGTCGACGTGCGCGGTCTCGCCTCATCGGGCACCGTCGGCCCGTCCTTCCGCTAGAATCGCGGGTGTGGCCCTGCAGATCCTCCTCACCAACGACGACGGCATCGACGCCTCCGGCATCGACGTGCTGCGCCGCGCCCTCGAGGGCCTGGGCGACGTCACGACGATCGCTCCCGACCGCAACACCAGCGCCGTGGCGCGGGGCATCACGATCCATCGGCCGCTTGCGCTCGCGGCCCGGCGGTTCGGCGACGGTTGGGACGGTCTGGCCTGCGACGGCACCCCGTCGGACTGCGTGCGCATCGCCCTGCTCGGCCTCGAGTGCCCCGCACCCGACCTCGTGGTCTCCGGCGTCAACGCCGGGGGCAACATGGGCGCCGACGTCACGTACTCCGGCACCGTCGGCGCCGCGTTCGAGGCGGCGCTTCGCGGTCACCCCGCGGTCGCCTTCTCGGTCGAGGAGCGGGAGCCGGGCTGGCTGGACGAGACAGTGCCCGTCCTCAGGATGATGGTCGAGCACGTCATCGAGCGCGGCCTGCCGCGACACAGCATCCTCAACGTCAACCTGCCGGACCGGCCTCTCGCGGCGTTCAAGGGCATCCGCTCCGCCCGGTTGGGCGGAGCCAGCTGCCACGATCACGTCATCCTGGCCGGCCGCGACGGCGGCGGACCACGAGAACACTTCCTACCCTGCGAACATCCCGCGTCCGGCGAGTGGGTCGACACCGATTTCGACGTGGTCGCGTCGGGCGCCGTGGCGGTGACGCCCTTGCGCTACGACCTGCTCGACCCCGAGCTGCTGGCCGACCTCGCCGGCTGGGAGCTGGACCTGGAGCGGCTCCGTGCCTGACGGGGCCGGCTTCGACCCCGTGGTCTTCGACCTCGACGGCACCGTCGTCGACACCGTCGAGCTGATCGTCGAGTCGTTCCGGCACGCCACGCGCTCCGTCCTGAGCGAGGTGCTGCCCGACGAGGTCATCATCGCCGGCGTCGGGCAGCCGCTCATGGCGCAGATGGAGCGGCTCTCCGCGGATCACGCGAGAGAGTTGTACGACGTCTACCGCGAGTACAACCACCGCCGCCATGACGAGCTCATCCGGGGGTACGAGGGGATGGCGGAGGTCCTCGACGCGCTCAAGGCTGCCGGCCGGCGACTCGGCATCGTCACCAGCAAGAGCCACGACACGACGGAGATGGCGTTCCGCGCCGTCGGCCTGCGCGAGCACTTCGACGTCGTCGTCACGGCGAGCGACACGGCGGAGCACAAGCCCTCGCCGGTCCCTCTTCGATTGTGTCTGGAGCGGCTCGGGGCGTCGCCCGATGGCTCGATGTATGTGGGCGACAGCCCTGTGGACATCGAGGCCGGTAAGGCAGCCGGCATGGCCACCGCGGCCGTGGCGTGGGGTGTGTTCGGCCGGGAGGCGCTGCTCGCGGCCGGCCCGGACTACTGGCTGGACGACCCGCGAGAGCTGCTCGTACTCTGTCTGCGCGGCGAGGGACGACGGGTGAGCGAGGAGCCGGGGCCGGGTACCACCGGCGCGTGACGTATCGCCGTCGCACGGCGGCGGCGAAAGGGGGGAGCGGTGAGCGAGGCTGAGGCGGCCGCCAGGGCGGCCGAGCTCCGGGAGACCATCAATCGGCACGCGTATCTCTACTACGTCCTCGACCGGCCGGAGATCGACGATGCCGCGTACGACGCTCTCTACCGCGAGCTCCAGGCGCTGGAGCATGAGGACCCGGGTCTCGTCACGCCCGACTCCCCGACCCAGCGCGTCGGCGCCGCCCCACTCGAGGGCTTCACCCAGGTACGGCACCTCGAGCCGTTGCTCTCCTTGGCCAACGCCAGGAACGACGAGGAGCTGCTGGCCTGGGACCAGCGCAACCGGCGACTGCTCGAGGCTCGGGGGCTGGGGGACGCGCCGCTGCGCTACGTCGTCGAGCCCAAGATCGACGGCCTCGCGATCTCGCTCACCTACCGCGACGGCGTGTTCGTCGTCGGGGCGACGCGCGGTGACGGCGAGGTGGGTGAGGACGTCACCGCCAACCTGCGGACCATCGGCTCGCTGCCACTCCGGCTGCGAAGCGCGGATCCGCCGCCCGTGGTGGAGGTGCGCGGCGAGGTCTACCTGCGGCTCGGCGCGTTCGCCCGCCTCAACGACGAGCGGCTCGAGGCGGGCCTCAGCGCCTTCGTGAACCCTCGGAACGCCGCCGCCGGGTCCATCCGCCAGCTGGACCCGGCCGTGGCCGCGTCACGGCCGCTCGACGTCTGGTGCTACGCCATAGGCCACTCGGAGGGGCTCGATCTGCCCGACCACCACAGCGCGCTCGAATGGCTGCGCTCGGCGGGCTTCAAGGTCAATCCGGGCATCGTCCAGGTCGACGGCATCGACGAGGTCGCCACGGCGTGCCGCGTGTGGGAAGAACGACGGGGCGAGCTCGACTACGACATCGACGGCGCCGTGGTCAAGATCGACGACTACGCGCTGCAGCGGGCGCTCGGGAGCGTGGCCCACGACCCTCGCTGGGCGATCGCCTTCAAGTTCGCCCCCACCACCGTGACGACTCGCCTGCACCGCATCGAGGTCAACGTGGGGAGGACCGGCGTCCTCACGCCGTTCGCGGTGCTCGCGCCGGTCTTCGTCGGAGGTGTCACCGTGGAACGCGCGACGCTCCACAACGAGGACGACATCCGCCGCAAGGACATCCGACCCGGCGACGACGTCGTTCTCCAGCGTGCCGGCGACGTGATCCCGCAGGTCGTCGGGCCCGTGATGACGGGGGAGGCGGAGGAGGCGGACGGACGGCGTACCGACCGTGCGGAGCGCCACGCCGCCCTGCCGGAGTGGACCATGCCTACCGCCTGTCCCGCCTGTGGCGCCGAGACCGTACGCGAGACGGGCGAGGTCGCCGTGCGCTGCCCCAACCGCTCCTGCCCGGCCCAGCTCGTGGAGAGCATCAAGCACTTCGTGAGCAAGGGCGCCATGGACATCGAGGGGATAGGGGAGGAGACGGTCGTGCTGCTGCATGCGCAAGGGCTGATCGAGAACGTCGCCGACCTGTACAGCCTCGAGCGCGATCACTTCGTGCGGCTCGAGGGCGGCAAGGTCGTCGCCCTTCCCCTCTTCGGCGTCAAGACGCGTAAGGGCGAGGATGGTGAGCCCGTCATCGTCGAGGCGAAGCGCGCGGACAAGGTGCTCGCCGCCATAGAGGTATCCAAACAGCGGCCGTTCGCGCGCGTGCTCTTCGCGCTCGGCATCCGCCACGTGGGAGCGGTGACCGCGCAGGCGCTGGTCGGGCGGTACCACAGCATCGACGAACTCCTGACTGCCGGCGCGATCGACCTCGCCGACGTGCCCGGGATCGGGCCCGTGGTCGCGGAGGCCGTGGAGCAGTATCTCGGCGACGCCCACAACCGCGAGACGATCGAGAAGCTGCGCGCAGCCGGCGTGAGACTGGTGGAGGAGCGTCCCCTCGAACAGGCGGGCCCGCTCACCGGGTCGAGCTTCGTCCTCACGGGCAAGCTGCCGACCTTGACCCGAGGCCGAGCGCAGGAGCTGATCGAGGCGGCCGGCGGACGAGTGAGCGGGTCGGTCAGCCGCGCGACGGATTATGTGGTCGCCGGAGAGGACCCGGGATCCAAGCTGGAGAAGGCCAAGGCCCTCGGTGTCACGGTGCTCGACGAGGCCGCCTTGCTGGACCTGGTGGCCGGCGGTGGAACCTCGGCCGGTGGCCAGCTCGCGCTATCTTGATCGCATGGTCGGGCGGTCGCTCGCCGCACCAAACCGGTCGTGAAGCTACTCAAACCACGATCGTGCAAGCAGACTGAAGAAGCTGCTTGCTTCATATCCATTAATAATCGGTTAACGATTCCTTCGCACAACGCGCCTAGTGTCCCGTGTGCGACGCTTCCCGTCTCCGAGAAGCCCGCTGCCAGCGCCAAGAGCTGGTACCTCCTATCTTCTTTGGTTCGCCCCGGCCCCGGGCGAACCACGGCCTGAGGGCCGGCGGGACGGCCGCCCCAAACGGCCCGGCCCGCCGGCCCTCGGTCACGATCTGGGCGCGGATCCAACCCCACCCTCAGGGTCCGCGCCTACCGGCCCGGGGGCGTCCGATGGACCGACACCCGGTTGCCACGTGCCCGCGTCCCGCGTTCCTAACGCGCGGGCAACGCGCGCTACGCACGCGTTCGCGGCGCTTCACGCGCGCGCAACAATGGAGGGGCAGTATCTGGGTGGCTCCTTTCGCTGGCAAGCGAAGACCCCCCCAACGAGGGTTTGCCCCGAAGCCCTTGTACGAGGCCCCGTTCCCCCCGGGGCCTCGCCCCTTTCTGGGGTTCCCTCACCTTCGGTGGTCCCCCGTCGCCAACTTTGCCGAAGTATCCGGCGCTGACAGACGGGCGCCGGCCCTGTAGCCTCGGATGAGTCGTCGGGGCCGACCATGCCGGTCACCTCCCCGCGCGACGGGCAGCAAACGTGACTGACAGGGGGAAGCGATGGACGGTCCGATCCCGACGCGGATGGGCGACGGGTCGCTTGTGCGCATGACCCGGGCCGAGATCGAGGCGGACATCGTGGCCGGCACGGAGGCCGGAGCGAAGCGCGCCAAGGTCGATCCGCTCGAGGACGGCGAGGTCGCGCATCTGGTCGACATCTTCGCGAGCCCCGCGCGCTTCAGCGCCGTCGACATCGGCGACGAGGTGGTCCTGACCTCGGACGGCGTCGGCAGCCAGGACGCCGGTTCGCGCATCACCGACCTGCAGAACTACGAGCAGACGGTGTGCACCGACACGGTGGAGCTCTACCACCACGACTACTCGTTCAAGCCGATCAAGCCTGTGCTGCCCTTCGAGCAGGAGATCATGCGCCAGACGCAGTTGCTGCTCACCATCCCGGTCCACTACGGGGCGATGCCGGACTTGGGACGCTACACCGTGCCCGACGGCCCTGTGCCCAATTGGGCGCAGCTGCTGCCCCTCGGTCGCATCGACGAGGCGCGTGCGGCCCAGGAGGAAGCCGTGGAGCTCGCCGTCGAGGACATCGTCTATGTGGCCGAGGGCATGTACGAGGCCGGCGCCGACGGCATCAACCTCGACACCGCCGGGGCTGCCGGTGACGCCGACTTCCTCGCGTCGCTGCGGGCGATCGAGCGCATCCGCTCCCGGCATCCGGACTGGGGCATCCAGATCGGCATGGCGAGCGAGTTCGTGCTCGGCATGCACGGTGAGCTCGAGTATGACGGCGTGCGCCTCGCGGGGCTGTGGCCGACCGCGCAGATGCGCCTGGCGGCGAAAGCCGGCGCGTCCGTCTTCGGACCGGCGGTCAACGTGAACACCGGCAGGACCGTCGCCTGGAACGTCGCGCGCACGTGCACCATCGTGAAGCCGTGTACGGCCGCCGCCGAGATCCCCATCCACCTCAACGGGGGGATGGGTGTCGGCGGCGTCCCCATGCACGCTCTGCCGCCGGTCGACGCCGTCTCGCGTGCCTCGCGCGCGTGCGTCGACCTCCTGCGGCTGGACGGCTTGTAGATCGGCGCCGGCGACAACCACAGCCAGGGGATCGGCCATGGTGTCGCGTCGGGGATGGGCGGACTGCGGACCGCCGGAGATCTGGTGGCCCGCATGCAACTGACGCGAAGGATGAGGCTCCCCGAAGCGAAGGCCCACGTGGCGGACAGGCTCGGTGTGACCCCAGCGGACCTGAGCGACCCTGTCGTGATGTCCGATGTGCGCCGCGAGCGAGGGCTCGGGACGATCCCGACCGAGGACACCGCCACGGTCGCCGACGCGCTGGCGATCGAGGCGAAGGTCAACATCGCCCGGGTGCTCGACGTGCCCGTGCGCTCGGTCGAACGCCTGGAGGCGCTGACCGCCGCCCCCTGACGGGTCACGCGCGTGCGCCGCGGCCAACGCTCGTCGGGTCTGCGGTAGACTTGGCCGCGGGCCGGCGTAGCTCAGCTGGCAGAGCAGCCGCCTTGTAAGCGGCAGGTCGGCGGTTCGATTCCGCCCGCCGGCTCCAAACGGCGTCCCTTCCCGGAGCCGGGGTAGAAACCGGTGACGGCCCCGGGCATTCCCAGACAGCGCGATCACCATCCGCATGGGTAACGGAACCTGAAGGGGGTCCACCATGCACTACGTCCTGCTCATGAAGCTCACGGAAGAGGGCGTCAAAGAGCCCAAGCTCATCCCGCAGCGGATCGCGGAGGGCATCAAGGGATGGGAAGCTATGGGCGGCAAGGTCCTCAGCTTCCACATCACGTTCGGAGAGTACGACTACGTCGCCGTGGGCGACGGCCCCAGCGACGAGGCGGCGGCGGCGTTCGCGCTCGCGCTCGCGAGCAAAGGCCAGGTGACGACGACGACCCTCAAGGCGTTCACCCCCGAGGAGTTCGCCACGGTCGTCGCCGCCATCCCGTAATCCGGCGCCAGCGGCCGCGGCCGTCGCTCCCGGCGGCCGCCCGAAGACCCGCCCCGGGGCCGTCCCGCGCCGGTGGCGCTGCCTCGAGGCCCTGGGGTAGAGTGGCGCGCGGAGGCCCGCCGACCAGAGGTCGAATCGCTGCGCGCTCATCGTGGTGCCTCGCGGGCCGCGCGCCGCTAGCGGTCGATCCGGACGAAGCACGGAGGTGATGCTGTTGGAACCCAAGATCCCCACTCGCATGGGTGATGGGTCGCTCGTCGAGATGACCCGCTCTGAGATCGAGGCCGATCTCGAAGAAGGCACCCAGATCGCGGCCAAGAAGGCCAAGGTCCCCGAACTCACTCAGGACGAGCTCGATCACCTGCTCGACATCTATGCATCGCCGGCGCGCTTCACCGCGGTCGACATCGGCGACGAAGTGGTGATGAGCAACGACGGCACCGGGACCAAGCACATCGGCAACCGCGTGCAGGACCTGCAGAGTTACGAGACGGTGGTCGGCATCGACATGGTCGAGCTGTGGCAAGCCGACTACTCCTACAAAGCCGTCAAGACCAACGTAGCGCACGAAGGCCAGAGCATGAAGATCGCCCAGGCGCTGCTCACGAACCCGGTCCAGTACGGCGCCATGCCCGACCTGGGCCGCTACTCGAAGCCGGACGGCCCCATCCCCAACTGGTCCGAGCTGCTGCCCCTGGGCAGGATCGACGAGGCGCGCGACGCCCAGGTCGAGGCCTGCGAGATGCTGGTCGAGGACATCGACTTCGTCGCCGACGCCATGATCGAGGCCGGCGCCGACGGCATCGACATGGACACCACCGGGGCGGCGGGCGACGCCGACTTCCTCGCCGCCCTCACCGCCTGCCGCAAGCTGCGCGGGAAGTACCCGCATCTGGGCATCGAGATCGGCATGGCCAGCGAGTTCGTGCTCGGCATGCACGGGCAGCTCGAGTTCGACGGCAGCAGGCTCGCCGGCATGTGGCCCAAGGATCAGCTGCGCATGGTCACAGCGGCCGGCGCCAGCATCTACGGGCCGGCCGTCAACATCAACACCGGCCGCTCGACCGCCTGGAACATCGCCCGGGCGATCACCTTCATCAAACCCGCCGCCGAGGTCGCCACGATCCCGGTCCACGTCAACGTGGGCATGGGCGTCGGCGGCGTCCCGACGTGCCTGTATCCACCCGCCGACGCGACCTCGCGGGCCAGCAAGGCCTTCGTCGAGATCCTCAAGATCGACGGCTACTAGGTGGGCACGGGCGACGCTCTCGGTATGGAGTCGGCCCACACGCAGGCGTCCGGCATGGGCGGTATGCGGGCGGCGGGAGATCTCGTAGCTCGGATGCAGATGACCAGGCGCATGCGGCTCAAAGAAGCCAAGGAGTACGTGGCCGGCAAGCTCGGCTGCACCACGCGCGACCTCAGCGACCCGGTGGCCATGGAGCTGATCCGCAAGGAGCACGGCCTTGGTCTGCTGGCGATGACCTCGTCCACGCAGCCCAACGAGCCGGGCATGATGGAGGCCAAGTTCAACATCAGCAAGGCGCTCGACATCCCGATCAACTGTGTCGAGCGCTTCAAGGAGCGGACGAACCGCTGACGGCCCGGGCCGGCGCGGGGAGGGGCGGGAGGCCCGCCCCGGCGCGCCGGCCGGCCTGCAGCAGTCGTCCTGACCACCGCAGAAGGCGGCGGAGCGCCTTGTGGCGCGCCGCCGCCTTCGCGCTGGGTCGAGTCTCTCGAGCGTGAGCGGACTTGCACGCTGAGGGTGTCGACGCGCGGGGAGTCTCGCTTCCGTCGCCTCGCCCGGTGCCCCGCACACGCGTAGAAGCTGAATATTCATGAACCGGGCTTGTCACCACTGCGTCTCACGCACTACAATGCACCACTCGTTTTGACACTCGAAAGGAGAACAATGCCCCGCGCCTTCAAACTGGTCCTTCCGCTGGCGCTCGTGCTCATCCTCGCCGTCGCCGGCGTGGCCGCCGGCTGCGGCAGCAGCTCGGACACGGAGAGCAGCGCGAGTCCCAGCGCCGACACCAGCCAGGCCTACACCGTCGGCATCAGCCAGATCGTCACGCACCCCGCGCTCGACGCGACCGTCGAGGGCTTTCAGGACGCTCTCGAGGAGGCAGGCTTCACCAACGTGACCTTCGACCTGCAGAACGCCGAAGGCGACATGGCCACCACGGCCAGCATCGCCCAGAAGTTCGCCGGCGACGATCTCGACCTCGTTCTCGGCGTCGCCACGCCCACGGCGCAGGCTCTCGCGAAGCAGATCACCGACGGGCCGGTCCTCTTCACCGCCGTCACCGACCCCGTCGGCGCCGGCCTCGTCGACGACCCCGCTGCGCCGTCCGCCAACGTCACCGGCGTCAGCGACATGCAGCCGGTCAAGCCGATCCTCGAGCTCGCCCAGACCTTCCGGCCGGACGCCAAGAACGTGGGCATGGTGTACAACGCCGGCGAGTCCAACTCGGTCTTCCTGGTCGAGCAGGCCGAGAAGGACGCCGCGAGCATGGGTCTCACCATCGTCAAGGCGCCGGCCAGCACCTCGGCCGAGGTGCAGGCCGCAGCCAAGTCGCTGGTCGGTCGCGTCGACGCCATCGCCGTCATCGGCGACAACACCGCCGTGTCTGCGCTCGAAGCCATCGTCAAGGTGTGCGACGAGAACGATATCCCGCTGGTGGCCGGCGACCCGGACAGCGTCAAGCGTGGCGCGGTCGCCTGCTACGGCTTCGACTACTACGACCTGGGCAAGCAGACAGGCGCCATGGCCGCCAAGATCCTCAGCGGCACGCCCATCGCCGACATCCCGGTGCAGTTCGCCGAGAACCTGCAGCTCTCCGTCAACGAGAAGGCTGCCACGGCGCAGGGTGTGACCCTCCCGCAGGACCTGATCGACCAGGCCGTCAACAAGTACTGAGTCAAGATTGGCGGCGCCCGCACAGGGCGCGATAGACTTCCCGGGGCCGGGGCCGCCTGTGCGGCCCCGGCCCCGACGTCGGAGGACCCGGATCCATGGATGTGATCGTTCAGAGCGCGCTCGAGCAGGGCCTCGTGTACTGCTTCATGGTGCTCGGCGTCTTCATCACCTTCCGGGTGCTCGACTTCCCCGACCTCACGGTCGACGGCAGCCTGCCGCTCGGCGCCGCTGTGACCGGCGCGCTCATCGTCGGAGGGCACTCGCCGCTGCTGGCGACCGCCGCCGGCGTGGCCGCGGGCCTGTGCGCCGGCGTCGTCACGGGCTTTCTGCACGTCCTCCTCAAGTCCGGGGAGAGCGACTCCGCCAACTACGGCCCCAAGCTGCTCGCAGGCATCCTCACCATGACGGCGCTCTACACCATCAACCTGCGGATCATGGGACGTAGCAACATCCCCTTGCTTGGGGTGGATGGCATCTTCGAGAAGGTGGGCGACTTCCTCTCGGTCACGCTGGCGTCCTGGAACCTCATCCTCGCGCTCGCCGTCGTCGCGCTCGTCGTCAAGTACCTGCTGGACTGGTTCCTGCACACGGAGTTCGGGCTCACCCTGCAGGCCACCGGCGACAACGAGCAGATGATCCGTGCGCTCGGCACCAACACCAACTTCACGCGGATCGTCGGCTTGGCCGTCGCCAACGGCCTCGTCGCGCTCAGCGGCTCGCTCGTCGCCCAGCAGCAGGGCTTCGCCGATGTCGGCATGGGCATCGGGACCATCGTCGCCGGCCTTGCCGGCGTCATCATGGGAGAGGTGATCTTCGGCGTGCGCAGCATCAGCTGGGTGCTGTTCAGCGTGATCGGCGGCTCGATCGTCTATCGTCTGCTGATCGCCGTCAGCCTGCGCTTCGGCATCGCCCCGACCGATCTCAAGCTGCTGACCGCGATCCTCGTGGTGGTGGCGCTCTCGATTCCGACCGTGCGCAAGAAGGTGGTGCGGCTGTGAGCGCCCCTGCCGACCTGCAGGTGACCGGCCTTCGCAAGGTCTTCTTTCCGGGGACCGCCAACGAGGTCGTGGCGCTCAACGGGATCGACCTCGACATCCCGGCCGGCCAGTTCGTGACCGTCATCGGATCCAACGGCTCCGGCAAGTCGACGCTGCTCAACGCGATCGCCGGCACGTTCCCGGCGACGGCGGGCAGGATCGTGCTCGGCGGCCGCGACGTGACGAAGCAGGCCGAGCACGTGCGCAGCCGCGCCATCGGCCGTGTCTTCCAGGACCCTCGCGCCGGCACGGCGCCCTCGATGACCATCGAGGAGAACCTCGCCATGTCGCTGATGCGCTCCAAGCGCAGTGGGCTGCGCTTCGGGGTGACGCACAGGCGGCGCGACGTGATGCGGGGCCAGCTGTCGCGCCTCGGGATGGGGCTCGAGGAGCGGCTCAAGGCCGGCGTCAACAAGCTCTCGGGCGGGCAGCGGCAGGCGATGTCCTTGCTCATGGCGACGATCGCCGAGCCCAGCCTGCTGCTGCTCGACGAGCACACGGCGGCGCTGGACCCGAAGGTCGCGGCGACGATCATGGAGATCACCGGCGAGATCGTCGCCGAGCGTCACCTGACGACTCTCATGGTGACGCACAACATGGAGCTCGCGCTCCGCTACGGCGACCGGCTCATCATGATGCACGCCGGTCGCATCGTGCTCGATCTCGGGCACGAGCAGAAGCAGACGCTCGCGGTCGCCGATCTCATCGAGAAGTTCCACGAGGTCGCCGGCGAGGCGTTCGCCGTCGACCGCATGCTGCTCGACGCCTGAGGTCCGGCGCCGGCGCGCCGGGCTGCCGCTACCTCTTGACGGCGGCGTCCGTCGCCGCGACGACACGGCGCAGCTCATGCCGCACATCGTCGGCGAGCGGCTCCGGCCGGTAGTGCTCGAGGATGGCGAGGGCGCGCTCGCGCGCCACCTCGACCGGATCGCGGTAATGCTGCCCGTCCGCCGCGATCTCCTGGCTGATCGCGCGCACGACCGCTCCGCGCATGTGCCGCCGCGTGTGCGGCTGGGCGAGGAAGTGCCCGCCCGGGCCCACGGCCTCGATCACGTCCAGCGCGAGCGACTCCTCGTCCATGGGGATGTCGAGGAAGGCGTGCCTCGCGCGGTGGTAGAGGTCGTCGTCGAGGATGAGGTTCTCGGGCGTGAACAGCTGGTACGTGTCGGTCAGCCCGATCCCCGTGTAGAGCTCGCAGCCGTCGAGAGGCACCTGCAGCAACTGCAGCACCGTCTCGACCCCGGCCAGCCACGTCCCTGGCGCCTGGGCGTCGGTGCCGCCGAACGGCCCCAGCGCCGGGATGCCGAAGCTGTGCAGCAGCTCGGTGGCGAGGAACCGGCAGCGGTCGTCGAGCGGTGTGGTCATGGTGAGCGCCGTGCGCGGGTCGGCGTAGATCTGCATGATCGACCCGATGACCGGCGCTCCCGGCGCGGCGAGCTCGTGGAGCACCGCCGCGGCGACGATCTCGGCCGCGCCGACGACGAACGCGCCGGCCTTGGTGGCCGGCGCTGTGGTGCCGAGGTTGGGCATGGTGACGTAGCAGACCGGGATCCCGGCCTCCGCGAAGACCAGGCCGGCCTCGATCCCATCCTTGTCGTGCAGAAGCGGTGAGACGGTGCCGATGAGGTCGCTCATGACGGGCCGGCGGCGGAGCTCTTCAGCTCCGCCGGCCACTGCGGTCGCCATCTCGACGGCCGCCCTGGCGAGCGTCTCGCCCTGCACCATGCCCATCAGGTGCTTGCTCGTGTTGTTCCAGCCCGCCTCGATCTCGTGCAGCTGGGCCGTCTCTCCGCAGTCGCCGGCGCTCACCGTGGGCCACCAGAAGCTGATCGAGCCGAGGCAGTCCTGCATGCGGGTGACCGCCTCCAGGTCGGCCTTCGTGGACGAGCGCCGTTCGCCCGTCTTCCAGTCGATCACCTCGACGCCGCAGCCGTCGGTGGTGCCGTAGGTGAAGCCGGAGCCTAGCTGGAGGTCGCACGACGCATCCCTGGCGCCGAGGGAGAACCGCCGAGGCGCCTGCGCGAGAGCCTCCTCGACGAGCCGGCGGGGCAGGCGGACGAGGTCGGAACCCTCGTCCACCTGTGCGCCGGCCTTCTTGAGGATCGCGAGCGCCTTGGGCGACTCGAAGCGCATGCCCGTCGTCTCGAGGAGCTGCAGGGTGGCGTCGTGCAGCGGCGCCAGACCCGCCTCGTCGTGGAAACGGACGCGGAAGTCGGACCGCAGAGGCGTCAGTGCCTGGCGCTGCGGCCCGGCCGCCGTTCCGGCTGCCGGGCCGCTCGTCTCAGGCGCAGTCGCCATGCCTAGGCCTCCTCGGGAGCCGGGATACCCGGCTGCGCCGGAGCATCGGCCTCGATGCCGACACGCTTCGCGATCTCGGGGTCGACCGCCAGCAGGTCGTTCTCGCCGACGAGGCCCTTCTTGATGTTGCGCTTGCCGATGGCCCAGAACACGACGGCCATGACGAGGAAGAAGCCGACGATGCCGAGCGTCACGGTCTCGAAGTAGGCCCGGGACACTCCCCACCAGTAGTCGATGTCGTAGGGCTGCCCCAAGGCGTTGTCGAGAAGCCCGGGCCACAGCAGCGTGATGATCGTGATGATCACGATCGTCTCGGCGCCGATGACGCACAGCCACAGGAAGACCGGGCCACCGGGAATGCGGAACGGCCGGGGATGGTCCGGGTACTTCTTGCGCAACATGATCACGGCAGGGAACTGGAAGACGTACATCATCGCCGTGAGCGAGATGATCACCGAGACCATGATGCCGAAGAAGGTCGCGAGGCTGCCTTCGGCGATGAGGAACACGAGCACCACGAAGACCGAGCCGATGATCGCCGAGAGGATGTTCATGGTGAGTGGCGTGCCCTGCTTGCTGAACTTGCCGAACCACAGAGGCGCCGCGCCGTCCAGACCGGCCATGGCCTGGATGCGCACGCCGCCCTGCTGCCACACGCCGCCGGCGCTGATGATGGTGAGGATGATCAGCGCGCAGATGAACCAGTTGAACGCCGTCTGGGCGCCGCCCAGCACGCTGGCCACCGAGTTGTAGGCATCGGGGAAGCCGGCCACGCTCGAGAGCGCGTCGCCGTCCAGGACGAGCAGCACGCCGAGGATCATCGAGCCGCTGATGGCGGCGGCGATGAGGCCCGAGCGGAGGATCATCTTGGGGACGTCCTTCTGCGGGTTCGTCATCTCTTCGGACGCGCCGCTCGAGAGCTCGAAACCGACGAACATGAACTGCAGCAGGCCGATGACGGCCAGGAAGCCCAGGAGTGACGGCCTGAGGTCGCCCGTCGTGATCGTCCCCGCGGGCTTGCCGTTCTGCACGAGGAAGACGGCGACGAGCGCGAGGAAGATGAAGAGCGTCAGCAGGCGCACGACGGTGCCGATGATGCCGGTCCACTTTCCGTACTTCATCTCGATCATCGACAGCATGACCGTCACCCAGACGACGGCGAGGCCGACGACGATCGACCAGCCGGTGCTCATCGGCTCCTTGAGGATCAGGCTGTTGATCGCCGCCACGGAGGTCGCTGCCAGCGTGCCGCCGATCCACACGGGGTTCGAGAGCCAGTAGATGATCGCGGTGTACGAGCCGGCCAGGCGTCCGAACGCCATGCGGACCCACGCGTACGGTCCGCCCTCGACCGGGAAGGCCGCCCCCATCTCGGCGACGATCATGCCGTAGGGGATGAGGTAGACGATGATGAGGAAGGCGAGCCAGACGAACGTCTCGCCGGCCCCGTAGGCTGCGGTCAGCGCGATCGTGTCGAGGCTGATGAACGCGGCGATGGTGAAGAAGACGAGGTCGAACCGATGGAGCACCTTCTTGAGCTTCTTGCGCTCCTGGTCGATCGCGTGGCCGGTGACCGGTGTGGCGTCGGTCGCCATCAGCCCACCAGCTCCTTCGCCCGCTCGACCGCCATGCCCGCGTTGGCGCCGTAGCCGTCGGCGCCGATCTCGGCGGCGTAGGCCTCGGTCACCGGGGCGCCGCCGACCATCACCTTGACGGACTCGCGCAGGCCCTCGGCCTTGAGCAGGGCGATGGTCTCGGCCATGTGCGGCAGGGTGGTGGTGAGCAGGGCGCTCATGCCGAGGATGCCGGCCTCGTGCTCGCGCACGGCGGCGACGAAGGCGGCCGCCGTCACCCCGGTGCCGAGGTTGACGACCGTGAAGCCGGCGCCCTGGAGGAGCATGCCGACGAGGTTCTTGCCGATGTCGTGCAGGTCGCCCTCGACGGTGCCGATCACGACGGTGCCGCCGCCGGCCTCCTCGCCGGCGGCCATGTGCGGGCGCAGCAGGTCGAGGCAGGCTCTGCATGACGCGGGCGGAGAGCAGCACCTCGGGGATGAAGCACTCGCCCTCGCGCATGCGCTGCCCGACCACCTCCATGCCGGGGAGCAGGGCCTCGTCGAGGATCTCGCGGGCGGAGGCGCCGGTGGCGAGCAGGGCCTGCGTCATCGCCGTGGCCACGCCCTCGTCGCCGTCGATGATGGCTTGCTTGAGTGGGTCTTTCATCTATCTCTCCTTCAGGCGACGCCGGCGGCGCGATCGGTCTCTTCGACGATCGCGTGGATGCGCGCCGCGACGTCGTCGGGCACGGGTTCGGGGTGGTACTCGGCGAGCACTTCGCTCGCCTTGGCGTGACAGCGCGTGTAGAGGTCGGTCGCGCCGCGCGCCTCCCAGTCCTCGCGCACGCGGCGGTCGAGGACCTCCGGCTGGCTCAGCTCGCGCATGTGGCGCATGGTCGCGTCGAGGCTCAGGAAGTCGCCGAACGCCCCGACGGCGGCGATGTCGTCCACCGCGAGGCTCTCGTCGTCGACGCGGATGCCGCCGACGATGTGCTTGATCATGCGCGCGATCTCGTTGTCCATGACGAACTGCGCGCTGTCGAAGGTGACGCCCGATTCGATCATCCCCGCACCATAGATCAGGTTGGCGCCTGCCAACGCTGCCGTAAGGCCGGTGAGGGTCTTCTCGTGACCGGTCTGCGCGTCACCGAGCTTGGAGTCCGCCTACAACCCCGCGACGAAGCTGGGGATCATGTAGCGGCGCGCCATCTGAGCGACCGCGGCGCTGATCAGCGAGATCTCGGGCGAGCCGACGGAGGCGGCGGCGAGCTTGAGATCCATCGCCGTCGTGGAGCTGCCGTACATCATCGGGCTGCCGCGCTCCACGAGCTGCGCGAGCGTGATGCCGGCGAGCACCTCGGCGTTGTGCGTGACCAGGGTGCCGGCGAGCGTGACCGGGCTGGAGCCCCCGGCCATCGCCATGCTGAGGATGTTGTCCGGGATGCCCCAGCGCGAGCACTCGATGATCACCTCGGTGGCGTCGCGCGGGAGCTTGAGCGGGCTGACGGGGCAGACGCCGCCGTACACGATGGGCCGCTCGCGCAGCTCGTCCTCGCCGCCGACGATCTCCGCGCACATGCGGAGGATCGCCCGGCATTCCATCCCCGAGAGCGGTCCGATGCCGATGGGCTTGGTCGTGTTGAGCAGCTGAGCCTCGGTGTTGTGGACGGCGGCCGTCTCCGGCGGGACCTCCCTGGCTCCCACGGAGATCTCGTGGGTGTCCATCTCGCTGAGGTAGTCGTTGAGGCGGGCGATGTCGGCCACGTCCTGGAGGGTCGACTCGCGGCATGCGCCGGTCTCGTTGTCGATGACCGCGATGCCCTCGCTGAAGTTGGTGAAGGCGACCCGGCCCGGCTCCATGAGGAAGTCGTTCTTCGGGTCGCGCCCGCAGAGCACGTACTTGCTCGGCGACGAGGCGATGGCGTCGTCGACGATGTGCGGGGGGATGCGCACGATGCCCGTGTCACGATCGACGGTGCAGCCGCCGTCCTTGAAGATGTCCTGCGCATCCTGGGCTTCGACGAAGACGCCGGTCCGCTCGAGCACCTCCAGCGATGCCAGATGGATGTCGTCGAGTTCGGACTCCGTGAACACGTTGACGCTCAGCCCGCGGCTGCGCGTGCCGCCGGCGTGGAGATTCCGTTTCACACCGTTCCTCCTTGTCTGGATTGACGAGTCGGCGAGGCGCCCGGTGTCATGCCGGGGCGCGGAGGCCGGCGCACTCCTGGAAGCGCGCCACGCTGTTGATGGGCACGTCCAGCGCCTCGGCGATACGGAACTTCGCCTCCATGGCGCCGGCGTGCGTGGGGTACGTGAGCTCCTGCACCGGGATCCGGCCGAGGCCGAGGTCCCGGCGGATATCCACCATGACGATGGGGTCGGCGAGGTCGGCGACGGAGCAGCCGAGCTTCTCCGCCACGTAGGTCTTCGCTTCCTTGAGGCGCATGCCCCGGGTCATCTGCATGCGGCCCACCAGATCTCCGGCGGTCCGCATCCCACCCATGCCCGAGGCCAGCGCGTGCGTGCACGCCATGCCCAGAGGGTCACCGACACCCACCTACAACCCGTCGCACCTGAGGATGTCGACCAGCGCCCGCGAGACGCGCGAGACCGCGTCGACGGGCGGGTACGGGCTCATCGGCACGCCGCCGACGCCCATCCCCACGTTGGGGTGCACGGGGATCTCGGCGACGTCCATGCACGGCTTGATGATCGTGCACGCCCTGGCGACGTTCCAGGCGATCGACTTGGTCGTGTTGACGTTGACGGCCGGCCCGAACATGGTGGCGCCGGCCTGCTGGGCGACCTCGAGCTGCGCCTTGGGCCACATGCCGGCGAGCCGGGTGCCCTTGTAGGTGAGCTGCCCGTGCATGCCGAGCACGCACTCGCTCGCCATGCCGAGCTCGATGCCGATGTCCGGGTAGCGGTCCTTGACCGTCTCGATCGCCGTGAGGGTCGCGAGCAGGTCGCCGTCGCCGGCGGCGCCGGCGGTGTCGAAGTCCATGCCGTCGGCGCCTGCCTCCCACATGCCTTCGGCCACGAAGACCATGTCGGCGACGGCGTGCTCGATCGCCGCCACCTGGGCGTCGCGCGCCTCATCGATGCGGCCGAGCGGCATGAGCTCGGACCAGTTCGGGATGGGGCCGTCGGGCATCGAGTAGCGGCCCAGGTCCGGCATCGCGCCGTACTGCGTCGGCGCGATGAGGTTGAGCTGGGCCGACTTCATGAGCTGCGCCTCGTAGCTCAGGATCGTCTTGATCGCCTTGTACGAGTAGTCGATGGCGAAGAGCTCCAGCATGTCGGCGCCGCGGTGGCTCTGGTAGCTGTAGAGCTCTTCGACGCGCGAGCCCACGTCGAGGTTGCCGGAGCCGTCGAAGCTGAGGCAGACCTCGTCACCCATGTCGACGGAGCTGAACTTCGCCTCGCTGGCGAAGATGTCGAGGAGATGGTCGATCTCCGCCTCGGAGAGCGGCGGAGCCTTGGCGCGCCGGGCGCCGAGCTCAGTGCCGGCGATCAGGTCCTCGCGGATCTCGGCCGGCGTCATCTCGACGAGCGACCCGTCGCCGAGTCGCGTGCGCACGGGCTTGTCCACACACCACCCCCTGTGGATCAAAGGATTAGTTAGTCATATAACTAACAATTGCGGTAGACTAGCAGACAAGGTGCGGGTGTCAAGACCGGTCCCACGGCGTATGTGCACCCTCGCGGAGAGGTACTGGCGCCCGTTCGTGCGAGCGGATATGGTGCCAGCCGGGCGCGGCCGGCCGGCCGCCGCCGCGCCTCGAAGGCGACCAAGCGGAGGGGGAAGATGGCGAGATACGAGTTGCCGATCAGCGATCCGATGCCCGACCTCTCGCCGACGGCGGCGCGCCTCCTCAGCGCGGCCAAGCGCGTGCTCTTCCGCGACGGGTTCAAGGCGCTCACCTTCGAGACCATCGCGCGGGAGGCCGGCGAGAACCCGGCGCTCATCCGCTATCACTTCGGCAGCAAGGCGGGGCTTCTGGCTGCGCTCGTCGACGCGGTGCTGTACCAGGAGAGCGTCGAGCTCATCGAGCAGCTCACCACCGTCCCCGCCGGGGACGAGCGCCGCGCCCAGCTCCTGCGCCTCCACGAGCGCCTGCCCGAGGACCGCGACGCCTACCGCATGTTCTTCGAACTGATCCCGCACGTCTTGCGCGACGACGAGCTCCAGCCCCACCTGCGCGACCTCTTCGAGTGGTACCGGCGTCTGGACGCGTGGGCGCTCAAGGACGCCGGCGACAGGGAGCCCGCGGCGCACATCGCCCCCATGGCGCTGCTCACGGTGGCCATCGCCGACGGAGTCGCGCTGCAGAAGCTGGCCGACCCGGACCTCGATGTGGGTCCCGCGTTCGACCTGTGGCGCCGGCTCGTGCTCGGCTACGTGGCGTCAGGCGGGGAGCCGGACTGACGGGTCGGAGCTGACGGGACGGCCGCAGGGCGGCGCCCTCCGCTTACGCCTGCACGTACGTCCGCACCGTAGCGCGTGCGCCTGGACGTACCAGCGCCGACGCCAGGCTTGTCCTCAGCCGCGCCGCAGCTCGGCATCGGCGGCGGCCAGCAGCCGCGTGAGCTCTGCCGACTTCGCCTCGTCAAGCGGCTCCGGCACGTAGTGCTCCAGGATGTCGAGCCCGCGCTCGCGCGCGACCTCCACGGCGTCGCGCAGATGGGTGCCGTCGGGGCCGATCTCCTGCCCGATCGAGCGCTCGACCGTCTCCTTCATGTGCCGGCGCGTGTGTGGCTGCCCCAGGAAGTGCCCGCCGGGCCCGACCGCGTCGATCACGTCGAGCGCAAGGGTCTCCTCGTCGAGCTCGAGGTCGCGGAAGGCGTTCGCTGCCCTGCGGTACAGGTCGTCGTCGAGCATCATGTGCTCGGGCGTGAACAGCTGGTAGCGGTTGGTGAGCCCGATGGTGGTCATGAGCTCCGAGCCGACGATGCCGGCGAGCATCACGGTGTGCGCAGTCTCCGCGGCTGCCAGCCAGGTGCCGGGCAGGTCGTCGTCGGTCCCGGCGTAGCCGGTCATGGCCGGCAGCCCGAAGTGGTGCACGAGCTCGCCGGGCAGGAACAGGCCGCGGTGGTTGAGCGGCGCCGTGGTCAAGGCCGCGGTGCGTGGGTCGGCGTGCACCGGCAACGGGAACAGGATGACTGGCGCACCCGGGTGCGCGAGCTGCACGCACACCGTGGCGCTGATGAGCTCGGCGAAGCCCATCACGTAGGCGCCTGCCTTGGTGGCCGGAGCCGTGGTGCCGTAGGTCGGCATCGTGACGAAGCACACGGGGATGCCGGCCTCGGCGAAGACCAGCGCCGCCTCGA
Source organism: uncultured Thermoleophilia bacterium (assembly GCA_963736645.1). GTDB lineage: Bacteria > Actinomycetota > Thermoleophilia > UBA2241 > UBA2241 > CAIXSE01. Next base: position 31,580 of record CAVTPJ010000006.1, on the reverse strand, counting down.
TACCGTCCTTGTCGTTGACCAGCGGCTGGACGGTGCCGATGAGGTTGCTCATCGGTGGGCGGCGGCGAAGCTGCTCCGCCCCGCCCGCGATGACCGTGGCCATCTCGACCGCGTACCTGGCCTCGCGCTCGCCCTGGACCATCCCCTGCAGGTGCTTGGCCGTGTTGTTCCAGGCGGCGTCCAGCTCGTGCAGCGTGTGGGTGTCGCCGCAGTCGGCTGCGGCTACGTTGGGCCACCAGAACTGGAGCGAGCCGAGGTAGTCGACCATCCGCGTGATCACGGCCAGGTCGTCCTTGGTGGGCGGCCGACGCACGCCGGTGCGCCAGTCGACGACCTCGGTGCCGCACCCGTTGGTGGTGTTGTAGGTGTCTCCGCTGGAGAGGTCGAGGTCGAGCGAGCCGTCGCGGGAGCCGAGACAGAACGTGCGCGGCGCCGCGGCGAGAGCCCGCGTCACCAGATCGGGCGGGAAGCGTACGACGCCTGACGCGCGGTCCACCTCGGCGCCGCGCTCGGCGAGGATGTCGAGAGCCTTGGTTGAACCGAACTTCACGCCGGTGCGTTCAAGCACGGTGAGCACGGCCTCCCGGTACCGCTCGAGCCTCGCCTCGTCGTAGAAGCGCACGGCGAAGTCCGAGCCGAGCGGGAGTAACGGTTGGCGATGGGTCAGGTCGAGCTGCGACGCCATCGCCATCACGCCAGGCCGGCGTGCGTCTTGAAGCGCTCCACCGAGTTGATCGGGATGTCCAGGACTTCGGCGATGTGGAACTTGGCCTCCATCGCGCCCGGCCACTCCGCGTAGGTCAAGTCCTGCACCTGGATGCGTCCGAGGCCGAGGTCGCGACGGATGTCGTGCATGGCCACCGTGTCGCTGAGGTCGAGGATCGAGCAGCCGAGCTTGTCGGCGACGTACTGCTTGGCTTGCGGAAGGCGCATGCCCCGGGTCATCTGCATGCGGGCCACCAGATCTCCGGCAGTCCGCATCCCGCCCATGCCCGAGGCGAGCGCGTGTGTGGAGGCCATCCCGAGAGGGTCTCCGATACCGACCTACAACCCGTCGAGCTTCAGGATGTCGACCAGGGCCTTGGAGGCGCGCGACGTGGCATCGGCCGGAGGATAGGGGGTCATGGGAACGCCGCCCACGCCCATCCCGGCGTTCATGTGGACGGGGATGGTGGCCTCCGCGGTCACCGGCTTCACCAGCGCGCACGCACGCGCGGTGTTCCAGGCCAGCGACCTCGTGGTGTTCACGTTCACCGCCGGCCCGAAGATCGTGGCGCCGGCGGCGGTGACGGCGCGGAGCTGGCCGAGCGGCCACTGGCCGGCCAGCCGGGCGCCGTCGAACTCCAGTTCGCCGTGCATGCCGAGCACGAGCTCGGCCGCCTGGCCGATCTCGACGCCGATGTGAGGCCACGTCTCGCGGATCCTGCGGGCGACGTTGAGCGTGGCCAGCAGGTCGGCGTCGCCCGAGGCGCCGGCGGTGTCGAAGTCGAGGCCGTCGGCGCCGGCGGCGACCATGGCCTCGGCCACGCACCACATGTCGCGCTCGGCCTGGCCGGCCGCCTCTTCTTGCGCCGCGCGCGCCTCGGAGATCTTGCCGAGCGGCATCAGCTCCGACCAGTTCGGCGCCGGGCCGTCCGGCTGCGAGTATCGGCCCAGGTCGGGCATGGCGCCGTAGTTCAGCGGCACCACGGTCTGCATCTGGGCGTCCTTCAGCAGCTGCGTCTGGAACGAGAGGACGGTCCGGACGGCCTTGTACGAGTAGTCGTGGTGCCACAGCTCGATCATGTCGGCGCCGTGATGGTTCTGGTACACGATCTGCTCGATCACCGGCGCCCCGAGATCGGCGTTGCCGGACCCGTCGAAGCCGAGGATCACCTCGTCGCCGTAGTCCACCGAGGTGAACTTCGCCGGGGATGTGAAGATGTCGAGCAGGTGGTCGAGCTCGTCCTGTGTGAGGGGCTCGACCTTGGCCCGCTTCGCCGCGGCCTCCGAGCCCGCGTGCAGGTCGGCCTCCACCTCGGCCCTTGTCATCTCGACGAGCGAGCCGTCGCCGAGGCGTGTCGGGATGCGTTGCGCCATGACCCCTCCGGTCGTTCGCGGCCGCGGGACGGTCGCGTTAGTTACTCATATAACTAACACAGGTGCTCCGGACTGTACCGAGTGGGTCGCGGAGGTGTCAAGACCGCCGGATGGCCGCAGCTTCGCACGCGTGTCCGTGACGTTTGCCCAAGTATCCGCCGTTGTCTCAGGGTGCCGCGGCCCGTAGCATTCGGGCGGAGCGGATGCGGGGAAGCCGGCGCGACACGCTGCCGGCGCCGCCGGGGAGGAGCGCATGGAACCACGTATCGTCACGCGTCAGGGGGACGGCTCCGCCGTCGAGCTGACGCGCAGTGAGCTCAGGAGCGAGCTGGAGGAGGGAACGCGCGCCGCCGCCGCCAGAGCGCGCGCGCCGGAGCTCGGCGCCGACGAGCTGGACCACCTCCTGGACATCTTCGCCAGCTCGGCGCGCTTCAGCGCCGTCGACATCGGGGACGAGGTCGTCCTCAGTTTCGACGGTAGCGGGACGCCGCAGCAGGGCAGCCGCGTCGACGCGCTGCTGCAGTACGAGCAGTGCCTCGCGGCGGACACCTGCGAGCTGTTCCACATCGACTACTCGTTCAAGGCGGTCAAGACGATCGTGGGCAGCGAGCAGCAGGCGATGAAGGAGGCGCAGGAGCGCGTCACCATCCCCGTCCACTACGGCGCCCAGCCCGACCTCGGTCGCTACTCGCACCCGGACGGTCCGTGCGGCAACTGGTCGGAGCTGCTGCCGGCCATGCGCATCGACGAGGCGCGCGCCGCGCAGGAGCAGGCCGTGGAACTCGCCGTCAAGGACATGGTGCACGTCGCCGCCGAGCTGTACGAGGCCGGCGCCGACGGGATCAACTTCGACACGGCCGGCGCCGCCGGCGACGCGGACTTCCTGGCCGCCCTGCTCGCCGTGGAGAGCCTGCGCGCGAAGTACCCGGCCATGGGCATCATGGTCGGCATGGCTTCGGAGGTCGTGCTCGGCACGCACGGCCAGCTCGAGTACCGCGGCACGCGGCTGGCCGGCCTCAAGCCGGAGGGCCAGTGCCGCGTGGTGCAGGACGCCGGCGCGACCATCTACGGACCGGCGATCACCGTCAACACGAGCCGCACGGTCGCCTGGAACGTCGCCCGCGCGCTCACCTTCATGAAGCCGTGCATGGACGTCACGCGGATCCCGGTGCACGCCAACGTGGGCATGGGGGTGGGCGGTGTGCCGATGAACGCCTTCAGCCCCGTCGACGCTGTGTCTCGGTGTTCGCGCGCCTGCGTCGACGTTCTCAAGGTCGACGGCTTGTAGGTGGGCTCCGGCGATACCTTCGGCATGCCGGTCGCGCACGCCGTCGCCTCGGGGATGAACGGGTTGCGCGCCGCTGGAGATCTGGTGGCGCGCCTCGAGATGGCGAAGGGCATGCGGCTGACGGAGGCCAAGCGGACCGTCGCGGAGGCGCTCGGCGTGGGTGTGGCCGACCTCGCCGACCCGCTGGTGATGCACGAGGTGCGCGGCGAGCTGCGCCTCGGGCGTGTCTTCGAGCTGGAGACCACGTACCCGCACGATCCGAGCCCGCAGGACGCCAAGGCCCGCATCCGGGAGTTGCTGGGCCTGTAGGAGGAGCGGCCAAACCGGCCGCACAGGGCCGCTCACGTCGGCGTCGAAGTGTGCCGATAGACCTCCAGGACGGGTGAGCCTCGGGCTGCCACTGCGGACGGGGAGACGGATCCATCGACATCGTCGGCTATCTGAATCTCATCGGCGCCTTCGTGGCGTTCTTCCTCTCGGTCCGCGTCGTCGCCCTCGAGGGCCGTGGGGCGCAGGCCCGCGGCCGCTCGTGGGCGCTGCTCGTCTGTGCGACGGCGCTGCTGGCCGCCCTGCTCGCCGTCGGCCTCTTCGTGGACGCCGGCCAGACGCCCGCCGCGCTGCTCTGGGCGCAGACGCTCGTGACCTCCGCTCTGGTCGTCTCACTCCTCGCCGGCTGCTACTTCCTCTACGGCAGCGAGCGCCGCATCGTCGGCGATCTGCACCGCGTGGCGGAGACGCACAGCCGGCGCTCGCGGCGGCTCGAGGCGATCGTCGCGCTCGGCGCCGAGCTTCGCAGCGTGCGAGGGATCGACGAGGTCGCGCAGGTGGCGGCGAGCGCCGTCGAGCGGACGCTCGCGTTCCGCGAGACGGCGCTGTACCTGTACGACGCCTCCGAGGACGTGTTCCGCACGGCCGTCGCGATCGGCTCCCACCCGGAGTACGACGCCGTCGTGCGCGACCGGCGCATCCCTCCCGGCGTTCTTCGCGGCGTGCTGCGCGAGGAATCGCGCAGGGGCAACGTCTACTTCATCGATCACAACGACTACACATGGACGGAGGAGGAGCTCTTCTACTTCCCACCCGGACCTGTCCCCGAGGGAGGGCCGGGCGCGTTCCACGCCGACGACGCGCTGTTCGCCCCGCTGTACGACCACGCGGGCAGGCTCATCGGCATGTTCGATCTCTACGACCCCGCCGACGGCAGGGTGCCCAACGAAGAGACGCTGCAGATGCTGGAGGTCTTCGCCAACGTCACCGCCAGCGCCCTCGAGAACGCGGCCTACGGGGCGGAGCTCGAGCTGCTCGCCGTCACCGACGGGCTGACCGGGCTCTTCAATCACCGGCACCTCCAGGAGACACTGGCCGCAGAAGTCGAGCGCGCGCTCCGCTACGACCTCGTGTTCTCGGTGCTCATGCTGGACCTCGACTTCTTCAAGTACGTGAACGACCGGCTCGGACATCCGCGCGGGGACGAGGCGCTGTGCGCGGTGGCCGACGTGCTCCGCGCGCATGCCCGCACGACCGACTTCGTCGCCCGCTACGGCGGCGAGGAGTTCGTCATGATCCTCCCGGGCACGTCGATGAAGCAGGCCGCGGCCGTGGCTGAGCGGGTGGCCCAGGGCGTGCGCGAGATCGATCTGGACGTGCCGCAGCCGCCGCGCCTCTCCGTCAGCGTCGGCATCGCCGACTTCCCGGCCTGCGGCCGCGACCGCGAGAGCCTGATCGCGGCCGCCGATGCCGCCCTGTTGTTCGCCAAGCGGTCGGGGCGCGACATGATCGCCGACTTCTCGCAGATCTCGCTCGTCGAGCTCGATCCGTCGGCGCTCGAGGGCCTTGCCTTCCGGCTGGAGAAGGCCGACATGGAGACGCTCGAGTCGCTGGCCACCGCCATCGACCGGCGCGACGCCTTCGCCGGTGAGCACACGCAGGACGTTGCCGCAGCCGCCGGCCGGCTCGCGGCGACGCTCGGGCTCGACGACCAGCAGACCGACGTGCTGCGCATGTCGGCGCTCGTCTACGACATCGGCAAGGTCGGGATCCCCGTGGAGGTGCTCAACCGCCGCGGGGTCCTCAGTCAGGAGGACCAGGCGACGATCCGCCGCCACCCCGAGATCGGCAAGCGGCTGCTCGAGAGCACCATGCGCCTCCACGCGCTGCTGCCGGTGGTCCTCCATCATCACGAGCGCTGGGACGGGACGGGGTACCCCGACGGACTGGCCGGTGAGGCGATCCCCTTCGCCGCGCGCGTGATCGCCATCTGCGACGCGTGGCAGGCGATGACCCGCGAGAGGCCGTACCGGCCGGCGCTCTCCCGCAGCGCGGCCATCGCCGAGCTGCGCGGCGGGGCGGGGACGCAGTTCGATCCCGGGCTCGTGGAGGCCTTCGTCGAGAGCGTCGAGACGGCGGACGCGCTCGGCTGACCCTCCGGGAATGCGACGACCACCGTCGCCGTCTCGGGTAGAGTGCACTCATGAGCGCGCGGGCGGTGACCTCCTCACTCTCGGTGACGTTCGCGGGGCACGCGACGGTGCTCCTCGAGCTGGACGGCGTCCGGCTGCTCACCGACCCGCTGCTGCGCAAGCGGATCGGCGTGCTCATCCGGCGCAGCCCCGTCCCGTCGCCGGAGGTGCGTCGCGACCTCGACGCCGTTCTCATCTCGCACGCACACCTCGATCACCTGGACGTGCCGTCGCTGCGGCTCATCGACCGGCGGACGCCGGTCGTGGCTCCGCGTGGCCTCGGCGCGCTGCTGCGGCGGCTCGGGTTCGTGCCGCTCGAGATGGATGTGGGAGACGAAGTGGAGATCAAGCGGCTCGGCGGCAGGGGCGGCGAGCCGGGAGCGGTCGGCGCCTTCGGCGGCGCGCGCGTGCGCGTGAGGGCCGTCCCCGCGGACCACGCCGGCACCCGCTATCCGCTCGCCGCGGAGTCGCCCGCCTTGGGGTACGTCGTCGCCGGCGGCCTCAGCGCCTACTTCGCCGGTGATACCGGCCTGTACGAGGGCATGCGCGACCTGGCGCCGCTCGACGTGGCCGTGCTGCCGGTCGGCGGCTGGGGACCACGGCTTCCCAGCGACCACCTCAACCCGCTGTCGGCGGCCAAGGCCCTGGAGCTGCTGCGGCCGGCGGCCTGCGTGCCGGTGCACTGGGGCACCATCTACCCGCCGTGGTTGCCGCCGGAGTTCAACGCCAAGTGGGCGCAGTGGCCGCACGCGTTCGCCCGCTACGCGGAGCACCTGGCGCCGGAGGTCGACGTGCGCATCCTGCGACCGGGCGAGACCACGGTGTTCACCCCTGCGGCGAGCGGGGGGGAGGCGGCGGGGGAGTGAGCGCGGCCGAGCTCCGCATCGCGTTGCTGCAAGTCGTCGGCTGCGGGTACGACCGCAGGGCGAGCCTGGCGCGCGGCGAGGCCGCCTGCCGTGCGGCCGCGGCCGCGGGCGCCGACCTCGCCGTCTTCCCCGAGCTGTGGAGCACCGGGTACGCCTTCATCGACGGGGACCTCGCGCGCTGGCGAGCGCAGGCGATCGCGCGCGACGAGCCGTGGCTCGGAGCCCATGCGGACCTCGCGGCTGAGCTCGGCATGGCGATCGCCGTCACGTACCTCGAGCGATGGCAGGACGACCCGCGAAACAGCGTCACTCTCTTCGACGCCGAGGGGCACGAGGCACTGACGTACGCCAAGGTGCACACCTGCAGCTTCGACGTACCCGAGCAGACGCTGACGCCGGGAGCGGAGTTCCCGGTCGCCCGGCTGGAGACGCGCGCGGGCTCCGTCGCGGTCGGGGCCATGATCTGCTTCGACCGCGAGTTCCCGGAGGCCGCGCGCGCACTCGCGCTGGGCGGAGCGGAGCTGCTCCTCGTTCCCAACGCCTGCGAGCTCGAGGCGAACCGGCTCGGCCAGGTGCGGGCGCGCGCGTTCGAGAACATGGTCGCCGTGGCCGTGGCCAACTACGCGGCGCCGCAGGAGAACGGCCACTCGACGGTGGTCGACCCGGTCGCCTTCGACGCGGAGGGTCGCAGCCGCGACACGCGCGTCTTCGAGGCCGGGGAGGCGGAGGATGTCTGCGTCGTCCGCCTCGACCTCGAAGCGCTGCGTGAATGGCGCCGGCGAGAGGTGTGGGGGAGCCAGTGTCGCCGGCCGGAGACCTACGGCGCGCTGGTGGAGAGCCGTGCTCACGGCCAAGCGGCCTACCGTCCCTCGGATGTTGCCTGTTCTGACGACAGAAGCGCCTCGTGCCCCAACACTTGTCCGGGGTGATCTTCGCGCTACAGTGAGGCTGTGGGCGTGCGCCGTGCGAGGGGCCGCGTGTGCGCCTCGGGTGCGGCACGTGGGGAGTCTGAGCCGGAGGGGGCTGTCATGGATGACGTCCGAGTCCGCTTTCGTCAAGCGAACGGCGTGGGGGGGGCGTGCCTGCGTGCGCCCCTGGGTGCGGGCGTCGTCTCCCTTCTTGCCGCTCTGATCGTCCTGCTGCTGCTCGCCGCCGGGGCGCAGGCCTACGCGCACGGTCAGCTGATCTTCGCGAAGCGGATCGGCAGCAGCACGAGCCCGGCAACCTCCGTGACGGTGGCCGCGGCGCCGAACGGGGCGACCGTGATCGCCGGCTGGAGGGAGGATTCCTCCGTCCCGGCGGGCATCGTCACGTTCGTCGCCAAGTACACCGCCACCGGCAGGCGTGCGTGGCTCAAGACCTACACCGCGATCGGCAGTGGGGCCGAGGCGGTGGCGTGCGACCGCAGCGGCAACGTCTACGTGGCCGCGACCTTCTACGGGGCCAACGAGGACGTCGGGTTGCTCAAGTACGACGCCGCCGGCCACTTCAAGTGGAAGAGGTCCTACCCCGGGCCGGCGGCCGGCGACGACTGGGCGGAGGCGATCGCGGTCGACCGGAAGGGCAACGTGCTCGTTGCCGGGCGGAGCTACGCGACGAACGGTCGTGTCGGCGTCGTCGTGCTCAAGTACCGTCCCAACGGCGACCTCGCCTGGCCGCAGGCGGCGCGCTACGACTCCGACCCGGGTGACGCCAACGCTGGAGGGGTCTACTGCAAGGGGCTGGCCGTCGACGCCAACGGCAACGCCTACGTGGCGGGCTGGTCGGAGCGCAACGTGTCGGGAACGTGGGTCAACAGCGCGATCACCCTCAGGTTCGGGGCGGCCGACGGTGTCAAGAAGTGGGACAGGGTCTACGTGGCGCGGCACAACCCGGGCTCGTATGCGGACCACATGACCCTGCGCGGCTCGTCGGTGGTCATCACCGGTTCGACGGAGAGGTCCGTTGACGTTGAGCGCGATGCCCTGATCGTCAAGTACAGCCTGGGCGGCGTGGAGAAGGGCTGGATGGAATGGGGCGTCGACGACGGCCGAGGGGAGTTCTTCAGCGGGGTGGTGCTCGACGGCAAGGGCAACGCATTCGTGACCGGCGACCAGTGGCTCGTCAGGGGCACCGGCACCAACAAGGCCATCACGATGAAGCTCAACGCGACGCTCACGAAGGTGGTCTGGAGGAGGCCGTACCAGCCGGCGGGCAGGTACGCCCATGGCGACTTGGTCGCCCTCGACGGCCTCGGCAACCTCTACGTGTCTGGCGACCGCCAGACTTTCGCTGGTGACCGCGACTTCCTCACGATGAAGTACAGCCCGAGCGGCACGCGCAAGTGGCTGAAGGGGTGGTCCGGCGGCGGACCGCACGACGACGAACCCTACGGCCTGGCGCTGGGCACGAACGGGGGCGTCTACGTCACAGGAAGAGCAAACGCGAGCGGCGACTACGGGCAGGCGGTCCTACTCAAGTACCAGCGCTGACCAGCGGTCGCGGCGGCCGGCGTTCGCCGGCCGCCGCGCTCGTCTTGTCGCCGAGCGGCGCGCGAGAGCGCCGCATCTCACTCAGCGTGCGCTGCGGTCAGTCGTCGAAGTTGCCGGCCTCACCCTTGTCCGTGTCCAGGGTCTTGGCCCGCTCGACGATCTTCTCGTCGGTCCAGTCGGCGGGGTCCTCGATGCGTCCGACCTTGGGCCCCAGGTCGTGGGACCCGGCAGCCAGGATCGCCTCGACGGCGAGCGGCGCGGTGTCGCCGCCGCCCAGGACGTCGGTCATCATCTTGTACGCGAAGTCCTCCACACGCCTGGCCATCCGCTCGCGGATCTCCGCCGGCTGCGCCAGGAACTTGCTCTCGAACGGCAGGTTGAGGTTCTTGTAGTCGCCCTTCTTCCAGCCCTTGTCGTCGGCATAGGCCACTACTTCGGCCCACATCTCCTCGGTCACGCCCTCACCCGCGACCTTGATGAAGCCGCCGTCGGCGTCGAGCTGCGCGTTGCCGTAGTCGTTGACCTCGAGCCCCCAGGAGATCATCTGCAGGGCGGTGGCTACGTTGGCCTTGGTGGTGTGCGTCTTGGCGGCGATCTCGCGCAGGCGCTCCGAGCTGTTGCCCGAGGTGCCGTGCTGGGCGCCGCTCACGTTGTACGGCTCGAGGACCTTGTGGACCTCGGCCGTGAGCCCGACCTGGATGCCGGCGTCGGACGCCTCGATGCCGTGCGTGGTGCCGTTGTTCAGCGCGATCCAGTCGGCGGCGATGCCGTGCGCGTTGAGCCCCTGGATGAGGAACAGCGCCTCGTCCGGCGTGGAGAGCCCCGTGGAGCCCTTGATCTCGCCGATCTCGGTCTCCAGGCCGGCCCATGCCGGGATCTTCGGGTTCACGGCCAGATTGGCGAGCAGGTTCTGGTCGTTGGGCTGGTGCGATGCGTCGATGGCGATGGACGTGATGCCCGCCTCGAACATCGTGGGGATCTCGACCAGCGCCTGCGCGAGGTCTTTCTCATTCTTCATGCCGTAGTGGTCGGCATGAACGGCGACGGGGATGGTGATGCCCATCTCGTTGCAGAGCGCGTCGACGATGCGCGCCATGTTCCAGTAGTTCACCGCGCAGTAGGCCTTCTGGCCGCCCTCTGACTTGGCGATCTCGATGATGAGCGCGGCGTTGGCCCGCTGCGCCGCGCGCAGCGCCCCACGGATGACGAAGGAGTTGCGCCCGTTCGCCGCCATCGCGATGGCCTTGCCCTTCGCGCGCATGGCCCGGTCGACGACCTTGCCGCTGACGATCAGCGCCTTGGAGTTCGGGAAGAGGGACTTGATGGTGGGAGGACGGCCCACCTGGAGCGCTTTCTCGAAATCCTCTGCGTACGCCATGGAAGGTCTCCTTCAGGGGTTGTGGGATTCGCCGCCTAGGATTCTCGTCTGAATCGGCCTCGACGGCAAGCATTGCCGAGGCCGGGAACCCGATGCGAGCGGGGTCACTCCGGGTACGCCGGTCCCGCGCCGCCGCCGTCCTCCGCCTCCGGGTACACCCGGAGCACGGTCTGGCTCATCGCCTCGAACTCCCGCTCGGTGGGAACACGCCCCGAGAGCAGGGCGCCGACGACTGAGGTCGTGGCGCGACAGGCGTCGAGGGCCGCCCCGGTCTGTTCCAGCTCGCCCTCCGATGCGCGATAGCCGCGGTCCTTGCCGGCGACCAGGAAGACGACGCGACTCCTGAGGTTCTTGTCCAGGGTCTCCAGCCGTTCCAGCGCCTTGACGAGGAGTCGCTCGTGCCACGGCGACACGCGGCCAGGCGGGTCGGGTGAAGGCTGCAGGGGCCCGTCGTCGGCGGTGACGTAGCCGGCGATCGCCAGCAACTCGGCCACCGCCTCCGCCAGATCGAGCCGGGATGGGGTGACGGCCGTATCGGCCACGCCGCGGGACCGGGCCGGCCGGCCGTGCTGCGGTACTGTCGAGCCGATCTCGTTCATGACCCCCCACATCGCGTGAGCGAAGCGCGGCTCCGGTCTGCCCGGCACCACCTCCTGCCGCTCTCGGCCCCGGAGCTCGCCCGATGGCGCCCACGAGCATTGTACGACGACATCGGCGCACGGGGTCGTTCTGTCGATCAAGGACGTCGCGGAGGTCGCGTGGAGACGCGCAAGGCGAACGGGAGTGAAGGGCGGCCTCTGGGGCGAGGTCGTGGAGCCGACGCGGGGAATCGAACCCCGGACCCCATCATTACGAGTGATGTGCTCTGCCAGCTGAGCTACGTCGGCTCGGGTGAAGCCTAGGCATTCTAGGGCACCGTGGGCGCGGGCGCAAAGCGGGACCTGCTCGTGCGGGCCGCGCTCAGGCGCGAGGTGCGTAACGGTTGTGCAGCATGAGACCGTTGCCGTCCGGATCGGCGAACAGGGCCATGTGGCAGACGCCGGTGTCGAAGGTGTCGCCGATGAACTGGACACCCTTCTCCTCCAGGGCGGCTCTCGCCACGGCCACGTCGTCGGCGTGAAGCGCGATGTGGCCGGACGCCGACGGAGCGAACGGCATGCCCATCGCCTCGGGCTCCCAGATGCCGAAGCACGTCTCTCCCACCCAGAACTCGAACCGGGAGTGCTCGTCGGGGCGCAGGCCGAGTGTGTCCACGTAGAAGGAGCGCGAGCGGGCGGCGTCGGTGGACGGCACGGCGACGAAGTCGAGCGAGCGGATCAGCGGTTCCACGGCGGACCTCCGGGGTTTGTAGTCGAACGTATGTTCGACAGTACCAACTGCGTGGCCTGCCCGCAAGGGCCCTTGGCGATCGTGCGACGCGGGGGACCGAACCGCACCGGTTGGCCCGAGTGTCCCTCCGGGCGGCAAGCTTGTGCCCTCTTTCACTATTGCCGCCCTCGGGTGGGGACCGTAGAATCCTGAGGTACGAAGCTCCAGACCGGGGGTGGGTGGAGCCCGCGCATCGGGTCTGGCTGAGGGGTGTGGCCTGTGGAGGGCCCGGCAACCGAGATCCGCGTCCTGCTCGTGGACGATCACGCTATCGAGCGTCAGGGCGTGCGTGCCCTGCTCGATGCGCAACCCGACATCTGCGTCGTCGGCGAGGCCGGCGACGGTCTCGAGGCGCTCCCTCTCGCTGGGGCGTGCCATCCGAACATCGTCGTCACCGAGACCATCATGCCGCGCATGAACGGTCTCGAGCTCACCGGCCAACTCCTGCGCCGCTACCCGGACCTCAGGGTGCTCGTACTGACGCGCAACGAGCGCGAGGACTGCGTCCTGCGTCTGGTGCAAGCCGGCGCCGGGGGCTATCTGCTCAAGACCGTCGACAAGGCCGACCTGCTGTCTGCCCTGCGCGCCGTCATGGGCGGCGGTCGCGTGCTGCAGCCGAAGGCGCTGGAGGCCGTGCTCGACGACTACCTCCAGCGCGTGCGCGAACCCACGGCGCGGCGCTATGCCGTCGAGCTCACCGCGCGCGAGCGCGAGGTGCTCAAGCTGATCGCCGAGGGCAACACCAACCAGGACATCGCCGACCTGCTGTGCCTGAGTCGCAAGACGGTCGAGACTCATCGCGGCAACATCATGGACAAGCTCGACCTGCACAAGGTCACGGACCTCGTGAAATACGCCATCCGTGAGGGCCTCGTCGGTCTCGACTGACCTCCCGGGCGCACGCATCTCGTGGAGCCCCGCGAGGACTTGTGCACGGATTCACCTGCGATATCATTATCGACGTGCCCAGGAGTGCACCCGAGGCGGCGCGGGCGCTCGGGCACGCGCCTGACCGTGTCGTGCCGGGAGAGGCTCCATGTTCGTGATCGAGACTGAAGACGACAAGACCTTCGGCGCGGAGTCGCCGGTCGCCGCCCACCCGGCGGCCGACCGGCTCGGAAAGGGGCTGAGCGCCGCGTGAGTCGTGCCGGCGTCGTCGTCTTCGTCACGCACGGCCTGCCCGAGTTGCGGGTCGCGCTGCGCGGCATCCGCGAGACGCTGCCCGACGGCGCGGAGTTCGCCGTCGTCGCCACCGACGCGCAGGAGCAGGACGCGACGTACCTCCTGCGCCAGTACCTGCGCGGTCGCATCGGCGTCCTCGAGTTCGATGGCGGCGACCGTCGGCGAGAGCACTGCGGGCTCGATCGGGCGTGTCGCATGGTCCGAGGCGACTACGTGGCGCGCGTCGACGATACGCTGGCCTTCAAGCAGGGCTGGCTCGAGCGTGCCATCGCCGCGCTGGAGGCCGATCCGTCGCTCGGTTGCCTCTCGCTCGTCCCGCCGGGCGATTACCACCGCGGCCGCGGCCGGCCGCGCACGGTCCACGTCGAGCCGATCGAGGTCGACCACCTCGACATGCGCTGCTTCGTGACCCGGCGCGAGCTCCTGGAGCGTAACGCCTGCGAGCCGGCGGGCGAGCAGCCCGACGGTTGTCGCTTCCAGGACTACCTGCGCGGCGAGGGCCGCCGCCTCGCCTTCTTGCCGGGTCTGGTGACCGCGCTCGACCTCGTGGAGGTGCCGCGCGGCTTCGACGCCTGCTACCACGAGGCGGAGCTGCCGCCGCACGAGGGCGCCACCGGCGCTCTGCAGCGCCTGGAGCAGGCCTACGACCTGGGCGACGACGTGCTGCTCACGTGCATGTCGTGCGGTGGATCGGAGCTCGAGGTCATGGCGGCGCGCATCCGGTCCTGCGAACGCCATCACGTCGCCGTCGGCTTCTGGTATGAGCTGCGCTGTCCCGAATGCGGCGAGTTGCACTACAAGGACGACTACCAGTTCCGCTGCCCGGATTGAACGAGGCGTAGCGGGTCTCTCGAGAAGGGGCGGGGAGGGAGGCGGCTGGAGCCCGGTCGCGGATTCGAACCGCGGACCCCCTCCTTACCATGGAGGTGCTCTGCCTGCTGAGCTAACCGGGCCTGGTGGGGGAGCCAGGATTTGAACCTGGGTAGGCTGCGCCAACGGATTTACAGTCCGCCCCCTTTAACCACTCGGGCACTCCCCCGGGAGCCGTGGAATCCTAGCCCATAGCGGGAGCGCTTTCAACCAGCGCCGAGGCTGGGGGCCGAGCGGCGGCGAACAGCGCCGGACAGAGTGCGGCCGGGGTCGTCAGGGGGATGACGACCCCGGCCGGAAAACCTGTGCCGCCCGGCCAGGGGAAGCGGGCCGGCACATGTGACACACGGCCATCGTGGCGGCCGGCGGAGGGAGGGGGATCCCGTGTCGCGGCGCTTGTGATGGCATGCGCATTCTATCTGAAATACGTGCACGAGCAACCGCGGCGCGGACGAACCTCTCCTCGCGCGTTTGTACCGATTGTCCAACATGGTCGATGCGGCACGGTGACGAGCGCTCCAGGACGACACCGATTTTCGCCCGGATCTCCGGCACTCGCGCGGCCGTTCGTCGCTCACGCCGACACGGATTGAGCGCTCCCGGAGCCTGTGGTACCGTAAGCATCCGCCGTGGCGGCGTAGCTCAGCTGGTCAGAGCAGCGGAATCATAATCCGCGTGTCGTAGGTTCGAGTCCTACCGCCGCTACCACTCTCTCCTCGTCGATACCTCTGCAAGAACGTGCTTTGCGCGAGCCAAGTCGATGCGCCCTCTATGACCGGCGCGCATCGGCAGCGTGGCCGCACCTCCCTCCCAGCGATCGGCCACTCTCTCGGGGACTTCACCACACGCACGGATCGCCCGGCCGGACGCGACCGGATCTACCGCTGCGGTCAACCGGCACAGGTGACGATTGCCCAACGGGACTACTTCCCGGAGAGACGGGTAGCGCCAAAGGGTGCGAGACTCCTGACATGAGCAATGCTCAGGCTCAAGACGGGAGGCTGTGATCCGCCGAACGTACCACTGCGGCCACCGCAGTCCGGCGGGGAGCCACTGGTGAGACCGGCCCGCGGGCCGGTCTTCGTGTTTGTTGGGCCGGTCGCCGGGGCTCGACGGAGGAGGAGCCTATGGCGGTACCGATACGGAGGTACTCGCCACCAGCGACGTGGCGAGTGCTCGACCCGCACGTCTCGAGAGAATCAGCGATACGGAGGCTCCTGCCGGGTCTCCAATCCCTGAACGTACCGAGGCGGGGAGGAATCGGGAGGGTACCATGAGCCACACCATTGCGCACAGACACGGAACCCACATGCACGTTCCGTGGGTGCCGATCCTCGCGGTGCTTGCGACGGTCGTCGTCGCCGCGACGGTGCTCGTGATCATCAACCAGCCGAGCACCACGACCTCGACGCCCTCGACCATGACGGGCTCCGCGGCGGTAGTAGCGCCCGCCAGCGTGTCGCGGCCGGAGGTGGTCACCAGCCAGGCCGAGGCGCTGGCCTACTACAAACGGACCTACAGTCCCAACGTCAACTTCGTCCCGGCGATCGTGGTGTCCGCCACCGTGCCGACGGCGACCACGTACCCCAAGCCGCCAGCCGAAGTGCTGCTCTACAAGCGGACCTACGACCCGAACCGACCGTAGGCCCACACCGTGCCGGGGAGGCGTCGGGCCTCGTGGTCTCGCGAGGGAGGACGGCGGAGCCGCCCCCTCCGTTCTGCCCAGCTGGCTCGGCGCTTGCCCAGTGTGGGCGCCGCGCCCCCGCTTCGGACTACCGGCGGTTCCCTGCCGACAGATCTGCCAACGAACCGGTTGTACTGCCGTGGACCTTGAGCCTGAGAGGTGGGCCAAGGTGGACCTCGCGTTGAGCCTGCAGGCTCGGCCTTGCCAAGATCATGATCCGCCTGTCGCAAGGTTCGAGTCCTACCGCCGCGACCAGCCTCTTCTCCGCTCGCGTCCCCAGGCCGCCGTGCGTCACGCGCCGGGGCCGCCCGGCCCGCTCACGACGCTCCCGGCGGTCTCGCCGCCGTCCATGACGAGCACGGAGCCGGTGAAGTAGGCGGCTTCGTCGGACGCGAGGTAGGCGAAGAGGCCGGCGAGCTCCTCGGGCGTCGCATGACGCCCGAGCGGGATGCGCCGGTTCACCTCGGCAAGCATCTCCGGGGTGTACTCGGCCTCCTGCATCGGCGTGAGCACGTAGCCGGGACACACCGCGTTCACGCGGATCGTGGGCGCCCACTCGAGCGCCAGCGACTTGGCCAGCGCCACCAGCCCCGCTTTGGTCGCGTTGTAGTCGGCGTAGTAGCGGTAGCCGACCAGCGCGTTGGTCGAGGCTGTGAAGAGGACGACGCCCCCGCTGCCGAGCAGCATCCTCCGGGCAGCCGCCTGCGCCACCCAGAAGGCGCCCGTCAGGTTGGTCCCGACGACCTGCTCCCACTGGTCGGCGTCGATCTCCACCGCCTGTCTGCGCATGCTGACCCCGGCGTTGTTGATGAGCACGTCGAGCGATCCGATCTGCTCGAAGGCGTGATCCACCTGCTCCCGGTCGCCCACGTCGCACCTGATGACGCCCGGGCCGGGGCTGCGGGCGAGGATGACGACCTCGCAGCCCTCCTCGCGGAACCGCTGCGCCGTCGCGGCGCCGATCCCGCTGGTGCCGCCGGTGATGACGACCTTCTTGCCGGCAAGTCCCTTCATCGTGCCCTCCTCAGCAGTCGGTCCCTTTCTGTATCCTACCGGCATGGCGACCGCACCGGACCGCACGCCCTTCATCGGCGTCGTCAGCGACACGCACGGCTACTACGACGACGCGCTCGACGACCTGATGGCCGGAGCAGCGCTCATCGTGCACGCCGGCGATGTGGGCACCATCGACGTCCTCGCGCGTCTGCGCGCGCTCGCACCCGTCATCGCGGTGATGGGCAACACCGACATCCCGTTCTGGGGCGGCGAGTTGCCGTGGGAGGTCGAGACCGAGACGCTCGGCTTGCGCGTCCTGGTGTGCCACATCGGCAGGAGCCTGATGGGACGCCACGATCCGGTGGCCGAGGGCTTCGACCTCGTGATCAGCGGCCACAGCCACAAGGCAGCGGTGGAGTGGCGCGAGGACACGCTGTTCCTCAATCCGGGCGCGGCGGGCAGGGCTCGGTTCGGCATGCCGCGCACGTGCGCGCTGGTGACGGTGGGTGCGACCGGCCGCCCTCTGCCGGAGATCGTTCCTCTCGGCTGAGGGCCGGGACGCGGACGGCGGGGACCGCGTCCCGGCGATCCCGGGGCGCTCGGGTCTCACGCCCTTGGCCTACCCGGTCAGCGGACCCCGCACCATCTCGTAGGCGGCGAGCGCGCGCGACCGGGCATCGCGGTGGTCCACGATCGGCGTCGGGTAGGTGCCGCCGAGCGTGACACCCGCCGCGCTGAGGGCGTCCGCCGGCGCCATCCAGGGAGCCTGCAGGTGCTCCGCCGGCAGGCCGCCGATCTCAGGCGCCCACCGGCGCACGTAGGCGCCGTCCGGGTCGAAGCGTCGCCCCTGCGTCACCGGGTTGAAGACGCGGAAGTACGGCGCCGCGTCCGCTCCGCAGCCTGCGACCCACTGCCAGCCGAGCGTGTTGCACGCGAGGTCGGCGTCCACGAGCGTGTCCCAGAACCAGGCGGCGCCGGTCTGCCAGGGGAGCAGCAGGTCCTTGACCAGGAACGAGCCGGCCAGCATCCGCGCGCGGTTGTGCATCCATCCCGTGGCCCACAGCTCCCGCATCGCCGCGTCGACGACGGGGTAGCCCGTGCGGCCGCGCTTCCAGGCCTCGAGCGCGGCCGGGTCGTCGCGCCATGGGAAGACCTCGAAGCGGGCGTGCAGCGGACGCTCCACGGTGTGCGGGAACGCCGCCATCAGGTGGTACGCGAACTCGCGCCAGCCGAGCTGGCGCAGGAAGGCGCCGGCGGAGCGCCGCAGGCCCGGCGCCTGCTCCTCGTCCCGGCGGGGCGGACCGACGGCGGCCTCGAGGTCGAGGCCGGCCTCGGCGATCGTGCCGGCGACCGCGTGCCACACCTGCCGCGGGGTGACTTCGCCCCAGCGCAGATGCGGTGAGAGGCGCGAGCTGCCCTCCAGGTCCGGCCGGTCGCGGTCCACCACGTAGTCGCCGATCGGACCCTCGAGGAAGGCGCCGAGACGCTCGTGCCCGCCGCGCTCTCCCGGCTGCCAGACATCGCCGAACCCGGCCGACCACGGCCGCACGGCCTCGGCCTCGAGCTCCGTGAGCGCCAGGCCGGGCGGATGCTGCGGCGCCGCCGGGAGCGCCGTCGGCGCCGGCAGCGGCTCCTCAGGAGCCGGTCCCGCGAGCCGGGCGCGCCAGAACGGCGTGAACACGGTGTACGGGCGTCCGTCGCGGGTCCGGACGGAGAGCGGTTCGGCGAGCAGATCGGCCTGGGGGACGATCCGTGCGTCGATGCCGCGTGCGGTCAGCAGGGCCTCGAGGGCGCGGTCATCGGCGAGCTCGTCGGGCTCCAGACCGCGCGCCCACACCACCGCGCCGGCCCCGGCCTCTTCCGCCAGCGTGGCGACGACGTCCACGGGGTCGCCCCGTCCGACGACCAGCCGCGAGCCAAGCCGGCGCAGGTCGGCCTCGAGGCCCCTCAGGGAGTGCCAGAGCCACCAGCGCGCCGCGCCGCCCGGCGCCCAGGCGCGGCGCCCCGGCGGCTCCCAGGCAAAGACGGGGAGGAGGCCGCCGCCGCGCGCACGCGCCTCCTCGGCGGCGGCGATCAGCGCCGGATTGTCGCCGAGGCGCAGGTCGCGGCGCAGCCAGAGCACGGTCGGCGGCGCGTCCTGCGGTGTCGTCCCTTTCGTCGAGGCTCCTCGGGTCGTCCAACACTCGTGACTGCTCTGGCGTGACCTCCGCTCTCGCCCGCGGCGGCGTCATGATGGAATATGACCGGGTGCCGCCGCCGCCAACCGCGGCTTCGGGACAGCAGAGGAGGAGGCGGCGTGGGCGAGTCGACCGAGAGTCATCACCTGACAGTGGAGCATCGCCGCGCGCTCGAGCGGCTGCGGTCTCGCTGGGGGCGGATGGACGGCCGCTGCGTCCTTGTCACCGGAGCGACGCGTGGGATCGGGCTCGAGACCGCGGTGAGGCTGGCGGAGCTGGGGGCGGACGTGCTGGTGCACGGCCGCGACCCCGGCCGCGGAGCGGCCGCCCTCGCGGCCGTGCGCGCCGCGTCCGCTCCGGGCGCCTCGCCGGAGCTCTTCACCGCCGACCTCAGCAGCGTGTCCGAGGTCCGGCGTCTCGCGGCCGGCGTACGGGCGTCGCGCCCGTGTCTGGACGTGCTGATCGCCAACGCGGGCGTCTTCTCGCCCCAGCGGCGGGAGACGGTCGACCGCCTCGAGCTCACCTTCGCCGTCAACGTCGTGGCGCCGCTCGTGCTCGCCGGCGCGCTCCTGCCGGCGCTGCGCGCCGCGGCGCCGTCGCGCATCGTGGTCCTGAGCTCCGCGTCGCACTGGACCGGCGCGATCGACTGGGCAGACCTGCAGCTCGCCGGGCCTGGCGCCTACGACGGCATCCGCGCCTACGACCAGTCCAAGCTGGCCGTGCTCATGCTGACGCTCGCGCTCGCCCGGCGCCTCGAAGGGAGCGGCGTCACGGCCGTCTGCCTCGACCCCGGGGACGTGGCCACCGCGATGCTGGCGAGCGGGTGGCCGAGCCTCCCGGGCATCCCCGTGGAGGACGGCGCGGTGACCGGCGTGTACCTTGCTTCCGCGCCGGACGCCGAAGGCGTCTCCGGCGCCTACTTCGAGGACGGCGCTCCGGTCGCTCCGAGCGCGGCGGCGCTCGACGTGGAGGCGCAGGAGCGCCTGTGGGGCATCGTGGAGCACCTGGCCGGACCACTCGGCGTGTAGCCGCGGGTATAACCCTCCCGCGAAAGGATCGACCCCGAGCGACCGCGCGGCCCGATCCGCGCGCGGAGGATGGCGATGAGCAGGACACCACCGGTGACGGTGTATTCCCTCACCAGCTGCGGATGGAGCCGCAAGGCGAAGGAGTACTTCAAGCAGCGAGGCATCAAGGCGTTCGTCATCGAATACGACACCGCGGGACCCGAGCTGCAGCAGAAGATCTCCGCGGAGATGCGCAAGGAGGGCGCCGACGGGTTCCCGTTCGTGCGTATCGGCGGCCGGGTGGTCAAGGGCTACGACCCGGCCACCTACGACAAGCTTCTTCGCTGAGCCCGGCAGACCACGGCACGATCGGACCGAGGAGTGGTGAGAGTGACGGACCAGATGAAGGTCGAGCTGTACACGCTGAGCGCGTGTCCCTGGAGCAGGAACGCCAAGGCGTGGCTGCACGACAAGCACGTCGACTTCGACTACGTGGACTACGACCTCGCCGACGGGGGCATGCAGGAGCACATCCAGGAGGAGATGCTGGCCCGCGGCGCCTCGGCCTTCCCGTTCGTGAAGTTCGGCGACGCCGACTTCATCATCGGCTACAACCCCGACGCGTTCGCGAGGCTGCTGGGGTTGCCGAAGGATGCGGAGACGAAGCCTGAGGAGGGCGGGGAAGAAGGCTGAGACTGGTCGGGGTGGGCGGATTTGAACCGCCGACCTCTCGGTCCCGAACCGAGCGCTCTACCAAGCTGAGCCACACCCCGACGCGGTGACGGATTCTATCCGAACGAGGCCGGTGGCGCTACCGCCCGCTGCCCGCCCCGACGCCGTGCCGGCCGACGGCCCCGACGCCATCCTCATCCCCCATCTCCGTTGTCTGGGCTGGCGACAAGCCCCCGTCATCCTTGACACCCGCCGTGGATTCCGTAGCCTGCCTGTATCGATGCCTCACGGGCGTGGAGCCCGGCAGGGGTACCAAGGTGTGAAGGGGGACTCTATGGTTACCGTACGCAAGGGATTGCTTCTCGTCTTCGTCGTCTTACTCATCCTGCTCGTCGCCGCCGGGGCGGCGTTCGCCACTCAGCCGAAGCCGACCAAGGTCGTCATCATCACGATGGACCAGATGAAGCCTTGGTACGCCCAGGCCTACGACATGACGAACATCCTGTGGCTGCAGAAGCACGGGGCGAACTTCAAGAAGGCCACCGTGGGGCAAATGGCCTCAGAGACCGTCGTGAGCCACAACACCATCGTCAGCGGCATGTTCCCGAAGCACATGGGATGGTCGGACGAAGTGATGCGGCTCGTCAAACCGCTGATGGACGGCAAGGGGGGGTTCTATCCGGCGGGTTCGATCGTCACCGTGGGCGACCTGAGCTACGACCAGTACACCCAGCTCATCGACGATATCGGCTACCCGAAGCTGGGCGACTACATGCACGAGGCGTTCCCGGGCTCGACGGTCGCCAACTTCGGTCCCAAGTTCTACCAGGTCGCCTCGACGGCTGCCTCGAGCTCGGACATCTGGGTGACCTATGGGAGCAAGGGCACGGTCACGGATGCGATGAACCTGCCTTGGGCGGGCACGTACCGCGGCCCGTCTGGGGGCAACGTGCCTGACTACATCGCGAATGACAATCGCTTCAAGATCAGCACGACCAATACGACCGCCATGGGCAACGACTACTACGGTACGAAGAGCGACAAGCCGGCCTACCTCTATCCGGAGGACGGCCGCCACGTCCCCGGTCCGTACGCATCCAACACCGCTGGCGACGACTGGGCCACCGACGCCGCCATCAAGGTCCTGGAGAACGAGGACGACTGGTCGGCACTGCATCTGAACTTCAGCGGCATCGACAAGATCGGACACATGTACGGCGGCGGCCCGGTCGATACGCTGGCGAACTTCCAGACGTACAACCCGACCAGCACCTGGATGGAAATGGTCCACATGGCGTTCATCGCCAAGAACGCCGACGATCAGGTCGGGAGGCTCATCAAGGCCCTCAAGGCCAATGGTGACTGGCCGCACACGCTCTTCGTCGTGCTCGCCGACCACGCCTCGACGTGGGCGGAGAACGCACACTACCGCGATGAGGCAGGTGGCGGCAACTACAGTTGGTACTACGACCCGAACAACCTGTGCGCGAACACGGACTACGGCACTGGCATCGGCACGAACCTGAACAACGACGCCGTGCTGGCGCCGCTCAACTTCAACGGCAACCTCGCCTACAGCTATCAGTCCACCGCCATCGAGGCGTGGCTGATCGACCAGAGCGCGGCGATGAAGCAGGATGCCGCGGAGAAGATGGAGACGATGCCCGGTGTCATCGCCACGTACGTGAGGGAGGGCGACGAGTACAGCCTCTTCTCGACCGGTGACATGACCGACAGTGAGCACAAGTGGTGGGCGAAGCGCGCTCAGTCGATCATCGACACCATGGCGTTCGAGGGAGCCGCCGACGTCGTCGGTCTGCTCGCCGACCGCACCAGCTACGGCGTCTATGGCGACCACGGCGGCGCGCAGAAGGAAGTCCAGCGCATCCCCATGGTGATGTACGTGCGGGGCATGAAGCACTTCGACAGCCGTGCCCCGTTCCGGCTGGCCGACGTCATGCCGACGGTTCTTTTCAACATGGGCGTCAAGGCAGATCCCGACTGGCCGATGGACGGCAAGGCGTACGACATCCTGCGCTGACCTCTGTAATCACTTGATGATGGCGGCCGGGGCGCGAGGAGCGCGCCCCGGCCGCCAGTACGTACGGAGAAGGGTGTCGGCTCGTCCGGGTGACGGGCAGCGAGGGGGAGAAGCGGAGGTGGAGCGGCCGCCGGGGTGGACTGCGCCCGGCGGCTCCGTAGAGGTCGTCAGGCCCCGCGGCCGCCGGCCCCGGCGCCGACGGTGCGGCCGAGCGACGAGAGCAGCTTCATGATGCTCTCGTTGATGGCCTCGGCCGTCTCGTGCACGGCGGCCTTCTCGGGGTAGATCTCGTACTTCTCGCGCGCCTCGAGCGGGGTCAGGTTGGGCATGACCACGTTGGCGCCGCGCTGCAGGCCGTGAGCCCGTCCCGCGGCCTTGTCGACCAGCGACAGCGCGGTCGTGGCCGGGAGGTTGGCGTCGGGGCGCGCCAGGCGCGTGAGGGCGAGCACCTTGCAGGTCATCAGCTCGCTGTTGGGCGCCTGGTCCGCCGGCCAGTCGTCGTCGGCCTGTCGCCGCTCGAACTCCTGCCCCAGTGGCGTCGCCGGGTGGGGCAGGTAGGGGCCGATGCCGATCATGTCCATGTCCATGCCGCGGAAGAGCTCGATGTCGGCGGCGATGCTCGCGTGGGACTGGCCCGGGATGCCGACCATGATGCCCGTGCCCGCCTCGTAGCCGAGCTCCTGCAGCCGTCGCAGGATGGCCATCCGGTCGCTGACCTTGCCCGGCAGGTCCGGGTGGATGTGCCGGTACAGCTCGTCGTCCGAGGTCTCGAAGCGCAGCAGGTAGCGGTCGCCGCCGGCCTCGCGCCAGGCGGCGAGGTCCTCGTCGGGGCGCTCGCCGAGGCTCAGCGTGATCGCCGAGACGGTCGTCTCCGAGCGGATGCGACGCAGCACGCCGGCCATCCACTCGGTGGTGATGCCGTAGTCCTCGCCCGACTGCATGACCAGGGTACCGTAGCCGAACTCCACGGCCTTGCGCGCGCAGTCCAGCACGACGTCCTCGGAGACGCGGTAGCGCTCCACGCCGCGGTTGCCGGCGCGGATGCCGCAGTAGGTGCAGCCGCGCACGCAGTAGTTGCTCACCTCGACGAGGCCGCGGAGGTGGACCGCGTCGCCGACGAAGCGGCGCCGCGTCTCGTCGGCCGCGGCCCACAGCGCCTCGAGCCGCGCCTCGTCGGTCTCGCGCAGCCAGTACTCGATGGCCTCGTGGGTGAGCGCGTCGGCGACGCCGAGAGGCGGGGGAGAGATGGTCATCGCGAGCGGGGCGTCGGGGGCGCGGTCACGGGTGCGTGCGGCGGGGCCATCAGCAGAGGTCGTCGACGGCGGCGTCTTCGGGGAGGCCGGCGGTGACCGGCTCCGCCGGCGCGTGCCCGGTCCGCCGCGCCTGCGCCGCCCGCATCGCGTCGAGCGCGGCCGGGAACGGCTGCAGGGCGCGCTCGAAGATGCCGAGGCTGAAGGCGATGACGAGGCCGTAGTTGGTGATCGGCACGCCCTGCTGCCGGCAGCGCAGGATGCGGCCCAGCATCGCCCGCCGGTTGAAGGTGCAGGCGCCGCAGTGGATCACGAGGTCCCAGCCCGACAGGTCGTCCGGGAAGTCGTGTCCCTGCATGTGCTCGATGTTGAGCTTGCCGCCCACGTACTGCGTGAGCCAGCGCGGGATCTTGACCCTCCCGATGTCCTCGGCGATGGGGTGGTGGCTGCACGCCTCGGCGATGAGGATGTTGGCGCCGCTCTTGAGGTCGTCGACCGCCAGCGTGCCCTCCACCTGGCTCACAAGATCGCCCTTGAAGCGGCTGAAGAGGATGCTGAAGCTCGTCATCGGCACCTCGGGCGGCGTGTCTGCGGCCACCTTGAGGAACGCCTGCGAGTCGGTCACCACGAGCTTGGGCGGCCGGGTGAGGCGCTCGATGGCGTTGCGGAGCTCACGCTCCTTCACCACGAGCGCCATCGCGTCGCTGTCCATGAGGTCGCGGATGCTCTGCACCTGGGGCAGGATCAGGCGCCCGCGCGGCGCCTCCTTGTCGATGGGTACTACGAGCACGGCGAGGTCGCCGCTGTTGACGAGGTCGCCGAGGATAGACGGGTTGTCGATGAAATCCGGAGGGGCCGCGTCGAGCAGCGCCTGACGGAAGTCGAGCACGCCGCGGCCTTCGCTGGCCGCCGTGAGGACGGGCTTGACCTTGAGATCCTCCAGCCGCTTGACCGGCGCCGGCTTGCTCACGAGGTCGCTCTTGTTGAAGACGACGACGATCGGCGTCTCGCGCTCGAGGAACTCGTCGAGGATACCGTCCTCGTACTCACCCCAGCTGCCGGCTTCGGTCACCAGCACGCCGAGGTCGGTGCGGTCGAACACCTGCGTCGTCTTCTTCGCGCGCAGCTCGCCGAGCACCCCGACGTCGTCGATGCCGGCCGTGTCGATGAACAGCACCGGGCCCAGCGGCAGGAGCTCCATGGGCTTCTCGACCGGGTCGGTCGTGGTCCCGGCGAAGTCGCTGACGATGCTCACCTCCTGGCGCGTGATCGCGTTGAGCAGGCTCGACTTGCCGACGTTGCGACGGCCGAAGATGCCGACGTGAAGCCTCATGCCTTTGGGGGCGTCCATCAGTCCCATGCCGGTTCTCCTCTGGCTCTCTAGTCCTCGACGCCGCGGCCGCGTGCCTGGGGGGTGCCCAGGCGGCAGACGGCCTCGGCGGTCAGCAGCTCGTCGTACTGGTCGGCCGAGAGGCGCCCGTCGGCGACGACGACGTCGCGGATCGTCGCCCCCCGCTCGAGCGCCTCGCGCACGACCTCGCAGGCGGCGTCGTAGCCGATCTCGGGTACGAGGGCGGTGGCCGCGGCGCTGGACGCGCGCACGTGCGCCGCGCAGCGCTCCTCGTCGGCCTCGATGCCCTCGACGCAGTACCGGCGCAGCACCTCATCGCAGCGCGCGAGCAGGCTGAGACTCTGCAGCAGGCACGCGGCGATCAGCGGCAGGAAGGCGTTGAGCTCGAGGCTGCCGAGACCGGCGGCCGCGGCGATGGTGGCGTCGTAGCCGAACACCAGCAGCGCCGCCTGGCTCACCGCCTCGGGGATCACGGGGTTGACCTTGCCGGGCATGATGCTGGAGCCGGCCTGCCGCCGCGGGAGCCGGATCTCGCCGAGCCCGGCCTCGGGGCCGGAGCTCATCAGGCGCAGGTCTCCGCAGATCTTGAGCAGCGATGCGGCGTGCGCTTTCAGGATCCCCGAGACCTCGACGAAGACGTCGGTGTTCTGGGTGGCCTCGGTGAGGTTCTCGGCGCGCGCGAAGCCGATGCTCGTGAGCTCGCGCAGCGTGTCGACCACGCGGAAGATGTACTGCCGCGGCGCCGCGAAGCCGGTGCCGATGGCGGTGCCGCCGAGGTTCACGACGCGCAGGCGCTCCTCGCACTTGAAGATGCGCCAGCGGTCGCGGTTGAGCGCCTCGGCGTAGGCGCCCATCTCGCGGCCCAGGGTGGTGAGGACGGCGTCCTGGTACTGCGTGCGCCCGACCTTGACCACGTGCGCGAACTCCTGCTCCTTGGCCTGGAAGGCCTCCTGCAGTGAGACCACGTGCTCCTCGAGGCGGTGGAGCAGCTCGATCGCCGCGAGGCGCAGGGCGGTGGGGTAGGTGTCGTTGGTGCTCTGGTGGAGGTTGAGGTCGTCGAGAGGCGAGACGCGGGCGTAGTCGCCCGGCTCGGCGCCGAGGAGCTGCAGGGCGCGGTTGGCGAGCACCTCGTTGACGTTCATGTTGGTGCTCGTCCCGGCGCCGCCCTGCAGCCGGTCCACGACGATGTGCTCGTCGAGCGCGCCGTCGGCCAGCTCGCGGCAGGCGCGCTCGATGGCTTCGGCCTTGGCGTCGCCCTCCGGGCCCGCCCACGCGCCGAGCGCGCGGTTGGTGCGCGCGCAGGCCAGCTTGACCATGCCGTACGCACGCGCCAGCTCGACGTGCACCGGCCGGCCGGCGAGCGGGAAGTTCTCGAGCGCCCGCTCTGTGTGTGCGCCGTGCAGGCTGCCCGCCGGCACGGCGACCTCGCCGAGCATGTCCCGCTCGATGCGCACCTCGTCGCTCATGGGTCAGTCCGCGGCGGCCGGGTCAGCCGCCGAACACCATCTTCTGGACCTGCACGCCCTCGACGTCGTTCAGCTTGGCCATCATCGCCGCCGCCTCATCGCCGCCGCCGAAGAACTCGATGAGGACGACGCCGCTCGGCGAGCACACGTTCTCGTCGGCGTCGTGCAGCCCGATGCGCGTCTTGATGTTGCAGCCGTACTCGCTGAAGACCTTCTGGACCTCGACCGCGTTCTTGAGCCGGTCGGAGACGTGGATGCCGAGGATGATGTGCGTGTCGCTCATAGTGGTCCCTTTCGGACGATGGTGATCGGTCTGGTGGCTCTCTCCGGCTCGCGCTGCCTCAGCAGAGCACGTCGCGCTTGCCG
This sequence comes from uncultured Thermoleophilia bacterium, assembly GCA_963736645.1. Classification (GTDB taxonomy): domain Bacteria; phylum Actinomycetota; class Thermoleophilia; order UBA2241; family UBA2241; genus CAIXSE01. The sequence goes on along the minus strand of CAVTPJ010000006.1, from coordinate 4,609 downwards.
GCGCGCACCTGGGCGAGCATCTTCTCGGTGTGGGCACGGCGCACGGGGTCCATCTCCGCGACCTTGCGCTCGATGAGCGCCTCACCGGCGGCGCGCGTCTGCTCGCTGCCGTAGTCGATGAGGTACTCCTCGAACGTGCTGATGGCGTTGGGGTCGCAGTGGTGCTTGATGTCGCCGGGCTTGGCGAGGTCCATGAAATCCATGCCGGTGCGCCCGAGGCGATAGCAGGCGGTGCAGAAGCTCGGCACGTAGCCGAGCTCGGCGATGTCGCGGATGACCTCGTCGAGCGAGCGGTGATCGCCGAGCTGGAACTGCGCCGCGTCGAACTGCTCGTCCTCCTCGTAGCCGCCGGGGTTGGTGCGGCTGCCGGCGCTGATCTGGCTGACGCCGAGGGCGAACGTCTCACGACGGATGTTGGCCGTCTCGCGCGTGCTCATGATCATGCCGGTGTAGGGTACGGCGAGCCTCAGGATGGCGACGATCTTGCGGAAGTCGACGTCGCTCACCGGCATCGGCGGCTCGCTCGCCATGTCCGAGCCGCTGGCGGGCTCGAGTCGCGGCATGCTGATCGTGTGTGGGCCCACCCCGTAGGCGCGCTCCAGCTCGCGGATGTGCTGCAGCATCGCGAGGATCTCGAACCGCCAGTCGGCGAGGCCGAAGAGCACGCCGATGCCGACGTCGTCGATGCCGGCCTCCATGGCGCGATGCATGCCGGTGACGCGCCAGTCGAAGTCCTTCTTCTTGCCGCCCACGTGCACGGCTGCGTAGGTCTTGCGGTGGTACGTCTCCTGGAAGAGCTGGAAGGTGCCGATGCCGGTGGCCTTGAGGGCACGGAAGTCGTCCACCTTGAGCGGCGCGACGTTGACGTTGACGCGGCGGATCTCTCCGTTGCCGCGCTTGACGTCGTAGATGGTCGCGATGCTGTCGAGCACGTACTGGAAGCCGCCGTCCTTGGGGTACGACTCGCCGGCCACCAGCAGGACGCGCTTGTGCCCCTGGTCGACCAGCGCCTCGACCTCGTGGCGGATCTCCTCCTGCGTGAGGGCGCGGCGCTTGAGCTCCTTGTTGCGCACGCGGAAGGCGCAGTAGAGGCAGTCGTTGTTGCACAGGTTGCTGATGTAGAGCGGCGCGAAGAGCACGAGGCGCGGGCCGTAGATGGCCTCCTTGGCCTCGCGCGCCGTCTCGAACAGCTCGGCCAGCAGCTCCGGGTCGCTCACCGACGAGAGCACCGCGACCTCGTCCATCTCGAGGCCCTTGAGCTCTCGCGCCTTGGCGAGGATCTCGCGCACGCTGGCGGCGTCCTTGGTGGACGCCGAGTGCATCGCCTCGTCGATGGCGGCCTCGTCGATGAACGCTCCTGTCTCCACAACGGCTGTCATGTGCTGCTCCCTCGGTCGACGTGCAGAGGCTCGGCGCAGTCCGCCGTAGCCGGGATCTCGAAACTGAACTCGGCCCACTCACCCGTGCTTGGAGTCGGCCGTGATGCGCCCCTTGTGCAGCTGCACGATGCGCCAGGAGTTGTACAGGCCGACGCCGGTGCCGCGGCGGCTCTTGAGGGCCGGGTCGTCCAGGCGCGAGAACCTGCGGAAGAGCTTGTTCTGCTGCGCGGGCTGAAGCCCGGCCCGGAGTTCCACACGCTGATCCGCAGGCGCTCGTCGCCCTTCTCGTCCAGCCCGACCTCGGCCTTGACGCGGATGTCGCCGCCCTCGTTGCCGTACTTGATCGCGTTGTCGAGCAGGTTGACGGTGACGATGCGCAGCAGCGTCGGGTCGCAGCAGACCGGCGGCAGGGCCGGCGACGGCACGCAGGTCATGAGGTGGATGCCGTGGGCGTCGGCCTGCGGGCGCACCAGGTCGACGGCCTCCGCGACGACCTGCTCCATCACGTCGACGCGGGACTGGGTGGAGAGCCTGAGCTCGCCGCCCTCGACCCGCGCGAGGTCGAGGTACTCGCGCACGAGGCTGAGCAGGTACTGCCCCTTGCGCTCCATGCTCAGGACCTTGGCGCGCTGCTCGGGCGTGAGATCGCCCAGATAGCCCTGGGTGAGGATCTGGGCGTCCGTGACCATCGAGGCGACCGGGCTCTGGAGCTCGTGGCTCACGAAGCCGAGCATCTGCGTGTAGGCGTAGTTGGCCTCCTCGAGCTGCTCGATGCGCCAGGCCTTCTCGACGGCCTGGCTGAGGCGCTCGGTGATCGCCATCTGCAGCTCGATGTGCTGGGGCCCGTACGTGTACGGCGTGCGCGAGCTGCGGAAGATGAAGCCGACCACGCGGCCCTCGACGATCAGCGGGCAGGTGAGGCTGGAGCGCACCCCCTCCTTGATCAGCAGCTTGGACGAGCGGCTGCGCGGGTGGTCCTTCACGTACGCCTCGAGGTCGTTGATGATGCGCGGCAGCCCGCTGTGCATGCACCTCGGTGAGCGTGCTGCCTCGCAGGCCCTCCCGGTACCCCTGGTCGATGCGCAGGCCGTCGTAGGACGCGCGGTTGTAGTAGCTCGTCACGTAGACGGACTGCTCGTCGATGAAGGCGAGGCCCATGCGGTCGCAGGGGATCAGCGCCTGGGTGTTGTCGAACAGGTAGTCGACGATGGCGCGCAGGGAGGGGCGGGCGGCGATCTTCTGGTTGACCGTGCGCAGCAGCGTCGCGCTCCTCGGCGCCGATGGGCTTGAGGGCGGCGCCGTCGCGGAACGGGTCGACGTAGGTGACGGCGGGTCGTTTGTTCTGCTGGGTTCGTTGCCCATCGGCCTCAAGTGTACCTCGGTACGGGCGGCCGGGCTGCCTCGAGCCGGTCAGCCCGGCCGCCCGCGCTGCTGCGACTCGCGTCAGTCCTGCGGGATGTGCTTGCCGCGGGCCATGTAGTCGGTGTGCAGCAGCTTGTGGCTCTTGTGGCCGCACGGACCGTCCGTGAGGAACTCGCCGTAGGTCGCGCAGCACCGCCGGGTTCTCGTAGCGACTTGCGCACGGCGTAGGCCGCGTCCTCGGAGTAGATGGCCTTGGCGCGGGCGGCGCGGATCTCCGGGCTGGTCGGGATCGGCTGGCCGCCGCCGCCCAGGCAGCCGCCCGGGCAGGCCATGAACTCGATGAAGTGGCACTCGCTGAACTTGCCGCCGGCCTTGATGTCGTCCATGACCTTCTTGGCGTTGGCGGTGCCGTGCGCGACGGCGACCTTGAGGGTCGCGCCGTTCAGCCAGTCCCAGTTCGGCACGAGGTGCGCGACGATCTCGGGCACCGGGCCGACCTTGGGGACGGTGATCTCGGCGTACTTGACGCCCTCGAAGCCGCGCACCGGGATGATGTCGCCGTGGTCGTAGATGCTCTCGACCTTGAGGCCGGTGACCAGCTCGATGACGGTGCGCAGGGCGCTCTCCATCACGCCGCCGGTGGCGCCGAAGATGACGCCGGAGCCGGTGGCCGAGCCGAACGGGTCGTCGAAGTCGCTCTTCGGCAGGCTCGGCACGTGCAGGCCGGCCTCCTTGAACATCTTGCCGAGCTCGCGCGTGGTGATGCCGTAGTCGACGTCCTTGAAGCCGGAGTCGTGCATCTCGGGCCGGTTGCACTCGAACTTCTTGGCCGAGCACGGCATGAGCGCGCACGCTCACGATGTTGGCCGGGTCGAGGCCGAGCTTCTCGGCGTAGTAGGTCTTGATGAGCGCGCCGAACATCTGCTGCGGGCTCTTGGCGCTCGAGGCGTTGGGCAGGTACTCGGGGTAGAAGTGCTCGAGGTACTTGACCCAGCCCGGCGAGCAGCTGGTGAACTGCGGCAGCGCGATGCTCGCGTCCTTCTCCACCAGTGCCTTGTAGAGCCGCAGGATGAGCTCCGTGCCTTCCTCGATGATGGTGAGGTCGGCGGTGAAGTTGGTGTCGAACACCTTGTCGAAGCCGGCGCGGCGCAGCGCCGTGTTCATCTCGAACGTGACCGGCGTGCCGGGCTCGAGGCCGAACAGCTCGCCCATCGCCGACGCGCGGCGCGGGGGCGGTCTGGATGACGACGTGCTTGTTGGGGTCGTCGATGCGCCGCCCAGACCGCGTCGGTCTCGTCCTTGGCGTACAGGGCGCCGACCGGGCAGCGGTTGACGCACTGGCCGCAGTTGATGCACACGGCCGTGCCCAGCGGCATGTCCTCGAAGGTCTCGATGGTGACCTTGTTGCTGCGGCCGACGGCCTCGAGCACGCCGACCTCCTGGATGTCGATGCAGGTGCGGATGCAGCGGCGGCAGCGGATGCACTTGTTCATGTCGCGCATGACGGAGTAGCTCGAGGTGTCCGGCTCGAAGGCCGGCTCCTCCGGGTGCCCGAAGGCGAACTCGGTGATGCCGTACTCCTCGGACAGGGACTGCAGCTCGCAGTTGCCGTTGCGCACGCAGCTGTAGCACTCGCCGCAGTGCTCGCTGAGGAGCAGCTCGAGCACGTGCTTGCGGGCCATGCGCACCTTGCGCGTGTGCGTGTTGACCTTCATCTGGTTCACGACCGGGAAGGTGCAGGCCGGCTGCAGCGTGCGCTGGCCCTCGACCTCCACGACGCACATGCGGCAGACGCCGGCCACGTCGAGGTCGGGGTGGTCGCACAGGGTCGGGATGTTGATCCCGGCGTTCTTGGCGGCCTCGAGGAT
>CAVTPJ010000005.1:0-269227 GCA_963736645.1 uncultured Thermoleophilia bacterium | reverse complement strand
GTCAAGGTACTTCACCGGCCTCTCGCGGTACCTTGTCACTGTCACCATCGTGAAAACCACGCGAAAGCGAGCAATGCATGGCAGTCCGCAGCATCGTGAAGATCGACGAAGACCTGTGCACCGGGTGTGGCCTCTGCGTCACCCCGTGCGCCGAAGGCGCGATCGAGATCGTCGACGGCAAGGCCAAGGTCATGAAGGATGAGTTGTGCGACGGCGCCGGCTTCTGCCTCGCCGTCTGCCCCGAAGGAGCCCTCACCGTGGAGAAGCGCGAAGCTCCGGCGTTCGACGAAGACGCCGCCGCCGAGAAGATCGCCGAGAAGCTGGCCGCCCACGTCACCATCCAGCAGACCTGCATGAACTGCGGCCGCAGCGAGAACGACGCCGTCCTCTTCCCTGCCCGCTACCAGGGCGACAGCAAGTGGGTCTGCGTCAAGTGCCTCCCCGCACTCATCCACGGGTGAGCCCGGGCTGAGGCAGCGGGGCGCGCGGCCGCGAGGCGAGCGCGCCCGTTCCGTCACCTGAACTCGGCGCCTCCGGCGCCTGACGCTCCAACCATCCCCAGGAGGGATCAATGGCAGACAGTTATCACGAGTCCGTCCACACGATGCTCAAGGAGTCCAGGGAGTCCGGCGAGAGCACCTCGTTCGACCGCATGGACGACATGGGCACGCGCTGCGGCTTCTGCGAGAAGGGCATCCGCTGCTCGCTGTGCTCGCAGGGTCCCTGCCGGCTCACCGAGAAGTCGCCGCGCGGCGTCTGCGGCATCGACGCCGACGGCATGGCGATGCGCAACTTCCTGCTGCAGAACACGATGGGCACCGCCACCTACACCTACCACGCCGTCGAGGTGATGAAGACCCTCGCGCAGGCGAAGCCCGGCGGCACGTACGAGATCAAGGACTGGAGCAAGCTCGAGACCCTCGCCGGCGTCGTCGGCGAGGCCGTCGAGCCGCGCGACACGCTGCCCAAGCGCGTCGCCGACGCGATCCTCGCGGAGTTCAACCGCGACCATAAGAGCCCCTCGCCGTTCGTCGAGAAGATGGCTCCGGCCAAGCGCGTCGCCAAGTGGAAGGAGCTCGGCATCATGCCGGGCGGCGTGCTCCACGAGAACATGTTCGCCACCTCCAGCTGCCTGACGAACGTCGACGGCAACTACGTGAGCCTCGCCCTCAAGGGCCTGCGCCTCGGCGTCGCCACCGCCTACGGCGCGCAGATCCCGCTCGAGCTCGCCCAGGACGCGCTGTGGGGCACGCCGACGCCGCACGCGATCAAGGTCGACCTCGGCATCATCGACCCCGAGTACGTGAACATCGTCGTCAACGGCCACGAGCCGATGGTCGGCGCCGCGCTGATCGACGCCGCCCACGAGGCCGGCGCCCAGGAGAAGGCGAAGGCCGCCGGCGCCAAGGGTCTGCGCATCGTCGGCTCCATCGAGACCGGCCAGGAGCTCGTCCAGCGCTTCGAGGTCGACGACGTGTTCGTCGGGCTCACCGGCAACTGGCTCACGGAGGAGCTCGCGGTCGCGACCGGCGGCCTCGACGTGTTCGCCGCCGACATGAACTGTGTCGTGCCGACCCTCGGCGCCACCTGCGCCGCCCACGGCACGCTGCTCGTGCCCGTCAGCGACCTCGTCGGCGTCGACGGCGCCGAGACGCCGATCGTCTTCGACGCGGCCACGGCAGGCGAGCAGGCGCAGCAGCTCATCGACCTGGCCATCGGCAACTTCCCCAAGCGCAAGGCGCTCGGCCAGGTGACGCCCGAGCTGCGCACCGGTGACGCCGTCGCCGGCTTCAGCACCGAGAGCATCCTCGGCGCCCTCGGCGGCAGCCTCGACCCGCTGCTCGACGTCATCAAGAACGGCACGCTCAAGGGCGTCTGCGGCCTCGTGAGCTGCACCACCCTGCGCGACTCCGACCAGGACAGCCACACCGTCGCCATCGCCAAAGAGCTCATCAAGAACGACGTGCTCGTGCTGGCCATGGGTTGCGGCAACGCGGGCCTGCAGGTCGCCGGTCTCGAGACCGCCGAGGCCAAGAAGTACGCCGGCCCCGGCCTCACCGCCGTCTGCGAGCTGCTCGGCATCCCGCCGGTGCTCAGCTTCGGCACCTGCACCGACACCGGCCGCATCCTGCTGCTGGTGGGCGCCATCGCCGACGCCCTCGGCGTGGACACCTGCGACCTGCCGGTCGTGGCCACGGCTCCCGAGTACATGGAGCAGAAGGCCACCATCGACGCCATGGCCGCGCTGGCCTTCGGCCTCTACACCCACGTGAACCCGGTGCCGTTCGTGACCGGAGCGCCCAACCTGGTCAAGCTCGTGACCCAGGACCTGCCGGGCGTCACCGGCGGCAAGCTGGCGGTCGAGACCGACGCCAAGGAAGCCGTAGCGGCGATGCTCGCGTGGATAGGCGAGAAGCGCGCGGCCCTGGGGATCTAAGCTCGGCCGTCGGCGGGCCGCTGCGGCGGTCGGCCGCGTCAACGCCCGACGTCGGAAGGCGGCGGGGAGTGCGGTCGCACTCCCCGCCGCCTTCCCAGCCCAGCCCGCACCGCGACGCCTCAGCCCTCCGGAGCCGCACGGGTCGTCACGGTGCCGACAAAAACGATTGCCTCGGTCCACAAAACGTGTAGAATGCCGCGCATCGGCAGCCCTGCTGCCGATCGGAAGTCGCCGGACGCGGCGACGGACCCGGCTCCCGCGAGAGCGGGTACGCCGGCGCCGGATACCGACTCCGGAGTGCCAAGCCGGGGCGGGGCCGTGAGGCCCGCCCCGGCTTGTCCCCCTCCGGCAGCGGAGGGTGGATGCGGCGGATGCCGGCGCGCGACCGTGCCCCACTCCCTGCCGACGTCGGTCTCCACGGGGCGGTCACGACGCGTCAGGCGTCGAGCACCTCGAATCCGGTGGACGCGTCTACACGCCTCGTCGCCTCGCTGCCGCTGAGCTCGAGGACGACCGCCTCCGCGACGACCCATGTCCTGACTCCGGCGCGGATGCAGCCGGCGGTCACCTGGTCGTCGCGGCCGAAGGCCGCGTGCAGGTGCAGCACCGGCCGGCCGCTCTCGTCCGGGAAGATCGTGCCGGCGCCGGCCATCTCGTGCACGTCGTGGAGCAGTCGCTCCATCGGTACTACCGGGCTCGCGTCGCCATCCTCCGGGCCGACGACGATGCGACTGCCTCCGCCGGCGCCGCCGAGCAGGATGACGGCGGCGCGCGCGATGCCTTCGGCTCGCGCCGCCTCCTCGATGCATTCGTGCACCACGTCCCCATCCTCCAGGCGGACGACGAGGGCGCGGCCGAGCTGTGCGGTGCTGTACTTCATGAAGGGCCTCCTTGCGAGGCCATCCTACCCGAGGACGCCGCCGGCGAGCCGGGCACGGCCGCCGACCCGGCGGCGGGCGGCCAGCGCGGATGCGCGCCGGCGCCTCCCGTCCGTCAACCTTGCTAGACTCGCCATCGTGCTCCCACCTGCGACCCCCACCAGTCCCGCGGCCCGGCCGCGCACGGCTCGCGCCCTCTTGCGCCAGGTCTTCGGCTTCGCCGAGTATCGGCCGCACCAGGAGGAGATCGTCGACCACCTCGTCGCCGGCGGCGACGCCTTCGTGCTCATGCCGACAGGGGGCGGCAAGTCGCTCTGCTATCAGCTGCCGGCCATGGTCAGGGCGGGCACGGGCATCGTGGTGTCGCCGCTCATCTCTCTGATGAAGGACCAGGTCGACGCACTGCGGGCGGCCGGCGCCGCCGCTGCCGCCTACAACTCGTCGCTCGAGCCGGACGAGGCGCGCGACGTGCTGCGCGCCCTGCACGCCGGCGAGCTCGACCTACTGTACGTCGCCCCCGAGACGCTCATGACCGACGGCTTCCTGGAGCGGATCCGCCGTCTCGAGCCCGGCGTCGCCCTCTTCGCCATCGACGAGGCGCACTGCGTCAGCCAGTGGGGCCACGACTTCCGCCCCGAGTACGTGCAGCTCGGGCAGCTGCGCGGCCTGTTCCCCGGCGTGCCCATCATGGCCTGCACGGCCACCGCCGACCCCGAGACGCGCGACGACGTGCGCCTCCGCCTCGGCCTCGCCGACGCCGCGGTGTACGTCACCGGCTTCGACCGGCCCAACATCCGCTACACCGTGGTCGACAAGCGCGAGCCGCTGCACCAGCTCACGCAGTTCCTCGCCGGCCACGCCGGCGAGTCCGGCATCGTCTACTGCCTCTCGCGCAAGCGCACCGAGGAGGTCGCCGGCAAGCTCCGCGCCCACGGCGTGGACGCCGCCGCGTACCACGCCGGCCTGCCGGCCGACGAGCGGCGGCGCGTCCAGGACGCCTTCGCGCGGGACGAGGTCGCGGTGGTCGTCGCCACCGTCGCCTTCGGCATGGGCATCGACAAGAGCGACGTGCGTTTCGTCGTGCACTTCGATCTCCCCAAGACCGTCGAGAGCTACTACCAGGAGACGGGGCGCAGCGGGCGCGACGGTCTGCCCGCCGAGGCCCTGCTGCTCTTCGGCCTCGGCGACGCCGCCGTCGTGCGCAGCCTCGTCGAGGGCGGCGGCCGCGCCGGGCACGGCGCCGAAGAGTACGAGCGAGACCCCGAGCGAGTCCGCATCGAGCTGCACAAGCTGGCGTCCATGGTCGGCTACGCCGACGGCCTCAGCTGCCGCCGCGAGGCGCTGCTCGGCTACTTCGGAGAGCCGTATGCCGCACCGTGCGGCAACTGCGACATCTGCCTCGAGCCGCCGGAGACCTTCGATGCCACCGAGCAGGCGCAGATGGCGCTCAGCTGCGTCTACCGCACGGGGCAGCGCTTCGGCATCGCCCACGTCGTCGACGTGCTCCGCGGCACCGAGGGCGACAAGGTGCTGCGGCACGAGCACGACCAGCTGAGCACCTTCGGGATCGGCGCCGAGCACGGTCGCGACCACTGGCAGAGCCTGTTCCGCCAGCTCATCCACCGCGGCTATCTGGCGCAGGACATCGCCAGATACTCGGCGCTGCGGCTCACCGACGCCGCGTGGCCGCTGCTCCGCGGCGAGGAGACCCTGGTGCTCGCCAAGCCGCGTACGCGCGTCCCGAACCGAAAGCAGCGCCTGCGCACCGCGCGCGCCGGCCGAGCCGCGGAACTCGCCGGCCTCCCGGTCGACGATGCGCTCTACGAGGAGTTGCGCGCTCTGCGCAAGCGCCTGGCCGACGAGCAGAACGTGCCGGCGTACGTGGTGTTCAGCGACGCCACCCTGGCGGAGATGGCCGCCCGGCGCCCGGCCACCCGCGCCGAGCTGCTCGACGTCAACGGGGTGGGGCAGACCAAGCTCGAGCGGTACGGCGACGCGTTTCTCGCGACGATCGCCGAGGGCGCCTCCGGCGGCTCGGCCCCCGGAGCGCTCATCTGAGCCGGCCGCGGTCGGCCGCGTGGTAGCCTTGCGTGATGACCGACCTCCCCCTCTTCGCCACCGTCCCGCGCGGCCTCGAGTCGCTGCTGGCCGGCGAGCTGCGAGCGTTCGGCGCAGCGCGCGTGAAGCAGGTCCGCGCCGGCGTCGCCTTCGCCGGCTCGCTCGAGACCGCGTATCGCACCTGCCTGTGGTCGCGGGTCGGGGGACGTGTCCTGCTGCCGCTGGTCAGCGGGCAGGCGGCCGACGGCGACGACCTGTACGCCACGGCCGGCGGCGTCGACTGGAGCGAGCACCTCGGCGCCGGCGACACCCTGGCGGTCGACTTCACCGGCGTCAACGACCGCATCCGGGACACCCGGTTCGGGGCCGTGCGCATCAAGGACGCGATCGTGGACCAGTTCCGCGCCGCGAGTGGCGCCCGTCCCTCGGTCGATGCACGCGCGCCGGACGTGCGTGTGAACGCGCACCTCGCGAGCACGCGCGTGACCATCTCGATCGACCTGAGCGGGCAGAGCCTGCACCGGCGCGGGTACCGCGCCGACAAGGTGCAGGTCGAGGCGCCGCTCAAGGAGAACCTCGCCGCCGGCATGCTGCTGTACGCGGCGTGGCCGCGCGACGCAGCCGCGGGTGGCAGCATGCTGGACCCGCTCTGCGGATCGGGCACGCTGCCGATCGAGGCGGCGCTCATCGCGGCCGACGTGGCGCCCGGCCTGCTGCGCGCGGAGGCGAGCGGCGGCGCGGGTAGGGACGCGAAGGCCGCCGCGCCGGCGTTCGGCTTTCTGCGCTGGCGCGGCCACCAGAAGGCCCTCTGGGACGCGCTGGTCGCAGAGGCGCGCGAGCGGCGCAGCGCCGGGATGAAGCGCCTGGCGGCCGCACGCCCGGAGGCCGTGATCCGAGGCTCCGACCGCGACGCCCGGGCCGTCAAGGTGTCGCGCGACTTCGCCGCCCGCGCCGGACTGCACGGCCTGGTCGCGTTCGAGCAGGCTGATGTGGCTCAGGCCGAGCCTCCTGCGGCACGCGGCCTGCTCGCCACCAACGCCCCCTACGGCGAGCGGCTCTCCGACGAGGCCGAGGCCGTCTACCGGCAACTCGGCGAGAGGCTTCGCTCGGCCTTCCCTGGCTGGAACGCCGTCGTGCTCGGCGGCGACCGCGGGCAGCTGGGGGCGCTCGGGCTTGCCGCCAAACGCGAGACGGACCTTCGCAACGGCCCGCTCACCTGCGTGCTCGCCTACTACGAAGCCGGCGCCAAGCCCACCGGCCCGGCGGCGCCGCGGACGGCCCGCGCCGCGGCCCGGTCGGCGGCGCCCAAGGCCGGGCCGCCGACAGGGACGGCACCTTCGGGACCGGACGACACGTCAGAGGCGCCGACGCCGTCGACCGGGCCCGAGTCCGCACCGGGGACCGCCCGGCCGGGCATGCTCGGCGGCGGCGCAGAGTATCTCGCCAACCGGCTGCGCAAGAACCAGCGGCGTCTCTCGCGGCGGCTCCAGCGCGAGGCCATCACCTGCTACCGGCTCTACGACGCCGACCTGCCCGAGTACAACATCGTCGTGGACGTGTACGGCGACTGGGTCCACGTGCAGGAGTACGCCGCGCCGCCGGAGATCGACCCGGACAAGGCACAGCGACGGCTCGCCGAGGCGCTCGACGTGATCGGCGCGGTCCTCGAGGTGCCCGCGGAGCGCGTGGTGCTCAAGCAGCGCCGCCGGCAGCGGGGGGCGACCCAGTACGAGCGCCGGCCGGAGCGCGGCGCCCTCGTGCCGGTCCTGGAGGACGACCTGACGTACCTCGTGGACCTCGGGACGTACCTCGACACCGGCTTCTTCATCGACCAGCGCCTGACGCGGCGGCTGGTGCGCAGGCTTGCCGGCGGACGGCGGTTCCTCAACCTCTTCTCCTATACCGGCGCCATGACCGTCAACGCCCTCGCGGGAGGCTCGCAGGCGTCCACGACGGTCGACCTCTCGGCGACCTACCTCGACTGGGCGGCGCGCAACCTGGCCGCGAACGGGTTCGAGAGCGCGAGGGAACAGTGGCCGGCGGCGGACGGCGGCGTGACCAGGGCGTCCGCTGGCGGCGCCAAGACCGCCGGCTCGGACGCGGCGCACACCCTCGTGCAGGCCGACTGCTTGCGCTGGGTCGCTGAGACCGGCGGCCAGTACGACCTGGTCTGGCTGGACCCGCCGACGTTCAGCAATTCCAAGCGCATGGGTCGCGCCACCTTCGACGTGCAGCGCGACCACGCCGACCTCATCCGCCTGACCGCCCGGCGGTTGCTGGCCCCCGGCGGCATCCTCCTCTTCGCCACGAACCTGCGGAACTTCCGCCTCGACCGCGCCGAGCTCGGCAGCCTCGAGGTCAAGGATCTCTCACGCGCGACCCTCGCCTTCGACTGCGAACGGGGCGCCAACCGCCACCACGTCTTCCGCATCGAGGCGCGCCGGCAGCACGCCGGCTGACGCGGCGGTCCTGACCGGTCGGCGTCGGCACAGTCGCCCCGCACGAAGGGTCCTGGGGCGGCCGCCCCCTGCTCTTCCCAAGCGGTGTACGCTAGCGGGCACAACGGTGGTGATGCGCCACCGTACGGGGAGCGTTTGGAGGGGCTATGCCGTTTGTCTTCAGCCGTACCGCGTCGCGGACGGCGCCGTTCATCCCGCTACTGCTCGCGCTGGCGCTGTTCTTTGCGCTCGCCCAGACGGCGACAGCGGCGCCACCCGGGCCGACGATGGACCTCGAGCAGCTCGCCGCGGCGCTGGAGTCAGGGCCGCTCAGCGGTCACCTTCTCACCACCATGAAGGGGACCGCGCCGGAGGAGATCCCGGTGACGGTCGAGAGCCTCGTCGACTACGCGTGGGGCTCGCTCATCCTCTTCGAGGCCGGCGGCCCGCAGATCGACAGGATCGGGGGCATCGCCGCCGGCATGAGCGGCAGCCCGATCTACGTCGACGACCCGGGCGGCGACAGGCTCATCGGCGCGCTGTCCTACGGCGACTGGTTCACGCTCAACGGCATGGGTCTGGCCACGCCGATCGAGTACATGGCGGCGATCGAAGAGGACTACCCGGTCGGCGCGCTCGCATCGCTCGGGTCCCCGCGACCGCCGGCGGCGGGCACGTACGCGCTCGATGAGCCCGTGGTGACGGACGAAGGCGAGGTCCGCAACGTCGTCGTGACCCGCAGCGCGAAGGCCGCCGCAGAGGTCGACGCCGCAAGCGGTCAGACCGTGATGGCGCCGCTCGGAATCCTCGAGATCGGCGGCGCCCGGCCGGGCAGCAAGACGTTCGAGCGGATCGCCGCCCGGTTCGCGAAGACCGGCCTCCTGGTCAAGGCCGCGAGCGGTAGCGGCGAGTGGGCCGGCGCGCCCACACCGGCCCTCGAGGCCGGGTCGCCGTGCGCCGTCCTCTTCTCGCAGGGCGCCGTCTGGGTCGGCGCCGCCGGCACCGTCACCTACGTCGACGACGACGTGGCGATGCTCTTCGGCCACCCGTTCGAGCAGCTGGGCGCGATCGACGCCGTGCTCACCGGCGGCGACGTGCAAGGCGTGTGGGCCAGCACCAACACGCCGTACAAGCTCATCGCCCCACGAGACGTCAAAGGCACCTGCGTGCAGGACCGCAGCTGGGGCGTCGAGGCGCATCTGGGCCAGACCCCCGACATGTTCCCCGTGGCCACGACCGCCACCGTCGTCGAGCGCCAGGTCTCGACGCACGACGAGTCGGGCATCAGCGAGTGGCTGGTCACTTCCAACGCCTACCCGACGCTGCCCGGCGACATCGTCGGCGAGGTCGTACACGAGGCCTTGGACCAGTACGACTTCCCCGGGAGCGCCGTGACGACGACCACCCTGGTCGTCTCCGACGATACGGGCACCTACACGGTCGAGCGCGACAACCTCTGGACCAGCTCCTGGGACGTCTCCTATCAGACCGGTGAGGACGTCAGCTCGGCCCTCCTGCGACTCGTGGCCGACCCTGACGGGGTGCTCACGCCGAGGATCGAGTCCGTCGACGTGGTGACCGACGTGTCGGCGACGCAGCGGTCGGCGCGCGTCACCGGAGTGTCGCTGCCCGACGGCATCAAGGTCGGGGACAATCCCGTGCAGGTCCACTACTACCGGCACGGCTCCGCGATCCTCCAGACCGTGGAGGGGACGCTGACCATCCCCAAGGACATGCCGCTGTACGGGCGCCTCTCGGTGGCCCCGGCGAACTGGATCCCGTGGGAGGAGGACTGGCTCGGCGGCAGCCTCGACACCGAGGCCGGCGACGCGGAGACCGCGCCGCAGACGCTCGCCGACGTCGTGGAGTCGCTGAACGCTCTACCGAAGAACAGCGACCTGCTCGTCACCTACACGCCATACGCGAGCGAATCGGAAGGCGAGGAGGAGGAAGAGGAGGAAGCGACCGGCGTCGAGGCCACCGTCCCGACGGACTACGTCTTCGACGGCTCCTTCTCCCAGCGGACCGCGCAGGTCGTGGTCCAGGCTCGTCCGCAGAAGGTCGCGTACGGCGGCGCCACGCAGCTCCACGGCATGGTGCGCAGCTCCGACGGCTTGGACGTGAGCATCTATCGCCAGAGCGTCGATTCGGCGACGGCCGTGCTCGTCGACACGGTCACCGCCACGGCCGAGGGGGGGTACGCGTACTTCCACGCGATCGTGCCGGGCCTCAAGAAGAACTCCGCCCTCATCGCCCGCACCGAGGCGACCGACGACGCGCTGCCGGGCAGCGCCTCGGTCGACGTCAAGGTGAGCGCCAAGGTGTGGCTCTCGGGAGCGTCCCGGCTCGCGGTCCACGTCAGGCCGGGCGACGCCAGCGGCACGGCCAGAGTGCAGCGGCGGACGGACGGCCGCTGGGCGGACTACAAGACCGTGAAGGTCAAGAGCGGTGAGGGCTACACCAGCCTGCCCAGAGGCACGCACACCCTGCGCGTCAAGTTCTCGGGCAGCACCCTGTGCGCCGCGGCGACCTCGCGCACGCACACGATCACGGTGAGGTGAGGCCGGCCCAGCCGGGCGGCGCGGCGGAACGCAAGGACCGCCGCGCCTCTCACCGCACGAGGCGAGCGAGGACCACGATGACCGGTCGACATGACGAAGCGGCGACGGGTGGCGGCCGGGAGGTCGCGCCGTTCGGCTCCTGGCGGTCGCCGGTGACGGCGAAGCTGATGGCCGAGGGCGGCGTCAGCACGATGTGGCCGCAGAGCGTGGGCGGGAGTCTCTTCTGGATCGAGATGCGCCCGCTCGAGGACGGCCGCTACGTGGTCGTGCGGCGTGCGCCCGGCGGTGAGATCGCCGACGTGACACCGAAGGGCGTGAGCGCCCGTACCCTGGTCCACGAGTACGGCGGCGGAATGTACGTGGCCTTTCGGTCGAAGGACGGTGGCGAAAGCGTCCTCTACAGCGACCAGACGGACCAGCGCCTGTACCGGCAGGACCTGGCGGCAGGGAACGGGCGCGGCGACCCGCCGGCAGACGGAGCGCCGCGCTGGAGCACGCCGCGGCCCGTCACGCCGGCCCCGCCGGGGGTGCGCGCCCACCGCTACGCCGACGGACGCGTCACCCCGGACGGCTGCCTGCTCGTCGCCGTGCGCGAGCGGCACGAGGCCGACGGGTCGGTGGCCAACGAACTCGTCACGCTGCCCACCGACGGGTCGGCCCCACCGCGTGTGGTCGCCTCCGGCCACGACTTCTACGCCGCCCCCAGGCTCAGCCCGGACGGGCGGCGCCTCGCCTGGCTCGTCTGGGACCATCCGCGCATGCCGTGGGACGGCACGGAGCTCTGGACGGCCGAGCTCGCCGGAGACGGCACGCTCAGCGGCGAACGCCTCGTCGCCGGCGGCCCCTGCGAGTCCATCGTCCAGCCGCTGTGGAGTCCTGCCGGTGAGCTCGCGTTCGCGAGCGACCGGTCGGGCTGGTGGAACCTGTACGCCGTCGCGCCGGAGGGCCTGCGTCCGCTCACCGCACCGCGCGAGGCCGAGTTCGCCAAGGCGCCGTGGGTGTTCGGCCTGCAGCACTTCGTGTTCCTCGAGGACGACACCCTCATCGTGTGCTTCACCGAGGACGGTCGTGACCACCTGGCGGGGACCGGCGCGACGAGGGCCGGCGGCACGGACGGCGCGTCCGCCGCCGGCGCGGCCCTCGAGGAGCTCGATTCACCGTTCACCGTCGTTCACTCGCTGGCGCCGCTCGGCCCACGTGTGGGCCTCATCGCCGCGACCCACAGCCAAGGCTGGCAGGTGGCGATCCTCGACCCGCGCAGCGGTGACTGCGAGATCGTCCGCCGCGGCCGGCCGGTTCCCATCGACCCTGCCTATGTGAGCCGCCCGGAGCCGATCGTCTTCCCCACGGAGGGCGGCCTCAGCGCCCACGCCAACTACTACCCGCCGACCAACCCCGGCTTCGTCGCGCCGGGGGGCGAGCTGCCGCCGCTGCTCGTCACCGTGCACGGCGGTCCGACGTCCGCGCACGAGGCGATGCTCGACCTCGACGTCCAGTACTGGACGTCGAGGGGCATGGCGGTCGTCGACGTCAACTACGGAGGGTCGACAGGCTACGGCCGCGAGTACCGGGAACGACTGCGCGGGGAGTGGGGCGTCGTCGACACCGTCGACAGCATCAACGCCGCGCGCTACCTCGTCGACCGCGGAGACGCCGACCCCGCCCGCGTCGCCGTCCGCGGCGGCAGCGCCGGCGGCTACACCACGCTCAACGCGCTCACGCGCCACGAGTTCTTCAGCGCCGGCGCCAGCCTCTTCGGTCTCGCCGACCTCGAATCGTTCGCCACCGGCGGCACGCACAAGTTCGAGTCGCGCTACCTCGACAGCCTGCTCGGACCGTATCCCCAGATGCGCGAGATCTACCGCGAGCGCTCGCCCATCCATCACGTTGACGACCTGAGCTGCCCGGTGATCCTGCTGCAGGGCCTGGAGGACGTCATCGTGCCACCCGCACAGGCGGAGATCATCGTCGAGGCGCTGCGGCGCAAGGGCCTGCCGTTCGCCTACCTCGCCTTCGAGGGCGAGCAGCACGGCTTTCGCAAGGCGCGGAACATCGTGCGCGCCCAGGAGGCCGAGCTGTACTTCTATGGGCGCGTGTTCGGGTTCACGCCGGCCGACGAGATCGAGCCGGTCGAGATCGAGAACCTCGCCTGGACCGGCCTCGGGTCGCGCCCCGTCTTCGGCCCGTGACCCGCAGTCGCCGGCGTGCCGGCGCGACGCGGCGACCCGCGCGCCTACGTCGCGTCCCTGAGCGGACGCCCCGTCGACGGCGGGCGTCCGACTCGGCCGGCACGGCGGGTGTTTGGCCCCGGGAACAAGCCGGTGAGTGGGCCCGAGGACACAGCCGGCCGCCGGGGATCCGCCCACGACCCGTCGGCGCCCGCGGAGCGAAGACCATGGCAGGACACGCACGATTCATCGCCGACGACCTGGTGATCGGAGAGACGGAGGCGCCGGCGGGAGACGCTCTCCAGGAGGCTCCGCCGGACGACGCCGCGCCGCTCGACGCCTACTCGCGCGCCGTGATCCGTGCGGCGGAGCTTGTCGGGCCGTCGGTGGTCAACATCGACGTCAGCCGGCGGCGGGCGCCGCAGCCGGGGCGCCGGCGGCGCGGCCGCCCCGCAGCCCCGGGTCCTCGCCGCGCGCCTGAGGTCCCACCCGAGCCTGGTTTCGCCGGCTCGGGCTCCGGCTTTCTGATCACCAGCGACGGCTTCATCCTCACCAACAGCCACGTCGCCCACGGCGCCGACGGCCTGCGCGTCACGCTGAACGACGGCCGCGACCTCTCGGCGCAGCTCGTCGGCGACGACCCGGAGACCGACCTGGCCGTCGTGCGCGTCGACGCCGCCGACCTCGTCCCGGCCCGCCTCGGCGACTCGCGCGGCCTGCGCGTCGGTCAGCTGGTCGTCGCCATCGGCAACCCGTTCGGCTTCCAGGCGACGGTCACCGCCGGCGTCGTCAGCGCCCTCGGCCGCTCGTTGCGCTCCGACAACGGACACCTCATCGACAACCTCATCCAGACGGACGCCGCCCTCAACCCGGGGAACTCCGGCGGTCCGCTCGTCACCTCGCACGGCGATGTCATCGGCGTCAACACGGCGATCATCGCGCCGGCGCAGGGCATCTGCTTCGCCATCGCCATCAGTACGGCGATCTACGTCGCCGGCAGGCTCATCCGCGACGGGCACATCACGCGCGGGCGGATCGGCGTGGCCGGGCAGACGACGCCGATCCGCCGCCGCGTCGTCCGCTACTTCGACCTGCCGCTCGAGACCGGCGTGCTGGTCGCCGGGGTCGAGCCCGGCAGCCCGGCGCAGAGGGCCGGGCTGTTGGCCGGCGACCTCATCGTCGCCATCGACGGCGAGCCGCTGCCCGATGTGGACACGCTGCACCGTACGCTGACGGAGGCCACCATCGGCCGCCCGATGACGCTGCGCGTCGTGCGGCTGACCAGCCTGCGCGAGCTTGCCGTGACGCCTGAGATCGCCGGCGCCTGAACTCCCTGGCGCGCGGCCGGCAGCGCCGTGCGCGCCGAGCGGGCGGGCCGCCGGAGGTGAGCCCGCCCGTCGCGTCGTATACTCGGACGCCATGCGCATCCGGACCATCAGCCTCGCTACGCTGGGCGTCGCTGCGGTGATCGCAGCCATCGCCATCGTCGCCGCGCCCGCCGTCGCCGCCACGACTACCGCCCCACGTCCGCCGATCGTCATGAAGTACATCGCCTACGGCAGCGGCCGCAAGGCGCAGACGGCCGACTACTGCGAGCGCCGCTACCACCAGCACACCTACGTGCTCACCGATCCCAAGGCGATCGTCCTGCACCACACCGCCGGCGCCGACTGGCGGAGCGCCTGGAACACGTTCAACGCCAACACCGCCTACAACGGGGAGAAGCCGGGGGTCTCGGCCCAGTTCATCATCCACAAGGACGGCACCATCTACCAGTGCATGCCGCTGAACCTGCGTGCGCGCCACTGCATCGGGATGAACTGGAAGTCCATCGGCATCGAGTTCGTGCAGGAGGCGCGGTCCGGCAAGGACGGCCACTGGATGGACCGGCAGATCCTGAGCCGCGACAGGCAGATCAGGGCAGGCCTGCGCCTGGTACGCTACCTCAAGGCGCGCTTCGGCATCGTCAACACCGACATCGTCGGTCACGCGACGGCCAACGGCTCGCGCTTCTTCATGGACAAGACCGGCGCCAGGAACGCCGCCGGCGACTGGTACGCCGCCGAGGTCAGGCTCTTCCGCTCGCGGCTCTGACGGCCGGCGGCGGGCAGCAGGCCGCAGGCGCCCCCCGCGCGACAACAGCTTCGCAGGCGCACGCGCCGGGCGTACACTGACGCCATGGTCATCCGTCTCGACGGCATCCACTTCCTGGTCACGTACCGGTGCACCTACGCGTGCGACCACTGCTTCGTCTGGGGCTCGCCGGACGCGGAGGCGACGATGACGCTGGCGCAGCTGACGAGCGTCATCGATCAGTGCGCCGAACTGGGGATCATCGACGTGTACTTCGAAGGCGGTGAGCCCACGCTCGCGTACCCGATCGTTCTCGCGGCGGCGCAGCACGCCCGCGAGCGTGGCCTCGACGTCGGCATCGTGAGCAACTGCTTCTGGGCGACGTCGGTCGCCGACGCCAGGGTGTGGCTGGCGCCGTTCGCCGAGCTGGGGATCGCCGACCTCTCGCTCTCGTCCTACGCCTACTTCGTGGAGGACGCGAACGAGGAGCAGCTCCGCAACGCCGTGCTGGCGGCGCAGGAGCTCGGCGTCCCGACGAGTGTGCTCGAGGTGGGGGCGCCGGCGGACATCGGCGTGCCCGGCGCCTGCTCCGGCGACGTGGGCGAGGTGATGCACAAGGGCCGGGCGGCCGTCGCGCTCGCGCCCGCGCGAGCATCCCGGCCGCCCGAGACGCTCACCACCTGCCCCTTCGAGGACTTCACCGATCCGGGTCGCGCTCACGTCGGCCCGGACGGCGAGCTCCAGGTGTGCCAGGGCATCAGCGCCGGCAACGTCTTCGCCGCAGGCGACGCACCGCCGGCGCCCGAGGACCCGGCCTCGCCGAGACCCGGCGGCCTGCAGGCCGTCCTCGACGCCTACGACCCGCTCACCCGTCCCGTCATCCGCGAGATCCTCTCCGGCGGCCCGTGGGCCCTGGCCCAGGCCGTCGGCCACACCCCGGAGCGCTCACGCTACGCTGACGAATGTCACCTATGCTACGAAGTCCGAGCGGCGCTGCGCCGCGCCGGCCGCTTCCCCGAGGTGGTCGCGCCAGGCCAGTGCTACGCCGAAAACGAAGGAGGGGCGGAGCCGGCTGCGCCGTCCGCCCCCGACCAGCATCCTGAGGAGGGATCCGATGCCATCTGAGTGCGAAGGCTTCTGGGAGGCCGGCAGCTACGCCGTCATCGGCCACCAGGCCAGCAAGAAGCCCTTCCCCAAGATCACCTACGGCGCGCTCAAGGAGCGCGGCAAGACCGTCTACGCGATGGACCCCGACGGCGGGACGCTGGAGGGCGACACGGCCTACGCGGACTTCGCGTCGCTGCCCGGTCCGGTGCAGGCGGCCGTGATGGAGCTTCCCAAGGAGGAGACCGCCGGATGGGTCGCCAAGGCGGCCGACGCCGGCGTCGAGCGCATCTGGATCCACCAGATGACCGACACGCCCGAGGCGCTCGCCGAGGCCGAGAAGCGCGGACTCAAGGTCATCACCGGCCACTGCGCCGTGATGTACAACAAGCCCGGCTTCAGCATGCACGCCCCGCACCGCTGGATCTGGAAGGCGCTCGGCAAGTACTGAGCCGCCCTCGCCTCCCCGCGACGTCAGACCGCGGGGGCAGGTGCGCTACGGCAGCATCTCCGGCGGCTCCGGCCGCTGCTTGTGCGGCAGCAGCGCGACGATGATCAGGATGATGACCGGGAAGAAGATGCACAGGATGATCCAGAGCGCCCGGTTCAGATCCTTGCGGTCGACCATCCGCCACACCAGCCACAGGCAGACCACCCAGACGACGAACCAGATCGTCGCGTAGAGAACCCACGAATCCATGAAGCCTCCTCAACGGACGGGTTCCGCCGGTCAGGCGGCGTGACTGCTCACGGGTTGATGTACAGCGCGGCGCGCCGGAACCCTGCCGCTCCGGACCGCTTCGCGCCTCCCGAGCGTTGGACGCCCTGCGATGGCCGATCCGTCGGTCCGAGATCGGAGGCGCGCATGCAGCTCGACGACCGGCGCCCTGCGTCGCGCGCGACACGAGGCAGCGCGACGCGGGTGCGCACGTCCAAGCGCGGATAGGAGCCGGCCGATGCGCGAAGCCGGGCGTCGACCGGAGGTCTGCATGGGGTGCGCCGCGCGCCCCTCACGTGGGCCCGCCTGCCGCGGCTAGTCCTCCAGGCCGTCGGCGGCGGGGAGGTCCGGCGGCTGCGGTGGGATCGCATCCTCGGGCAGGCCGCGGACGTGCTCCAGGGCGCGCTCCGCGGCGGCCGCGCCCTCGCGCAGGCAGTCGCCGATGCCTATGCCGTGGTAGGCGCCGCCGGCGAGCTCGATGCCGGCCACCCGGGCGACGGCAGCCTCGATGTGCGCGACCAGCTCGACGTGGCCGACGCGGTACTGCGGCATGCCCCGCGGCCAGCGGAAGATCCGCACGAACTCCGGCTCGGCCGAGATGCCCATGATCTCGCGCAGCTCGGCGCGCACCACCGCGGCCATCTCGTCGTCGTCCAGCTGGGCAGCCGCCTCGCGGCCGGCGCGTCCGAGGAAGCTGCGCAGCAGCACGTGCCCTTGGGGGGCGCGGCCGTCGAACTTGCTCGAACTCCACGTGGTCGCCATGACGGGGCGGTTCTCGGAGCGGGGCACGACGAACCCGAATCCCTTGAGGTCGTGCCCCACCTGGTCCGCCCTGTAGGCGACCGACGCGGTCGCCGTCGAGACGTACTGGATCGACGAGAGGTCGGCCGCGGCGAGAGGCGCGACCGCCCGCAGGAGGTCGCCGCTCGCCCACGCCGGCGTCGCGAGGACGACGGCGTCGGCCACCACGCGCGAGCCGTCGCTGAGCTCCAGGGCATAGGCGCCGGACCCGGCGCGCGCGCCGCAGCCGGCGCCGCACTCCATCATCGTCTTCACGCGGACGCCGCCGTGGAGGCGCTCGGCCGGTAGTGACGCTACCGCCGCGTCGCTCAGATCCTGCAGCCCGCCCCTGAACGAGTAGAAGTACGACTTGGGCCCCGGCGGGCGCGGGCCGGACGGGCTCGCGGCGGCGACCTTCTGGCGCGCCTTGCGCCGCTTGAGCATCGCGAGGATCAAGCTGCGATGCTCACGCTCCATGTCCAGGAACATGGGGAACGTCGCGCGCACGCTCATCTGTTCGGGATCGCCAGCATGGATGCCGGCCACGATGGGCTCGGCGATGCGTTGCAGCGCTTCCTTGCCGAGCCGGCGGCGGACGAAGTCGCCGAGACCCTCGTCCATGGCGGAGCCGATCGCACCCGCCGGCCCTCCCGTCGCCGCGCCGCCCCTGGGGAGGAGCAGGTCGAGGCCCATGCGGACCTTGCCCGGCCAGCTCATCAGACCACTCATGGCGAAGGGAACCACGCGCGTGGGGACCATCAGGATGATGCCCTCCGGCAGCTCGTGCAGCTGCCCCCGGGTGAAGACGAAGCTCTTGCGAATGTCCTCATTGCAGTCGAGAAAGCGGTCGGCGATACCCAGCTCCCGTGCTGCCGTGATCGGCCAGTGCTTCTCGATGATCGCCGAGTCCGGCCCGCCCTCGACGACGTAGCCGTCCCGGCGGATGCTGTGGACCTTGCCGCCGAAGCGCGGCTCCTCCTCGTAGAGGTGCCAGTCTATGGAGGAGTCCTGGGCGCGCGCCGCCTCGAGCACGCGCGCGGCGCCGAGCCCGGCCATGCCGCCCCCGACGACGACGATGCGCAGGGGCTCGTTCATCCCTGCGAAAGGGGGCGACCCGGCCGGGGCTTCGCGTGCCCGACCGGCCGCTGTCCGAGGTAGTCGGTGACGACATCCGCGAGCGCCTCGATGAAGGACGGCGAGTCGTTGGGCGCGTGCGAGCGTCGGTACTCGACGCCGAGATCCTCGATCTGAGCGCGCAGCACGATGTCGAGGTCGTAGAGCGTCTCGACGTTGTCGCTGACGAAACCCACCGGCACGACGAGGATCTTCTTCCACCCCTCCTCGGCCAAGACGCGAACCGCGTCGTCGGCCTCCGGCTCCATCCACTCGCCGCCTCCCCGGCCCTTGCTCTGGAAGCCGAAGCGCCAGTCTCCGGGCATGATCTGGGGGATCAGCTGGGAGATCGTCATCTGCAGCTGGTCCACATAGGGATCGCCCTCGGCGATGGTCTCGGCGGGGACGCTGTGCGCGGTGAAGAGCACGGCCCACTCGTTGACGTCGCAGCCGTCGAGGGCCGCCGCGACGCGGCGGCTGATCGTCTGCACGAAGCCGCGGCTCGCGTACCAGCCCTCGAGCAGCGGGATCTCGCGGCCGCGGCCGCCGGCGGCGGGGTCCTCCGCGGCCGCGAGCTGCGTCCGGTATCTGCCGCTCGTCAGACGCGAGGAGAACGGGCTCATCGGCAGCGCGACCACCTCCGGCGCGTCGAGCCCGCGGACGCAAGCGGCCACACCGGGCTCGGTGTAGAGGAATCCGTGGCGCACACGCACAGGGAAGGGGAGCCGCTCCACGAGCTGCGCCTGCAGCGCGGCGGCCTGACGCGCGGTGATGCCGGGAAGCGGGGAGGCGCCGCCGATGAGCGCGTAGCGCTCCTGCACGGCGGCGACCGTCCCCGGATCGGGCGCGCGCCCCATCAGGCGCTCGAGGAAGGGCACGATCTGCTCCGGGCTCTCCGGACCGCCGTAGGCGAGCAGAGCGACGTCGACGAGGCTCTCGGTCATGGCGTCATCCCTCGCGGGGTCAGCTCGGGACGGACGAGAGCCGGTGCACGGCGTCGACCAGGTACTTGACGTTGTCCGGCGGGACCTGGGGGATCAGTCCGTGCCCCAGGTTGAAGATGTGGCCCGGCCGGCCGCCGGCGCGCCGCAGCACGTCGGCGACGCGCTCCTCGATCGCCTTGGGCGGCCCGAGGAGCGTGATGGGGTCGAGGTTGCCCTGCACGGCCACGTCGCCGAGCTGGTCCCAGGCGCGGTCGAGCTCGATGCGCCAATCCACGCCGTAGACCTCCGCGCCGGCCTTGCCGACGAGATCGAGCATCGCCGAGGCGCCGTTGCCGAAGTAGATGACCGGCGCGCCCAGGCCCTTGACCTGGTCGATGACGAAGCGCACGTGCGGCAGCACGAGCAGCTCGTAGTCGTAGGGGCCCAGCCAGCCGACCCAGGAGTCGAACAGCTGCACGACCTGGGCGCCGGCCGCGATCTGGGCCTTGAGGTAGTCGACCACGACCTCGGAGATGACGCTCATGAGGCGTCCGAACGTCACGGGGTCCTCGTACATCATCTTCTTCACGTGCGCGTAGTTGCGCGAGTGACCGCCCTCGACGATGTAGCTGGCGAGAGTGAACGGCGCGCCGGAGAAGCCGATGAGCGGGGTCTCCGGTTCCAGCTCGTGGCGCACGAGCCTGATGGTGTCCATGACGTACTGCAGGTCGGAGGCGGCGTCGATGCTGTGCACGCCCTGGAGGTCGCGCGCGCCGCGGATGGGCCGCTCGATGACGGGCCCGTCGTCCTTGCTGAAGTGGAAGCCGATGCCCATGGGCTCCAGCGGCAGCAGGATGTCGGCGAAGACGATGGCCGCGTCGAGCTCGAAGCGACGGAGCGGCTGCAGCGTGACCTCCGCCGCGATGTCCGGCCGCCGGCACATCTCCACGAAGCTCATCTTCTCGCGGATCGCCCGGTACTCGGGCAGGTAGCGGCCTGCCTGGCGCATGAGCCAGACGGGCGTCGCGTCGACGGGCTTGCGGGCACAGGCATCGAGAAGGCGCATGGGCATCACCTGGTGAGGCGGGACAGGGGCTTCGGGATGGTGATTGTAGCAAACGGGAGCCCGCGAGCTCCCGTCCAAGGCGGTCCGGACCGGTCTCGCTTCACTCGGCTGGTCTGTACCCCTCGCCCAGCGCTGCGTTGCGGCATGTGTGGCACACGGTGATCGGCGCCTCGCAGCACTGCGGCGAGACGACGTGATAGCGAAGCGCCCGCGCGTTGAGCTTGGCGCCGCACAGGCCGCAGTGGGCGCTGTCGATGGAGCGCACGGTCGCGGGAGGCCCGGCCACGGGCACGTCGTCGCTATCCGACCGGGTCGGCATCGGGTGGACCTCGCCCATGGATCCCTCCCCTCGGGCCGGCGGCGACCTCCGGGGCGGGGGCCACGACGCCGGTAGACGCTACTCGATTCCTGCCCGGATTCCACCCTCGCGTAACCCCCGAGCGCCCCGCCGCACGTGCCGGCGGCGGGGCTGCCACCGCGTCCCTGCCCCGCCCCGGTCGACGGGCGCAGAGGCACGTGCCCGCCGGCGTCCGTGGCGATCACCGGCCGCGCCGGAGTAGGATTGGCCGCAGGGCGTGCGTGCCTCTCGGGCCGCGCGACGGAGGGGGTCTGGATGAGACGTGTGGTCGCTGCGGAGAGCCTGTGCAGCGCTGTCGCGTTGCCGAGGTGAGGGTGCGGCGGCGGACTGACGAGACATCGCGCGCCGGAGGCGCGAACACGGCGAGGGCCGGGACTGCAGCGGCAGCCCCGGCCCTCGCCCCATTTCTGCGCCGGAGGCGCGCCGCCGGCGACGGGCCGCCTCGCGCGCACGCGCAGCATGTCTCCCCGGCCCTTATCACCTCGGCCGTAAGTATTAGCTAAGCTGATTTGCAGGAATAGCTTTTCTTATGGACAATAGCGGGGTCGTCAGCTACCGCGAGGGGACCATGGGCAAACGCTACACTTCCACTCCCGACGTGCCGCGCATCGAGAAGGGCGTCACGCTGTTCCGCAGCTGCCTGGTCTCTGCCGAGTACCCGGGCGTCGAGTCGTCGACGAAGTGGCTCTTCGAGCGCTTCGGCATCGAGTACACGGTCAACGAGGACCAGACGTGCTGCACCGGTCTCGGGTACTACTCCGACCTCATGCCGATCCAGACCACGGTCGGCATCGCCGCGCGCAACGCCTGCGTCGTGGTCGACGACGAGCACCCGGTGATGAGCTATCTCTGCTCCACCTGCTATGCGATCAACAAGAAGGCGCGCAACATCCTGGACGTGCCCGGCTATCGCGCCGAGACGAACGAGGTGCTCGCCAAGATAGACCGCGAGTACGATGACCGAGTCGCCTCCACCGTCCAGCACAAGCACACACTCGAGATCCTGTGGGGCGCCCACGACAGCGTCCCCGAGCTCATCCGCCGCCGCCTCGACGGCATCAAGGTGGCCACGCACCCCGCCTGCCACTACTGCAAGGTCTTCCCCGACGAGACGTTGGGCAACAACGAGAACTTCATGGTGCCGGAGGAGATGCTGATCCCCGCCGGCGTCGTCTGCACCGGCGCCTACAACGAGAAGCAGACGCACTGCGGCGCCGGCTTCCGCCAGCGCTTCGTCAACCCGTCGATCTCGGTCGGGGTGACGCAGAAGAAGCTGCACCGGCTGGCCGAGGAGAAGGTCGACGTCCTCGTGCACATGTGCCCCAACTGCCACGTCCAGTTCGACCGCTACAGCGACATCATCTCCGCGAGCACCGGCGAGGACTTCCCGTTCGTGCACCTGCACGTGCAGCAGCTCCTGGCGCTGGCGCTGGGCGCCGACCCCGAGAAGGTCGTCGGCATCCAGTCGCACTCCCAGGACGTCGAGCCGTTCCTCGAGCGCATCGGCGTCCGCACGAAGGAGGCCGTGGGATGAGGGCCGGGGTCTTCCTCTGCGAGTGCGGCGGCAACATCAGCGGCGTCGTCGACCTCGAGCCGCTGGCCGAGCACGCCCGCAGCCTCGACGGCGTCGTCGAGGTCAACATCAATCAGTTCATGTGCGGCACCGAAGGCCGCGCGATGATCGAGAAGGCCGTGGAAGAGCGCGGCCTCGACCACTTCGTCATCGCCTCGTGCTCGCCGCGGTTCCAGGGTCCGACCTTCGAGCGCATCGCGCGCGAGCTCAAGCTGGGAGAGAACTCCGTGGCCTTCGGCAACATCCGCGAGGGCTGCTCCTACGTGCACGCGCAGGAGCCCGAGCGCGCGCAGGTCAAGGCGAAGAAGATCGTCGAGGGGGCCGTCTCCCGCCTGCGGCACATGAGCGATCTGCCGCGCCGGCGCACGTTCCTCAACCGCTCGGTGATGGTGGTCGGCGGCGGCATCGCCGGCATCTCCGCCGCAGAGGAGCTCGCCGCCGCGGGCATCGAGGTCCATCTGGTCGAGCGCCAGCAGAGCATCGGCGGCTACATGTCCCGCCTGAGCAAGACCTTCCCGACCGAAGACTGCGCCATGTGCAGCCTCGCGCCCCGGCTGACCGGCGCCGCCACCAACAGCCGCATCCACATCCACGCGCTGTCCGACGTGACCTCCGTCACCGGACCGCCCGGCGAGTTCAACGTGACCGTCCGGCACCGGGCCCGCTACGTGAACGAGAAGTGCGTCGGCTGCGGCGAGTGCGCCGCGGTATGCCCGGTGACGTATCCCAACGAGTACGACTTCGGCGTCAGCGAACGGACGGCGATCTCGCGGCCGTTCGCCAATGCCGTCCCGGCGACGTTCGCCGTCGACCGCAAGGGCTGGAGCCCGTGCAAGACCGCCTGCCCCGTCCACACGTCCGCGCACGGGTACGTCGCGCTGGTCGCCAAGGGCCGCTACGAGGAGGCCTACCGGGTCGCCAGCGAGCCGAACCCTTTCCCCAGCGTCTGCGGCCGCATCTGCACGCACGTGTGCGAGACCGAGTGCACGCGTGGCAAGGTGGAGGACCCCATCGCCATCGCCGGCATCAAGCGGTTCGTGGCCGACAACGGCGCGCCGGCGGAGCTGCCCGCGCCGCTGCCGGTGTTCTACGACGAGCCCGTCGCCATCGTCGGCGGCGGCCCCGCGGGCCTCACCGCCGCCCGCGAGCTCGCGCAGTTCGGCTACAAGGCGACCGTGTTCGAGGCTCTCCCGGTCGCCGGCGGCATGCTGCGCGTCGGCATCCCCGAGTACCGCCTGCCTCGCCCGGCGCTGCAGAGCGAGATCGACCGCATCACCGCCCTCGGCGTCGAGCTCAAGACCGGCGTGCGCTGCGGCACGGACTTCACCGTCGACTCTCTGTTCTCCGACGGCTACAAGGCCGTCTTCCTGGCCACCGGACTGCACCAGAGCAAGGACCTGCCGATCGACGGCCTCGACCAGCAGGGCGTCGTACGCGCCGTCGAGTTCCTGCGCGCGCAGGCGCTCGGCGAGAGCCCGACCACCGGCAGGCGCGTGGTCGTGGTCGGCGGCGGCGACGTCGCCTACGACGCCGGCCGCACCGCCTTCCGCTGCGGCGCCCACGAGGTCACCCTCGCCTGCATCGAGGACGAGCGCACGGCGCCGGCCTCTTCCGAAGAGGTCGAGGAGGGCAGGGAGGAGCAGGTCCACGTCGAGTACTCGCTCGTCCCCGTCGAGATCCTCGGCAAGGGTGGCGTCGCCACCGGCGTGAAGTTCCAGCGCTGCACCCTGGGCGAGCCCAACGAGCGTGGCTGGCGCCCGCCGGTCCCCGTGGAGGGCGAGTTCGTCGAGCTCGAGGCCGACACGGTGATCTTCGCCGTCGGCCAGGCCATCGTCGACGACTTCGCCGCGCTCGGCGCCGACGACGTCGCCGTCGAGCGCGGCCAGATCCAGGTCGACACCGACACCATGATGACCGGCCGCACCGGCGTCTTCGCCGGCGGCGACGCGGCCGCGATGGGCCCCTGGACGGCGATCGAGGCGATCGCCGCCGGCCGCCGCGGCGCCCGCGCCATCCACAACTTCCTGCGCGGCGAGCAGCTCGTCCCGGTGTGGGACTCCGAGGCCGACAAGGTCAAGATCCCGCACACCGAGCTCGAGCCGCTCGAGCCGCAGGCGCGCCGCATCATGAAGACGCTGGACGGCGTCGCGCGCCGCACGACGTGGGAGGAGGTCCGCCTCGGCTTCAGCGAGGACGACGTCCGCGCCGAGGCCGAGCGCTGCCTGGACTGCGCCGTGTGCTCCGACTGCAAGTCGTGCATCACGGCGTGCCCCGCCGACGCCATCGACTTCGACCAGAAGCCCTGGGACGAGGACCTCACCGTCGGCGCCATCATCCTGGCCACCGGCCATCAGGAGTTCGACGCCACGCGCAAGCTCCCGCTCGGGTACGGTCGCTTCAAGAACGTGCTCACGCAGAGCCAGCTCGCCCGGCTGCTGTCGGCCTCGGGGCCGACCGCGGGCGAGCTCAAGCGTCCCTCCGACGGCGAGATCCCCAAGCGCATCTTCATGCTCCAGTGCGTCGGCTCGCGCGACTGCACCAGCAGCGGCAACGAGCACTGCTCGGCCATCTGCTGCCTGTTCGCCACGCTGCACAGCTCGCTGATCAAGCAGCACTACCCGGACGCGGAGATCACCGTCGGCTACACGGACATGCGCACGCCGGGCAAGGCGCACGAGGAGTACTACCGCCTCGTGCAGGAGCGCGGCGTGCGCTACGTGCGCGGCCGCGTCGGCGAGATCCTCGAGGAGCTGGACGGCACCCTCACGGTGCGCATGGAGAACACCATGACCGGCGCCAAGAGCGAGGAGCCCTACGACCTCGTCGTGCTCTCCGCCGGCCTGGAAGGCTCGCAAGGCACCCAGGACATCGCCCGCGTCGCCGGCGTGCAGACCGCGGCCGCCGGCTTCATCCGCGAGTTCCACCCCAAGCTGGCTCCCGTCGACACACAGCGGACGGGCATGTTCCTCTGCGGCACCGCTCAGGGCCCCAAGACGATCCCCGAGTCCATCGCCCAGGCGAAGGCCGCTGCGGCCCGTGCCATCAGCATGCTGAGCACGGGCTTCGCGATGACGCCCGCCCAGGTCGCCTCGAGCGACACGGACGTCTGCGTCGCCTGCGGCGTCTGCGAGACCGCCTGCCCGCAGACGGCGATCACCATCACGGTCGGGGCCGACGCACACTCGTTCGTCGACCCCAACATCTGCCGCGGCTGCGGCATCTGCGCCGCCGAGTGTCCCACCGGGGCGATGCAGCTCGGCGGCTTCAGCGACGCCGAGGTGCTGGCGGAGGCGACGGTCTGATGACGGTCTCCGCGACTCCTGCCGCCGCGACGAGCGCCGATCGCACCATCGTCGCCTTCTGCTGCCGCGAGTGCGCCTACGCGGCGGCCGACGCGAGCGCCAACGCGCGCACGCCGCTGCCGCCGACGGTGCGCCTCGTCCTCATGCCGTGCACCGGGCGCGTCAGCCCGCTCCACCTGCTCAGCGCCCTGGCCGAAGGCGCCGACGGCGTCATGGTCGCCGGCTGTCTGCTCGGTCAGTGTCACTACCGCGAGGGCAACTTCAACGCCGTCGACCGGGTGGCGTTCGTGCAGCGGATGCTGGAGAGCGTCGGGGTCGAGCCCGAACGCTGCCGGATGTTCACGATGAGCGCCGGTGAGCCGCCCAAGTTCGTCGCCGCAGTCCACGAGATGGACCGCGTGATCTGCGGCCTGCCGGCGTTGCCGCGGTCAGAGGCCGGCGCGGCCGGCCGCGCCGCCTCCGCCGCGGAGAGGGGGGCCGCCTGATGCCGCTCACCCACCGCGGACGCGAGATCCTCAGCCGCGTGCCCGGAGGCGCCCTTCACAGCGCCACCGGCGGCGGCTGCGAGATCGTCCGCCACGAAGAGCTCTGCGTCGGGTGCGGCACCTGCGCGAAGAACTGCCCCAGCGGCGCCTCCGAGCGCGGCGACTTCTTCGACGTCAACCAGCTCCTCGACGCGCCGGAAGGCAGCCGCCGCGGCGAGCTCGGCGCCGCTCTGCGGCGCTTGATGCGCCACGAGCCCGACGGACCCGTCGAGGTGCCCGAGCGCGTCACCGTCTACCGCACCATCGTCTACGACGACGAGAAGTGCCTGGGGTGCGGCACCTGCGCCCGCGGCTGCCCGGCCGACGCGATCGAGGCGCGGCCGCCGAAAGCGGATACCGCGCCGTCCCAGCCGGCCGATGCCGGAGTGGTGAGCACATGACCGCCTCCAACGGGACCGGACCGGCGCGCCCGCTCGTGCTCCTCTGCGAGTGCGCCGGCACGCTCACCAACATCGACTTCGACCAGCTGGAGCAGCACGCGGGCCTGCACGCCGACGTGCTTCGCGGCACCCACTGGTGCAGTCGCGGGGGCCAGGCGCAGCTCCTCGAGCTGATGGAGACCGGCGACCGGCAGCTCGTCTTCGCCGGCTGCTCACAGGACTTCGCCGCGCGCCGGCTGCACAAGCTCTTCGCGCGCGGCCTGCGGCTCGAGATCGCCGACATCCGCGAGGGCTGCAGCTGGGTCCACGGCGACGACGTCGCCGCCGTGACCGACAAGGCCATGCGGATCGTCGACTCGTCCGTGCTGTATCCAGACGCCCCGGCCGACACCATGGCCTACGCCGAGCGCCACGACACCGTCGTGGTCATCGGCGGCGGCGTGGCCGGCACGCAGGCCGCCGCGGAGCTCGCCAAGATGGGACATCCGGTCGAGCTCATCGAGCGGCGGCCTTTCCTGGGCGGCCGCGCCGCGCGCATCGGCACCGTGTTCCCCACCAACGACTGCGGCCAGTGCCTTCCCGCCGGCGACGCCCAGGCGGGCACGCGCAAGTGCTTCCACCGCAACGTCTCCATCGACCACCCCAACCTCACCATCCGCCGGCGCGCCACCGTCGAGGGCGTCAGCGGGCACCCCGGGGACTTCGAGGTCAGCGTCCGTCGCCTGCCCAATATGGTGACCGACGCCTGCATCAACTGCGGGACCTGCGAGACGGTGTGCGAGGTCGAGGCGTCGGAGCCCGGCAAGAAGGCCATCTTCAGCGAGTTCTACGACGGCAGGGTCGTGCGTACCATCGACCTCGACACCTGCACCTTCTGCGGCAAGTGCGCCGAGGAGTGCCCGGTCGAGGCGATCGACTTCGCGCAGTCGCCCGAGAGCTTCAAGATCCACGCCGGCGCCATCCTCACCGCCGTCGGCTGCGAGCCGGCGCCCCGCAAGTACTACTCCGAGTTCCACCCCGACCACGAGAGCGTCGTGACGCAGGTGGAGCTTGCGTCGATGCTCGACGACTGGGAGGGCCAGGCCTCGCTCGGCCGCATTCCGGTCAAGGAGCTCGTCATGATCCAGTGCGCCGGGTCGCGCGACAAGCGCCACCTGCCGCACTGCTCGCGCCTCTGCTGCATGATCGCGCTCAAGCACGCGATTCGGCTCAAGACCCTCTTCCCCGAGATGAAGATCACGGTCTGCTATCTCGAGATGAGGACGGCCGGCGTAGGCTACGAGCACTGGTTCCTCGGAGCTCGCGAGGCCGGCGTGGAATTCCTGCGCGGCACGCCGCCCGAGGTGCAGTTCGACGCCGCCGGCCGGCCGGTGATCGAGGTCGAGGACGTCACCGCCGCGCGCAAGCGCGTGCTGCGGCCCGACCTGGTCGTCCTCAGCACGGGCATGGTGCCGGCCACGGAGACCGAGCGCCTCGCCCAGTCGCTCGGGGTGGATCGCGACGACGACGGCTTCATCGACATCCTCGACCGCAAGAACCGCGCCACCGAGACGAGCACCGAGGGCATCTTCGTGTGCGGCTCGGCCGCGGGCCCCAAGGCGCTCATCGAGGTCAACACGGAGGCGGCCGCGGTCGCCGGCCAGATCCACACGTTCCTCACCTCGCCCGGCCGCCTCGGCACGGCGCCGTCCCGGGTGGACGCCGCCCACTGCGTCGGCTGCGACACCTGCATGACCATGTGTCCCTTCGGCGCGATCACCCTGGAGGACCGTCCGGCGGACGCGGCGCGTCCGGCCGAGGTCAAGGACGACGGCAAGCTGGCGGTGATCGACCCCGAGATCTGCCGGGCCTGCGGCATCTGCGCGGCGAACTGCCCCGAGGTCGCCGTCGCCCACAACCTCGCCGACGACGCGCTGTTCGGCCGCATCGCGCTCATGACCGACGGCGTGGACGCGCCGGTCATCGGCTTCTACTGCAAGGAGTGCGCGGGCGCCGCCATCAGCCTGAGCGGCCAGCACCGCGACCACTACCCCGAGAACGTGCGGCTCATCGAGTTGCCGTGCCTGGGCCGCGTCAGCGCCCTGCACATCGTGGAGGCGGCCCGCCTGGGTGCCGCCGGCGTCTTTCTCGCCGGCTGCGCGGAAGGCCGCTGCCAGTACCGTACGGGGGACACCAGCGCGCTGGAGCAGTTGCGCATCGCCGAAGAGGTGCTGGCGGGGGGCGGCACGCCCCTGCCGCTCGAGCTCTGGCACCTCTGCGCGGTCGACCGCCTGAGCGTCGGGCGGCGCATCCGCCTGTTCGCGTCCCTGGCCGCCGGCGATGAACTCTCGCTGGAGACGCTCGAGCGCGAGATGGAGCTGATCGGCGCCGGACCCGGCGCTCTTGCAGGCGCCGCCATCGGCGCCGCCTGCGCGGGGGGTGAGCGCTGTGGCCACGTCGCCTGACGTCATCGTGTATCCGGACGCTGTCACCGCCGCGTTCAAGGAGCTCGCGGCCGAGTGCTCGGCCTGCTACCAGTGCGGCACCTGCACGTCGAGCTGCCCGAGCGGGCGCGAGCTGTACCGCGGGCCTCGCCGCCTCGTCCGGCTCATCCTCGCGGGCGAGATCGAGGCCGTCCTCAAGAGCGACGACCTCTGGCGCTGCACCGAGTGCGGCACCTGCACCTCGGTCTGCCGCATGGACATCGACGTCGCGGGCGATCCTGCACAGTCTGCGCCGGCTCGAGCGCGAGCACGGCGGCGCGATCCGCTGCGCCGAGCGCACGGCCGCCGGACGTGGCCACGGACCACCTGCAGAAGCGGTCGCGCATCGACAACCTGCGCTTCGGCGCGGCCATGGTGTCCAAGGGCTACGTGCCCAGAGACAAGGTGGGCGCCGCCGAGACGGGCGTGAAGCTCGCCCGGCAGACTCCTGCCGGGTGGCAAGAAGGCGCCGGTGGGCGCAGCCCTTCCGGCAGACGCCGTCACGCTGTCCTTCTACGCCGGCTGCGCGATCCCGCAGGATCGCGAATTGCACGCCGTGGTGCACGAGGTGGCCGCAGGCTTCGGCGTCCGCCTCGACGAGGCGACGGACGCCGGCTGCTGCGGCCACCCCAGTCGCGGCGCCGTGGACAGCCTCTACGAGACCGATCAGCGTGTCTACACGGCGTGCCCGGCCTGCGACGCCAGCCTCGCCGAGAGCGGCGTGGACGCAGTCCCGCTCTGGGACGCGCTCACGGAGCGCGCCGGACGCGACCCTGCGATCTCCCTGAGGGCGGCTACCGAGCGCTTCGTCCCCTACGTGGGCTGTCTCGCCGACCGCGACGGCGCCCTGGCGGCGCTCGGCGGCGCCGCCGAGCAGGCGGGCGCCACGATGGTCGTCGACTACCCCACGCTGCACAGCGGCTGCTGCGGCGCCCTGGGCGGCATGTACCGGGGCGCCACGAAGTCCAGCGCGTGGCTCCTGGAGTTCGCCGCGGAGCAGGGTGCACCGGTAGTCACCACCTGCGTGCTCTGCCGCGACAACCTCCGCTCGGCCGCGCGACAGCTCAAGATCGACGTCCCCGTCCACTTCTGGCCCGAGTACTTCAGGGCCGTGCCCAACGCCCCCGAGGAGCGCACCGATGACTGACGCCAAGGACAACCCGTACGCGCACATCGCGGACGACACGTTCGCGGCCGCCCCGCGGCGCGACCCCGAGCTGGTCAAGCGCATCCTCGACGACCCGCGCATGCACGACCACAGGGACGGCTTCCAGAGCTGCATCCAGTGTGGCGTATGCACGTCCGGCTGCCCCGCGGCGCGCTTCACCGAGTACTCCCCACGGGAGACGGCGCGCCGCGCCCTCGACGGCGACGTCTCCCTGCTCGAGGACGACACGCTCTGGTACTGCTACTACTGCTACACCTGCCAGAGCCGCTGCCCGCGGCACAACAGCGTGGCCGTGATCAACCAGGTGGTGCGTGGCATCCAGGTGGAGAACGGGCACGGCCGGCCGCACGTCGAGATGTTCGCCGAGTGGTGCGGCAACTTCTACGAGAAGGGCATGGGCGGCGACCCCCACCTCATGTTTCCCGCCATCGGCGAGGCCTGGGGCGAGAAGTGGAGCGACTACATGGAGCACCTGCTCGAGATCCGCGAGGAGCTCGGCCTCGGCGATCTCTTCCCGCCCGATGACGTGGTGAAGGAAGTGCAGACCATCTTCGAGGAGACCGGCTTCAAGGAACGTCTCGCCGCCGTGCGCGGCGAGAGCGAGGGCGCCGACGGCGAGGACTGATCCCTCCGACGCGCACGCGGTCGGGCGACCGCGTGCGGGAGACACGGCGAGGGCCGGGCGGGACGTCGTCCCGCCCGGCCCTCGCGACGTTCACCACCGTCGGGCACGCCTTCCTCAGGCGGCCCGCGCCTGCGGCGGCTTCATGAACCCGGCGATGATGCGGATGATGCCGAGCGCGACCAGGTACACGCCGACCACCCAGAGCAGCGCGAGGACGCCGGTGACCGGGTGCACGAAGAAGTAGATGCCGACGGCGATGCCGATCAAGCCCAGGATGACGAGCCAGACACGCCGGCCGCCGCTGATGCCGCCGGCGAAGGCGCCGGCGATGTCGGCGATGCCGCTGATGATCGCCCACGCGGCGATGATGTACAGGACCGCCAGGCTCGTGGCCGCCGGCCACGCGAGCGTCACGATCCCCATGATGACGGCGAGCGCGCCGACCGCGATCGCCCAGCCTCCGCCTTCGGTGCGGCCGGCGATCCCCGCGATCACCAGGAAGAGGCCGTAGACGATGGTGAAGATCCCGACCAGCAGGATGACGCTGGCCAGGCTCAGCCCGGGCTTGGCCAGGAACACCCCGCCAAGCACGATCATCAGCAGGCCGGTGATGATGGACAACGCCATCCAGGCGCCTCTACTCTGCATCGGTACTCCTCTGTCGAACGTCCGTGTGGCTACCGGCTGAGGTCTACCCGCGCTCTCGCCGGCGCAACCGCCTGACCGGCAGGCGGTGCGGTAGGCTTGCGGTACTACACGACCTGGGAGGGCGGGTGGAGTCGAGCGACGGAGCCGGCACGCGTGTGTGGCGCGAGGCAACCAGTCTGGTGGAGACCGTGCTCGCCCACGACCTGCCCAAGCTCGCGGCCTCCCTCACCTACTTCACGGTCCTGTCGCTGCTCCCCGCGCTGATCGTCGTCGTCGCGCTGCTCGGCATCGCGGGGCTCTCCTCCGACGCGGTGCACACCCTGCTGGACACGCTCGGCGACCTCGGCGCTCCCTGGGCGGCGCAGTTCGTCTCCGACGCCCTCGATTCGGTGCTCACCTCACAGAACTCGGGGGTGGTGCTGATCATGAGCCTCGTGGCTTCGCTCTGGGCGGCCTCCGCCTACGTCGGCGCTTTCATGTGGGCCTCCGACGGGATCTACCGCGTCGAGCGGCGACGGCCGTTCTGGACGTCGCTCCCCCTGCGCATCGGTCTCGCGCTCGTGCTGCTCGCGCTGCTGTCGGTGACCGCTGCGGCCGTCGCGCTCGTCGGCCCGTTCGGCGCCTGGGTCCGGGACCTCACCGGGATCGGAGACGGTCCGCTGCACCTGTGGACGTGGATCAAGTGGCCACTCCTCATCGGGCTCGGCCTCCTCCTGTTCGCGCTCCTGTACCGGTTCACGCCGGCCAGGCGCCAGCCCGCTCTGTGGCGGCTCCTGGCCGGGGCGGCGGTCGGCGTCGGCCTCTGGGTCCTCGCGTCCATCGGCTTCAGCGTCTACCTCGACCACTTCGCCTCGTACAACCGCGTCTACGGGACGCTGGGCGCGGGCGTGGCGTTCCTCGTGTGGGCGTGGATCATGAATCTCGCGCTGCTCGTCGGCGTGGAGGTCAACCGCGAGGTGGAGGAGCGGCGCGGCGGGAGCCGCGCCACGGGCTCCGGCGTATAATCGAGGGCCACGCCAACCGACCCTCCCCGGTGACCCCATGCCCGAGCTGAACGTACTCCAGCAGGAACTCCGCCGCCTCGCCGCCGAGCGCGACGTCGTGATCCTGGCGCACAACTACCAGCGCCCCGAGGTCCAGGACGCCGCGGACTACACGGGTGACTCCCTCGAGCTCTCGCGCATCGCGCAGAAGGACCCGCACGAGGTGATCCTCTTCTGCGGCGTGCACTTCATGGCCGAGACCGCGTACATCCTCTCGCCGCAGAAGACCGTCCTCATGCCGGACAAGCGCGCCGGCTGCCCGATGGCCGACATGGTCACGGTGCACGGGCTGCGCGAGCTCAAGAAGCAGCACCCGGACGCCGTCGTCGTCGCCTACGTCAACACGTCGGCCGACATCAAGGCAGAGACCGACGTGTGCTGCACGAGCGCAAACGCCGTCCAGATCGTGGACCGGTTCCCCAAGGACCAGAAGATCATCTTCGTGCCCGACAGGAACCTCGGCGACTACGTCGCACGCCAGACCGGCCGCGAGGAGACCATGATCCTGTGGCAGGGCTGGTGCCACGTGCACGACGACTTCCGCGCCGCCGAGATCGAGCAGATCCGCGCCGACAACCCGGGCAGCGTCCTCATGGCGCACCCCGAGAGCCGGCGTGAGGTGCTCGACATCGCCGACGTGGTCACCAGCACGTCCGGGATGCTCCGGTACCCGGGCGCCAGCGACGCGAAGACCTTCGTGGTCGCCACCGAGACCGGCCTCCTCTACCGACTCGGCCTCCTGTATCCGGACAAGCGATTCATCCCCGCCTCGAACAGCGCCATCTGCCCGAACATGAAGGTGACGACGCTCGAGAAGTGCATCGCCACCCTCAGCGACGAGTGGGACGACGTGCTCGACCACGAGGTCACGGTGCCGGAACGGACCCGCGTGAAGGCCCTCCGGGCAGTCGAGCGGATGCTCGCGTAGGAGCGGATCGGGCGGCCGCCCGAAGGAGGCTTCAGCGTCCCGGGGGCGCCTGAGCTGACTCGGGCTCAGCCCACGACGCAGTCAGCTTCCCTGCGTCTGCTCCTCTGAGCGGATCCGCCGCTCCCGGTCGGCGAGGTCCCTGATGGTGACGCGGGAGAGCACGCCGTCGTAGGCGCCGCCGGCCGCCTGCCACACGGCGCGCGAGCCGCTGCGCTCCTCGAGCTCGCACTCACCTGGCCTGCACGCGGCGACGCCGCCGACGCCGTCCAGCGCCTGGACGACATCCAGGACCGTGAGCTGGTCTGGCCGGAGGGCGAACGTGAAGCCGCCGCCGACGCCGCGATGGCCGCGCAGGAGACCGTCACGGCGCAAGATGGCGAAGAGCTGCCCGAGGAACTGCCTGGGGATGTCACGCTCGCGCGCCACGTCGGCGAGGCGCACAGGATGCCCCTCGTCCCCGGTGCGCAGATCCAGTTCGACCAGCGCCATCAGCGCGTAGCGGCTCTTCGACGATACCTTCACCAGACTCCTCGGGGAGATGGACGGCCGGGCGGGCTCATTGGTTCATTCCCGATAGGATTTATCTGAAAGCATCGTCGCCCGCCGGGCGCCGCCGCGTCGATAGCCGCGCCGGCGCACGGCGTGGCATACTGCCTCCGGAGAGTGGCGCGACGAGGAGAGAACCCGTGCCCGAGATCACCGTCGGCCTGCCCGCCGCCATGACAGCACCCGAGCCCGCGCGCGACGTCGCCTGCGACGCGGCGACGGTCGTCGAGGCGCTGCGCGAGGTGGTGGCGCAGTCGCCGCGGTACGAACACCGCCTCTTCTACGGCGACCGGCTGCTCGTCGGCGTCTGCATCAACGGCCGTCACGTGCCGGCGGCGGAGGCCAAGCAGGCGGCCCTGGCCGCCGGCGACCGGGTCGACGTGCTGCCGCCGGTCGCCGGCGGCTGAGGCGCCGCGACCGGTCACTCCTCCGGGTGCGTCGGCCCCGGCTCCAGCGGGTACGGTCCCTCCAACCACCGAGGAGGGCCGATTCATGCACCTGTGGGCGACGCGCGAGGGGCGCACCGAACTGCTGATGGCAGGCCTGCGCGTCATGATGGGCGCCATCTTCCTTGCCGTCTGGGCAGACAACGTGATCAAGGGCCTGTACACGCCCGACGGCTGGGCCGAGTTCGTGCAGGGCTACGCCGACACGACCAAAGTGGGTCTCTACGCCGACGTGCTGAACTCGGTGATGATCCCGAACGCCGCCGCCTTCGCCTACGGGCAGCTGGCGATCGAGTTTCTCGTCTTCGGCGTGTTCCTGGTGCTCGGCCTGTTCACACCCGTGTCGGGCCTGCTGGCGGCGCTCTTCCAGCTGAACCTGCTGATCGCCACTTCCGGGACCGGTGAGTGGCCGGGGACCTACATCATCATGGCCGTCCTGCTTCTCGCGATCGCCCTCTCCCAGTCCGGTCGCACCCTCGGGCTGGACGCCCGGCTGGCGCGCCGTGACCCGCACCCGCGGCTGCCCGTCTACTGACCCGGGGGCCGGACGCCGGCGCCGGGCGGGCGGAAGCCGGCCACTCCCAGCCGCAGCAGGCACCAGAAGATGTCGCGGACTGCGAGCGCGGAACCGTGCCACGTCCCGGCGATCTTCGACTCGCCGGCGCGCGGCCGATAGCGCACGTTGCGGACGGCGATGCGCGCGCCCGCGAGGCGCGCCTTCACCGCCATCTCGGTGGGAAAGGCGTAGGCCCGCTCCTCCAGGCGAAGCTGCTCGAGCAGATCGGTGCGGACCGCCCGGTAGGGGCCGTCGTCGCTCAGGTGCAGGCCGAAGAACAACCAAAGGCTGACGGCGAGCCAGTCGTTGCCGAGCCGCTGGTGCAGCGGCATGCGACCGCTCGCGGCGCCGCGCACGGCCCGTCGCCGCGATCCGAC
Organism: uncultured Thermoleophilia bacterium; assembly: GCA_963736645.1. GTDB lineage: Bacteria > Actinomycetota > Thermoleophilia > UBA2241 > UBA2241 > CAIXSE01. Next base: position 233,953 of record CAVTPJ010000005.1, on the reverse strand, counting down.
GACGAGGTCGGCGACGCCGGCCAGCACGGGCTCGGCGAGGTACCGCGCCTGCGCTGGATCGTCGGTGCCGTCGGCCTCCATGAAGACGACGGCGCGGGCGCCCGCCGCCGCAGCGGCGCGGGCGCCCGTCAGGCAAGGATAGCCGTACCCGCGCCGCGGCTCGTGCAGCAGGGTCCCGCCGGCGGCGCGGATGAGGTCCGGGCCGCCGTCGGCCGAGCCGTTGTCGACGAGGAGCGTGCGCTCGAGCAGGCCGAGGCTCTGGAGCTGCGCGAGGAGCGCCGGCAGGGCCTCGGCCTCGTCGAGCACGGGCACGACGATGAAGTACGCTGGCGGTGATGATGCTGCTGAAGACGCCACGCTTTCGCGCCTTTCTCGGGCTGGCCCTGCTCTCCGCCGGGCTGATCGGGCTTGCGGCCTCCGGCGACCTGACCGCGCACGCGGTGCGGTTGGCCTCATTCTACGGACTCGCCGGCGCCGGGTTCGCCGTCCTCGCCACGGCGGCGACCAGCCTGCCGCTGCGCGGCGCCATCGTCGCCGCCGTCGTACTGCGTCTCATCTTCCTGCCGATCATGCCCAGCCTGAGCGACGACTACCACCGCTACGTGTGGGACGGGCGCGTCCAGCTGGCCGGCATCAACCCCTACAAGTACCGGCCCTACGAGCACCCGCTGGACCGCGTCGCGTACGCCGGGCGCGACCTCATCAACCACGACGAGCTGAAGACGGTGTACCCGCCGCTGACCCAGGCCGTCTTCTACGGGGTGGCGCGGGCGACGGAGGCGATGGGCCTGGAGGGCGCGCTCACGCCGCGCGCCGAAGTGGTCCTCTTCAAGCTTGTCTTCGGCGCCTTCGACCTCGCGACCGCAGCGGCGGTCTGGATGCTGGCCGCGCGGAGGCTGCGCCTGCGCGCCACGGTGCTCTACCTTCTCTGCCCCGCGGTGATCGTACAGACGTGGGAGTCGGCGCACGCCGAGGCGGCGGCGGTCTTCTTCTGCGTGCTCACGGCAGCCCTGCTCGTACGTCGCCGCGACGGCTGGGCAGGGATCGCGCTCGGCGTCGCGGCGGCGTTCAAGGTCCTGCCGCTCGGACTCCTCGTGCCGGCGCTCTTCGGCCGGCGCACGTCGCCGGTCCTCTTCGTCGCCGGCTTCGCGCCGGCCTTCGTGATCCCGTACCTCCCCTACCTCCTCACGGGAGGTTCGTTCGGGTCGCTCTTCCAGGGAGGCTTCAGCTGGACCGGCGCCTCCCTGCTCTTCCTGCTCTTCGCGCGGCTCTCCTCGCCGCAGGTCGCGAGCTGGCTGGCGTTCGCCGTGTTCATCGGTGGGGCGGTGTGGATCGCGCGAAGCACCCGCGGCCGCGACCAGACCGCGGCGGCGTTCGCATGGACGATGACCCTGCTCATCATCTGCCTGCCCATCGTGCACGCCTGGTACTGGCTCACGCCATTGGCCCTGGGGCTCGCCGCCGGACTCTGGCTGCCGCTGGTCGTCGGGATGGTCACGCCCCTCACCGAGTCCCTGCCGCTCGCGGCCTGGCTCGCTCGCGCCCGCGAGTTGGCGCAGGCCGGCGACGCCGTGCGGGCGGGCGTCGTGTTGTCCATCCACAGAGCCGTCGGCATACTGAGGCGATGACGACGCAAGGGACAGCGCGATGAGCCGGCCGCGCGAGACCGGCCCCGCACCGGGCGCGCGAGTCATCGCCGTGATGGCTCGGCCCTTGCGAAGCGGCGCCGTGAAGACGCGCCTCGCGCAGGCGCTGGGCGCCGACGGCGCCCTTGCCGTCTACGAGCGACTTCTGCGAGGGACGCTGAACGGCGTCGAGCAGGTGCCCGGCGCGGCGCTCGTGCTGGCGGAGGCGCCGGCGGCCGCAGGCGAGCCGGCGGCCCCACCAGCGACCGCCGCCGACCCGCTCGCCGGCCGCGACGGCCGCTGGTCCCGTCTGCCACAGCGTGGCGACGTCCTCGGCGAGCGGCTCGCCAACGTCTTCGCCGACCTGTTCGCCACCGGCGCCGAGGCGGTCGTCATCGTGGGCAGCGACAGCCCGGCGCTCCCGGCGGAGTACCTCGCCCGGGCCCTGGACGAGCTGTCGCCCGGGAGTCTCGCTCTCGGTCCGGCCGCGGACGGCGGCTACTACCTCATCGGCGCCGGCCGCCAGACGTGGGCCGCGGCCGGCGCCGCCCTCGCCGGGATGCTCGCGGCGTCTCCGATGAGCGACCCCGGCCTGCTCGCCCACACGCTGCGCGCGGCGCAGGCCGCGGGCCTGCGGGTCGCGCAGCTTCCTCTGTGGGTCGACGTCGACGGTCCGGCCGACCTCGCCGTGCTCGACCGGCTCGAAGGCCGAAGACCTCTGCGCGGCGAGCCGCTCGCCGGCCTGCGCGAGGTCTACCTCCACGTCACGCACCGGTGCGGTCGCTCCTGCCGCCACTGCTACGACACGGTCTCCGCGTCGGCGGCGGACGAGCTGACGACGGCGGAGTGGTTCGATGCCATCGACCAGTGCGTCGCGCTGGGCGCCGGCAGCTTCGTCTTCATCGGCGGCGACCCGCTGGCGCGCGCTGACTTCCTCGACCTCCTCGACCGCATCACCGGCACCCACGAAGCCCGGGCGCGGTTCTTCTTCAACAGACTGGTGGACGGGGACTTGGCCGGCGGGCTGAGCCGCACGGGCCGGGGTCTGCTCAAGCCGCTCGTGAGCATCGACGGGCCGCGCGAGATCAACGACGCCCTGCGCGGCCCCGGCAGCTACGACGACGTGATGACGTCGATCGGCAACCTCCTGGCGGTGGGTCTCGAGCCGGTGGCGAACACGGTGCTGGTGCGCCCGGCGCTGCCCGGCCTCGCGCAGCTCGCGCGCGAGCTGCGCGAGGCCGGGCTCAGCCGGCTCCACCTCATCCTGCCGCACCAGCGGGGGATGGTGTTCGACGCGGCCGCGGACCGCTCCGGACGCGACCTCGTGCCGACCGGCGATGAGCTGCTGACCGCCGTCCGCGACCTGCTCGCCGTCGCGGAGGAGATCGGCCTCACCGTCGACAACGTTCCCAGCTGGCGCCGCCGCATCGGCAAGCGCAACGACCTCTGCGCGGCGGGCTGCCGCGACCTCTCGATCGACCCCGCCGGCCGCGTCCACGCCTGCGTGATCACGGCCGGCGATCCCGCGTTCGTGGCCGGCTCGCTGCGCGAGCAGCCGCTCGAGCAGATCTGGCGCGCCTCGAGCAGCCTTCGGCTTCTCCGCGCGGCCAGCGCCCGCGACCGGGCAGATTGCCTCGCCTGTCCGGTCGCCGACGCCTGCGGCGGCGAGTGCTGGGTCCAGGCGCACTACGCCGCGCGCGCGCGCGGCGAGGCCGCCGGCTACGGCGCGCCGTTCCCGTACTGCGGCCTGGTCCGGCCACTGCTCGAGGAGCTCGGTGCGGAGGCGGAGGCCGCCGCCCCGGCCGGCGCCGACTGTGTCGCCGCCGGCGCCTGCGGCGGCCAATCCGCCGCCGGGACCGACGACTACTCCCTCTTCGACTGCATATGAGGCTACTGACGGCGCGGGCGTGACCCGCGCGGACCCGCTCCAGCGATCGCGCGGCGGAGGTCGAGCACCGAGACCGGGGGAACACGCGTCGCGGAGCGCACGGACCTCAGTCCTCGGCCACCCGCAACACCGCCGACCCGCGCACCCGGTCCTCCTTGAGGTCGAGCAGCGCCTCGTTCGCCTGCTCGAGCTCATACTCCTGCACGCGGCTCGCGATGGGGATGGCGGCCGCGTCGCGCAGCAGCTCGCGCGCATCCTGCCGGGTCGAGTTGGCGACGCTGCGCACGACGCGCTCGTGGTAGATCCACGGGTACTCGATGGGCGGGATCGGCGACGAGTAGATCCCGCCCAGCGCGACGATGCCGCCCTTGTCCAGACGGCGCAGGGCGTCGACGGCGAGCTCGCCGGCCGGCGCGAAGACGATCGCGGCGTCGTAGAGCACGCCGGGGTCGTCGTCGCTCTCGCCGGCCCAGACGGCGCCGAGCTCGCGCGCCATCGCCCGGTGCTCCTCGTCGCGGGCGATGCCGTAGACCTCCCAGCCGCGCCAGATGGCGACCTGCGTGCAGAGCGAGGCGGCCGAGCCGAAGCCGTAGACGGCGAGGCGCTTCGGCTCGTCGGACGCACCGGAGACGGCGGCCGGCAGGCCTGCGTCGTCGCCGACGATCCCGACCAACCGCAGGCAGCGATAACCGATGATGCCGGCGCAGAGCAGAGGAGCCGCCGCCATCGCCGTCATCCCGGCCGGGAGCCGATAGACGAACCCGGCCGGCGCGACCGTGTACTCGGCGAAGCCGCCGTCGACGTCCCAGCCGGTGAACAGCGCGCGCTCGCAGAGGTTCTCCTGCCCGCGCGCGCAGAACCGGCAGGTCTCGTCCGTCTGGTGGAGCCAAGGCACGCCGACGCGGTCGCCGGCGGTGAGCGGGGACGCGCCCGGCTCGCCGCCCGGCAAGACCGTCTCGGCGCCGGCGCCCAGGGCGACGACCTCGCCGACGATCTGGTGGCCGGGCACGACGGGTGAGCGGTGCGGCGGCAGCTCGCCCTCGAGGATGTGCAGGTCGGTGCGGCAGACGCCGCAGGCCAGCACCCGCAGCAGGACCTGGCCCGGACCCGGCTCGGGCACCGGGAGCTCGACGAGCCGGAGCGGCGCCTCCGCCGCGGGGGCAGGCGCCGCCAGCTGCATCGCGCGCATCGTCATGAGAGCACGTCCTTGCGCCGGAACACCAGATACGCGGCGAGCGTGAGCACCCCGCTCCAGAGCGCGAACACGCCCAGCCCCTTGAGGATCGGCCGCCAGTAGATCGGGTCGCGGAAGAAGTTGGTGAACTCGAGCAGGTACTGCGGGAACACCCACGGCCGCAGCCAGTCGAAGTAGCTGAACTGGATGAGCACGGTGATCACGATGTAGATGACGATCGTGGCGATGAGAGCCGTGAGACTCGAGTCCGTGAGCGTGCTGAACAGCAGGGCCATGGAGACGACGCACGACATGGCCGCGAGCGCGTACAGACAGCTGAGGGTGATCAGCCACAGTCCCTCCCACACTCCCACCGTGCTGCCCGACAGCGTGACCAGCGGGTGCAGGCCGAAGAAGACACCGCCGAAGAGCAGCCCGCCGGCGAGCATGACGGCGAAGCCGACGGCGAGGTAGACCATCGCCATAGACCATTTGGCGAGGATGAAAGCGCCGCGCCGGGTGGGGCGGAGCAGGACGATGCGCAGCGTGCCCAGCTCCGCCTCGCCGGCGATCATGTACCCGGCGACCATCGCGGCCGCCATGGGCAGCAGAAACGGGATGAGCGCCGAGAGCGAGGCGAGCGCGACGAACATGCCGTTGGACGTCACGCGCTCGAAGAAGAGGGGCCCATCCCCGCCGTGCGGGTCGGCCTTGGCCAGATAGAGAGCGAGCGAGATCAGGAACGGGATCAGGAAGGCGCCGCCCCAGATGAGGTAGCTGCGGCGCTGGAAGAGCAGCTTGATCCACTCCCTGCGGAGGGCTCCCCACCGGCGGCCACGCATGCCGCCGGCCGTGCTGCCGTGCGCGGTGACGCCGTGCGCGCCGGCGGCGGGCGCTGCGGCCCCGCCGGAGGACGTCGCCGGACCGGCGCTCATCGCCGGCCTCCCGGAAGCAGCCGTGCGAGGCCGGCGCGTCGCTTGCGCCGCTGCGGCTCGCCGGCAGCGTCGGTGCCGGTGAGCTCGAGGAAGAAGTCCTCGAGCCCCTGCTCCGGCGCCGGCACGACGGCGCGGACCTCGATGCCGTCGCCGACGAGCCGGCGGACCATCTCGGGCACGGCATCCTCGTCCGCTTTCACGATGAGGAAGCCCTCGTCCTCGACGACACCCGTGGAGCCGAACTGGCCGCGCAGCACGCCGGCGGCGCGGCCCTGGTCGCCGGTGAGGACCTTGACCGCGGCGTTCCGGGGCCGCAGCTCGCTGACCGGCCCCTGCACCACGACGCGGCCCCGGTCGATGATCACCGCACGCGTGCAGACCTGCTCCACCTCGTGCAGCAGGTGCGAGCTCAGGAACACCGTCGTCCCCGCGGCCCCCAACTCGCGGATGAGCTCGCGCACGTCCTTCATGCCGCGAGGGTCGAGACCGCTGGTCGGCTCGTCCAGGACGATGAGCTCGGGGCTGTGGAGCAGCGCCTGCGCGATACCGAGGCGCTGCTTCATGCCGTGGCTGAAGCCGCCCACGCGGTCGTCTGCCCGGTCACTGAGCGCGACGATCTCGAGCACCTCGTCGATGCGCTCCTCGCTGACCGGGCCGGTCATGCTGCCGAGCAGGCGCAGGTTGCGGCGCGCGCTCATGAGCGGGTAGAACGTCGGGTCGTCGACGAAGCCTCCCACGTGGCGCAAGGCACCCTGCAGCTGCCCGGGCACGCGGTGACCGCAGACCTCGGCGTACCCGCTCGTGGGATGGATCAGGCCGAGGACCAGGCGGATGACCGTCGTCTTGCCGGCGCCGTTGGGGCCCAGGAACCCGAAGACGTCGCCCTTGCAGACCTCCATGTCGAGGCCGTCCACGGCCTGGAGGCTGCCGAACCGCTTGGTGAGGGCGTGCGTGGTGAGGATGGGGGCGCGGCCATCGCAGCTCTGCTGTCCTGGCCGCGCCCCCTCCGGTTCACTCGACTTCTGCGCTTCCGCGACGTCTGGCGTCACGCTGCGATCCACGTCAACGAACGGAACTCGCGAAGGCTTCCAGATCGCTCATCGGCACCATGCCGCCGGCGACGAGCGTGGTGCCGCCCTGCTGCCAGACGATCACTCCGCCGAGCGGTGTCCCGACCTTCGTCGCCTGCGCGCCGTTCACGGTGGTGGTGCCGAGGATCTGCGAGGTCTGCTGCAGCTGCCTCAGCTGCTTCTCGAGGTCCGGAGTGGTCTCGGTCTGCGCCAGCGCGATGGCTCCGAAGCCGTCGCCGTACAGCAGCACGCTGCTCGGGCCACTCGCGGCGGTCACGTCGCCGTGATGAAGGGACCCCGTGGACAGCACCCCGGAGTCCATGCCGGTCACGGCTCCCATGAGCTTCGCGAGAGGAGCGCCGGAAGCGGTGAGCGGGCCGCCATCGCCGAAGACGTACCCCCAGCGGAAGGGGCGCGCCTCGTAGTCGCGCGCCCAGGCCACGTCGTACGGGACCAGCTGCTGGACCTGCTCCCGCGTGAGCAGGGCGCGCTGTAGCTGCTCTCTGGCGGCGGCCTTCTGCGCGTCGGTCGGCTCGTCCTCACCGGCCCGCGCCTCGTGGGCCTTCTCGGCCTCGGCGCGCATCTTGTCGGCGTCGATGGTCTTCGTGGTCACGGTGGCGCCTTCCGGCGGCGTGAAGGCGAAGACCGCGGGATCGATGGCGTCGTAGCTCACGCTGTCGAACCCGAAGCGGAGGACCGGCGCCGTGCCGCCTTCGGCGTAGACAGAGACCTGGAGCGGGACCATGGTCGTGCCGTCGATCGCCGCCTGGACGTAGCCGAGGGCGGTATCGGTGGCGACGGGTGTCATGCGCAGCAGGTACGCGTCCCGGCCGGCTACCCTGGCTTGACCGGCCACCTCGACGGTGGCGAAGCGCGCCATCTGCGCCAGATACAGGCCGATCGCCTCGGGGGTCATCAGGGAAACGGACGGCGCCGGAGACGGAGCCTCCGCCGGCGGCTCTCCCGTCATGACGACCTTCCTGGCGGTGTCCTGCGCGTAGTCGTAGATCCAGGCGGTGCGCTCGCCCTTGTCCAGGACGACGACCTGGTCGCCGCCTCCGCCCTGTGACTCGACCCTGGCGCCGTCCTCGCTCACCCAGATCCGGCCCGAGCCGCTGCTGGTGAGCGGCGACTGAGCCGGAAGCTGCGCCATGCCGCTCGCGGCGCCGAGATCGCCGAAGAGGTCGTTCTGCCACGAGACCTCGCCGCTCACGGCGGTGACGCCGTCGGACTGCGCCATCTTCGCGAGCAGGTCGGGGGCCGAGATGTCGGGGAGAGAGCTGGACTGGCCCGCGCCCGCCACCGCACCGCCGATCACGAGGATCACGGCCGCAAGAGCGACGAGCGTGGCGAGTATGAAGGCTCTGGAGCGCATCGGTGATCTCCTTCCGCAGTGCTGCTGCACTCTAGGGTGTACCCCCGGGCGGGCAGCGCCGCAACCTTACGTGAGTACGCAGCGGTGGCGGTGGCGCGGGCGGGCGCCTCAGGGCAGCGTCTGTACGAACTCCGCCCATCCGGCGCGGAGCTCGTCCCAGCCGGCCCCTACGCTCTCTCGTGCCGCCGCGTCCAGCCCCTTTCGCGTGAGGTCCGAGTCGCTCACGGCCGTGACGAAAGCGCGCAGGCCGCCGAGGCCCCAGCGGTCGAGCACGTAGAGGACGAGCGAGCTGCCCTCGAGGTAGGCCAGGCGGACCTTGGCGATGGGGTTGCCGCGCCAGAGGCTCCTGGCTTTGAGCGCCTTCTCGAGCGGATAGGCGGAGTCGCCGGAGGCGAGGTCGTCGCGCAGCGGCTGGTACGTGCGCCCGCCCTCGACCGCGGTCGCGAGCCCCTCCGCGAGCAATGTGGGCGCGTGCTTCGTGCGCGCGAACCAGCGGGACGTGTACGCGTGCGTCAGCTCGTGGGCCAGCATGCGCGGCGTCCAGTCCTCCTTGCCGTCCAGTGCCGGTCCGAGCACGCCGATGTCACGCGTCCACGTCGGCGACTCGGAGACGCGGTCGGGCGCACGCGAGAAGAAGCGGATGCGCGCCTCATCCGGGCCTTCGCCGAGCGCCCGGAGCATCTGGCGGCGCGAGGAGTAGTAGTAGACGACGAGCGGCTCGCGCGAGGTGATGCCGAGCAGCGCGAGCCGCTTCCTCGCGGGGCCACCGGCCCGGGCGAGGGCCTCCGCGGCGGCCTGCGCGCTCTTGTCCGCGATGACCACGAGGCCATTGCGACGGATAGCTACGGGCCGCTCGAACGCCATCACGTGCTGCGTGGCGACGTCTCGCGGCGTCACGTCGTCACGCAGGACCAGCCGGTCGCCGAGCACCACCGCGTCGACGACCCGGCGTGCCATGATGCGGTCGGCGGGGTCGGCGCCGCCGACCTCACCGACCGCGCCGACGTAGAAGCGGCCGGGACGGCCGCGCACCGGCTCGGCGATCATCCGCACGTTCGTCCACGGCAGCCGCGCCACGTGCCCGTAGAGGCTGGCCACGGCGCGGCGGGCGTCGCGGCCGGAGGCCGGCAGGGCGGCATCCCAGGCCGCGCGGTCACGGTCCCGCAGCGCCTCCGTGGCGCGGTCGAGGGCCGCCTGGACCTCGTCTGACCTGGCCGCCCGGGCCGCCGGGCCCGGCTGCGACGGCTCCTCCACGGCGAGAGGGAGGACCGTCGCGAACACCAGCAGGGCGACCGCGGCCGCAGCCAGACAGACGGCGGCGAGCAGGAGCGTGGACCTGGTTCTGCGGGACGTGGTCGCCATGCAGGCTATTGTACGGCGAGGCGCTGCACGGGCGCCGCGGCCGCGCGACGACGCCGGGCCACGCGGCCGAGACGGACCGCGTTCAGGTGCCGGCGAGCACGTACCGTCGCCAGCCGGCGAAGAACGCACGCCAGGTCACACCGAGCGCCTCTCCGAGCGCCAGGTCCATGCCCGCCTCGGTCGGCTCGGCGGCGGCCACGGCCTGGGCGAAGGGCCGGACCTTGCGCGCTCCCCAGCGCGCCGCGACGTAGTCCACGAGCGAACCGCCGATCGCGTACCCCAGGCTCACCGCCTCGCCGTCGCCGCCGTCCCACACGTCGCCCACACCGAACGACTCCGGCAGGGGCCAGAGCTGATCGCCGGTCCGCACCTCCTCCCGCAACGCGTCGCCGGCCGGCGCATCCTCGGCGGCCTGGGCGATCCCCTCCACGATCAGCGATGGGGGCTCGGCGTCGCCGGAGAACCACTGGACGGTGTAGGCGTGAGCGAGCTCGTGCGTGAGGACGTCCTCCATGGACAGCGCCCCATCGCGCAGCCACGGTCCCATCACGCCGACGTCGTAGGTCGGTGGGGCCTCGTCGGCGACCCGGAGCGCCGGATACGAGAAGAACACGAGGCGCGCGGTCTCAGCCTCAACGGCGAGAGCGTCGCGCACATCCTCGGCGGAGCCGAACACGGTGATGACGACGGTGGGGCGCGTGCTCACGCCGAGAGCGGCGAGCCGCGGCCGCGCTCTGCCGGCCGCGGTCAGCACGGTCGCCGCCCGGCCACGCGCCCGCCGGTCGCCGATGACCAGGAGCCCCGGGCGGCGCAGCACGAAGGGATCGTGCAGAGCCATCAGGTAGCGGCGGCGCAGGTCCTCGGGCGTCTCGTCCGCCAGCACGGCGACGCCGGCGCCGGAGCCTCGCAAGCGGAGGTACCGCACCACGGCGATCCGGTCCGCGGGGCCCGCCGCCCCGAGCTGCCCGGTGCCCCTCACCCGGTAGACACCGGCCGCGGGATCGACGGGGGTCACCGCGAGAGAGAAGGTCCGCCAGGGCAGGGGCGCGAGCGTGTCGAAGACCCCGGCAAGGCCCTCGCGCGCCTGCTCCGCGGCGGCGCCCCCCGTCCCGCTCGAGAACGAGCCCATGAATCCGTCCCGGTCGCCGGCGCGGAGCGCCTCCGCGGCGCGGGCGAATGCGGAGGCGGCCAGCCGGAGAGTCCTCGCCTCGCCCGCCGCGGGATCCTCGCCGGAGGAGGCCAGGCGGAGGCCGCACGCGGCGGCGGAGAGGCAGAGCGCCACGGCCGCCGCGACGACCATGGCCGTGAGTGGGACGGTGGCGATGCGGCGCGCTGGGCGCACGTGACCCCCGATGCCGGACGACGGACCCTCGGCCATCATATCGCCACCTCCGGCCGCCCCCTGAAGCGGGAATCCGCGCCCGTGTGGCCGCATCCCGGACGCCCGTGTACTATCGTGAGCCTATGAGCACGCCACCGAGGGACCACAAGCCGTACACCGTCTACCGCAGCGGGGATGCCCCGGGGCCGGCAGACGTGGGGCCGGCCGAAAGCCCGGCCGGCGGCGCTGCGCCGCTCGGACCGCGCGGCGGTGGGCGAGGCGGGCGTGACCGCCGGCGCAAGCGCCGAAGCGGGGGCCTCCTGGTACTGCTCATCGTCACCGGCATCGTCGTGGCCGCAGCGGCAGGCGTCGCCGCGGCGGCCGGGTGGGGGCCGTTCGGCGGCGGCGCAGCTGCCGCCGACCAGTCGGGCCCCGCCGCCGAACGGCCCGTCTCGACCGCGGCGGCGTCCACGACGCCTGAGACATCGGCCTCGCCGACCCCGTCGCCAAGTCCCACTCCGACCGTGGCGCCGTCGTTCTCGATGACCGCCGGGGGCGACGTCATCGGCGGCTTCGGCGTCAGCGGCGTCGTGGCGAGCATGGGCAGCCGTCTCTTCAGGAGTGTCGCCCCGTCGTTCGAGAAGAGCGACTTCGGCTTCGTGAACCTCGAGAGCCCGCTCACGACCGGCGGCGACGCGCAAGGCTGGAAGGACGTCGTCATCAAGGGCAACCCCGACCTGGCCCCGGCGATGGCCTCGAGCGGCATCAACGTCGTCACCATGGCCAACAACCACGCCGGCGATATGGGCGACAGCGGCCTGCTGGACAGCATCAGGTACTGCGAGAAGAACGACATCGCCGTGGTCGGCGCCGGCAAGGACCTGAAGCGGGCCATGGCCGGCACGGTGCTCGAGACCGAGGAAGGCGTCAAGGTCGCCTTCCTCGGCTTCACCGACGTGCTGCCGGTCGGGTATCCGGCGACCTCGTCGAGCCCCGGGGTGGCCCCCGGCCGCGCCGACATCGGCGCCGTGAAGAAGGCCATCAAGGCGGCGAAGAAGAAGGCCGACTTCGTGGTCGTCGGCTGGCACTGGAACTTCGAGTACAAGCGTGCGCCGAGCGCTCTGGAGGAGAGCGAGGGCAAGGCCGCCATCGACGCCGGCGCCGACGTCGTGATCGCGCACCACCCCCACCTCCTCGACGGCGTGGAGGCGTACCACGGCGGGCTCATCGTCTACAGCCTCGGCAATCTGGTCTTCAGCGGATTCAGCGGCGAGACGGCCGAGACTGTGCTGGTCCGCGCCATCGTCACCGGCGACGTCATCAAGGCGCAGCTCATCCCGGTGGTGGGCGGGGGCTCCGGCGTGCCGTCCCTGGCCAGGGGCTCGCAGGCGGACAGCATCCTGCGGCGCGTCAAGGGCTTCTCCACGGCCCTCGACACGAACGTGAGGATCGCCCGCGGCAAAGGGTACGTCCACATCGAGCGCTAGGGCCGGCCCGGCTCCGCCCGCCGGCCCGGCGCGCTGCCGGGCCCGGTGACGGCGGGGCTCGCCGCTGGCCGCCGGCCGCACGAGCCCCTACACTGGACAGCCATGCGGCCGATCCTCTTCCAGATAGGCGACTTCCGCTTCTACAGCTTCGGCCTCATGGCCGCGCTGGCGCTCATCGTCCCGGGACTCGCGATCGTCCGCCCGCTGATCCGTCGTCGCGGCGCCCCGGGGGAGTTCGCCTACGAGCTCATCATCGCCGCCGGAGTGGGCGGCTTCGTCGGCGCGCGCATCTACTACCTCATCGAGAACTACACGCTGATCAAGGCCGACTTCTGGGGCGTCGCCTTCGGCGGCATCGGGTTCACCTGGTACGGCGGCCTCATCGGCGGCTTCCTCGGCGTCGTCGCCTGGACGCTGATCCGGCGCATCCCGCTCGACATCATCGCGAATGCGACGGCGCCGGCCACCGCCCTCGGCTACCTCATCGGCCGCATCGGCTGCCAGCTCGCCGGCGACGGCGACTACGGCGAGCCCAGCGACCTGCCGTGGGCGATGGGCTATCCCAACGGCACCGTGCCCACTCCGCCCGGCGTGCGCGTCCACCCCACACCCATCTACGAGATCATCGTCATGGCGTTCGTCGTGTGGATCCTCTGGCGGCTCGCCACCCGCTACGACAAGTCCGGCTGGTGGACCTTCGGCTGGTTCCTCATCCTCTCGGGCATCGAGCGGTTCTTCGTGGAGTTCGTGCGCATCAACCCCGTGTGGTTCGCAGGGCTCACGCAGCCGCAGTGGGTGAGCGTCGCGAGCGTCGCGATCGGGCTGGCGCTGATCGCGGTCTTCGGCAAGAAGCCGGCGGTGCGGCTGGCCTGACGGAGACCCCGCCGCGAGCGCTCGCCGAGCCGCTGGATCAGGTGCGGGTCCCGGGCTCGAACCTGTACCCCATGCGAGCCGCCGTCAGGAAGTAGCGTGGCTCACTCGGCACCGGCTCAAGCTTGTGACGGATCTGCCCCATGTACACGCGCAGGTAGTGGGTCTCGGTCTCGTACTTGGGGCCCCACACGTCCTGCAACAGCTGGCGCTGCGTGACGAGCCGCCCGGCATTGCGCACCAGGATCTCGACGATCTGCCACTCGGTCGCCGTCAGGTGGACGTCCACGCCGTCACGGATAGCCCGCTTCGCCGCCAGGTCGATCGTGAAGCCGTCGGTCTCGACGACCACCGGCTCGTCGACCGGCGTCGTGCGGCGGAGTGCCGCGCGCATGCGCGCGAGCAGCTCATCCATGCCGAACGGCTTGGTCACGTAGTCATCCGCACCGGCGTCGAGCGCCGCGACCTTGTCGGCCTCGCGGTCGCGAACGGAGAGGACGATGATCGGCACGGCGCTCCAGCCGCGAAGCCCGTCGATCACCTCGATGCCGTCCATCCCCGGAAGGCCGAGGTCGAGCACGACGACGTCCGGATGGTCGCGAGCGGCGAGCTGGAGCGCCTGCTCCCCGGTCGCCGCGAGGTCGACTTCGTACCCGCGTGCACGAAGATTGATGCTGAGCGCGCGCAGGATCTGGGGCTCGTCGTCGACGACCAGGACTCGCGTCATGACTCCGCCTTCAGTCGCACCACGATGGTCAGGCCTCCTCCCGGTGTGTCGTCCGCCTCGATCGTACCGCCCATCGCCTCGACGAACCCCTTCGCGATGGCGAGCCCGAGGCCGACGCCCTCGCGCCGTCTCGTATCACCCAGCCGGCGGAACGGAAGGAAGATCTGTCCCTTTTCCTCCGGCGGGACGCCGGGGCCGTGATCGGCGATGCGAACATCGATACCGCCCTGCACCGCTCCGGCGACGACGTGGACGCCGGCTCCCGAGGAATACGTGATCGCGTTGGCGATGATGTTGGCGAAGGCTCGCTCGAGCAGCACCTCGTCGCCCAGGACGGGCGGCAGGTCCGCCGGCAAGTCCAGGACGATGCCGGACGCCGCCGGGCCGCTGCACGTGACCGCCTCGGCGAGCACTTCGTCCAGGACGATCACCTCCTGGTGGACCTCAAGAGCTCCCGCCTGCAGCCGGCTCATGTCCAGGAGGCTGCCGACCAGGCGGTTGAGGCGGTCCGTCTCCTCGTCGATCGTGATCAGCAGCTCTCGCTGTGCCTCCCGCGTCCAATCGACGTCGTTCTGCAGCAAGCTGGTCGCCGAGGCCTTGATCGCCGCCAGCGGAGTGCGCAGGTCGTGGGACACGCTGGAGAGGATGCTTGCGCGGAGCTCGTTCACCGCGGCGAGACCCTCGGCGGTCGCGGCTTCCGCCTCCAGCTCCTCGTGCTCGATGGACGACGCCAGCTCCTTGGCGAATGCGTCGAGCATACGCACATCCTCGTTCGAGCGCGGGGCCGGCGAGGACGCGACGAGGACGTGGCCGGCGTCGACCTCGACCACCACACCGGCGGCATCGATCGACGCCGGCGCGCGGCCGCTCGCCGACTCCACCCTCCACTCCAGTCCGCTCCGCTCGAGCAGCGCCGCGCCGTCGAAGCCGAACGCGCGGCGCAGCCCGTCGAGGATCCCGATGGTGCTCGAGGTGCCCGCGAGCCGCATGAGGGTCTCGGCCTTGGCGCGGGCGCGCGTCGCCTGCGCCGCGCGCCGCGCGGCCAAGGCGACGAACACGCTCATCGCCGCCGCCACCGCGAGGAAGACGAGCAGCGCGAGCAGGTTCTCGGGCTCGCCGATGGTGAAGGTGTGGAGCGGCGGCGTCAGGTACCAGTTGACGAGGAGGAAGCCCCCGACCGCGACGGCCAGCGCCGGCCACAGGCCGCCGACCGCCGACACGCCGACGACGAGCAGCAGGAACAGCAGCAGAGAGCTCGACGGCGACACCTGATCGCGCGCCTGGGTGAGGGCCCAGGTGAGGAGAGGCGCCCCTATCGCCCCGAGGGCGAAGCCCAGCGCCACGCGCCGGCGCGGCAGGGCGCGCGGCCGTCGCAGCTTCGGCTCGGCAGAGGCATCCGTCTCGGCGTCGGCCTCGCGGCCGATGACGTGCACATCGAGGCCGACACCAGAGAGCCTGATGACGGTGCTGACGACCGACCCGTAGACGAACTCGCTCCAGCCGGAGCGCTCCTTGGCGCCAAGGACTATCTGCGTAGCGTTGAGGGCGCGAGCCGTCTCGACCAGCATCTCACCGACATCGGCGCCGGCGACCTCGCGGTAGCTGCCGCCGAGCCGCTCCACCAGCCGCCCCTGCTGTTCGAGCAGACCGGCCGACTGCGTCGCCAGGCCCGTCTGCGGGCGCACGTGTACGGCGATCAGGTCGGCGTTGAGGCGCTGGGCCATTCGTGCCGCACGGCGAACGAGCCGGTCTCCGTCCGCCGACCCGGTCAGGGCAACCAGCACTCGCTCCCGTGTCTCCCACGTGTCGGAGATACCGTGGCGGGCGCGGTACTCGGCGAGACCCTCTTCAACGCGGTCGGCGATCCAGAGCAGGGCGAGCTCGCGCAGTGCCGCCAGATTGCCCGCGCGGAAGTAGTTGCCGAGCGCCGCATCGATGCGCTCGGCCGGATAGATGTCGCCGCGAGCGAGCCGCGCCCGGATCGTCTCGACGGCGAGATCGACGAGCTGCAGTTGGTCGGCGCGCCGCACCACCTCATCCGGGATCGTTTCGCGCTGCACCACCCCGGTGATCTGCTCCACGACGTCGTTGAGAGACTCGAGATGCTGGATGTTGAGGTTGGAGATGACGCTGATCCCCGCATCGAGCAGCTCCTCGACGTCCTGCCAGCGTTTCTGGTTGCGGCAGCCCGGCAGATTGGTGTGGGCGAGCTCGTCGACGAGCGCCAACTGGGGACGCCGCGCGAGGAGCGCGTCGAGGTCCATCTCCTCGAAGGCCGTGTCCCGGTAGGGGATGCGCGTGCGGGGGACGACCTCGAGATCCCCGACCTGCTCGGCCGTCGGTCGACGGCCGTGCGCTTCGACGAAGCCCACCACGACATCTTCGCCGCGCGCCTGGCGGCGGCGACCCTCGTTGAGCATCGAGTACGTCTTGCCGACGCCGGGAGCGGCGCCCAGGTAGATGCGCAGCGTGCCGCGGCTCATGCCGCCCTCCGCTAGAGGCGCTCGTCGAGCGCCAGGTTGAGCTCGAGTACGTTGACCCCCGGGTCGCCGAGGATACCGAGCGACCGGCCCTCCGTGGCCTCGTCCACCAAGCGTAGCACGCGCTCCAGCGGCACGCCGCGCGCCTCCGCGACCCGCCGCGCCTGCAGGCGCGCGTTGGCGGGCGAGATGTCGGGGTCGAGACCGGAGCCCGAACCGGTGATCGCATCCACGGGAACCCGGTCGGCGACGGCGAGGCCGTTGGCGCGCCGGTATTCAGCCTTGCGCTCGGCCACGGCGTCGAGGAGCTCGGGGTTGCTCGGTCCAAGGTTGGACGCCCCGCTCGCCATCGCGTCGTAGCCGTCGCCGGCCGCGGACGGGCGCGGGTGGAAGTAGCCGGGGCCTTCAAACGACTGGCCGATGAGCGAGGAGCCGACGACGGTCCCTTCGCGCTCGACCAGCGAGCCGTCGGCCTTGGCGCCGAAGGCGACCTGGGCGATGCCCGTGACCACCAGCGGGTAGACGAGCCCTGTGAGGACCGAGAAGAGCACGAACACCACGACGGCGGCGGGCAGCTGGCGGCGCATCACACGACCCCGAACGCCGAGAGGACGAGGTCGATGACCTTGATGCCGACGAACGGCGCGACGATGCCGCCGAGGCCGTAGATGAGCAGGTTGCGGCGCAGGGCGCTCGCCGCGGACGAGGCGCGGAACCGCACCCCGCGCAGGGCGAGGGGGATCAGGGCGACGATGACGAGGGCGTTGAAGACGACGGCGCTCAGGATCGCCGACTGCGGCGTCGCCAGCCCCATGACGTTGAGCGTGTCGAGGACGGGGAACGCGCCGGCGAACATGGCCGGGATGATGGCGAAGTACTTGGCGACGTCGTTGGAGATCGAGAACGTCGTCAGCGAGCCGCGCGTGATGAGCAGCTGCTTGCCGATCTCCACGATCTCGATGAGCTTGGTGGGGTTGGAGTCGAGATCGATCATGTTGCCGGCCTCGCGCGCCGCCTGGGTGCCGGTGTTCATCGCCACGCCGACGTCGGCCTGGGCCAGCGCGGGGGCGTCGTTGGTGCCGTCGCCGGTCATGGCGACGAGCGCACCGCCGGCCTGCTCCCTGCGGATGAGCGCCATCTTGTCCTCGGGCGTCGCTTCCGCGAGGAAGTCGTCGACGCCGGCTTCCTCCGCAATGGCCTGCGCGGTCCGGGGATTGTCGCCGGTGATCATGACGGTGCGGATGCCCATGCGACGGAGCTCGTCGAAACGCTCGCGCATGCCCTCCTTGACCACGTCCTTCAGGCGGATCACGCCGAGGGCGAAGCCGTTCTCGGCGACGACCAGCGGCGTGCCTCCGGCGGCGGCGACGCCGTCCACGAGCTCCTCGAGCTCGCGGGGCGGCTCGTGCCCACCCTCAGAGAGGAGCCGCCGGACGGCCTCCGCCGCGCCCTTGCGGATAGAGCGGCCGTCGATGTCGACGCCGCTGATGCGCGTCTGCGCGGTGAACGGGATGAGCCTCGCGCCGGAGAGCTCGCGCTCGCGCAGGTTGAAGCGCTCCTTGGCGAGCACCACGATGGAGCGCCCCTCCGGCGTCTCGTCCGCCAGACTGGAGAGCTGCGCCGCGTCGGCGAGCTCCAGCTCGGTCACGCCGGGCAGAGGCAGGAACTCCGCCGCCTGACGGTTGCCGAGCGTGACGGTGCCCGTCTTGTCGAGGAGCAGCGTGGAGCAGTCGCCGGCCGCTTCGACGGCGCGGCCGGAACGCGCGAGCACGTTGTGCTGCACCAGGCGGTCCATGCCGGCGATGCCGATCGCCGAGAGCAACGCGCCGATGGTCGTGGGGATGAGGCACACGAGCAGCGCGGCGAGCACGATGATGTCCTGGCGCGCCTCTGAGTACACGGCGAACGGCTGCAGGGTGGCCACAGCGATCAGGAAGATGATGGTGAGGCCCGCCAGGAGGATGTCGAGCGCGATCTCGTTGGGCGTCTTCTGGCGTGAGGACCCCTCGACGAGCGCGATCATGCGGTCGAGGAAGCTCGCGCCCGGCTCCTGCGTCACGCGCACGACGATCTGGTCCGAGAGCACGCGCGTGCCGCCGGTGACGGCTGAACGGTCGCCGCCCGACTCGCGGATCACCGGCGCCGACTCGCCGGTGATCGCCGACTCGTCCACGCTGGCGATGCCGTCGATGACCTCGCCGTCGGCCGGGATGAGCTCCCCGGCCGAGACCACGACCACGTCTCCGAGCGCCAGCGCGCTGGACGGGACACCCTCGAGGCCGCCGTCCTCGCCGCGCCGGTGCGCGACCGTCTCCGAGCGGGTGCGGCGAAGCGTCTCGGCCTGGGCCTTGCCCCGGCCCTCGGCCATCGCCTCGGCGAAGTTGGCGAACAGCACCGTGAACCACAGCCACGCGGCGATGGACCAGGCGAACACGGTCGGCTCGAGGATGGCGAGCACCGTCACGAGGACGCTGGTCACCTCGACCACGAACATCACCGGGTTGCGCGCCATCCGGCGTGGATCGAGCTTGCCCACCGCGTCCCGCGCCGCCCGGCGCATCAGCCTGCGGTCGAACATGGAGCTCCTGCGGGTCATAGCGCCAGCTGCTCCACGATCGGCCCGAGCGCGAGCACGGGGAAGTAGGTCAGCCCGACGACGATCACGATCACCCCGAGCAGCATGACCACGAACAGCGGGTTGTGGGTGGGGAGAGTCCCGGCGCTGGGGGGCACCGTCTTCTTCCGCGCCAGCGAACCCGCGATGGCCAGCGCCGGGACGATCAGGAAGAACCTGCCGGCGAGCATCGCGAGCGCGCCCATCGTGTTGTACCAGTCGGTGTTGCCGGTCAGCCCGCCGAAGGCGGATCCGTTGTTGTTGGCCTGCGAGGCGAACGCGTAGACGACCTCGGTCAGCCCGTGTGGGCCGGGGTTGAGGATGGACTCCTTGGCGGGCCCGAGCACCACCGACACCCCACTGAACAGGAGGACGGCGATCGGCACCGCGAGGAGGTACAGGACGACGAGCTTCATCTCCGCCGCCTGGACCTTCTTGCCCAGGTACTCGGGCGTGCGCCCGACCATGAGGCCGGAGATGAACACGGCGAGGAGGACGAAGATGAGCATGCCGTACAGGCCGGCCCCCACGCCGCCCGGCGAGACCTCGCCGAGCAGCATGTTGACGAGGGGGACGGCGCCGCCGCCGGGAGTGAAGCTGTCGTGCGAGGAGATGACGGCACCGGTCGACGTGCCCGTGGTGGAGGCCGCGAAGAGCGCCGAGGTCGCGGCCCCGAAGCGCACCTCCTTGCCCTCCATGTTGGTGGCGCCGGCCTCAACACGCGGGTTTCCCCGGGTCTCGAAGTACGTCGCCGTGGCCACGGAGCCCGCCCACAGGGCGAACATCGCGAAGAAGATCGCCCAGCCCTGACGCTGATCCTTGACCAGACGCCCGAAGGCGTAGGTGAGCGCGAACGGGACGATGAGCAGGGCCAGGATCTCGAGGAAGTTCGTGAGGCCCGTCGGGTTCTCGAACGGGTGCGCCGAGTTCGCGTTGACGATTCCGCCCCCGTTCGTGCCCAGCTCCTTGATGGACTCCTGACTGGCGACGGGACCCCGGTAGATGGTCTGCGTGGCCCCCTCCACCGTGGTGGCGTCGACGGAGCCCTGGAGCGTCTGCACGGCGCCGAGGGCGACGAGCACGATGGCGAGCACCAGTGCGAGGGGGAGCAGGACGCGGGTCACGCCGCGCGTCAGATCGACCCAGAAGTTGCCGATGGTACCGGCTCGCTCGCGAGTGAAGCCACGGATCAAGGCCACGGCAACGGCCATGCCGACCGCGGCCGAGGCGAAGTTCTGCACGGTGAGCCCAGCCATCTGGACGAGATGGCTCATCGTCGACTCGCCGCCGTAGTTCTGCCAGTTGGTGTTGGTGACGAAACTGACGGCGGTGTTGAACGCCAGGAACGGCGGCACGGACTCGACCGACGTCGGGTTGAGCGGCAACCAGCCCTGCAGGCGTTGCAGGGCGAACAGGCCGAGCACAGAGACCAGGCTGAAGGCGATGACGGAGCGCGCGTAGACGGTCCACGGCTGCTCGCGCTCCGGGTCGATGCGCGCCATGCGGTAGACGAGGCGCTCGAGCGGCAGGAAGACGCGGTCGCCGGGCGCCGCGCCGCCGCCGTACACCTTGGCGAGGTACGGCCCGAGCAGTCGCGTCCCGAGCAGCAGCAGCCCGACGAGGGCGGCGATCTGGAGCCATGCGTAAGTGGTCATCGTGAGTTCCGAGCCCGACCGCTCACTGCAGGTCTTCCGGCGCGATCAGCGCCCAGCCGAGGTAGACCAGGAGCGCCGCGATGATGACGAAGAAGACGACGTCGGCGGCGGTCATCGCCCGTCCTCCCGGTGCTCGTCGGCCCCGCGGTCGAGGATCCGGGCGCAGCCGCGGACGAAGAGGTCGGCGGCGAGGAAGAAGCCGAGGACCAGCGCGATGAGGAGTACATCGACCATGCCTCGACAGTACCCCTCGGGACGGGTCGGGGGGGACGTCCTTACGGATCCTCTACGCGAGGACCGTGCCTTTCTACGCGTCCTTGACCTGGACCAGGCTGCAGGACCGAAGGGGAGCGCAGCCGGCGCGGGTGGTCTCAGGCCGCCGGCCGCAGCCTCAGGCGGCGGGCAGGCCGCTCGGGACGAGAAGCAGGGGACACGGCGCCGTGTCCAGAAGCTCCTTGATCACGGCGCCGTGACCACTCTCGAAGCTCCCGCTCCACGAGAGCACGATCAGCTCGGCGCCGCTCGCGCCGGCCTCCTCGGCGATGACCGCGGCGGGGTCGCCGACGCGCACCGCCACACGGTGCCGGCCGCCCCGGGGACACTGGGAGAAGCGCATGGTGAACTCGTCCTGCCATGCCCCCCACTCGTAGTGCTCCTGGTCGATGATGCGCGGCACCGGCAGGCTGCCGGTCTCGTCCGGCGTGTCGCCGGTCACGACGTGGAGCATGACGATCTCGCGGCCTCGAGCGCACAGGGCGTCGTCCGCCGCGCGCATGGCGGCCGACGTGGACGGACTACCTTCGAGAGGCACGTACAGGCGCTTGAGTCCGGAGACGGGGCGCATCCCCGGACGCACGAGAAGGACCGGGGCCACGTGGCCGTCGAGAAGCGCCTCGGCGACGTGCCCCATGCCAGGCGCGGGCGCCGGACCGCACGGGCAGCGAAGGCCGAAAGCGACGGCGTCGACGCCGGTGCCGCCGACAAGCCGGGTGAGCGCCTCGACGGGTTCGCCGTCGACGGCCGTCACGTCGAGGTCCTCGAGCTCGGCGCTGGCCGGTTCGGCCAGGCCCGGCTCGCGGACGTGCACGGCGCGCACGTCCCAGCGAGCCGCGGCCGCGAGCGCCCGCGCGGATGTGACCAGGTCCTTGTCGGCGGCGGCGTCGGCGACGGCGATGAGGAGCGTCATTCGGTGCTCACCTGCCAGGGCTTCCCGTTGCGGCGCCGCAGCCGATGCCTGCCGGGACGGAGCTCGCTCTCCACGCCGTCCAGAAGCAGGGTGACCGGCGCCTTCTCCACGGTTATACCCACCTCGACACCGTCCCGGCGGCGGCGGAGGTCGAGACCCAGGTGCGCGCCGCGGAAGCGGAGCGGCAGCCGCACACGCTTCCAGTCCTTCGGCAGCTGCGGGTCGAGGCGAAGCGCCTCCCCGCGGCGCATGATGCCGCAGAACCCCATGACGGCCGCCTGCCACAGGCCGCCCATGGTGGCCATGTGCAGGCCGGCGGCCGCGTTGCCCATGTTGTCGGCGAGGTCGATCGCCGCGGCCATCTTGAAGTACTCGGTGGCCTCGCGCACATCGTGTAGCCGTGCCGCGACTGCGGCGTGGATGCCGGGACTCAGCGAGCTGCCGTGGCAGGTGATGGGCTCGTAGTAGTCGTAGTTGGCCCGGGTCGTCGCCTCGTCGATCCGGTCGGCGAGGACATGGCACAGCATGACCACGTCCGCCTGCTTGACCACCTTGCTGACCAGCGTCACGTCGCGACCGAGCAGCAGGTCGGCCGGCATCGGCCGCGGGCGGATCTTCTCGATGGGCACGTCGGCCATGTCGTAGAACCCGGCGAACTGCTCGTAGAGCAGCGTCTCCGGGTCGAAGCCGTCCACGTATCCGTCTATCACCCCGCGCCAGCCGGACAGCTCGCGGGCGCGGACGCCGAGGCGCTCCTTGAGCCCCTGGGCCAGGGCGCCGTCGGCCTGCTCGAGCCACGCCAGCGCCTCGAGCGCGCGCTCTATGTTCCAGCGCGCGAGCACGTTGGTGAAGGCGTTGTCGTCGACGCCCTCGTGGTACTCGTCCGGGCCCACCACGAGGCGGACGTGATACCGCCCGTCCTCGTCGAGGCTGGCTCGCGAGACCCAGAAGCGCGCCGTCTCGAGCAGCATCTCGACGCCCATCGTCGCCATGAAGTCGTCGTCCCCGGTCGCCTTCCAGTACTCCCAGGTCCCCCAGGCGACGTCGGCGGAGATGTGATGCTCCATCAGGCCGGAGAGGATGGGGATCTTCTCGCCGTCGGGGCCGCGGCCGTACGGTGGGGTGGTCTCGACGCCCTTGTCCGCGGACTCCCACGGGTACAGCGCGCCGCGGTGCCCCATCTGCTCGGCCTTCTGCCGGGCCCCCGGGAGGTTGCGGTAGCGGTAGCCGAGCAGCGTGCGCGCCGTCTCCGGCTGCGTGTAGATGAAGAACGGCAGGACGAAGATCTCCGTGTCCCAGAAGACGTGCAGAAAGTACGACATGCCGCCGAGCCCGCGAGCGCCGATCGAGACGGTATCCTTGCCCGGGTGCGCGGTGCTGATCATGTGGTAGATGGCGAACCGCAGCGCGTGCTGATCCTCCGCGTCGCCGTCGATGCGCACGTCCGCGGCCTGCCAGGCGGCGTCCCACGCCGCCCGGTGCCGCCTCAGCAGCTCGTCGTACCCGGTCTCCAGCGCCCGCTCGAGCACTCGGCGCGCGGTCTCGGAGGACGGCGCGCGCGTCCGCGCCGAGACGATCGCGGCCAGCCGGTCCACGGTGGCGGGATCACCCGCCTCGAGGCGCCCTCCGATCACGTCGCGCGCCTGCTGCGGGGTGCGCACCACCGGCGACCCGGGCGCCGGGTTGGTCGTGACCGCGAGCACGTGGCCGCCGCCGTTGCGGCCGCGCGTGCGCGCGACGAGCCCCGGAGGGTCTTCGAGCGCCTCGAACTCCGTCTCCCTCGTCGCCCCCCCTGCGTGCGTCACCCCGATCGCGCTCTGCCACACGAGTGAGCCCGAGAAGTCCTCGGGCGTCGCCTCGGCGCGCGCCGCCATGATCTGACGGTCCGCCAGCGAGGCGAAACGGGCCGTGCGTACGCGCACGCTGCGCCCGCTGCGCAGGCGCTGGCGCCAGGTGCGGAAGACGACGCCGTGGCGCATGTCCAGCACGCGCTCGTGCTCGACGATCTCGCCGTTGGCCAAGGTGAGTGGACTGCCGGCGACCATGAGCCGGAGGCCGGTCCAGTCGGGCGCGGGGACCGGCTGGCGGAAGGGCGGGTCGCCGGTCCCGTCGCCGTAGACGCCGGCGACGAAGGTCGCCGGCGTGGAGATGGCGGAGCCTTCTTCAAGGGCTCCGCGCGTCCCGGTCTCGCCGTTCGCGACCGTGAGCCACGTCTCGACCTCGCGCTCGCGGAACGGGTCGAAGCCCTTGACCTCGAACCGCCAGTCGGGGTCGGCGGTCGGCTCGGGGAAGCTTCTCAGCGCGACGATCTCGCGCATCGCCAGCTGGTCGTGCAGGATGTCGAGGAACGCGACCGGGCCGCCGCCGGCGTGCAGCACCTGCGGCGGCACCCCGCCTGGCTCGGCGCCGACGCTGACGAAGGCCGCCCGGCGCAGCTCGGGGATCAGCATCGGGGCATCTGTGCCCTCGCCTACGGCGCCGAACGTGTCCCCGAGCACCAGGACGTCTTGCGGCCGGCGCCCGCGCCCCGTGATGAGCGCCCGCGTCATCGCCCGCATCGAGTCGCTCTTGCCGGTGAGACCGATGTCGATGTGCCGGATGTCGCTGGAGACCGCCGCATGCGCGAGACCTGCCGCCTGGGCCAGTTCGCGAGCCGACTCGATGCACTCGCGGAGCCCGCCCAGGCCGGCACCTCGCAACCGCTCGTCGACCCGTCGCCGGAGCTCCTCGACCTCCGCTCCGGGCGGCTCACGCCACGCCGGGATGAGATCGACCGAGCGCCGATTGAGACGACCGCGGACGATCTCGGCGTCCAGCCCAGCCGCGATCAGCCGGTCGTGAAGCGCCGTGGCGGTCGTGGCGAGCTGCTCCTCCTCCAGCGGCGTGGCCAACCGCCGCTCGAGGAGGCGCGGTCCAGCCGGGCCGACCACGTAGACCTCGGAGCCGCGCGACAGAAAGAGGAACAGCCGGCCCTCGACGCCGGGGCGGGCGCCGAGCTGTGCGTCGACGTCGGCCACGTCGGAGCTGCTCACGACGGCGATGTCGACGCCGAGCGCGGTGAGTCGCTCCACCCGGCTGCGGACCGCCGATGCGTCGGCGTCGCGGCGGGCGACGGCAGTGCCGTCCCAGGCGAAACAGATGACGGGGAACTCGCGCTCGAGGGCGCGCTCCAGGACGTCCCCACGCGTTCGCCGACGCGTGTCCTGCTTCGCGTTCGCCGCCGCCCTGTCTCCGCTGGTCCGCATCGTCCTACCATCCTGCCCTATGCGCGCCTTTCCTGCACGGGGACGGTACACTGGTCTCCCTGCCACGAGCCGGCCCGAGGTGAGCCATGCCCCAGTTCGACGTCGCGTACGTCCGCAGCCAGTTCCCCGCCCTCCGGCGGACGGTCGACGGCCACCCCGCTGCCTACCTCGATGGCCCAGGCGGCACGCAGGCGCCGCAACGCGTGCTCGACGCCGTGCTGGACTATCTGGCGAACCACAACTGCAACATCCACGGCGCCTTCGCGACCTCGGAGGAGACCGACGCCGTGGTCCAGGCCGCGCGCGAGGCGGGCGCCGACCTCCTCGGCTGCGACTGGCAGGAGGTCAGCTACGGCGCCAACATGACGACACTCAGCTTCCTGCTGAGCGACGCGATCGCTCGGGACATCCGGCCTGGGGACGAAGTGCTGGTCACGCAGCTCGACCACGAGGCCAACCGCGGTCCGTGGCTGCGGCTGGCCGAGCGCGGCGCCGTCATCCGCGAGGCGCCCGTCGACCTCGAGACGTGCACGCTCGACTGGGACGCCCTGGAGAAGCTCATCGAGCCCGGCAGGACCCGGGTGGTCGCCGTCGGCTACGCGTCGAACGCCGTGGGGACGGTCAGTGACGTCGCGCGCGCGGCTGCGCTGGCGCGCGATGCCGGCGCGCTCAGCGTCGTCGACGCCGTGCACTACGCGCTGCACGGGCCGATCGACGTCCGGTCCATCGGCTGCGACTTCCTGCTGTGCTCCGCCTACAAGTTCTTCGGCCCGCACGTCGGGCTGATGTACGCGCGCCGCGAGGCCACGGAGGTGCTCGAGCCGGTCCGGCTGAGCACGCAGGAGCCCGATCCCCCGTGCGTGTGGGAGACCGGCACCCTGAATCACGAGGGGATGGCCGGCACGACGGCGGCGATCGACTTCATCGCCGACCTCGGCGAGCGCCACCTGGCGATGGTGGAGGACCGCCTCCCGGCCGGCCTCCAGGGCCGGCGCCGGGCGGTCGTCGCCGGCATGCTGGCCGGCGAGGCCTACGAGCAGCCGCTCGCGAAGCGGCTGCGCGAGCAGCTCGCCGGCATCTCCGGCGTCACGCTCTTCGGGCCGCCGGAGGGCAGCCCGCGCACGTCCACGGTGTCGTTCACGCTCGAGGGCTTCCAGGCCGGCGAGGTCTGCCGCGCGCTCGGTGCGCGCGGCCTCTTCACCTGGGACGGCGACTTCTACGCGCACCGCCTCGTGGAGCTCCTCGGGCTGCTGGAGAGGGGTGGCCTGGTGCGCGTGGGGCTCGCCCCGTATACCACGGAGGGCGAGCTCGAGCGCCTCGTGGCCGCCGTCGGCGATCTCTCGCGCTCGGTGCGATGAGCGCCGGACCCGCTACGCCGGCCGGCGCTCCCCGTGACGTGCGGCTCCCCCTGGTCGGCGCGGACGATGCGCCGGCGAGGCCGCGTGAGGTGCGCCTCTGCCTGCTCGGCTTCGGCAGCGTCGCACGCTCGTTCTGCGCGTTGCTCGCGGGCCAGGAGAGGACGCTGCTGGAGCGCCACGCCCTGCGCGTCCTGGTCACCGCCGCCGGCACGCGCCACGGCAGTCTGCTCGATCCGGACGGCGTGACGCCGGCCGAGGTCCTCGCCGCGGTGGGCAGCGCCACGGCGCCGCCACAGCCTCCCCGGCCGGCCCCCGAGCTGCTCGCCGCCTCGGGCGCGGACGTGCTCGTCGAGCTCACGGTGATGGGCGACCTCTCAGGCGTCGCCGCAGGCGCGACACAGTACACGCCGGCAGCCACCGGCCACGTGCTCGAGGCGTTCCGCCTCGGCATGGACGTGGTCACCGCCAACAAGGCGCCGATCGCCTGGAGCTGGCCCGAGGTCTCTGCCGCGGCGGCCGCAAGCGGCCGCCGCATCCGCTTCGAGAGCACCGTGATGGACGGTCTCCCCGTGTTCAGCCTCCTCGAGTTCGCGCTCCCGGACTGCCGGCTCCTCGGCTTCGACGCCGTGTTCAACGCGACGACGAACTTCATCATGGACGCGATGGGCGCCGGCCGCGCCTTCGAGGCGGCGCTCGCGCAAGTCCAGGCGGAGGGGTACGCGGAGGCGGACCCGTCGAACGACGTGGACGGCTGGGACGCCGCGAGCAAGGCGGCCGCGCTCGCCAACGTGGCCATGGATGCCGGCATCACGCCCGCGGACATCGAGCGAGAACGCCTGACCGACGTGCCACTCGAGCGGATCGCGCGCGCCCGGTCGGCCGGCCGTCGTTTGCGGCTGGTGACCAGCGTGTGGCGCGAGGCCCCGGGCGGCGACGCGGCAGAGCCCGGCGGGACTTCACCCGCCGGTCCCGTGCGTGCTCGGCTGCGCGCCGAGGAGCTCGACATCGAGCACCCGCTCGCCGCCCTGACCGGCGAGTCTCTCGGCGCTGTGCTCCACACCGACCTCATGGCGGACGTCGTTGTGAGCGAGCGGCACGGGCTGGTGCCTCAGACCGCCTACGGCGTCTACGCGGACCTGCTGCACCTGTGCCGGACGACCTGAGGACAGAGGCGGCTCTGCCGCAGACACCGTCGCCCGCCGGTGCCGCGCCCGCTGCGCCACCCGTGTCCGGCGGCGAGCCAGGCGTCATCGACGGACGCCCGGCGCGCCGCCCCTCCTGGCTGCGCGCCCTGCTCGTCTCGCTGCTCGTCCTCGCTGCCGGCTCGGCGCTCGGAGCGGCCGGCTACCACTACGAGCGCACCTACGCCGTGCGCGCGCCCGAGATGGTCCGGACCGACGACGGCTGGCGCATCACCGGGCGCAGCGGTCGTCAGTTCAGCGGTCTCGGCCTGAGCGGCTCGCGGCTGATCTGGCAGGAGGGGCCGTCCATCGAGTACGTCGACCTCGACGAGGGCCGCGTGCGCCCGCTCGGGCCCGGCGCGGGCATGAGCGCGACGTGGGACCCGGCGATCGGCGAGCGCTACGCGATCTGGTTCGAGGCCGAGCGGCCTCAGAGCCTCGCGGCCAGCGCCATCGCCTACGACACCGAATCCGGCCGCCGCTGGCCGGTCGCCGACGTCGGCTCCGTCTACTCGTACCCGGCCATCTCCGACGACGTCGCCGTGTGGTGTTCGGCGCGGGCCCTCGCCTCCCCGACCGTCGGCGGCGTGCGCATCGGCAGCGGGGAGACCTTCACCATCGCCTCCGGATACGGCGCGCCCGTCATCTCCGGCGGCCTCGTGGTATGGGCCACGAGCGAGACCGGCCCGTTCACCGCGAGCGAGCTGAGCAGCGGCAACACGTGGCCGGTCGCGGCACGTCTCTCGCGCGACCCGTTGACCGCCATCGCCCTCTCCGGCCGGACCCTGGTCTGGGGGCAGGCCTCAGAGGGGGCCGGCTCGGGCGTGGTCGCAGCCGCGGTCGTGGACGGCGGCGACACACGCCCGCTCGCCGCCGGGATCACCGGCCTCGCGGGCCCCGCGTTCGACGGCACGACCGTCGTCTGGGCGGAGGAGGACGCCGACGCTGCCGGCGCGTCGCCGGCGGCGTCGGCACGGTGCCGCGTGCTGGGCCGCCGCCTCGGCGGCGGCCCAGCCTTCGTGGTGGCCGAAGTGGGCGGGACCGTGAGCGAGGTCGCCGTGAGCGGGAGGACCGTCGCCTGGATCGCATCCGCGGACGGCGTCCAGGTCATCGAGACCACGGAGCTCCGTCGATGAGCCTGCGGATCCGCACACACAGGACGCTGCCTCACCCCAGCGAGTCGCGGGACCAGGTGCTCCTCATGCTGCTCGTCGAGCTCTGGCTCCTCAACGTCGCCGATCTCGCCCTCACCCGCTACGGGATGTGGCTGGGATTCGCGACGGAGTCCAACGGCATCATGGACTTCTTCTTGCGTGCGGGTACCGTACCGGCGCTCGCGTTCAAGGTCGGCATCGTGACCGTCGGCGCGCTCTTCCTCTGGCGACTGCGCGACTACCGCATCGCGACCGTCGCGGCGGCGCTCCTCGCAGGCGTCCTCGCCGCCGTGGTCGCCTACCAGGTGCTCTGGGTGCTGAGCCTGCGGACGTAGAGCGGCGCGGCGTTGCCGGTCCGCCCGCCGGATGCTAGCCTTCGAGCAGTACCAAGGATGCCCGGCTGACGATCGCGTGAGAGCCCGCTGCACGAAGCGCAGGCGGGCGCCGAAGGGGCAAGGATGGCGCCGGATGCGCCGCCGAAACTCTCAGGCAAGCGGAGCGCGACCCGACGGGCCCCCTGGAGCGACGAGGGCGGGCTGCTCGATGCGGACAGGGTGATGGGAGCCATCACCCTGTCCTTGCTCACCGGGGAGGTCGTGCCGTGAGCCAGTCGGACTCGAGAATCGTCAACCCTGCCGGGACGTTCCGCGTCGTCGTCACCAAGGAGCTGCCGGGCGACCGCTGGCTGCGGCAACTCACCGCCGCCGGCTGCCGCGTCGAGATCGCGCGGGGCACGCGCGCGCTCGGCGTCGCCGAGATCCTCGCCGCGATCGGCGACCACGTGGACGCCGTCGTCGGGCAACTCACCGAGCCGTGGGCGGCGTCGCTGCTCGAGCGCCTGTCCGCGGCCGGCGGCCGCATCTACAGCCAGTTCGCGGTGGGCTACGACAACGTCGACGTCGAGGCCGCGACGCGCCTGGGCCTGCCGGTCGGCAACACGCCCGGCGTACTGACGGAGACGACGGCCGAGATGACCGTGGCGCTCACCTTCGCCGCCGCCCGCCGCGTCGCCGAGGGCGACCGGATGATGCGCGCGGGCGCGTTCGCAGGTTGGCTGCCCGACATGCTGCTCGGCTCCCTGCTCTCCCGCGGCACGGTCGGCATCGTCGGCGCCGGCCGCATCGGTACCGCCTATGCCAGGATGATGGTCGAGGGCCACAAGATGGACCTCGTCTACTACGACGTGCGCGCCAACGACGCGCTGGAGCGATACGTGACCGACTACGCCGCGTTCCTCGAGCAGCACGGCGAGGCTGCCGTGAGCTGCCGGCGCGCGGCGAGCCTGCACGAGCTGCTCGGCCTCGCCGACGTGGTCAGCATCCACGCGGCGCTCACGCCGGAGACGCGCCATCTTGTCGGCGCGCCGGAACTGGCGGCGATGAAGGACGACGGGATACTGGTCAACGCCAGCCGCGGCCCGCTCGTCGACGAGGCGGCCCTCGTGGCGCACTGCCGCACTCACCCTCGCTTCCGGGCCGGTCTCGACGTCTTCGAGCGCGAGCCGGCCATGCAGCCGGGCCTGGCCGAGCTCGACAACGTGGTCGTGGTGCCACACCTCGGCTCGGCTACAACGTGGACGCGCGAAGGGATGGCTACCCTTGCCGCCGCCAACGTGGCGGCGGTCCTGCAGGGCTGGCCGGTGTGGCCGGCGGCGGCGGACGCGAGCGACGTGGCCCCCTTCCTCGGTGACGCGGAGCCGCCGCACGCGGCGCCGAGCATCGTGAACGCCACCGGACTGGGCCTGGCGCGGTGGCGCGGATGAGGCGCGAGCTGCTCCTCGAGCTCTTCGGCGCCGCGGTCGCGGCGGCCGACCCCGCGAGACTGCTGCATGACCGGCTGCCGCAGGCGCCGCCCGGACGGACGGTCGTGGTCGGCGCCGGCAAAGCCGCGGCGGCGATGGCACGAGCGGTCGAGCGCGAGTGGCGCGGCCCGCTCGAGGGGCTCGTCGTCACCCGCTACGGCCATGCCGTGCCCTGCGAGCGCATCGAGGTCGTGGAGGCCGCGCACCCGGTGCCGGATACGGCCGGCCGTGCGGCGGCCGGCCGCATCCTCGCCCTGGCCCGCGGCCTCGCCGCGGACGACCTGCTCATCTGTCTCGTGTCGGGCGGCGGCTCGGCGTTGCTGGCGCTGCCGGCGGACGGCGTCTCGCTGGAGGACAAGCGCGCCGTGAACGCGGCGCTGCTGCGCAGCGGCGCGGCCGTCGACGAGATGAACTGCGTGCGCAAGCATCTGTCGGCGGTGAAGGGCGGCCGCCTGGCCGCCGCCGCCCACCCCGCCCGCGTCGTGACGTACCTCATCAGCGACGTGCCCGGCGACGACCCGTCGGTGGTCGCCTCCGGCCCCACGGTTCCCGATCCGACCACCTTCGCGGAGGCCGTAGCGGTCCTCGAGCGCTACGGGATCGACGGGCCGCCCGCAGCCGTCGACCACCTGCGTGCCGGTGCGGCGGAGACGCCGAAGCCCGGTGATCCGGCGTTCGGCCGCGACGAGGTCGTCACGCTGGCGACCGCCGACGACGCGCTGGAGGCGGCGGCCGCGCTGCGCCCGCGCCGCCGGCCTCGATCCGCTCATCCTCGGCGGCGACCTCGAGGGCGAGGCGCGCGACCTCGGCGGCCGGCACGCGGCGCTCGCCCTGGGCTGCGCCGATGGCGGCGAGCGCGCCCTCATCGCCCTGCGAGAGGCGGCGGCGCGCGGCGGCGCCCACCTGCCGGGCGGCGTGCTGACCCCGCCGCAGCGCCCGTGCGTGCTCCTGTCCGGCGGCGAGACCACCGTGACCGTGCTCCGCGACGGCCGGGGCGGCCGCAACGCGGAGTACGCACTTGGACTTGCGCTCGGCCTGGACGGACACCCGCGCATCAGCGCGATCGCCGGCGACACCGACGGCATCGACGGCACCGAGGACAACGCCGGGGCTGTCGTGACGCCGGACACGCTCCTCCGCGCCCGCGAGGCCGGTCTCGACCCGGTCGCCGCGCTCGCCGCGAACGACGCCTTCGGACTCTTCGCGGCCCTCGGCGACCTGGTCGTCACCGGCCCGACGCTCACCAACGTCAACGACTTCCGCGCGATCCTCGTGGAGTAGCCGGCCCGCGAGCTCGATCGCGCCCTTGCCCAGGCCGCTGGATGCCATCATACTGGTGGTGATGCCATCACTGACGCCACGAGGTGCCGCATGGTCCGCATGCAGATCCAGTTCACGGAGGCCGAG
Organism: uncultured Thermoleophilia bacterium; assembly: GCA_963736645.1. Lineage (GTDB taxonomy): Bacteria > Actinomycetota > Thermoleophilia > UBA2241 > UBA2241 > CAIXSE01. Next base: position 202,038 of record CAVTPJ010000005.1, on the reverse strand, counting down.
GTAGAAGCGCTGCGCAGCGAAGCCTCGCAGCGCAACGTATCCATAGCGGCAGTGGTCCGGGAGGCCGTCGACGAGCGCCTGTCTCGAGGGCGTCGGCAGCCGTCGCGCGATGAGCTCGCCCGGCGCGCGCTCGCCGCCGTCGGACGCTTCAGCTCCGGCACCGGTGACGTCTCCGCCCGTCATGACGACTACTTCGCCGACTCGATCCTCGAATGACCCCCGGCAGGTGGGCCATCAGGGGGGCGCCGTGAGGAGCTCTTCACAGTGACTGCCTATGTCGACACGTCGGCGCTCATCGCGCTCCTGGACACCGACGATCCCTCCCACGGCGACGTGCGTGAAGCCTGGCGAGGAGCCGTTCTCGATGCCGAGGGACTGGTCGCCACGGACTACATCGTCGTCGAGGCGGTGGCGGTGGCACAGCGCCGGTGGGGACTCGGCGCCGTGCGCGTGCTCGTGGACGAGCTCATTCCTGTCATCGAGATCCAGCCGGTGTCCGTGGACGAGCGCATCGCCGCCGTCAATGCCCTGCTCGCCGCGGGGCGCCGGCACTTGAGCCTGGTCGACTGTGTCAGCTTCGTCACCATGCGACGCATGGGCATCCGCGACTACCTCGGCACCGATCCGCACTTCGAGGAGCAGGGCTTCCGCAGGTACGCGCCGGGGCTCACCCCCGGCGACTGACCTGCTCAGACTCCGGCGGGCAGGCTGCGCAGCCGGTCTCTGACGACCCTGGTCGCCGTGGCGATCACCTCGAGGCTGCGGTCGACCTCGGCCTTGGTGTGCGCCGTGCACGCGAAGAAGCGCTCGAAGTTGAAGTTGTGGAAGTACACGCCGCGCATCTGGCACTCGGTCTGCAGCATGCCGAAGAAGCGCGTGTCGCTGGCGCGCGCCTGACGATACTTCGTCACCGGCTCCTCGTGGCCGAAGAACACCTGCCACATCGGGCCGACCTGGCTGATGTAGGCGGGGACGCCGTTCTCGGCGAAGATGCCGCGCATGCCCTGCACCATCGCGTTGGCGATCGTGTTGAGGTGGCCGTAGACGCGCTCGCGGTCGTTGATCAGGATGTCGAGCGCGGCGTTCATCCCGGCCAGCGTCATCGGGTTGCCGCTGTAGGTGCCGCCGTGAAGCACGACGCCATCGGCCTCCAGCTGCATGATCTCCTTCTTGCCGCCGAACGCGGCGGCGCCCGGCGTGCCCCCGCCGACGGCCTTGGCGACGCAGGTGATGTCCGGGATGACCCCGTAGAGCTCCTGTGCGCCTCCGAGCGAGACGCGGAAGCCGGTGATGATCTCGTCGAAGATCAGCACCACCTCGTTCTCGTCGCAGATGCGGCGCAGCCCCTCGAGGAATCCGGGCACCGGCGGGATGATGCCGGCATCGCCGAGGATCGGCTCGGCCAGCACGCACGCCAGCTCGTCGCGGTTGCGCTTGATGAGCGTCTCGACCGCGTCGATGTCGTTGAACGGCGCGATGACCACGGTGCCCTCGACGGCCTTGGGGATGCCGGCCTGGGATGGCAGCGTGCGCGGGAACTTCTCGGGGCCTGCCGCCTCGAGCGCCGGCACGTGCGAGAAGGCGTGGCAATCGAGGAAGCCGTTGTAGCTCCCCTCCCACTTCATGATCTTGTCCTTGCCGGTGTAGGCGCGAGCCAGGCGGATGGCCGCCTGCGTGGCCTCGCTGCCGGAGTTGGCGAACCGCACCTGGTCGATGCCGGGCACGGCCTGGACGATCTTGCGCCCGACCTCGTAGTCCAGCTCGTGCGGGAAGGTGTAGAGCATGCCGCCCTGGGTGATCTGGGCGATGATCGAATCGAGGATGGGCTTGGGGCGATGGCCGAAGATCATGGGGCCGTAGCCGATGCACCAGTCGATGTAGGCGTTGTCGTCGACGTCGTAGAAGTAGGCGCCTTCGCCGCGATGCATCACGATCGGGCGCGTGCCGATGAGCCGCGCGTAGCTGGACTCGCCGCCGGAGACGACCTCCTGGCACTTGGCGAACATCTCCTGGGTCTTCTTGAGATGGGCGTCGTCGATGATGTGGTCTGCCATCGGTCCGATCTCCTTCGCGAACGGCCGGGCTCGGCTCGGCTTCCCACGGGTGCGGGGCCGGGTCCCCGGGAGGTCTGGACAGTCTACCGGATGGCCGGGGCGGCGTGAACGTCAGTCAGGCGATGGCGGCAAGGAGACTCACGCCGACGATCGTGCAGACGATGCCCACCCACTGGTTCGGCTTGGGGCGCTCGTGCAGGAGCACGAACCCGAGGATCACGGCGAAGGTGCCGAACTGCGTCGTGGTCACGCCGGCGACCGTCGGCGGCCCGAGCGCGAAGGTGATGGTGAGCAGGAGGACGCCGGCCAACTCCAGGATGCCCGCGCCGACGGCGCGGACGCGCATCGCCCGCGGCACGGCGATGCCCCCGGTGAGCAGGGCGACGGGGAGCGTGATCAGCAGGGAGACCGAGCGCGAGATCGCCGCCTGCGAGAGCCATGCGATATCGGCGTAGGCGTAGCAGAGCATGACGCAGGCGAAGAGGGCGCCGGCGGCGAGCGCCCACGGCGCACCCCGGGTCGACCGGGCGCGGCCCTCGAACGACGTGAACACCGCCCCGAAGGTGCACAGGCCGAGCGCCACCGCCAGCGGCAGGGTGACCTCGGCGCCAAGAAGGATCACGGCGACGGCGACGTACGCCCCCTGCAGCGCCGTGAGCGCCGAGACGAGGCCGAGGTCGCCGACCTGGAGGCCGCGCAGCAGGCAGAAGAGGGCGCCGAAGTAGAGGACGCCGGCGAGCGCGGCCAGCCCGGCGCCCCGCCACTCGCCGCCCGCGGGGAGACCATCCACGAGGAGCATGACCGGAAGGATGATCGCCACGCCGGTGACGAGCACCCAGACCATCTGGGTGAGCGGCCGCGTCTCGCGCGTCACGCGCTGCGAGAACATGTCGCTGGTCGCGTAGGAGAGAGAGGTCAGAAGGCCTGTGAGGACGGTCAGCACTGCGCCAGTCTACCTGAGCAGCCGAACCCGCAGCCCGCGCGGCTTGCCTGCGCCGACTACTCTCTTGATGATGGCCGCATGACCAGAGCCTTCTCTCCGCTCCCCGTCGCGGCCGACTGGTTCTCCATCACCTGGGTGACGGGGCGCACGGCTCTGCTCACGGAGCCCCACATCGACGGGCTGCTGCAGGCAGGCATCTGGTACCTCCGCGGCCGCGAGCGGGACCTGCTGGTCGACACGGGGAACGGGGCGGCACCGCTCGCGCCGGTCCTCGCGCGCTTCGCGCGCGGCGGGCGCTCACGGGACATCGTCTGCCTGTGCACACACGCGCACATCGACCACATCGGCGGCTTCCACGAGTTCGAGCAGCGGCTACTGCACCCGCAGGAGAGAGAGGCCGCCCGGCGCATCGGCGAGCTGGCGCCCCTGGCGACGACGACCTGGCCGGCGGAGCTCATGAATCAGCTCGCCGAGAGCGGCTTCCCACCTCCTCCCGTCCTCATGGACGCGGTGCCCTTCGCCGGGTTCGACCCCAGGACGTTCCGCATCGTCCCCGCCGCCCCGACCCACTTCGTCCGGGGCGGCGACGAGCTCGACCTCGGCGACCGGCGTCTCACGGTCGTCGAACTCCCGGGGCACACGCCCGGCAGCATCGGGCTGATCGACCACGAGGAGCGGGCATTGCTCGCCGGCGACGCGATCTACGAAGGCGGCCTCATCGATACGCTTCCGGAGTCCGACGTCGAGGCGTACCTCGGCACGATGGAGCGCCTGCGCGTGCTCGACGTCGACGTGGTCTACCCCGGGCATGGTGGACCGTTCGGCCGCGCCCGCCTGCGCGAGCTGGCGGAGGACTACCTGCGCGAGCGCGCCGGCTGAGTCGGATCCCGGTCTAGCCGATCGCGAAGAGCGTGACCGCGACGCAGGTGAAGGCGACCCCTGCGTACTGCACCCGCGACAACCGCTCATGCAGAAACAGGTAGCCGAGAAGCGCCGCCATGGTGCCGCCCTGCGAGATGACCACCGAGGCCACCGCAAGCGGGCCGATGGTGATCGCCGCGGCCAGCGCGACGAACGCCGCGGCGTCGAAGACGCCCGCGTAGCCGCACCGCCGCGCGAGAGGCCCGGGAAGCCGCAGCCCGGCGAGCAGCAGGGCCACGGGGACGAGCACCACCATCGTGCCGAGCCGTCCGTAGGCGGCGAGCGCCACCGGGTGCAGGGCCGTGGCCTCGGCCAGCAGGAAGACCACGACGGCGAACAGCCCCGAAGAGAGAAGCGCCCAGCCGGCGCCGGCGGTGGCTCGGGCCCGGCGTGCCTGCGGGGTCCCGACCTCGTCGGCGTTCCCGTGGCCCTGACCCGCACCCGGCACCGCGTCTTCCCCGGCCCTGGCGGCCTCGGCCACCACGGTCGCCTCGTCCGGCCCGAAGACTTCTTCCTTGGGCGCCTTCTCGACCGAGGCCATGAGGCCGCCGGCCACCGCCAGCGGCAGGCCGATCAGAGCCAGCGTCGGCAGGGACTCGCCGTTCAGGATCGCGACCACCGCGACGAAGCCGCCGGCCAGGGACGCCAGCGGCGTGACGATGGAGAGGTTGCCGGTGACGAGGCCGCGGAGCAGGCAGGCGAGCCCTGCGGCCTCGCACAGCCCGCTCCCGACGGCGAAGCCGGCGGCTCGCCACTCGGCGGAGCCGCTGGGCAGACCCGTCAGCACGAGGGCGAGCGGGAGCAGGATGGCGAGGCCGACGCCCATCGACCAGCAGAGCGCGGTCCAGACCGCCGCCGCCCGAACGACCTTGACCATGAGGAAGTCGTGGAGCGCGTAGCCGAGCGCCGAGCCCAGGCCGAGGACGACGGTGAGCATGCGGCTACTCTACTGGACGCGACCGGGCAATGGGTGGAGCGACAAGGGCCGGCCGCGGCTCATCCGGGCGTCAGGGCGTGCGGCAGACCGTCAGGTCGGCGAAGTTGCGCGGCGCGAGCTCCTTGTGCTTCTCGGCGATGGTGTCGGCGAGCGCGTCGAGCGCCGCGTAGTCCGCCGCGCGCGGCATGCCCTTGGCCAGCACGGGATCGAGGAACTCGACCTTGAGCTTCGGCATCATGCCGGCCAGCGTCTCGACGGTCTTGCCGGCCCAGCCGTACGAGCCGATCACGGTGGCGAACCTGGTGCGCGGCTTGAGCGCGTTGGCGAGCACGGCCGCGTACATGGCCAGCGGGTGCGGCCCGGTGAGCACCGTCGGCGTGCCGAGCACGATGGTGCCGGCGTGGACCAGCGAGCTGGCGAGCTCGCCGGCGTCCAGCGCCGTGAGGTCGAAGCGCTCGACCGCCACGCCGCGGTCGGTGAGCTCGGCGGTGAGGTGGTCGACCATCTTGAGTGTGCTGTCGTGCATGCTGACGAAGGGCAGGCAGACGATGTTCTGCGGCTCGCCGCCGGCCCAGTCGCGGTAGGCCTCGATGATGAACCCCGGGTCGTCGTACACGGGTCCGTGGCTCGGCCCGATCAGCTCGATCGGGTACTGCGTCACCTTGTCGATGTTCTTCAGCACCTGGCCGCCGAACGGCATCATGATCTCGGCGTAGTAGCGCTTGGCGCCGTCGTACACCTCGTGCTTGTCGGCGAAGACGTCGTTGGTGGCGTAGTGCGAGCCGAAGAAGTCGCAGCTGAAGAGGATCTTGTCCTCCGCGAGCCAGGTGCTCATCGTCTCCGGCCAGTGCACCCAGGGCGTGAAGAGGAAGGTGAGCGTCTTGTCGCCGAGGCTGAGGGTGTCGCCGTCGGCGACCACGTGGAAGCGGGCGTCGTCCACGTGGAGGTGGTCGATGAGCATGGCTCGCGCCTTCTCGTTGCACACCACCGTGAGGTCCGGGAAGCGCTCCAGCAGCAGCGGCGTGCACCCGGAGTGGTCCTGCTCCACGTGGTGGATCACGAGATAGTCCGGCGCCGGAAGCTGGTCCAGTTGCGTCATCAGCGTGGCGGCCTTCGCCGGGTCGACCGTGTCGATGAGCGCGTTCTTCTCGCTGCCCACCACGAAATAGGCGTTGTAGCTGGTGCCGTCCGGAAGGGGGATCAGCGCGTCGAACAGACGACGGTCCCAGTCGACGGCGCCGACGAGGTACACGTTCTCGCGGATAGTGCGTGGCTTCATGGTCTCCTCGGAAGGTTCGTGGAGGCGGGCTGCGCCCTCAACGTTCTCTGTCCTCAGAGTATAACCACGCGCGCGGCCACAGCCCCTAGTACGATGGTGAAAACGCCGATGGCGGGCTTGGACAGCGCGTCGGGAGGAGCCATGGACGCACGGATCAGCGTGATCACCCTCGGAGTCGCGGACGTTCCGAGGGCCAGGGCCTTCTACCAGGCGCTCGGCTGGCCGCTGAGCGGCCAGGAGGAGGACCAGGTCGCCTTCTTCCGCAACCAGGGGTCGCGGCTCGCGTTGTACTCGCTCGAGGCGATGGCCGAGGAGTCCGGGCAGGCCGCCGGCGGAGTCCGGCTCGATCCGCATGACACTCGCGATGAACGTGGAGACGCGCGAGCTGGTGGACGAGTGTCTCGACGAGGCGGTGCGCGCCGGAGGGACGATGGTGCGGCCGGCCCAGGACCGCTTCTGGGGCGGGTACTCCGGCTACTTCGCGGATCCGGACGGGCACGCCTGGGAGGTCGCCTTCAATCCGTTCTGGGCGATCGGCGAAGATGGCCTGCCGGAGTTGCCCTGAGGAGAGGACTCGCGGGCAGAGCCGGACGTCAGCCCGGCCGGACCCGCGCCTCCGCCTTCTCGAGCACGGCGCTGATGGCCGCGTCCACGTCGGCCGGCAGCGGCGGCGCGTGGTGCTCGGCGAGGATCCGCTCGACCCGCGCGGCGGCGACCGCCGTGGCGTCGAGGCCGGAGGCGGAGCCGGCGGCCGCAGGCCCTCCGGATCCGCCCGCCAGCCACTCGTCGCGCGACCGCCGGTCGAACACCTGCGGCTGCCAGCGGTCGCGTGCGTGCCGACGCGTGTGCTTGTGCTTCAAGAAGAGTCCGCCGGGCCCGACCTGCTCGATCGCCTCCAGGCCAAGCTCCTCGTCGGTGATCTCCACAGGCCGCAGAAACGCCCTGATCCAGCCGGCGATGTCGTCGCAGAGCACGACCTGCGTCAGCGATCCCGTGTAGGCGCTCTCCATGAAGCCGATGTCGTGGATCATGTGGCCGCCGCTCACAGCGTCGGCAAGAAGCGTCAGCGCCGCCTCCGCGGCCGCCTGCTGGTCGGGCAGCTTGCCGTCGGTGACGCCGCCGAGCGTCCACATCGGCAGGCCGTACCAGTGCAGCAGGCTCGAGTACACCGCGCGGTGGTCGGGCCACGAGAAGACGTCGACCATGGTGCGCATGTCGAGCGCCTCGCCGGCCCAGCCGATGGCGATGTACGGCGCGCCCTCGCGCTTGAGCTGAGCCATCACGAGGCCGGCGAGCACGCCCGCGTTCACCACCACGGTCGAGCCCAGGACCGTCATCGGCGCCACCGTGCCGGCCGTGCTCACCGGGCTGTAGATGCACGGCAGGCCGCGACCGGCGAGATCGAGCAGGGTCCGCACCGCCTCGGCGTTGTGGACCAGCGGGAACAGCGTGTTCTTGTAGCAGGCGACCAGCGGGCGGGCGGCGAGCGCGTCCGGCCCGCCCGCCACGGCCTCCGCCATCTCCGTCACGTCGAGGTGCGCGCTCATGTCGTTCATGGTCACGTAGACGACCGGTTTGGTGGTGTGGCGCAGCATCGCCGCCATCTGGTGGCGGTCCATCACCTCGGGCGTCACGTCGCTGGGCGTGAACAGGCTCATCACGAAATCGAGGTGCTCGCAGGCGTCCTGGACGCGCGCCGCCTCGACGACGTCCGTGAGGACGGCGCGGCGGCGCACTCCCGTGCGGTGGTCCAAGCAGTACATGCAGTCGCTGCCGGCGCCGAACGAGTACTCGTGGCCACCGCAACGCAGTGCCGGGTCTCCGTCGCGCCCGTACAGGGTGACCGACCGGGGCGCGACGCTCAGGGCCCAGTCGACGAGGTCGCCGCCGATGCGCACGAGGTTGCCGTCCACCTCCGCCCCGGCCCGCCGGAGAAGGTCGAGCCCCTCCGGCTCGTCGACGATGAGGCCCGTCCGCCCGAGCACCCGCAAGGTCGCGTCGTGCAGCCGCTCGCACTGCTCGTCGTCCAGCCGCGAGAAGAACCTCATGATCCCTCCGATCCGGTGTTTGACACGCCCGATCGCGCCGCGGCGGCACGGGGCGTCAGCCCGTCAGCTCGTCCGCCAGCAGCTCGACGAAGAGCCCAACGTCGGTGACGATGCCGATCGTCTGGAAGGAGCCGCGGTCGGCCAGCTTGGTCACCACCGCGGGGTTGATGTCGGCGCAGACGGTGCGCACGCTGGCCGGCAGCATGTTGCCGACGGCGATGCTGTGCAGCATCGTGCTCAGCATGAGGCAGGCGCCGGCCTGCTGCGCGTAGCGCCGCATCTCCTTCTGCGCCTGCATCACGTCGGTGATCACCTCGGGCATCGGGCCGTCGTCGCGGATGCTGCCGGCGAGCACGTACGGCGTGCCGGTCTTCACGAGCGTGTGCATGAGGCCGCCGGTCAGGATGCCTTGATCGATGGCGGCCCGGATGCTCCCGGCGCGCCGGATGGTGTTGATGGCGCGCAGGTGATGCTCGTGACCGCCCGGCACCGGCGAGCCTTCCTTGAGGTTGATGCCGAGGGACGTGCCGTAGAGGTTGCTCTCGATGTCGTGGGTGGCGATGGCGTTGCCGCCGAACACGCAGCCCACGTAGCCGGCCTCGATGAGGCGGGCCAACTGCGGCGCCGCCCCGGTGTGCACCACGGCGGGACCGACGACGGCGATGGTCAGCCGGCCCTCCTCCTTGACCTGGCGCAGGATGTTGGCGACCTCGTGCACGATCTGCGCCTTGGGCTTCTCGCTGCTGACGGCCGACGCCATGAACTCGAACGGCTGGCTCTCGCGCGGACGCTCGAGCGGCAGCACGCGGATGCCCTTGTGGCCGGTGACGTAGCGGTCGCCGGCCCTGACGTCGCTCATGGCCACCGTCTCGGCGGCGCCGGCCTCCGCGTCCACGCGGATGCCGCAGTCCATCTCCGGGTGCTCGACGCGGATCCACTCGCCGCCGATGCGCACGAAGGTGGAGAGGTTGGTGGTCGAGTAGAAGCGCGCAGGGAAGACGCCGTCCATGTCCGCCGCCTCGAGGACGGCGTCCTGAGGCTTGACGGCGACGACGCCGTACTCGGTGATCGCCGTGAGCAGCTCGTCGAGGTGCGCCGCGTCGCGTCCGAAGATGCGCATCACCGCGTGCGAGGGGTCGTCCTTCATGCGTCCCACCTCGAAGGTGAGCATCTCGAACTCGCCGTCGAGGTCCATGACCGTGTCCATGATGTGCGGCATCATGAGCGAGTCGATCAGGTGGCCCTCGATCTGCACGTCTTCGTATGGCTGGTCGGGCATGTGGCCTCCCGTCGGCTGGTGCGCGAGTGGCGGGGCCGGCCCTCCGGGCCCCGCCGGCCCCGTCAGTGTACCCCCTGCAGACGGCTGTCTCCGCCGGCCGTCAGGCCCCGCGCCGCTTCGCATCCCGCCCGGCCGGTCTCTTGACGCCCCCGCGGCCGGTTCCTATTGTCTGGCGACACGGAGCCGGCGAGGGAGACGCCGGTCCGATGGCGACAGGGGGAACGGGATGATCGCTCGCGCGAGGCCGTCCGGCCTACTGACAAAGGTGTGGCTGATCCTGCTCGTGCTGCTCGTCTCGGCCACGGCGGTCGGCGTCGCGCACGCCGCCGCTGGTCAAGCCCGACGCCCGACGAGAAGGTCACGCTGCGCATCGGATGGCTGCAGGAGCCCGACAACCTGAACCCGTTCATCGGCATCGAGGCCAGCCCGTGGGTGGTGTGGAAGCTGAACTACGACCTCCTCGTCGGGTTCGATGCAGACACGATGGAACCCCGTCCCGAGCTCGCCACCGCCTGGGAGGTCTCCGACGACGGCACGCAGTGGACGTTCACGATCCGCGACGATGCGACCTGGCACGACGGCGAGCCGGTCACCGCGCGCGACGTCGCCTTCACCTTCAACTACATCCGCGACAACGAGCTCCTGAACCTGGCGACCTACACGGGCGGGATCCTCGGCGCCGAGGCGGTCGACGACACGACCGTCGTCATCACGACCGACGACCCGAAGGCGAACATGCTGCGCATGCTGGTGCCGATCCTGCCCGAGCACATCTGGAGCAAGGTGAGCGGCAAGGCGGCGACCACCACCTTCCAGAACCCTCCGCCGATCGTCGGCTCGGGTCCCTTCCAGGTCGTCGAGTGGAAGAAGGGCGAGTTCGTCCGTCTCGAGGCGAACAAGGACTACTGGGGCGGGGCGCCCAAGATCGACGAGCTCATCTTCCCGCTCTACACGAACCCCGACACGATGGTGGCCGACCTCGAGCTCGGGAGCATCGACGGGGCGATCGACGTGCCGCCGGCGCGCTTCGAGAGCCTCGAGAGCAAGGAGGGCGTCCAGGCGAACCAGGGCGCCTACTGGATGTTCAACATGCTCGAAATGAACTGCTACGACAGCCCCGACTCGAAGGGCAACCCGGTGCTGCTCGATCCGCAGTTCCGCCAGGCCGTCAACTGGGCGGTCGACCGCGCGAAGGTCACCGAGGTCGCCTTCCAGGGCTACGCGACGCCCGGTTCGACCATCATCGTTCCGTACTCGCCCTACCATTGGGAGCCGCCGGCGGACTCCGCCTTCAGCTACGACCCAGCCAAGGCGAACCAGATCCTGGACGCCGCCGGCTACAAGGACGTCGACGGCGACGGCTACCGTGAGACCAAGGACGGCAAGAAGCTCGTGCTGCGCCTGTACGCCACCACCGACTCCACCCAGCACCAGAGCGCCGGCAGGCTCAGCGTGGGCTGGATGAAGGACATCGGCGTCGAGCTCGACTTCCAGGTCATCGACGCCGGCACCCTGACCGACTACATGTGGAACTACACGGGCGACACCTACACGCCTGACTGGGACATGGCCATCTCGTACTGGACCCAGGACGTCGACCCGAACTTCATCGTCGACATTTTCACGCCGCAGCAGATCGAGGGCTGGAACGACTGCCTGTGGACCGACCCGGAGTACACGGCGCTCAACGAGCAGCAGAAGCGCACCATCGACCCTGCGGCGCGTATCCCGATCATCCAGCGTATGCAGGAGATCTTCTACGACGGCGCGGCCTACGCGGTGCTGTGCTACCCGAACCTGCTCGAGGCGTACAACACCGCCGACTGGGAGGGCTGGGTGCCCTTCCCCGGCGAGGCGCCCGGTGACCAGAGCGGCAGCGTCCTCTTCAGCTTCAACAACGTCGACACCTACCGCTTCGTGCACCCGGTCGCGGCCGAGGGGGGCACCGGCGGCGGCGCGTCGACGGCGCTGATCGTCGCGCTCGTGGTCGCCGGCCTCGCCGTCGTGGTGGTCGCCGCACTGCTCCTGCGCCGTCGCAGCGGTCCCCGCGAGGAGGAGACCTGAGCGTGCGCGACGGAGGATCCCGAGGCTGGACTCCAGCTGATGGCCAGAAGGTAGACTGACCTGAGGGCGCCTCGGCGGCAGCTGATGCGCAACGCGTTGGGCGGGGCACAGATGGCCACTTCCTCGCGACCCATCGCGGGAGACGACCAGGAGAATGCGCCATAGTAAGCGGGTGGAAGATGCGTGAGGGCAATGAAGCGCATGTTGTGGCTCGGCGAGGATCAGCGCCGACTGATCGTGGATCCGGCGCCGGGACTGCGAGAGAGGAGCGGAGCATGAGGAACGCTGGTGGACAGTACAAGGTCGCGGTGCGTTCCGCTCCGAGCGGCTGGGGCCCGCCGCGTCGAGAAGACGTGCACACCGTCGGCTCGACCGCGGGGCTGTTGTCGCGTCGATGCGTCGTCGCTCTTGGAGTGCTCGCTCTGCTCTGCTGTGGTCTTGCCTGGTTCAGTGGGAGCGCCGCCGCTGAGTCAAGCCCGCCGCCCGAAGAGAAGGTCGCGCTGCACATCGGCATGGTGCAGGAGCCGGACAACCTGAACCCGTTCATCGGCATCCAGGGCATCGACTACATGTTCTGGCATATGAACTACGACTTCCTGGTCGGGTTCGACTCCAAGGACCTGGAGCCGCGGCCGGAGCTCGCCACCGAGTGGGAGGTCTCCGAGGACGGCAGGGAGTGGACCTTCACCATCCGCGAGGGGTCCACGTGGCAGGACGGCGAGCCGGTGACCGCCGGCGACGTGGCGTTCACCTTCAACTACATCGTCGACAACGAGCTCCTCAACCTGTCCACGTACACCAACGGCATCACCGGCGCCGAGGTGATCGACGACACGCACGTCAAGGTCTTCACCAGCGCGCCCAAGGCGAACATGCTCCGGATGGTCGTCCCCATCCTTCCGGAGCACATCTGGAGCAAGGTCAGCGGCAAGGCGGCGACCACCAGCTACCAGAACAAGCCGCCCATCGTCGGCAACGGGCCCTTCCAGCTCGTGGAGTGGAAGAAGGGCAAGTTCGTGCGCTTCGAGGCGAACCCGTCCTACTGGGCCGGCAAGCCCAAGGTCGACGAGGTCGTCTTCCAGCTGTACACCAACCCGGACACGATGGCGCAGGACCTCAAGCTCGGCACCATCGACGGCGCCGTGGACATCCCGCCGGCGCAGTTCGGGCCGCTGAGCGCCGAGGAGGGCATCAGCACCAGCCAGTCGACCTCGTGGAACTTCATCGAGCTGGCGATGAACTGCTACGACAGCCCGGACTCCAAGGGCAACCCCGTCCTGCTCGACCAGCAGTTCCGCACCGCGGTCAACTGGGCCGTGGACCGGCAGAAGGTCGTCGACGTGGCCTACCAGAAGTTCGCGACGCTCGGCTCCTCGCTCATCGTCCCGTACTCCAAGTACCACTGGGAGCCGCCGGCCGACCTGGCCTTCGCCTACGATCCCGAGAAGGCCAAGCAGATCCTGGACGAGGCAGGCTACAAGGACGTCAACGGCGACGGCTTCCGCGAGACCAAGGACGGCAAGAAGCTGGCGCTTCGCTTCTACGCCACCACCGACTCGGTGCAGAACCAGACGGCCGCCAAGCTCATCGTCGGCTGGCTCGAGGACGTCGGCATCAAGCTGAACCTGCAGGTCATCGACGCCGGCACGCTCATCAACTACCAGTACGAGTACACGGGAGACACCTACACCCCCGACTGGGACCTCTTCATCTGGTACTGGGTGCAGGACGTCGACCCCAACTTCATCGTCGACATCTACACGCCGCAGCAGATCGAGGGCTGGAACGACTGCCTGTGGACCGATCCCGAGTACACGGCCCTCAACGACCAGCAGATCACGACGATCGACGAGGCGCAGCGCATCCCGATCGTCCGGCAGATGCAGCAGATCTTCTACGAGGGCGCCCCGTACGCGATCCTCGCCTACCCCTATCAGCTCGAGGCCTTCAACACGGACAGGTGGCAGGGCTGGGTGCACGTGCCGAGCGAGGCGCCGGGCGGGCAGGAGGGCGCCGTCATCTACAGCTACAACAACATCGACACCTACCGGTTCGTGGAGCCCAAGGTCGCGGCGGCGGCTGAGGACGAACCGATGGTCAACTGGAAGTGGCTGGCCGTCGGCCTGGGCGGCGTGCTCTTCATGGTCGTGGTCATGTTCCTGCTCACACGCGTGTTCGCCAGCCGGCGGCACGAGGAGGAGTGAGGCGGCCGGCGCCGGACCGCGTCGCGCCACCGACGCGCCGCTCCTGCCCGTGCAACTGCATCGCGCCTCGCCTCGGCGGGCGGGACCGCTCGACGCATCGCCGACTGCTCGGCGCCTGCGGCGGCACGCTACAGCTGCGACCTGATGCTCGCCCTCGTCGACGCGGCAATCGCGGCCTGACGGCATGGCCTACGGCGAGTCAGGTCCCATCAGATTCCCGGTCGAGATGCTCTCGCTGACGTACCTCGACGCGCTCTTCGAGGCCGACCGTCTGGAGTGCGATCGCAGTGAGCTGCTGATCTCGTCAATCGCGATGACGTACAGGCACGACGACGATGGCCGGCCGGCGAACGGCGTCGACCGCGTACGCGCTGGACGGCGGGGTGCTCGTCGGGCTTCTCGACAGGTACGGGAGGCGGCGCTTCCGGCCCTGACGGGCGGCGACTGCCGCCCCGCTTCGCCCTGCACCCGCCGGCCTAGTCGTCCTCGACCTCCCGTCCGCGCCGCCTGATCACCAGCCAGACGCCGAGCCCGGCGGCCACGAGAACGGCGACCACGAGCCCTCCGATCCACAGAGTCGAGCCGCCGCCGGACTGCTCCGTCGCGACCGGCCGCAGGTTCAGATACGTGTCCGGCATCGACACGAAGAAGGCCGGCCCGTCGCCCAGCACGCGCGTCCAGCCGGTCCAGTCGGCCGTGTCGTAGGCCTGGAGGTAGTCCGGGTAGGTGAGCACGACCTCGGGAGTCTGCGTGTACATGAGCTCCTGCATCCGCCATATCTGCCGCTGGCGCTCGGCGGCGTCGAGCGTGGTCGCCTGTTCCTCGCACAGCCGGTCGTACTCCGCGTCCACCCAGCAGGGCTCGTTCCACCCCTCGACCTGGCCGGCCGTGAACGTGCTGAGCGTCTGCCCCGGGTCGAAGTAGCCGTCCCAGCCGGAGACGAAGAGGTCGTAGTCGGGAGCGTACTCGCCGTCGTCGTAGTTCCAGACCATGCTCTCCCAGACGCCGGTGTCGCTGATGTCCAGCCGGACGCGGATGCCCACCTCGGCGAGCTGGCCGGCGACCAGCCGAGCCTCCGCCTGGTTCTCGACGCTCTCGGCGGACGCCCACAGGCGCAGCGTGATGGGCTCCCCGTCGTGCTCGCGCACGCCGTCGCCGTCGGCGTCCCAGCGCGGCATCGGTGCCCGCGCCGGGAGGCTGACGACCAGCCACCCGCCAAGACGCGAGCATCAGAGTGACCCGACGGGGCGCGGGAGGCTGACGACCAGCCACCCGCGCCCCGTCTCGCGCACGCCGAGAGCGAGTATGTGCGTCGGGACTGCGTGCGTCTACGCGTACGTGCAAGCGCACAGAGGTGAATACGTGAGCGTCAATTTTAATCTACTAATACAACATTTCAAGTTGCGCAGGTGTCCAGTCGCGTCGCGCCAAGACACGCCCAGCGTGCGTGATCACTGCTCACCGAAGAGCATCCGCAGGCGTCGTGATCCGCTCGAACAACGCTGGACCTCAAGCGCTCAGATGCGCGAGCCGAAGTAGTACGGAGCTGCTGTGCCGCCGATGGCGATGCGTCTCCGTGCGCTGCGTAGATGAGCAGGTAGCGCCGTCGCTAGCACTCGCGTCCTGCAGCGACTCGTCCAGAACCACGCAGTGCGCCGTCGCGATCATAAGTCGTAGATCCACGAGTTCTCTCTGACCGGAAGCTCATTTATCTCACATAACCCAAGTACGTCTAGACGTACGCCTTGACGTACACATCCGCATCGCACCACATCGCCGCGCATCCACGCGCGATGCCCGATGCCGGCATCGGGGTGTGGCGGCGACCGGCCGCGCGTACGAAACGGGAGACGCCATCGTCCAACGGGAGACGCCATCGTCATCCGGCGCGAGAACGCACAGGACGTGGTGCGGCGCACCACCTAGGACGAGGCGGACGCGCCCGCGAGGATCCGGCGCCCCTCGTCGCTGTCGACCCGCATGCCGGTGCGCGACAGCACGCGCAGGGTGCGCTCGTGCACCTGGTCGCGCTCCGCGGCGGACAGCACCTGCAGCATCGTCTTCATGCGCTCGTCCCTGCCGCCGCCACTCCCGTCTCAGTCCGGTCGCGCATCGCGCCTCCGCCGCCGCCCACGGGATGCACACGCTGGTGGCCGGTTTCTACCAGAGACGCGCCGGTGAGTCAACCAATCGGATGAAAACTACTGGAAAAATGCGCTTACTTCCCCGAGGTTGATGAATCTGAGAGCTCGCCGAGGGCGATGCGGAACAGGCGCTCCCAGAGTCCGTACACCGCGTCGACGTCGAACTCCCGGTCGACAGCACACTGGACGGTGAGCCCGTCGCCGACGGCGATCGCCAGCGCCGCCAGGCGGAGGACCTCGGCCCGCGAACCGGCCGTGGCGTTGGGTGAGAGCACCCAGCCGTCGAGCTCGCGGTACCAGCGCCATCGCTCATCCGGCGGTCGATTCACCCGAGCGGATGACCTCGCGCCGGATGATAGCCGCGCTCAGCCCTCGCCGTCGAGCGTGAGCAGCGGCCGGTACAGCTCCGGGCGCCGGTCGCGGAAGAAGCTCCAGTTCTCGCGGTAGAGCCGGACGTCGTCGAGGTCGACGGTCGCGGTGACGACCTCCTCGGAGTCGCGCGACGCCTCGGCGAGCAGGGCGCCGGTCTGGTCGGCGACGAACGACGAGCCGTAGAAGCGGATGCCGACTTCGCCGCTCGTCGCCGCGTCGCCGGTGGCGCCGGCGCCTTCCACGACGGCCGTCTCCAGCCCCACGCGGTTGGCCGCCATCACCGGCATCGAGTTGGCGATGGCGTGCCCGCGCTGCGCCGTCTGCCAGTTGTCGCGCGAATCGGACTCGGGAGCCGGCGGGTCGCTGCCGATCGCCGTCGGGTAGAGCAGCACTTCCGCGCCCATCAGCGCCATACTGCGCGCCGCCTCTGGGAACCACTGGTCCCAGCAGATGCCGACGCCGAGACGGCCGTAGCGCGTGTCCCAGACCCTGAAGCCGGTGTCGCCGGGGGCGAAGTAGAACTTCTCCTGATAGCCGCCCGCGTCGGGGATGTGGCTCTTGCGGTAGACGCCGAGCACGGAGCCGTCGGCGTCGACGATCGCCACCGAGTTGAAGAACGCCTGGCCGCCACGCTCGAAGAAGCTGACCGGGATGACGACGCCGAGCTCGGCCGCCAGCCGGCTGAAGCGCGCGATCGTCGGGTGCCCCGCGAACGGACGCGCGAGGGCGAAGTGCCGCGCGTCCTGCGTGATGCAGAAGTAGGGCGTCTCGAAGAGCTCTTGAAGAAGGACGATCCCCGCGCCTCGCCCGGCCGCTTCGCGGACCAGCCGCTCGGCCGTGGCGAGGTTCTCCTCGACCTCCCAGCTGCAGGCGAACTGCGTCGCCGCCAGCGTCACCTCACGCGTCATCGCGACCTCCCCCTCCTCGTCGTCCGGAGTCTACCGAAGAACCGGGGACGCGGCGCGCAAGCCTGGTCGCGCCGGAGGCGGTCAGAGGACGGCGCGCACCTCGTCGGTCTCCCAGGGCTCGCCGGCCTTGCGCGCCTCGATCGCCGCGAGCACCGCCTCATGCCGCCGCTTGGTCAGCGGCATCAGCCAGCAGAAGACGGCGCCGGGGACGAGCCACACGGCGGCGCCGACCGACATGAGCAGCCGGATGCCCCACATGGCGGCCGCCGTCTGCTCCACGTCGGCCCGGTAGCCGACCAGCTCGAGGACCAGGCCGGCCAGCCACACCACGAGCGCTGCCGTCGCCGTCTGCGCGAAGGCGATCACGCCGTAGTACATGCCTTCGCGCCGCTGGCCCGAGAGCAGCTCGTCCACGTCGGTGACGTCGGCGAGCATAGCCCAGCCGGTGACCGCCACCGCCATGCTGCCCGCGCTGCTGAGCGCGACCGCCGCCCAGAACAGGATGGTGTCCTCGGGACCCGGGAGCAGGAAGAGGCACTGGATCGCCGCCCAGGTCAGGGTGAAGACGATGTAGGTGGCGCGCTTGCCGTAGCGCTTACTCATCCAGTCCACCAGGGGCAGCCACGCCACCCCGACGAGGAACCAGGTCAGCATGACCAGGCTCGCGAAGTCCTCCGAGTACCCCATCCGGTAGACCGCGAAGTAGACCGACACGGCGCCGATGACGTTGAGCGGCGCCCAGCCCAGCACGTAGGCCACGAGCAGGAAGCGGAAGGACCGGTTGCGGAGCGTGTCGAGGACGTCGCGCAGCCGCACGGCGGCCGCCTGCGTGTGGTGCTCGCGGCCGCGCGTCGCGTGCCACGTCCACAGGATGCCGAGCGTGGAGAGGACGCCCATGATCGCCGCGGCCGCCGACCAGCCGGCGCGCTCGCTGCCGAGCAGATCGCCGAGCACGTCGTTCAGCGCCAGCGGCGCCGCGGCGCCGACGAGGGCGCCGACCTGCGCGAAGAGCGTGCGGAACGTGTTGAGGCTCGTGCGCTCGTCGTAGCTGGAGGTCAGTTCCGCGGCGAGCGCACCGTAGGGCACGTAGAACAGCGCCAGGCAGGTGAAGTAGAAGAGGACGGCGGCGATCATGTAGGCGACCGTACCAGCGCCGCCGAAGCCCCAGTCCGTGAAGAGCAGCCAGGCGGCGACACCGTAGGGCAGCGCCATGGCGATGAGGAACGGCCGTCGCCGGCCCCTCGACGAGCGCAGCCGGTCCGACCAGACGCCGACCAGCGGCTGGAAGACGGCGCTCCACAGCGTGCCCACCATCATCACGAGGCCGGCCATGGCGGCGCCGATGCCGACCACGTCTGTCAGAAAGTACAGGAAGAGGGCGTAGAAGAGCGTCCAGACGACGGAGTTGGCCCACTCCCCGCCCCCGTAGCCGAGCTTGACGAGCAGCGGCAGGCGGACGGCCGCGTCTGGAGGCTCGGTCGGGCCGGCCGGAGCGGCCGGGCCGCCCGGCGACCCGGCCGGCGCGCCGGGCGGCGCGGCGGGCCCGTCCGGGACCACGTCAGCCCTCCGCCGGGATGACCGGCAGGACGACGTGCGACGGCCGCTCGCGGTCGTGGTAGACCGTCTGCACCGCGACGCGGGTGACGGCGTCGGCGGCGAAGGCGTGACCGGTGTTGGGATTGCGGTCCCAGCGGTCGAACTCGGCGCTCGCGACCTCGACGCGCAGCCGGTGGCCGGCGGCGAAGAGGTAGCCGGTGGCGGCGAGCGACACCTCGATCCGGTAGACCTCGCCGGGCTCGGCGAGCGCCGGCTCTGAATCCGAGTCGCGGTAGCGGAGCCGGCGGATGCCCTGCTGCACGAGCTGGACGTAGCCGTCGGGCCACACGTCCACGAGGCTGACGACGAAGTCGGTGTCCGGCGCCGTGGTCGAGACCCACAGCACGGCGCCCAGCGGCCCGACGACCTCAAGTGGGGCCACGAGAGTCTGGCCGGTGTACGTCAGCACATCCGGCCGCTCCTCGAGCGACCGCCGGTCGCCGAGGTGTTTCGCGGCCGCCCACAGGTCCTTGCCCTCCCACCAGTTCGGCGGGTCGAGCGGATCGTATGCGTAGCGGTCGGGCTCTTCGCCGGGCGGAGGCGCCGCGACGAGCTCGCCGGGCGCGGCTGTGCCGTCACCAGAGAGGTAGAACAGCGTGGGCTCGGCGTCAGGCAGCGGCCACTCGTCCGCCTCGCGCCAGCGCCCGGCGCCCGTCACGTACACGCGCACACGCGGCGTCGCGGCGAAGCCCGTGGCCCCACCGGCGACGTCGCCGCGGTCGCGGTCCCCGTCCCGCAGCACCGCGTCCATGAACCCGAGCACGCAGTCCCACGAGCGCGGCTCCTCGGGCAGCCGGATGCGCCCCACGGCGCCGGAGAAGTCAGGCGACGTCTCGTGGTCCGTCGGTCCGAGCGTGAGCCAGCGCGGCCGGCGCGCCGTGCCTTCGGCGCCGGCCTCCGCATCCGCCGCCTGCATCCCCCGCCAGCAGTCGATCGTCGGCGCCAGCATGTTGTCGAACCAGCCGCTCCAGAGGAACACAGGGACGTCCACGGCGGCCAGCACGTCGCGGAAGTCGTACTCGCGCCAGTACTCGTCGCGGCTCGGGCGGGCGATCAACTCGGTGAAGAGGCGGCTGGGCAGGCCGGCGGCGTCGGCCATCTCCGCCAGCGGCAGATGTCGCGTGTCGAAGCGCAGCCAGTTGATGTAGTAGCGGCGCGCCTGGTCGCACGCCCAGAGCGCCGTCGACCCGAGAGCCAGCGCGCCGCCCTCATAGAGCAGCGCGTAGACGTCGCAGCCCATGTCGCCCGGCGAGATGCAGCGCAGCGCCGGGTGGTGGGACGCCGCGGCCGCCCACTGCGTGTGGCCGAAGTACGACTCGCCCGTCATGCCCACGTGCCCGTCGCACCACGTCTGGTGCGCCGTCCACTCGATGGCGTCGTAGCCGTCGTCGACCTCGTGCCTGAACGGGTCCCACTCTCCCTCGGAGCCGTACTTGCCGCGCACGTCCTGGACGACACACGCGTAGCCGCGGCGCGCCCAGTAGCGACCGATCGCCGGCATGTACGCGTAGGGCTCGCGGATGCCGTAGGGCATGCGGATGAGGACGGCCGGGCAGGCAGCGCCCACCGGCTTGCCGTCGTCTCCCGCCGGCAGGTACACGTCCGTCGCGAGCGTCACCCCGTCGCGCATCGGTACCCGGCGGTCGCCGAGCACGTGAACCCGCGGATGGCGCTCCGGCACGGCCGACGGCAACTCCTTGCGTGGCAACGTGAACCGCTTCTGTGCCTCCAGAAGCAGCCGGACGCCGGCCCACGCGAGATCCGCCTTCAGGTGTCCCATCTCCCGCACTCTAGTCCTGCCGGCGGCCGGCGAAAAGGCCTGCCGCCCCTGCCCGGCGCGGGCGCGGCCACTGCGCGCCCGGGTCAGCGCAGCAGAGCGTGGCCGATGTCGTGCAGGTCCGGATCGGCCGGCAGGTCGTCGATGCCGATCAGCGCCAGCAGCAGCGCCTTCTGGAAGTGCTTGCGGTTCTCGGCCTCGTCCAGGACGATCGAGAACGGCGCGTCGAGGATGGCGTCGGTCATCTCCTCGCCGCGCACGGCCGGCAGGCAGTGCATGAACTTCGCGCCGGGCTTGGCGTGCGCCCAGAGCTCATCGTTCACCTGGTAGGGACCCAGGATGCGGCGCAGCATCGTTCACCTCTTCCTCGGGCTGCATCCACCACCAGCCGACGGTGAAGACGACGTCGGCCTGGGCCACGGCCTCGACAGCGTCGTCGGTCAGTGTGAGCGAGGCGCCCGACTGCGCGCAGTTGGCGCGCGCAAGCGCCTCGACCTCGGTCGTCATCTGCTCTTCGGGCGGACCCGCCATGATCATGCTGCTGCCGAGCCGCGTCATGGTGAGCGCGACCGACGTGCCCATGGCGTCGGCGCACTTGCCGACGAAGGCGCACGTGAGGCCTTGGACGGTGCCGAAGTGCTCGAGGATGGTCATCGCGTCGGTCATCGTCTGGACCGGGTGGTCGTAATCGTCGGTGAGGCCGTTGATGACCGGGACGGTAGCGTGCTGGACGAGCTCGGCCAGCGTCGCGTGATACGCCGTGCGCGCCATGATGGCGTCGACGAGGCGGCTGATGACGCGCGCCGTGTCGGCGACGGTCTCGTGGCCGCCGAGGTGGATCTCGCCGGGACGCAGATACTGGGCGTGGCCGCCGAGCTCGGTCATGCCGGCCTCGAAGCTGATGCGCGTCCGCGTGGACGGGTGCTCGAAGATCATCGCCAGCGTGCGGCCCTCGAGGAAGGGCGTGAGAGGCCGTCGCCGGTAGAGCGCCTTGAGGGCGACGGCCAGGTCGAGCAGGCCCAGGAGCTCCTCGCGCGTGTACTCCTGGTCGGTGAAGTAGTGGCGGCCGCGCAGGGCGGCGAAGCCAGGCAGCGCGGCCGCGTCGACGGTGTACGCCGAGGTCGCGCCAAGATCAGACGATCTGGTCATGCCGGTCGTTCCTCCTGATGGCAGGCCGGCGACTGAAGGCGCAGGCCCGGATAAACGAACGAGCAACTAAATGACCGTTTAATCCCGGCGTGTCAAGCCCGTGCTTCATTCCCGGCCGCGGGAGTCGCCGGGGCACATCGCCCGAGGCGACCGGCGCCATTGGTGATGCCATGGATGGCGGCATGAATGGCGGCATTGGTGATGCCACGTGTAGCACCACGAATGGCGCCATCGGTGGTGTCATTCGCGCGACGCCATAGCGCTACGGGAGCACTCCGGTCAGCCGGACGGCAGCAGCAGATAGGCGCCGACCACGTCGCGCCACATCCGCCAGGCCCTCTCGTGGTCAAACACGTCCGGGTCGAGGGCCCGCTGGATGCCGAGGCCCTCGACCACCGCGATGCTGACGGCCGCGAGCGCCTCGAGCTCCTGCTCGCTCAACTCCCGCGCCGCGCCGCTCAGGCACGCGCCGTCGACCTGCCGGTAGACGCGATACTCCTCGGCGAAGCGCGCCCGCACCTCCGGTTCCCTGAGCGCGTGCGGCAGCAGCTCGTACAACATGCGGTTGGTGCGGTCGTTCTGCGAGACGCGCCGCTGCCAGTCGAGGAAGGCGTCGGCGCGGTCCTCTCCCTCGCGCGTGGACCGGATCTCCTCCACGTACCCGACGTCCGGGTTCAGGAAGAGAGACTCGACCAGCGCGGCCAGCAGGCCCGCCTTGCCGCCGAAGTAGTAGGACACGAGCGCGCGGTTGACCCCGGAGACCTGGGAGACCGCCGTCATCGTCAGTTCCGCGAAGCCGCGCTCCGCGAGGATATCCTGAGCCGCCGCCAGCAGCCGTCGTGCGGTCGGCGGCAGGTCGGCAGAATCACGATCTGCTGGCTCGGACGTCACGCCGTCACGCTATCACGAGCCCGACATCGCACACCGCCCACGGTCCGGTCACACCACGATGGGGCAGAAGAGCCCACGACGCGACGGGTAGCTCATGATCGTGGTCACTTCGAGTGGTTCCGCCAGCAGCGCCGGCGGCGCGCGCAGCGCCCGGTCGACATCGGCGACGAGAAGCTCCGTGTGGGTCGCCGCACCGCGAGCGCGGACCAGCACCAGCCCGTCGGCCTCGATCATCGTCGCGCCGTCCGCATCCGCCTCCTCGCGCTTCACCGCCAGATAGTCGGCGGTGACGACCGGCGAGAGGGCGGCGGCCCAGCGGGCCAGCGCCGCCGCGACGGTGATCGTCTCGCGACCATGCTCGACCCGGAAGCCGACCTCGCGCCAGTACTCGGCAAGCGCGTCTTCGTACAGGCAGAGCACGACCGCCTCGGCGCCGTGCCGCTCCAGCACGGCGTCGAGAAACGCTTCGCGCACGCGGTAGCCCTGCCCGCGATAGTCGGGGTGCACGTAGTGGCTCTGGAGCAGGAGGGCGCGCAGTGGGACCGCGCCGGCCGGGCGCCCTCCGCGCGCAAACGCCAGCGCCTCGAAGGCGACGCTCGCGGCCACCGTCTCCCCGAGCTTCCAGCCGTAGTACCAGCCGGAGGCGGCCGACGTGGCGACCCAGGCGCGGGCGCCGGTTGGCGTCAGCCCGAAGCACGCGCACAGCTGCTCCTCGATCTGCTCGCGCTCCGCCGGCGTGAGCGTCAGCGGCTCGTAGCCCCCGGGCGCCGACCCGCTCACGGCGCACCGGACGGTCCGGCCGCGCCGGCCGGCCCCTCCTCCGCCTCGATCTCCTCGACGATCTGCTTGCTCCCCGGCAGCAGCTCGACGATGAGCACGCCGGTGAGCATCAACGAACCACCGACCAGCAGGCGCCACGTCACCGAGTCCATACCGGCGATGATGCCGGCCAGCGCCGCGAACACGCTCTCGAAGCCGAGCAGGATGGCCGCGTGCGTCGAGGTCGTGTAGCGCTGCGCCCAGCTCTGGATGAAGAACGCGTAGATGGTGCCGCTGACGGCCGTCCACAGCACGGCCGCCCATACCTGCCAGGGCAGATCGAGGGTGATGTGCACGACGAACGGCGTGACGACGATCAGGATCAGGGTCGAGACCGCCATCTGCGTGATCGCCAGCGTGGTCGGCTTGACCTTGGGGGCGAAGAAGCCGGTGGTCATGATGTGGAGCGCGTAGAACAGAGATCCGACCAGCGTGATGGCGTCGCCCCAGCGGATGGAGAAGTCGCCCTGCAGGCTGAGCGCCCCGAGGCCGATGGTGGCGACGACCGCACCGACGATCTGCCAGTGACCCGGCGAGCGACGCGCGACGAACCAGTAGAGGAACGGCACCATGGCGACGCTCATACCGGTGATGAAGCCGCTGACGCCGGGCGAGGTGCGCTGGAGGCCGATGGTCTGAAGGATCAGTGCGGTCAGGTAGAAGACGCCGAGCAGACCGCCCCGCGCCCAGTCGCCGCGAGACGAGCCGAGCCAGCTGCGCGGCTGCACCACGGCGAAGATGCCGGTGGCGACCACGTACCGGAGCACGAGGTAGAGCATGGTGCCGGCGACGATGCTGCCGGCGGCGAGCTCGGTGGTGCGCTCGACGACGTCCTTGATGAAGACGAAGTTGCTGCCCCAGAAGATGGCGACGCTGAAGAGCAGCACGTCGGCGACGAGCGCCTTGCGGCGCGAAGCGTGCGTGCTGCCGAGGGGCGTCGCCATCGCGGCAATCCTATCCGACGCGGAGGGAGCGGGCGGACGATCGACCGGCGGATCGGCGAGGTCTGCCGGCGGCCGAAGGCCGATCGCTACTCGGGGGCCGCGGTCGTCACGGCGCTGATCGAGACCAACCCCTGCTCAAGGAAGCCGTCCTTGCCGAAAGCACGCCACGTGGCGCCGCCGTCGCTGCTCGAGAGGATGGGCTGGCCGTACGTCGTGGCCAGCACGTGCGCCGCGTCGGCGGCGGCGATGCCGAGCGGCTCGCCCGCCGGCGGCTTCTGCAGCTCCCACGTGCGCCCGGCGTCGTTGGAAGCCAGGACGCCTGCCTTGCAGGTCACCCAGAGGATGTCGGGGCCGGCGCAGGCGATCTGCTGGCTCTGAAGGGCGCCGGGGGGCGGCGCCTGGACGGTGACGGACCGCCGGCTCCAGGTCTTGCCGCCGTCGCTCGTCGCGAGCACGAAGGGGGCGCCGTCCAGCGTGCCCCAGCCGACGACGAAGGCGTGACGGCGGTCGCTGCTCGTGACGCCCGTGAGCACCGCCATCCCGAGTCGCCGGCGCAGCGTCCACGTCCGACCGCCGTCGCTCGTCGTCCAGATGCGGTCCAGCGCGACGAGCCACCCGTGCCGGGCGTCGGCGAAGTCGACGTCGGCGAGGAGAGCGTCGCCGAAGGGACTCCGCCGCCAGGTCTCACCGCCGTCGTCGGTGCGCAGGACGGTCGCGACGCCCGGCTCCCCGGCGGCACCCACCGCGTTGCCGAGAACCCAGGCATGGCTCGCGTCGACGGCGGCCACGGCGATCATCTTGAGTCGTGCCTTCTTGAGGACCCTCCACGTGGCGCCGCCGTCGTTGCTCGACAGCACGGTTCCAGCGTCCGTGATGAGCCAGCCGCCGACCAGGCTGGGGAAGTCGACGTCCACCCCGCGCTGGGGCAGGAAGAACGACCGACGAGTCCACGAGGCTCCACCGTCGGCGGTGACGAGCACGTCGCCGATCTCCCCGACCGCCCAGGCATGCACGCCCGCGGCCGGCGCCGGAGGCCGACCGAAGGGGTCCTCCGGCGGCGGCGGCTCGCCGCCGCAGCCGGCGAGCGCAGTGACGAGCAGCAGCGCTGCCAGGGCTGCGCTCGCCGCCGGCCACGTCCGCGCCCGGTTCACGTGGGCTCCCCAGCCGGCATCAGGTCCGCTCCCCCGCAGGCGTCAGCGGAGGACGAACAAGGACGGCAGATGCAGATCGTCGGCCGTGGTCACGAAGGCCACAGCCGCGACGGCCTCTGCCGAACCGCCGCACCCGCGCACCACGAGGACCACGATCAGGACGACGACCGCGACGATGATGGCGAGAGCGACGAGCCGCCGGCGCCGGATCTGGCGGCGACGACTCTCCCGTGCGGCGGCACGGTCAGGCGAGACCTGCGGCTCGATCGTGGAACGACGGGGTGTGCGCGGCTGTCCCGCCGGCACGTGCTCGCCCGGTGGCAGCTCGGGATGGACCTCGCGCGGCGGCTCATCCGGCGGCTCCTCCGGCAGAAGCTCGCGCGGCGGTTCGTCGGGCAGCGGCTCGCTCCGTGACTCTGCGGGGGGCCGCTCTCGCGGCGGGGTGTCTCGCGACGGTCCGTCTTCCCAGTCCCAGTCCACGTCCGCCTCCGAAGGTCCGTGTGGCCCAGCCCCTGCACAGCCAAGAGTACCAGAGCAACGGGCCGCCGCCAGGAGCCGAGCGTCAGTCCGCACGCGGCAGAACGTCGGCCGGGTTCGGCTCGCCGCGCCTGCCCGGCAGCGTCTCGATGATGAGCACGCCGACCAGGATCAAAGCCGCGCCGGCGACGAATCGCCAGCTCAAGACGTCCATGTCGAAGAGGAGGCCGAACGCGGCCGCGAACAGTCCCTCGAGCCCGAGGATCACGGCCGCCCTGGTGGAGGTGGTCGACTTCTGCGCCCAGGCCTGCACGAGGAAGCCGAACACCGTGCCCGAGAGCGCCGTCCAGACGATCGCCGCCCAGGCCTGCCAACCGAAGTCCCAGGTCACGGGCTCGACGAATGGTGTGATGACGATGAAGAGGGCGGCCGCGGCGGCGATCTGCGTGAGCGCCAGCACGGACGGCTTGGTGCGCGGGGCGAAGAACCCCGTGGCGGCGATCTGGGCGGCGAAGCCGAGCGCTCCGACCAGGGTGAGGAGGTCGCCCTTCGACATGCCGAGGCCGCCGCGGAAGCTCAGCAAACCCAGGCCGACGGTGGCGAGGACCGCGCCGCCGATCTGCGCCCAGCCGGGCGAGCGACGCGCCACGATCCAGTAGAGGAACGGCACCATGACGATGTAGAGGCTGGTGATGAAGCCGCTCTTGCCCGGCGTCGTCCACTGCAGACCGATGGTCTGGGTGGCGAAGGCGACGAAGAGGAACGCCCCGAGGACCCCGCCGTAGAGCCAGTCGCGCCGGCGAGTCCGCAGGGCGGTGCGCGGCATGACGGCGGCGAGCATGATGGCCGCCAGGACGTGCCGCCAGAGCAGATAGGTCATGGGGCCGGTGTCGGCGATGGCGTCCTTGATGACGACGAAGTTGAGGCCCCAGAGGATGGCGACGGTCAGGAGCGCCGCGTCGGCGAGCAGGGCGCGGCGCTTGGTGTCCGCCGGAGGCGGCGTCACGCGGTGAAGCCGCCGTCGACCAGCCACGAGTCGCCGGTGACGAACGAGGCCTCGTCACTGGCGACGAAGGCCACGACGGCGGCGACCTCCTCCGGGCGGCCGACCCTGCCGACGGGGTACCCGTCGGCCTGCACGGCCGCGTAGGCCTCCGGGTCGGGCGCGTCGGCGATGGCGTTCGCCAGCATCGGCGTCTCGATGATCCCCGGCGAGACGGCGACCACGCGCACGCCGTCGGGGCCGTGGTCGTGGGCCAGCGTGCGCACGAGGCTGATCACGCCGGCCTTGGACGCCGCGTACGCCGCCGCGCCCGGCTCCCCGTGGTACCCCGAGTCGCTGGCGATGGCGATGACGACGCCGCCGCCCGCCTCGACCATCGGTGCGAGCGCCGCCTGCATCGTGAAGAAGGCGCCCTTGAGGTTGGTCTCGAGCACGCCGTCCCAGTCGTCTTCGGTCACGTCCAGCGTCGGACGCTCGTCCCAGACACCGGCGCAGTGGACGAGCACGTCCAGCTGCCCGTAGCGCTCCATCGTCGCGGTGACGACCGCCTGGCAGTCACCGACGGCGCGCAGATCACCGGTCACCCAGCCGTGCTTGCCGGCCGGCAGGAGGCTCTCGGCAACGGCCTTCGTCTTGGCCTCGTCCCTGCCGGCCACCATGACCGCGCAGCCCTCGACGGCGAGACGCCGCGCACACGCCTCGCCGATGCCCGACGACCCGCCGGTGACCAGAACGACCTTGTCGGCAAGACCTTCCACGGTGACCTCCCGCAACTCGATTCACTCCAAGACTACTACCGGGGTCGCGCGGATGTGATCACGGTGCTGTCGGGCGGCTCTCACGCAGAAGGACCGAATCGGCCCTTGACTGGGGCCGCCCGATTGTACGTTTGTTACCCGACTTCAGCGTCTGTAGATGATCCTGCGCCGTGATCAGCCGCGCGGCAGCTGCTCGCGGATGCGCAGGGCGGCGGCCTCGGCGTTCTCGGCGCACGTCTCCACGTAGCGGGTGCCGAGATAGTCGCCGACGAGGTGAAGTCGGCCAAGCGGCCGCATGAGCGGAGCCTGCAGCCGGCCGCGCCCCACGTGCGCGAACGGGATGCCGCGCGGCCAGCGCTGGACGACGACGTCCTCGATGCGCTGCGTGACGGAGGGGAAGACGGCACAGAGGTCGTCGCGGAAGCGCCGCGCGATCGTCTCGTCGTCCTCCTGCAGCAGCCGCGCGCCGAGGTCCGCCGCGGCGTACACCATCACCGAACTGTGCGCCGGTCGCGGCGCGCCGGGCTGCAGCTGCACGTTGCCGATGTTGTAAGCCATGCCGAACGAGCGGCCCGGTGTGGCGACCGCGTACAGCCCGTCCCAGGGGAGCGGCGCCTTGCCCTCCACGAGGAAGGCGCCGACGGCGTACTGCCCGTAGCGCACCTCGCGGAGCGCCGCGGCGGTCTCGCCGGGCAGGTCCGGCGCCAGCGCCGCCGCCACCGGCGCCGGCACG
The DNA here is from genome assembly GCA_963736645.1 of uncultured Thermoleophilia bacterium. Taxonomy (GTDB): domain Bacteria; phylum Actinomycetota; class Thermoleophilia; order UBA2241; family UBA2241; genus CAIXSE01. The sequence goes on along the minus strand of CAVTPJ010000005.1, from coordinate 173,587 downwards.
GCCAGTACGGCGGCGGCGGCGGTCACGACGTGCTCGCCGCCGCCGTCCTCGTACCGCACGCGCACTCCGTCGCCCGACTCCTCGACGAGCGTCGCACGGGCGCCATGGCGGATCTGCGGCGTCATGCTCGCCAGCCGCTCGATCATGGTCGAAGGCCCGCCGACGATGCCGCGCGAGAGCCCGGACGACCGGTCCCACACCAGGTGGAAGTAGCCGACCCCGTAGCCCGCGGCGAGCTCTTCCGGCTCGCCGCTCGAGCGCGTGAGCGTGCAGCGGAACATCGCGTCCACGTCCGGCGGCAGCGGGCCGATCCGGTCGCTGAACGACTCGTCGTCCATGAAGTTGACGACGCGCAGCTGCCGCTCCGCGGGGGACTCGCCCGGCCGCGGCCTGATCATCCGGTCATACCGGGCCACGTCGTACCGCAGCTTGAGGCCGGCGCGGACCAGCGCCGCGCGGGAGCGCGCCGAGAGGGGCAGCCGCAGCGGGTAGGTCTCGACCGGGCTGGTGACGACCCGTTCGGCGTAGGCCAGCGCAGCGAGCTTGCCGGGCAATGGAAGGGCGGTGACGCCCAGCCCGCGCAGCAGACGGTCCGTGGCCGTGCCGTCGCCGCCGTACACGTGGGCGCCGAAGTTGAGCCACGTGTCCTCGCGGCGCTCCGAGCGGATGCGGCCGCCGACCCGCTCGGCCTCCTCGAGCACGAGCACGTCCCGGTCCCGCAGGTGCCAGGCAGTGGCGAGGCCCGAGATGCCGCCGCCGATGACGAGGACATCGTGGTGCTCCCTGGTGACCTTAGCGCTCGGCATGTTCGGGTCTCCCTCCGTCTGCCTGAGTCAGGTTTCCTCGAGCAGGAAGCCCTCGGTCTCGTCGGCCTCCCACTCGTCGAATGGGTCATTCTCGACGGCGGCGCGCATGGCCTCTACGCCAACGCGCCACGAGACTTCATCCTCCCAGCGCGCCATCCCGACGAGGCGGCCGCTGCGCTTGTCGCGCAGCGTCTTCGCCTCGATGAACCCCGGCTGCCCGGTGCCCGCCGCGCCGAAGCGGTGCATCGAGTCGATGAGGTCCTGCTCCCTGGCCGGCTTCGGTGTATGGATCGACAGGTGGATGACCAAGAGTACCTCCCGAGTGGTGCGGGGCGCGGACGGCCTTCCCCGTGATTCTACGTCGGCGGATGCAGCACTGAGATGCGCGGCATTGCCGCCGGTGACCGAGGATCCGCGTCCGGCCGGCTCCGCCTCGCCGAGCCGGCCGGACGCCCTCACCTCACTTGGCCGGGTAGAACCCGCAGGGCTCGTCGCTCATGTTCATGGCCACGTGCTTGACCACGGTGAACTCCTCGTAGCCGGGCAGACCGCCCTCGACGCCGATGCCACTGAGCTTGCGGCCGCCGCCGGCGGCGCTGGCGAGCGAGGCGAACCAGGTGTTCACCCAGATGGCGCCGGCCTGCAGACGGCTGCTCACGCGCAGGGCGCGCGTCAGGTTCGTCGTCCAGATGCCGGCCGAGAGGCCGTAGTCGGTGTCGTTGGCGAGCGCGACGGCCTCGTCCTCGTCGTCGAAGGGCATGACCACGAGCACCGGGCCGAAGATCTCCTCGCGGGCGATCGTCATGTCGGGAGCGACGCCGGTGAAGATCGTGGGCTCGTAGAAGTAGCCGGGCCGGTCGATGCGCCGGCCGCCGCACACCAAATGAGCGCCCTCCTCGAGGCCCTTGGCGACGTAGCGCTCCACGGTCGCCAGTTGCTGCGCCGAGACCAGCGGGCCCATCTCCGTGGCCGGGTCGATGGCGGGGCCGATGACGAGCTCGCCGGCGCGCTTCGCGAGAGCGGCCACGAACTCGTCGTGCAGGCTGCGCTCGACGATCAGCCGCGTGCCGGCGGTGCACACCTGGCCGGCGGTGGTGAACATGGCCAGCATCTGGCCCTGGATCGCGGCCTCGAAGCCGCAGTCGGCGAAGACGACGTTGGCGCTCTTGCCGCCGAGCTCGAGGACGCACTTCTTGACCGTGTCCGCGGCGAGGCGGCCGACCTCGCGACCGACCTCGACGCTGCCGGTGAGCGTCACCATGTCGACCAGCGGCGAGGAGGCGAGCGCGGCGCCCACCTCCCCGCCGGGGCCGGTGAGCACCTGGAGGACGCCCGGCGGGGCGCCGGCGGCGTCGAACACCTCGGCCAGCAGCAGCGCCGTCAGCGGCGTGATCGAGGCGGGCTTCAGGATCACCGTGTTGCCCGCCGCCAGCGCCGGGGCGAGCTTGGTCACGGCGATGTCGAGCGGGTAGTTCCAGGGCACGATCGCCGCGACCACGCCGGCGGGCTCGCGGGTGACGGCGCTCGAGAGGCCGCCCTCGAACTTGAGCGGCTGGCCCTGCCTGTCGCAGGCCAGCCCGGCGAAGTACTCGAACGTCTTGGCGCAGCCGGGCACCTCGTCCACGCTCTCGGCGATCAGGTGGCCCTGCTGCAGCGTCTCGACGCGGCCGATCTCGTCGGCGCGCTCGCGCAGCCTCGCGGCCACGTCGCGCAGCAGCGTCGCCCGCTCGAGCCCCGTCGCGCTGCCCCACGGGCCCTCGTCGAAGGCTCGTCTCGCGGCGCGGATCGCGCGCTCCGCGTCCGCCGCGCCCGCCTTCGCGCAGGTCGCGAAGGCCTCGCCGGTCGACGGGTCCTCGACGTCGTCGAGGGCGCCGCTCTCCGCGTCGACGAAGGCGCCGTCGATGTACATCCGGTAGTGGCGGCCGTCTTCGCTGCTGCGCCCGGCCGCCGGGTTGCTCTCGCTCATCGGATCCTCCGCCTTTCTCAGATCACCATGGAGCCGCCGTCGACGACGAGCTCGGCTCCGGTGATGTAGGAGGCTTCGTCGCTGGCGAGGAACAACGCCGCGTTGACGATGTCACGAGGCACGGCCAGGCGGCCCAGCGGCACGTACTCGCAGGCGCCGTCGATCCACTCCTGGCTCACCGTCTTCTCGGCCTGCATCGGCGTCATCACGAAGCCGGGGTGGATGCAGTTGGCGCGCACGTTCTTGTCGGCGAACTGCACCGCCAGCGAACGGGTCAGCGAGATGACGGCGCCCTTGCTGCAGGTGTAGGCGTCCTGGGGCACCGGGTCGCCGAGCAGCGCGGACACCGAGCCGACGTTGACAATCGCGCCGCCGCCGCCCTCGATCAGCTTCGGCACGCCGTACTTGCACACCCAGACCATGCCTTTGAGGTTGATGGCCATGACGCGGTCCCAGACGTCGGAGTCGGTGTCGAGGACGCCGAAGTCCTTGTCGCGCCACAGCACACCGGCGTTGTTGTAGAGGATGTGCAGGCCGCCGAAGCGGGCGCAGCCCGCCTCCACGGCGGCCTGCACGGCCGCCTCGTCGGCGACGTCGGCGGCGCAGGTGAGGATCTCCCCGCCGGCGCCGGCGCCGGTGACGGCGGCGGCCGTCTCCGCCAGCGCCGCCTCGTCCACGTCGAGCGCGACGATGCGTGCGCCCTCACGCGCGAACACCTCGCAGGCCTCGCGGCCCATGCCCATGCCGGCGCCGGTGATGAGCGCCACCTTGCCTTCGAGTCTGTCACCCATGTGTGTCTCCTCGTCTCCGCGCCCTCCCCCTGCGGGCCGGGCGCGCGTCGTTGCCGTCAGGCCTGCTCGTAGAGGGCTGCGCGCTCCCAGTCGGTGACCGCGCTCTCGTACATCTCCAGCTCGTGCTCGATGAACGTGGTGCAGTACCGCACCACGTCGGGGGTCAGGATCTCGGCCGCCAGCTCGGAGTCGCGGAAGCGCGCCAGCGCCTCGGCCAGCGAACGCGGCAGGCGCTCGACGCCGGGCATCTCGCGCGCGTTGTCGGCGGCGAACGGTCCCGGTTCGAGCCCGTGCTCGATGCCGTAGAGCCCCGCCCCGATCATCGCCGAGTAGGCCAGATAGGGGTTGACGTCGGCGCCGGGCACGCGGTTCTCGATGCGCGCCGCGGCGCCTTCGCCCACCAGCCGGAACGCTACCGAGCGGTTGTCGTACCCCCAGGCGTTGGAGCACGGGGCGAAGTCCTCGCCCCGCAGCCGCTTGTAGGAGTTCACGTTGGGCGCGTACAGCGGCATCAGCTCGGGCATGCAGCGCATCAGGCCGCCGAGGAAGTGCCGAATCGCGTCCGGCGGCTCCTCGCCCTCGGCGGCGAACCGGTTCTCCGCGCCGTCCCCGTCCCAGAGGCTGACGTGGATGTGGCAGCTCGAGCCCGACGGCGGCTGCGCGGACGCCGCCGTCCCCGCGAACGGCAGCGCCATGAACGTAGCGCTCAGGCCGTGCCGCTGGGCGAGCTCCTTGACGCCTTCCTTGTAGAGCACGTGACGGTCGGCGGACTCCATGGCCTCGGCGTAGCGCAGGTTCACCTCCGTCTGACCCCAGCCGTACTCGCCCTTGCTGCACTCCACCGGGACGCCGGCATCGGTAAGCACGCGGCGCACGTCGGCGAGGAACGGCTCGACCTGCGCCTGGGCGAGGATGAGGTAGTCGCTGCAGTAGCCCGGCGCGGGCGTGAGATCGCGGTAGCCCTTGGCGCGCGCCGCGTCGTAGCTCTCCCGATACACGTGGAACTCGAGCTCGGAGGCGGTCTTGCACGTGAAGCCGGCCGCGGCGGCGCGCTCGAGCTGCGCGCGCAGCATCGTGCGCGGGGCCACGGGGATGTCGGCGCCGTCCTCCTCCACCAGGTCGCAGAGGATGAGCGCCGTCTTGTCCGCCCACGGCAGCACCCGCGCGGTCGCCATGTCCGGGCGCCCGCGCATGTCGTGGTACCCGGTGTGCCAGCCGGTGTAGTCCAGGCGCCCGACGAAGTCCTGGCCGAGGTCCCAGGCCACGTTGACCGAGCAGGTCATCATGCCCTGCTCCGGGTCCTCGGCGAAGAACGGCGCGTGGACGCGCTTGCCGAAGAGCCGCGCGTAGCGGTCCGGGGCGGCGAGGACCACGGTCTCGACGTCGCCGGCGGCGATGAGCGCGAGCAGCTCCTCGCGGGTGACCGGACCCGCGTGAGCGCCGGCTCCCAGGCGGCTCTCTCTCCCGCCGGCGGACGGGTCCCGGGTGTCGGTCATGTGGCTCCTCCTTCGTGCGTCTCAGGGACTCCAGTCACGAGGCCGGCCAGCAGCCCACAGCGCGCCGGCCAGGAGTCGATGTCGATGTACTCGTCTGGCGAGTGGTCGTGCCCGCCGATCGGTCCCAGGCCGTCGAGGGTCGGGATGCCGGCGGCGGCGGTAGAGCAGCCGTCGCTGGAACCTCCCGTGCGCCGCCTACCCACCGGCGTCTCGAGCCGGGGACCAAGCGCCTCGGCCGTCTCGAGGAGCGCACGGGAGGCCGCGGTCGGCGCCATACCCGGCCAGCGCGAGAGCCTCCCTACGTCGAACGACACGCCGTCGTGGACACCGGTGTCGCGCACCCGATCGAGCGCCCAGGCGACGTCATCCGCGTCCCAGGCGCGGACGTCCACATCGGCCTCGGCGTGATCCGGGACGGTCGCGAAATGGGTACCCGAGTGGAGCGTGCCGACCGTGACCGTCAGCCCCGGGCGGACGCCGTTCAGGGCGTCGACGCGCAGCGCCTCGCGGCACAGCGCGAGGAGCGCGCTGCGCCCCCGCTCGGGGTGCGTGCCGGCGTGCGCGCCGCGTCCGCGGGCGACCAGCGTCAGGCTCGCCTGGGCCTTGCGTTGGTACACGAGGTCGCCGTTCTGGCGGGCGCACTCGAGCACCAGGCAGGCGTCGGCGCCGCGGATGCGATCGAACCCATCGGGCGGGCCCGCCGGACGCGTCTCCTCATCCGGGACGCTGACGAAGTCGACGGCGGCGAAGCGGCGCTCGCCTGCGGCGAGCGCCTCCATCGCCGCCAGCCCGAGCAGCAGACCGCCCTTCATGTCGGCGACGCCGGGTCCGAAGGCGCAGCCGTCGCGGACGACGAAGCCGAGCCGCGCGGCGGAACCCTCCGGAAAGACCGTGTCGTGGTGGCCCAGCAGCGCGACGCGTCGACCGCCTCCGCCGACGAGTCTCGCCAGCACGGTGCTGCCGCCCGCGCCGGGGATCAGCTCCACTTCGCAACCGATGTCGGCCGCCCACTCCGCGAGCAGGCCGGCGACCTCCTCGCGGCCGGCCGGCGCGTCTGCGCCGCTGTCGATCAGCACGAGCCGCTCCAGCCGCTCGAGCGAAGCCTGCAGCCGTAGGCGGGCGTGCTCGGCAGCCGCCACGGCGACCGCCACAGCACTCTCCGTCGGGGGCATCCGGTCGGCCATCATCGGCCGCCGTCGCCCTTGTCGGTCCCGATGGCCCCATCGCGAGGCTCCTGCGCGATGACGTCGTCCAGCCTCGCGATGGCCTCCGCGCGCGCCCGACCGTCGGTCCCGAGGAGCGCGCTCACCCCGGCGACCAGCGCTTCGGTGAGCGCCGTCGCCGCCGTGAGCGAGTCGAAGGGCGAGGCGGACTCGGTCCTCGCCACCAGCACGCTCTCGGCGAACGACGCGACCGGGGACAACCAGCGGTCCGTGACGAGGACGACACGGCCGCCGCGCTCGGCGACGTGCCGGGCCACGGCGAGAGTGGACTCCGAATACCGGCGGAAGTCGTACACCACCAGCACGTCGCGCCTGCCCGCCTCGGCGAGCGTGGTCATCAGCTCCGCCGATCCGCAGGGGAGGCACTGCACCCGCGACCGAAGGACGGCCAGATGCCGCGCCAGCAGCGATGCCAGCGACTGGCTGAACGCGCCACCCATCGCGAACACGGTGAGCCGCGGGTCGGCGAGCAGACGGACCGCGGACGCGAACTCCTCCTCCGTGAAGGCTTTGGCGGTTCCCTCCAGCGCCTTGGCAGCCAAGGCCAGCGACGCGACGCCGATGCTGCCCTGATCGACGGCGTCGTCGCGATAGTCCTCGTAGACGTTGGCCAGCCTCTCGTTGAGCTCGACGTGAAGGGCGCGCTGGAAGTCGGAGAATCCCTCGAAGCCCAGACGGGTCAGCAGGCGCAGCACGGTCGGCGTGCTGACGCCGGAGCGCGCCGCCAGCTCCGCCAGCGTCCCCAGGCCGGCGATGGGATACGCGTTGAGGAGCGCCCGCGCGACGCTGCGCTCACCGCGCGGGAGCGCGGCGAGAGCGTCGCGCAGTCGGACGGCGATCGAACTGGTCTCGGGAACCGGCGAGGACATGTACTACACGATACGATTATGCCCTTCATCGTGCAATACCTATTCTGCGATACGTTACCGTGACGGCTGCGGAGTGGCCGCTCTCCGCCGGAGATGCCTACCGTCGGCCGACGCTCCCCGTTCGTCCGCGGCTGTCGCGCTGCACATCACGACACCCCGCACCAGCGCATCATCGTCAGCGCGATGGCCGCGCTGAAGTCGACCAGGCCGCCGACGCTCACGCGCTCGTTGACGGCGTGCGCCGTCTCGATGCCGTCCGGCCCGAAGCTGAAGGTCGGCGTGCCGGCGCGCGTGAAGGTGGCCGCGTCGTGCCAGCTGTTGAGGCCGGCTGGCCGGCCGCGGTGGCCGAGCGCGCCGGCGCAGCCGAGCGCGGTCGTCACCAGCGGGTGGTCGGCCGGCATCTCGGCGGGCACGACGTCCTCCGTCCACGTGAACGTCAGGGGGTGCTCCGCGAACCACGGGTCGGCGGCGACGGCTCTGGTGAGTCGGTCGATCACCTCGGCCTCGACCGCCTTCCCCGTCCCCTCGGCGTCCACGTGCTGCGGCAGGTACGTGATGTCGCAGGTGACGTCGCACGACGCCGGAATCGTCACCATCCAGGTGCCGCCGTGGACGACCGTGGGGACGACGTCGCCGGGCGCGAGCAGCGGGTGCAGGTGGTCTGGGCGCGCACTCCACTCCTCACGCAGCGCGCTCACCCCGTTGAGCACGGTGACGAGCTTCTCGATCGCATTGACCGCGCCGCCGTCGCGCCAGTCCGGCTGCGGCATCTCGGCGTGGCCGGCGCGGCCGGCCACGGTGATCGTCGGCGTCACCGTGCCCCGGCAGCTGACCCAGGCGTCGAAGTCGGTCGCCTCGGCGGCGATGCCGGCGTCGGCGCAGACGCCGTGCGTGACCGCCGCACGGCCGCCGGCGCCCGACGACTCCTCGTCGGTGACCGTGCAGAAGACGACGTCGCCGGCCAGACGGACGCCCTGGCGGTGCAACGCCTCCAGGGCGATGATCAGGCCGGCGATCCCGCCCTTCATGTCGTTGGCGCCGCGCCCGAACAGGTAGCCGTCCCGCTCCGTGAGGACGAAGGGGTCGCTGAGCCACTGCTCGCGCGGCTCGACGTCCACGGCGTCGATGTGGCCGTTGAGCAGGATGCTGCGGCCGCCGCCGGAGCCGGGGAGGACGGCGGCGAGCTGCGGCCGGCCCACGAAGTCGAGGCCGGCCGGCACGAAGCGGTCGCCGGCCCCGGTCGGCTCCGGCTCCCACAGGTCCGGCGCCGCGCCCAGCGCTTCGAGCCGCGCGGCCAGGAGCCGCTGCAGCTTCTCCTCGTCGCGCGCCGGGTCGCCGGGGTGCCGCGCCGTCGTGTCGCACGCCACGAGCTCGGCCGTGAGGCCCACGAGCTCGTCCTTCGCATCACGCACGGCCTGGAGGGCACGCTCCTCGAGCGCCGATTGCAGTTCCACCACGGACCTCCTCCGACGACGGACACGTCTGGCGTCGCCGGGCATACAATGGCTGCGCCGGAGCGCCGCGATCGAACGGCGCGGCCGGCTCAACTGGCGGTGCCCCGCAGGCGCACCGGCCATTCTACGCCGCCACAGGCGATCGGGAGGGGCAATGGGCGACTTGGCCGACACGAAGATCCGCGTCATCAAGTCTGAGGACGTCATCTGGGAAGAGGCGATGCGGTACCCGGAGGAGACAGACCCTCCGGGCCAGGAGGCCACCGCCGCGATGTCGGTGGACGACAAGTTCAGCTTCGGGCTCTGGCGGCGCGACGTGCAGCGACGGCACTTCGAGCGCCCGTACCACGAGGTCGCCTACATCATCGAGGGCCAGGTCGAGGTCACCGACGACGACGGCGACGTCCACGTGGCCGGCCCCGGCGACATCCTCATCACACCCAAGGGCAGCAAGGGATTCTGGAAGAACCTGACCCCGGTGAAGAAGGTGTGGGGCATCTACGAAGAGGCCGGCGCCGGCCTGGATGCCTACACCGGCCCCGGAGCCTTCTGAGGCGCGGCCGGCGCCGGGCGCCGCGGTAGCCATGACGGTCCCGCACCCCCGGCGCCGGCTCGCCAGGCTGCGCAGACTGGATCCCAACGTCCGCAGGCTCGGCCTCGTGAGCCTGCTCGCCGACCTCAGCTCGGAGATCGCCTATCCGCTGTTCCCGATCTTCGTGACCACGGTGCTCGGCGCGCCGGTCGCGGTGCTCGGGCTGATCGAGGGCATCGCCGAGGCGACGGCGAGCATCACCAAGTATCCCTTCGGGCAGGCCGCCGACTACACCGGCCGCCGCAAACCCTTCGTGCTCGGCGGCTACACCCTCGGCGCGCTCGGAAAGCTGGGCATCGCCCTCGCGGCCGGATGGCCGCTGGCCCTCGCCGGCCGCTTCACCGATCGCCTCGGCAAGGGCATGCGCACAGCCCCGCGCGACGACCTCATCGCGGCGAACACCGCTCCGGGCCAGCAGGGCCTCGCCTTCGGCCTGCACCGCAGCATGGACACCATGGGCGCCGTCCTCGGTCCGCTCGTCGCCCTCGCGCTGGTCCAGGCAGACGTCCCTCTCCGCTGGATCTTCGCCATCGCCGTGATCCCGGGGCTGCTCAGCGTCGTCGCCATCGTCTTCCTCGTGCGGGAGCGCCGCGAGGAGCCGCAGCGGCGCGCGTTCTGCCTCTCCCTGCCCAGCTCCCCGGCGTTCCGCTGGCTCCTCGCCGGGTCGTTGCTCTTCGCGGTCGGCAACTCCAGTGATGCCTTCATCCTGCTCAAGGCCAAGGACATCGGGCTGAGCACCTCGGCGGTCATCCTGCTCTACGTGCTCTACAACGTCGTGTACTCGGCGGGGTCGCTGCCGCTGGGAGGCCTGAGCGACCGTGTCGGCCAGTACCCGCTGGTGATCGCCGGCTACGTCGTGTTCGCGGCCGTGTACGTCGGCCTCGCCGCCGCCGGCTCGGGCTGGGCGCTGGCGGGGCTCTTCGCCGGCTACGGCCTCTACATCGCCGCCACCGAGGGGACGAGCAAGGCGCTCATCGGGCGCGCCATCCCTACGGGCGAGCGCGCCTCGGCGCTCGGCCTCTACTACACGGCGACGGGCCTGGCGACCTTCGCCGCCAGCACCATCGCCGGCCTGCTCTGGAGCGCCTGGGGCCCGTGGGCGACGTTCGCCTACGGGGCGGCGGTGGCGCTCGCCGCCGTCGCCCTCATGCTCCTCGGCCGCGGGCAGGTCCGCGCCGAGCTCGCCGGCTGACGAGCCGCGCGCAAACACGACGGCGAGCCCCCTGTCCCGCCGGCCGTCCAGCGGATACGATGCCTGTCGACGACCCGGCTGACCATACCTGGAGGGGACATGGCCAGAAGCTGCCCCACCTGCGGGCGCGCCAACGACGACGACGCCCGCTTCTGCCAGGGCTGCGGCGCGGCCGTCGACGCCACGGAGCCGCCGGGAGGGGGCAGGCCGGCGTGGTCGATCGTCGTCATCGCCCTGGCGCTGATCGCGGCGGTGGCAGTCCTCGTGTATGTCTTCCTCCTGCGCGCGGACGGGCAGTCGACGGGCGACTCCTCTCCGGCGCCGTCGGCCAGCACATCCGTGCTCATCTCGCCCACGCCGGCGCTCGGCCAGTACCTCGCCGGCGCCGTCGGTCCACAGGCCGACCGGCTCGCGACGATCGCCGCGGACGGCACCGTCGAGCCCATCGCCCGCTTCAGCGGCGAGCAGATCCTGCAGGTCGCCTATTCGCCAGACGGTGCATGGCTTGCCTGCGTGGCAGGGACCTTCAAGCACAGCGACCTCTGGCTCTTCGATACGGCGACCGGCGCCGCGCGGCAGGCGACGGCCGGCGCGCCCGACGTCGTGGCGGTGGACAGCGTCGCGTGGCTGTCTCCCGGCGAGCTGCTGGTCGCCGGCTTCACCGAGAAGCCCGAGGCGACCGGCCAGACCGCCGATCTCCTCGTCTTCGACGTGGCGACCGGGAGCTTCCAGCTGCTGCTCGACGGCGGCGGCGTGCCGCTCCGCGGCGTCTCCGTCAGCGCCTCCCGTGACGGCGCGACCGTCTGCTTCGTCACCTACACCGACGTCAAGACCGGCCAGTACGGCCAGGTGACCGCCAAGGAGCGGCTCAAGGTGCTCGACCGAGGCTCCGGACTGGTGACCGAGCTGGGCGTCAACGAGGCCTTGTTCGACGTCAACGCGCGGGCCTTCGACGATCCCCTGATCTCGCCGAACGGCAAGGCCGTCATCTACCGCCGCGCCGGCAGCGATGTCGGGACCAGCTACACCGTCGTCGGCACGGACGGGTCGACGCTCATGCCGGCCAAGGAGGCGCTCATGCCGGCGGGCTACGCCTGGGACCCGCAAGGGACCAGGGTGGTCTTCACCGGCCAGTCCATCAGGTCGGGCACCGGCGCCGGACCCGTCATCTTCTGGCGGTTCGACATCTCGGCCGGCGGCGCGCCGGCCGAGATCGCGCGCGCCACGAACACCGTCGTCCAGGACCTCTCCTGGTCTCCCGACGGCGCGACCATCGCCTGGGCGGGGTACGACCGCGAGACGGAGTGGCGGACGGGCACCATCTACCTGATGCCGGCGACCGGCGGGGACTCCACGGCGCTCGTGAAGAAGGCTCTCTCGCCCGTGTGGGCGCCGGACCCGGCCGAGTCGCTGCGGACGTCCCCGAGCCAGGGGGAGTGACGCGAGGGGTGACGGCGTTGGCGGCCGGCGGCGCTTGTTTGCCCAATCACATGCCTGCCTTCTATACTTGCACTCGAGGGTGCACTCGCCCCTCGCGTACACGGAATCCGGCAGGCGGCCGTGGAGCCACCTGACCCCTCCAGAAGGACCGGACGCCACGATGACGAGCAGCACACTCCGCCCACTCGCCGCCGAGATCGAGGCCGCCACCGGCATCAACCCCGCGACGTGCTACCAGTGCGGCAAGTGCTCCGCGGGTTGTCCGATGGCGTCCGAATCCGACCTGCGACCACACCAGGTGATGCGCCACGTGATGTACGGGGCACGTGAGCGGGCCCTCCAGGACGAGTCCGTCTGGCTCTGCCTCACTTGCGAGACCTGCAGCGCCCGCTGCCCCAACGGCTGCGATCCCGCCGCCGTCATCGACGCCCTGCGCGAGATCGCCATCGAGTCGGGTCTGGCGGTCATGCCCCGGACCGTCGGCGCCTTCCACAAGTCGTTCCTCGAGCAGATCCGCGCCAACGGGCGCCTGCACGAGGTGGGTCTCGTCATCGGCTACAAGCTGCGCAGCGGTGCGCTCATGAACGACGTGACCAACACCCCCGGCCTGCTCTCTCGCGGCAAGCTCGGCATCATGCCCGACAAGATCAAGGGAGTCGCCGAGGTCAGACGCATCTTCGACAAGTGCGGGGTGACCCCATGAGCACCGTCGTCGACGCCGCCGCGGCGCCCGCCGCCGCGGCCCAGGCGCCCGCCAGCGTCCTCGCGTACTATCCCGGCTGCTCCCTGCACGGCACGGAGCCCGAGTACGACGAGAGCCTGCGCGCCGTGGTCGAGGCCCTCGGCATCGCCGTCGCCGAGATCCCCGACTGGAACTGCTGCGGCGCCAGCAGCGCCCACACCACCGACCATCTGCTGAGCGTAGCCCTGCCGGCCCGCAACCTGGCCCTGGCCGAGGCTGCCGGTTTCGACAAGGTGCTGGCGCCGTGCGCCGCCTGCTACAACCGCCTCGCGGCCGCCCGAGTCGCAGTCGCCGAGGACGCGAGCGTCCGCGAGCAGATGCCGGACATCCTCGGCCGCCCCTTCGCCAACTCCGTCGAGGTGCTCAGCGTCGTCAACGTCCTCCGGGAGGCGGTCGCCGACATCGCCGAGAGAGCAGCGGCCCCGCGGCCCACGCCCAACCCTCTCGTCGGCGCCAAGCTCGCGGCTTACTACGGCTGCCTGCTCGTCCGCCCGCCGGAGCTCAGCGGCGGCGACGACCCCGAGCAGCCCATGTTCATGGACGAGGTCATCGAGGCCTGCGGCGCCGAGGCGGTCGACTGGAACATGAAGGTCGAGTGCTGCGGCGGCGCCTTCAGCGTCAGCCGCACCTCGTCCGTGCTGCGCATGGGCAGGGCGATCATCGAGGACGCCCGGCGCCAGGGCGCTGAGGCCCTGGTGGTGGCCTGCCCGCTCTGCCACACCAACCTCGACCTGCGCCAGAAGGCCATGGAGTCGCGCGGCGAGCCCCGGATGCCGGTGCTGTTCATCACCCAGGTCGTCGGCCTCGCCCTCGGGCTGCCGCCCGAGCCCCTCGGCCTCAAGCGTCACTTCATCGCTACCGAGCCGCTGCTCGCCGATCTGGGCGTCCGCGCAGCGCAGCGCGTCGCGGACGAGCAGAAGGCGGCGGAGGAGAAGGCCGCCAAGGCCGCCGCCCGGGCCGCCAAAGAGGCCGAGGCCAAGGCGGCCAAGGCGGCAGGCGGCGAAGCCGCTCCGGCCGCCGACGCCCCCGACGCCGGAGGTGACGCATGAGCCGCATCGGCGTCTTCGTCTGCCACTGCGGCGAGAACATCGCCCGCACCGTCGACTGCGCGGCCGTCGCGGAGGCCCTCAAGGACCACCCGGGCGTGGCCGTCGCCGAGGACTACAAGTACATGTGCTCCGACCCGGGTCAGGCCCTCGTCAAGAAGGCCATCGAGGAGAACGACCTCACCGGCGTCGTCATCGCCGCCTGCTCGCCGCACATGCACGAGAAGACCTTCCGCCGCGCCTGCGACCAGGCCGGCCTCAACAAGTTCATGTGTGAGATGGCCAACGTCCGCGAGCACTGCTCCTGGATCCACGAGGACAAGGACGCGGCGACGGCCAAGGCCATCGACATCGGCCGCACGATCATCGAGAAGGTCAAGCACAACCGTCCGCTCGAGACGATCAAGATCCCGGTCACCAAGCGAGCCATGGTCATCGGCGGCGGCATCGCCGGCATCCAGGCGGCGCTCGACATCGCCGACGGCGGTCACGAAGTCATCCTGGTCGAGAAGGAAGCGTCCATCGGCGGCCACATGAGCCAGCTGAGCGAGACCTTCCCCACACTCGACTGCTCGCAGTGCATCCTCACCCCTCGCATGGTCGAGGCGTACCAGCACCCCAACATCAAGCTCCATACGTGGAGCGAGGTGGAGAAGGTCGACGGCTACATCGGCAACTTCGAGGTCACCGTCCGCAAGAAGGCGCGGTCGGTGAACGAGGACCTCTGCAACGGCTGCGGCGACTGCCAGGCAGTGTGCCCGTCCAAGAAGATCCCCAGCGAGTTCGAGGCGGGACTCGGCAACCGCACGGCCATCTACGTGCCGTTCCCGCAGGCCGTCCCCAACATCCCCGTGCTCGACCGCGAGAACTGCACGCTCTTCAAGGGCCGCCGCAAGGGCCTCAAGAAGGACGCCTGCGGCAAGTGCGCCGAGGCGTGCCTCAAGAAGGCCATCGACTACGACACCGAGGACACCTTCGTGACCGAGGAGGTCGGAGCGATCGTCGTCGCGACCGGCTACAAGGTCTACGACATCGGCCGCGAGCAGCCTGAGGGACTCAAGGGCTACGGCGAGTACGGGTACGGCGAGGTGCCGGACGTCATCGACGGCCTGCAGTTCGAGCGTCTGGCGTCGGCCAGCGGGCCCACCGCGGGCGCGATCCTCAGGCCCTCCGACGGCACGGAGCCGAAGACGGTGGTCTTCGTCCACTGCGTCGGCTCCCGCGACCCCGACAAAGGCATGGCGTACTGCAGCAAGATCTGCTGCATGTACAACGCCAAGCACGCGATGCTCTACAGGCACAAGGTGCACGACGGGCGAGCGATCGCCTTCTACATGGACATCCGCGCCGCCGGCAAGGGCTACGACGAGTTCAGCCGGCGCGCCATCGAAGAAGACCACGCCGAGTACGTCCGCGGCCGCGTCAGCCGCATCTTCCGCGACGGCGACAAGGTCAAGGTCTGGGGCTTCGACACGCTGAGCGGCGAGCAGGTCGTCATCGACGCCGACATGGTGGTGCTGGCCACGGCCATCCGCCCCCAGGACGGCATCCGCGAGCTCGCCCAGAAGCTCAGCGTGAGCACCGACGAACACGGCTTCATCAACGAGGCGCACCCCAAGCTGCGCCCCGTCGAGACCAACACGGCCGGCGTCTTCGTGGCCGGCGCCTGCCAGGCGCCGCGCGACATCCCCGACGCCGTCGCTATGGCGAGCGCCACCGGCGCCAAGGTGCTCGCGCTCTTCAGCGCCGACGAGCTCGAGCGTGAGCCCGCGGTCGCGGTCGTCAACGAGAACACGTGCATCGGCTGCATGCGCTGCGAGCTGGTGTGCCCCTATGGGGCCATCGAGAAGCGCGAGATCTGCACCGTCGACGGCCAGGTCTGCGGCAACGTCGCCTACGTGAACCCCGGCGTCTGCCAGGGCTGCGGCACCTGCCAGGCCGTGTGCCTGAGCAAGAGCGTCGAGCTCGAGACGTTCACCGACGAGCAGGTCTACAGCGAGATCAACGCGCTCTGCGCGTGGGAGTGACGATGACCGACTTCGAACCTCGCATCACCGCCTTCGTCTGCAACTGGTGCACCTACACGGGGGCCGACCTGGCCGGCACCAGCCGCCTGCACATGGCGAGCAACGTACGCATCATCCGCCTGCCCTGCACGGGGCGCATCGACCCGCTGTTCATCATCAAGGCGTTCGAGCGCGGCGCCGACGGCGTCATCGTCAGCGGCTGCCATCCCGCCGACTGCCACTACACCTCGGGCAACTACCATGCCCGGCGGCGGTTCGCCGTGTTCCACGACATCATGCAGTTCATCGGCGTCGACCCGGGACGCATCACCTTCAGCTGGGTCTCGGCGAGCGAGGGCGCCAAGTGGAAGGACGTCGTCGACGAGGCCGTGCGAGGCGTGCGCGAGCTCGGCCCCTACGAGGCCTACCGGGCGCTGGCGCCGGACGCCGGCGCGGCTGCGCCGGCCGCCGAACCCGCGCCGGCAGCCGGGGCCGGAGCGGAGGTGGCGCCATGACCGAGGCCGCCCCCGTGTACACCGGCGTCGCCGAGCTGCAGCGCATCGCCCGCGAGCTGCTCGAGGCCGGCGACGTGCGCGTCATCATCGGCTACGAGGACGCCCGCAGGGGCGCCCGGCCGGTCTTCGTCAGCGACCCAGCCGACGCCGACAAGCTCATCTTCGACACCCGTTGCGTGCACAACCTCGTGACCTACCTCAACCCCCGCCGCGACCACGTCGCCGAGCTGGGCAAGATCGGGCTCGTCGTCAAGGGGTGCGACGTCAAGGCGGTCGCCGGGCTGCTGCGCGAGGCGCAGCTGGGCCGCGACCACGTCGTCCTGATCGGCGTGCGTTGCGGCGGCGTGCTCGAGGAGAACGAGCTGCCCGCCGCGCTGGCCCTCACGCCGGAGAACGTGGCGCCACGCTGCTACGGCTGCGACAACCGCGAGCCGTCGCTCACGGATCACCTCGTCGGCGAGCCGCAGCCGGAGCCCCCGCGACCGGTCATGACCATCGACGAGCGTGTCGCCGCGCTGGACGGCCTCCCGATGGAAGAGCGCTGGGCGTTCTGGACGGAGCAGTTCAACAAGTGCGTGCGCTGCTACGCCTGCCGTCAGGTCTGCCCACTGTGCATCTGCGAACGCTGCATCGTCGAGAAGACACAGCCACAGTGGATCGAGTCGGCGGCACACCCTCGCGGCAACCTGAGCTGGAACGTCACACGGGCGATCCACCTCGCCGGCCGCTGCGTGGACTGCGGCGAGTGCGAACGATTCTGCCCGGTCGGGATCCCGCTCAGCCTCGTGAACCGCAAGCTGCAGCAGATCATGCACGACCGCTACGACTACACCGTGAGCGACGACCCCGAGAACGCAGCGCCGATCGGCGACTACCGTCTCGACGACCAGCAGGAGTTCATCAAGTGAGCGACCGCTACTTCATCTCCGAGACGGACCTGCGTGGCCTCGCCGCCGACCTTCTGGGCGCGGGCACGGACGTGATCGCCCCCGTCGCCACCGACATCTGCCAGTCACCTTCGGCCATCGCCGCCTCGGCGTGCACGCTGCCGGGGGCGGTGGCCATCGACATCGACTACCGCGCCATCGCCGACGGCGACGAGATGGACCTCAGCCGCGGCCTGCCGCAGCTCTCGCTCAAGGGCTACTTCCTGCCCGAGCACGAGGCGCTCTGCCGCTGGAAGCAGAAGGGCACGACGATCGAGGTCGAGGAGGTGCCGATAGAGTTCGCCCCGCGCGTCGTGCTGGCGGCGAAGCCCTGCGACAGCGCCGCCCTCGCCGTCGTCGACCAGGTGATGAACTGGGACTACGAGGACGAGCTCTGGAACGGCCGCCGCGAGGCGACCACGATCATCAACCTCGCCTGTCCCGTGATCGACGACAGCTGTTTCTGCACGGCCGTCGCGACCGCCCCGGACGACGTCAAGGGCGCCGACGGCCTGCTCACGCCGGTCGACGGCGGGTACATCTACGAGCCGGCCACGGACAAGGGTCGCGCCCTGGCGGACGACCACAAGGCGCGCTTCTCCGCGGACGTCGCGGCCGACACGCTCGGCCGCCAGGCCGACGACGAGCGTGCAGCCGCGCGCGCCCGCGTCGCCGCCAATCTCGAGATCGACGCGGCCTCCGTGCGCGACTGGATCGACACGCATTTCGAGGACCCGCTGCTCTCGCACCTGGCCATCCGCTGCAACGGCTGCGGCGCCTGCGCCAGCGTCTGCCCCACCTGTCACTGCTTCGACATCGTCGACGAAGAAGAGGGCGTCGGCCGCGGCACGCGCCGCCGCTGCTGGGACACCTGCCAGGCGCCGACCTTCACGCTGCACGCCAGTGGGCACAACCCGCGCGACAACCAGCACGTCCGTTATCGCCAGCGCATCAACCACAAGTTCGCGATCTACCCGCTCAAGTTCGGCGAGGTCCTCTGCACCGGCTGCGGCCGCTGCACGCGCGTCTGCCATGCCGGCCAGGACCTTGTCGAGATCCTGCAGGCGATCGACATCGCGGCGCGACGCCCCGGCGACGCCGACGCCGAACCCGCAGAGGCCGCATCGTGAACATCTATCAGCCGCTTCTCACCACGGTCACCGAGCTCGTCGACGAGACCTCCGACACGCGCACCCTCCGCCTCGAGTTCCAGGACGAGGCCGTTCGTGAGGCCTTCGACTTCAAGGCCGGGCAGTTCGGCGAGTACAGCGTCTTCGGCGCCGGCGAGAGCACCTTCTGCATCGCCAGCTCTCCCACCAGGCGAGGCTCCATCGAGTGCAGCTTCAAAGCGGTCGGCAAGGTCACCAACGCCCTGCGTGAGGTCAACATCGGCGACACCGTCGGCTTCCGCGGCCCCTACGGCAACTGGTTCCCGGTCGACGACTGGAAGGGCAAGGACGTCGTCTTCGTCGCCGGCGGTATCGGCCTCGCGCCGGTCCGTTGCGTCATCTGGAACGTCCTCGACCGCCGCGACGAGTTCGGTGACGTGACCATCGTCTACGGCGCCCGCTCTGTCGACGACCTGGTGTACAAGCGCGAGCTGGAGGAATGGGGCTCGCGCTCCGACGTCAGAATGGTCACGACAGTCGACCCCGGTGGCGAGACCAAGGACTGGACCGGCGACGTCGGCTACGTCACGCCGATCGTCGAGAAGACGGCGCCCAAGGCCGACAACGCCATCGCCGTCCTCTGCGGCCCGCCCATCGTCGTCAAGCTCACGCTGCCGGTGCTCCAGCAGCTCGGCTTCGCCGACGACGCCATCTTCACCACGCTCGAGAACCGCATGAAGTGCGGGCTCGGCAAGTGCGGCCGCTGCAATATCGGGCCCGTGTACGTGTGCAAGGACGGGCCCGTCTTCACCGCCGCGCAGATGATGGAGCTCCCGCCGGAGTTCTGAGCCGGTCGTCCAGGCCGGATGCGGAAAGGTGACGCTGGCCGACATCCCCGCACTTCGGGCACTCGGGTATTCCCCGCGTTGGCAGGCTCTCTTCGAGCCTCTCGCTCGACAGGGGCTGACGCCCGCCCGCGTGGTCCGCAACGACCGCGGCAGTGCGCTGATCGCCACGCCGGAGGGCATCGTGCGCGCGCAGCTGTCCGCCCGTCTCCTGAAGGCCGCTCGCGGCACGGTCGACATGCCGGCCGTCGGCGACTGGGTCGCCGTCCTGGCCGGCGCCGACCTCGATGCCCCGCTCATCGAGACCGTGCTGGAGCGCGCCAGCGCCATCACGCGCGGCGACCCGGGGAAGGCCTCCGACATCCAGGTCCTGGCGGCCAACATCGACACCGTCTTCGTGGTCCATCCGATCGCTGAGCCGCCCAACCTCCGCCGCATCGAGCGTGAGCTCTCTCTGGCGTGGGACTCGGACGCGGACCCGGTGGTGGTGCTCACGAAGGCGGACCTCTCCGCCGACCCGGAGGCGGCGCGCCGGGCGGTCGAGTCGGTCGCCCCCGGCGTGGACGTCCTCGTCACGAACGCGCGCTCCGGCGTCAGCGCGGAGCTGCTCCTGGCGTACATCACGGATCACCGCACCGCGGTCCTGGTCGGGCCCTCAGGCGCCGGCAAGTCGACCCTCATCAATGCGCTCCTCGGCGAGCAACGACAGTCGACGCGCGAGGTGCGGGTGGGCGACGGGCGAGGGCGTCACACGACGGTCGCGCGCGAGCTGATCCAGATGCCGCTCGGCGGCGTGCTCATCGACACCCCCGGACTCCGGGCGCTGGGCCTCACCGGGTCGGAGGATGGCATCACCTCGGTGTTTCCGGATGTCGAGCAGCTCTCCCGGTCGTGCCGCTTCCGCGACTGCATGCACGACGGCGAGCCGGGCTGCGCGGTCCAGGCCGCCGTCGAGTCGGGTGCGCTGCCGCCGGAGCGCCTGACCAGCTATCACAAGCTGATGCGCGAGGCGCAGGTCATGGCGGCCAAGACGGACGCGCGTCTCCAGGCCGCGGAGGACCGTCGATCGAAGGCCATCAGCAAGGCGGCCAAGGAGTACCACAAGCGGACCGGACGCCGATGAGCGGCCGGGCGCCCGATGGCGATAGGGCAGGCGACGGTCGCCGGGCGATGCAGCCTCAGGACGTCGAGCGCGACACCACCATCTGCGACTGCCGAACCGACTGCTGCTACCCGCACCTTGCCTCGCAGCGACCCGGTGCGGGTGACGAGCGGGCGGAGGGACCTGTCAGCCGGCCGGCACCACCGCGTCGAGCCGTTCGGCCAGCCCCTCAGGCAGTGGCACGACCTCGTGCGTCGCGAGCACCTCGCGCGCCCTCTGCCGGGCCTTCTCGGTAGCATCGAGCGCGCCCGCCTCGAACCAGCGGTCGTAGCTCGCGCGGTTGAGGATCTGGGCGCGCCACTGGTTGCCGCGCAGGTGGCGCCTCGTGTGCCGTTGGCCGAGGTAGTCGCCGCCGGGGCCGACCGCCCTGAGCACGTCCACGGCCAGCGTCTCGTCCGAGACCTCGAGCTCGGCGAGCAGCCGCCGGTTGCGGGCGATGAACTCGGCGACCAGCACGACTTCGGCAAGGGACCCGGAAAGGCCGAAGTCCATATAGCCGACGTCGTGGTTGAGGTTCGCGCCCAGCTGCATGGAGAGCTTGGTGATCTCGTCGGCCTCCATGCCGGCCTGGGCGTCCACGACCTGGGCGTCGGTGTGGCCGCTGAACCCCCAGTTGGGGATGTCCAGCCACTTGGCCATCTCGACCTCGCACGCGTATGCGCGGATGAACTCGGGAGAGTTGTACGACGACTGCGACGTGCCCATGTCCAGCGTGTTGGGGCCCTGTCCGATGACGAACGGCGCGCCCGGCGCCCGGAGCTGGTGCATGACGAGGCCGAAGAGCGCCTCGGCCAGCCCGAGCGTGATCTGCCCGGCGGTCGTGATCGGGGCGGTGCCGCCGGCGACCGGCGAGGGGCAGTAGGTGGATGGGACGCCCTTGTCGGCGCAGAAGAGCAGCTTGTCGACGGTCTCGAACGGATGCTTGAGCGGCGTGACCGGCTGGTTGTACATGACGAAGTACGGCTTCTCGCGCAGTGAGTCCTCGCCGCCGCGCACCTCGCACGCCATCTTCCACATGGGCTCCACGGTCTCGACGCCGCCGGCGGTCATGACCAGTGGCTTGGTGGTGGCCGCGATCATCGCGCGGAACTGGCGGGGGTAGGCCTCCTGCGCCTCCATGCCGTCCGGGTACGCGCCCGACATGACGAAGTCGAGGTCGGGCAAGGCATCGCAGAGACGCGCCGCCTCGGTGACGTCTTCGAGCCTGCCGAGGCGGCGCTCGCCCGTCTCGAGGTCGTGCAGGTGCATGACGTCCGAGCCGTTGCCGAAGTAGGAGCGGAGGCCGCCGAGGTCCATGGCCGGCTCGCCTGCCCGGTCGTAGACCACGAAGCTGGCCGGCGCGGACTCCCGCGCCTGTTCCACGAGGGCTGCCGGGACGTGGACGAGACCGGCAGCGTCCCTGGTGCAGCCGCCGTCGAGCATGACCTGCTCGCCCTCCTCGTGGAGGACGACCATGCCGATGTCGGCGAGGATGCCGAGCGCGGTGTCGTAGATGCGCTGCTTCTGCTCTTCGTGAAGGAAGCTGACGCGGCCGGCGCCGATCTGCTTGCTGCTCTCTGACATCGTCGCTCCTGGAAAGGCGTTGTTCGGTCTGGCGCGCGGTAGCCTGCGAGGGCGCGCCAGACCGAACACTACACCGTCCCGCGAGTCAGCGCACTCCTAATTCGCTCTCCGCAGCAGCGATAATCGACTTAAGTTCTGCCCGCACGCCGTCCGGCAGCGGCTCCGGCACGTGTGTCTCCAGGATCCGACGGGCCTCCGCGAGGCTGCGGTCATACAACGTCGTCGCGCCGGCGGCGGTCCACTCCTCGCGGACCCGCCGGTCGATGAACTTCGACTGTGACTGCCCGCGCATGCCCTTGTAGGTGTCGTCGTGGGAGAGGAAGTCGCTGAACGGCCCGACCTCAGCGATGACGTCCACCGAAAGCGTGGCATCGGTGACCGGGATCCCCGGCACGCAGAACTTGACCATGCGCGCGAACTCCGCGTCCATGACCAGCTGCGCGTAATCGATGGTGACGCCCGACTCCAGCATCCCCAGCCCGTAGATCAGGTTGGCCCCTGCCAACGCCGGCAGCAGGCTGGTGATCGTCTTCTCGTGACCGGATTGGGCGTCCGCCACTTTGGAGTCGCCCTACGCACCGGCCACCCAGCTGGGCAGCAGGTAGAAGCGCGCGAGGCAGGCGACGCCGGCGCCGATCATGCCGCACTCGGGACTGCCCACCGAGGCGCTGGCGAAGCGCAGGTCCAGCGCCGTGGTCGAGGAGCCGTAGATGACCGGCGCGCCCCTCTTCGTCAGCTGCGCCAGGGTGATGCCGCTGAGCACCTCGGCGTTGTGCGTCACGAGTGTCCCGGCGAGGCTCACCGGCGATGAGCCGCCGGCCATCGCCATCGAGAGCACGTTGACCGGGATGCCGGAGCGCGCGCCCTCGATGATGATCTCGCAGGCGTCCTTGACCAGCTTGAGCGGGCTCACCGGACACGTCAGGAACGAGAGGATGGGGCGGCGGCGCAGCTGCTCCCGCCCTCCGACGATCGCCGCCGCCATGTCGATCATCTTGCGGGCGCAGAAGCCCGAGAGCGGGCCGATGGTGGCGTGCTTCGACGTGTTGGTGAAGATGGCCTCGGCGTTGTGCAGCGCCGCCGTGTCCGGCGGCGCGTCGTGGGCGCCGAGCGGCCGCTCGACGACGTCGATCTCGGGCAGCGCGTCGATGATCTTCGTACAGTCGGCGACGTCCTGCTTGCGGCTCTCGTGCAGCTCTCCGGTGTACGGGTCGACGACCTGGATGCCCTCGCCGAAGTTGGTGAAGCCGACGCGGCCGTCCTCGAGCACGACGTCCCTGGCCGGGTCGCGGCCGCACAGCACGACGGTGGAGGGCGCCGAGCGGAGCGCGTCCTCGACGAGGTGCGCGGGCAGGCGCACCACGTTCTTCTCGTCGTCGACCTCGGCGCCGGCCGCCGCGAAGATCTCGCGGGCCTCGTCGTCTTCGACGAAGACGCCCGTGCGCGACAGCACCTCGAGCGTCGCGCCGTGGATCTCCCGCAGCTCATCGTCGGTGAACACCTCGAGCCTGAAGCCGCCGCTCTTGCGCGCTCCCGCGCGCGGATTGCGTCTCATCTCGACCTCCCGTGAATCATCGTGATCGCCGTCCTGGATGCCGCGCTCCTCCGACCTGGAGACGACTGCCGGCCGGCTCCTCAGGCGTCGCAGTCGCGCCGGCCGGCGGCCCTCCCCGGCGGGTGTCGTCGCAGACACCCGCTCTCCTTGGGGTGCCCCTACCCCACCAGCTCCTTCGCCCGCTCCACCGCCATGCCCGCGTTGGCCCCGTAGCCGTCGGCGCCGATCTCGGCGGCGTAGGCCTCGGTCACCGGGGCGCCGCCGACCATCACCTTGACGGACTCGCGCAGGCCCTCGGCCTTGAGCAGGGCGATGGTCTCGGCCATGTGCGGCAGGGTGGTGGTGAGCAGGGCGCTCATGCCGAGGATGCCGGCCTCGTGCTCCTTGCACGGCGGCGACGAAGGCGGCCGCCGTCACCCCGGTGCCGAGGTTGACGACCGTGAAGCCGGCGCCCTGCAGGAGCATGCCGACGAGGTTCTTGCCGATGTCGTGCAGGTCGCCCTCGACGGTGCCGATCACGACGGTGCCGCCGCCGGCCTCCTCGCCGGCGGCCATGTGCGGGCGCAGCAGGTCGAGGCAGCTCTGCATGACGCGGGCGGAGAGCAGCACCTCGGGGATGAAGCACTCGCCCTCGCGCATGCGCGCCCCGACCACGTCCATGCCCGGCAGGAGCGCCTCGTCGAGGATCTCCCGGGCCGAGGCGCCGGTGGCGAGCAGCGCCTGCGTCATCGCCGTGGCCACGCCCTCGTCGCCGTCGATGATGGCTTGCTTGAGTGGGTCCTTCATGCTCATCAGCCTCCCGCCGTGCGTTCCTTGAACTTCTCGACGCTGTTGATCGGCACGTCCAGCACGCGGGAGATGTTGAACTTCGCCTCGATCTGGTTGGCCTGCCACGGTTGACTGATCGCGTAGCTGTGGACGCGGCCGAAGCCGTGCTCGTTGCGGACGTCGGTCATCACGACCGGGTCCGAGAGGTCGAAGGGGGTGACGCCGAGCTTGTCGGCGACGTACTGCTTGGCTTCCTTGAGGCGCATGCCCCGAGTCATCTGCATACGGGCAACCAGGTCTCCGGCTGCGCGAATACCGCCGATGCTCGCGGCTTGCGCGTGGGCGTTGTGCATCCCGTGGGGATCGCCCGAGCCCACCTACAACCCGTCCACGTGCAGCAGCTCGACGAAGCTCTTGGCAGCGCGGCAGACCGCGTCGGAGGGCAGATGCACGAACATCGGCACGCCGCCGACGCCCATGCCGGCGTTGGGATGCACCGGGATCGTCGCCACGTCCATGCACGGCTTGATGAGGGCGATTGCGCGCGCCATGTTCCAGGCGAGCGACTTGCCCGTGTTGATGTTGACGACGGGGCCGAACATGGTGGCGCCGGCCTCCTGGGCCAGTAGCAGCTGGTCCTTGGGCCACAGGCCGGCGAGACGTTTGCCACCCCACTCGAGCTCTCCGTGCATGCCGAGCACGAACTCGCCGGCCATACCGAGCTCGACGCCCATGTCCGGGTACTTCTCGCGGATGATCTTCGTGGCCCTGAGCGCGGCCAGGAACTCCGGGTCACCGGAGGCGCCGGTGGTGTCCCAGTCGAGCGCATCCGCGCCGGCCTCCCACTGCGAGTCGGCCAGCTTGACCATGTCGACGACGGCCATCTCGATCGCTTCTTCCTCAGCTGCCCGGGCCTCGGCGATCTTGCCCAGCGGCAAGAGCTCGTTCCAGTTGTCGCAGGGGCCGTCGGGCTTGGAGTAGAGGCCCAGGTTGGTCATGACGCCGTACTGCAGCGGGGCGATGGTGCACAGCTGCGCGTCGTGCATGTACTGGGCCTCGTAGGCGAGGATCGTGCGCACGACCTTGAGCGAGTAGTCGCCGACGCACAGTTCCAGCAGGTCGGCGCCCATCCACTGCTCGTAGCTCTGCAGGTCCTGGATGCGCGTCGCGTGCGTCTTCATGCCGGTGCCGTCGCAGCTGAGCACGATCTCCTCGCCGACGTCGACGCCGATGAAGCGCAGCGGCGAGGCGTAGATCTCGAGCAGGTGGTCGATCTCCTCGTCGGTCAGCAGCGGCACCTTGGCGCGCTTGGCGGCGATCTCCGAGCCGGCGACGAGGTCGGCGCGGATCTCGCTGCGCGTCATGTGCGTGAAGGTGCCGTCGCCCATGCGGGTCGGCACCCGGGGCTCGTTCGTCATACTCTCCCCTCCATCGGAGCGGGCGCCCAAGCGCTGCGCCAACACTAATCAACCGGTCAATTAGTCGTCACTACACCCTAGTGGTGGAACGATGTCAAGCGTGCTCGCCGCGGCACCGCGCCGGCGCCCACACGGCCGCTCAGGTCCCTCCCGCCCGGTCAGAGGCGCCGTCCAGCGGCTCCCTGCCGACGTTCTCGCCCTCCCACTCGAAATTGGTCTTGTCGGTGCGGAGGATGTGCCACGTCTCGGTGTGCGCGATACCTTCGATCTCCTCGAGATCCTCGTTGAGGAACTTGTAGAGCCCCTCGTTGTCGGGCAGATGCGCCTCGATGAGGATGTCGAACGACCCCGTCGTGTAGCCCACGTAGGCCACGTTCTCCATGGCCGCGAGGCGAGCGCCGACGCCCTTGGCGTAGCCGCGGTTGACGCGGATGCCCACCATGGCGTCCACGGGGAACCCGATGGCGGCCGGGTTGACCCTGGCCATCGGGAAGATCGCACCGCTGCCGACGAGGCGGTCGACGCGGTTGCGCACGGTAGGCTCGGACACGCCCACGGCGCGGGCGATGCTGGCGTACGAGCGGCGAGCGTTGGGACGCAGGAGCTTCATGATGCGGCGGTCGAGCTCGTCCATCTCCACGGTGCCGAACGGCGCCTGGCCGGCTCTGATCATGACTCTCCTCCCATCCTGGTCGTCCATGGATCGCCACTGGTCATCATTTGCGCTTTCGTAAGCAAAAGCAAGTTCATACGTTCGGAAGACACGAGTTAGACGACGAATTCCTCGGAACGGGTCATCTCTTCTTGACATCGCTTTCGGGCGGTGAAAGGGTGCGCGGAGTGCCGGAAGGCCGGCGCCGCGCGACCATGTCGTCCTGGAAGGGTGTGGCCGATGAGAGCGAGAACCACCTGGCTTTCCGAAGCAGAGAAGAGCCGGATCGCCGACCAGGCGATGGAGCTGCTCGCCGGCGTGGGCATGCGCTTCGCCGGCTCCGCGGTGCTGCAGGAGCTCGGCGCGCGCGGCGCGCGCGTCGACACGACCACCGGCGTCGCGCGTCTGCCACGAGAGCTCGTCGAATGGGCACTCGCGCAGTGCCCTCGGCGGCTCGTGCTCGCGGGGGCGACGCCGGACGACGACGTGCTGCTCGCCGAGGGCGAGCCGTTCCACTTCGCGCCCAGCGGCTGCGTCGCCAAGACGCTCGACTTCCGTACGGGTGTCCGGCGCGCCAGCACGCTGCGGGACCTTCGCGAGTGCACCGGCCTCATGGACGAGCTGCCGGAGCTCGACGTCATGTGGACGCAGGTGAGCGCGTCGGACGTGCCCGTCGAGCGGCGCGAGCTCGTTGAGTACTTCGCGCTGCTCACCGAGACGACCAAGCACGTGACCTTCGTCGACCCGCCGGACGACCCCGCGGCCGTCGGCCGCATCTGCGAGCTGCTCGCCGGCGACCTTGCCCGGTTCAGGGAGCGGCCGCGGATCTCGACCGTGCTCACCGCGGCCTCTCCGCTGCAGATCGACGGGCCGGCGCTCGACATGCACGTGGCGCTGGCCCGGCACGGAGTGCCGGTCCACGCCTACTCGATGGCGATCTCCGGCGCCACCTCGCCGGTCACGCTGGCCGGCTCCGTCGCCCAGGGCGTCGCCGAGTTTCTCGGCGCCGCTACGGCGCTGCAGGTCGCGGCGCCGGGCGCCCGGCTCATCTTCTGCTCCGGCACCGGCGTGCTCGACATGCTGCGCACGACCTTCTCGATGGGCAACGTGGAGAGCGCGCTCATGGGCGCCATGGCCACAGAGGTCGGCCACCACCTCGGCGTGCCGACCCTCAACCCCGGCCTCTCCACCGACAGCAAGCACAGCGGCGTGCAGACGGGATACGAGAAGGCGCTCAAGCTCGCCACCGTCTGCGGCGCCCGCCCTGACCTCATCTCCGGCTGGGGACTCATCGACTCGCACAACACGATGTACCTGCCGCAGTCGGTCGTCGACAACGAGATGGCGGCGATGGCGCGGCGGCTGCAAGGGGAGGTCGAGGTCTCGGACGCGACCCTGGCAGCCGAGTCCGTCGCCCGGGTTGGGCCCGGGGGCAGCTACCTGTCCGAGCGCGACACGGCGAAGCGTATCCGCGCCGGCGAGCACTACCTGCCGACGGTCTCCAACCGGTTCTCCTATGAGAAATGGGCGGAGGACGGCATCACCGAGAGCGACGTCGCGCAGGCCGAGGTCGAACGACTGCTGGCCAGGCACGCCGAGAAGATCTGTCTCGCACCCGACCAGATCGACGAGCTCGCCGCGGTCTGCGGCGTGGACGAGGCAAGCGTGCGCCGCGCCCGCCGCGTGTAGCGGCGCGGCGCTCACCCAGACGGCACACCCGAACGGAGGACCAATGACGCTCAGGATCGGCTACATCGGGCTCGGCGCCCTCGGCAGGCACCTGGCCGGGAGCCTGCTGCGCGCCGGCTTCCCGCTCACCGTGTTCGACGTGGACGCGAGCTGCTCCGTCGACCTCGGCAGGGCAGGCGCCACCTGCGCCGGCTCCATCGCCGAGACGGCGCAGGCCTCCGACACGATCATCACGTGCCTGCCCTCGCCCGAGGCGGTCGCCTCCGTGGTCGCCGAGGAGGGCGGCGTGCTCGAGGCGCTCGCCCCGGGCGGCACCTGGATCGACATGAGCACCAACGACGCTCACGAGCTGCAGCGCCTCTCGAGCATCGCCGCGGCCAAGGGCATCGAGACGCTCGAAGCGCCGGTCACCGGCGGCGTGCACCGAGCCGCCGCCGGCATGATCACCGTCCTCGTCGGCGGCAAGCCGGAGGTCTTCGAGAAGCACCGGCCCGCCTTCGACGCGATGGGCGGGCGCGTGTTCTACATCGGCGAGCTGGGCCAGGCCTCGGTGATCAAGGTGATCACCAACATGCTGGCCTTCATCCATCTGGTCGCCGACGGAGAGGCGCTCATGCTCGCCAAGAAGGGCGGCATCGACCTCAAGCTGGCCTGGGACGTGATCAAGGCCAGCTCGGGCAACAGCTTCGTCCACGAGACCGAGGGCCAGTTGGTGCTGAACGGCAGCTACAACATCAACTTCACCATGGACCTGGCCCGCAAGGACCTCTACTTCGCCCACCAGATGGGCCGCGAGTTCGGTGTCCCGCTGGAGCTCGGCGGCCTGACCGAGCAGATCTTCGCTCGCGCCAGGGCCATGTACGGAGGCGGGGCGCAGTCGCCCATGGTGGTCAAGATGCTCGAAGAGGCGGTCGGCACCGACCTGCGCGCGCCCGGCTTCCCCGCCGAGCTCGCGCCTGAATGAACTCCGCAGGCGATTCATCGTGTGGGGCGCCGCAGGTGCACCGCACAGTGGACTCCGCAGGCGATTCATCGTGTGGGGCGCCGCAGGTGCACCGCACCGGCAGTACCGCGAGAAATGCCGCGTGAAGGCCGCCCGGCGGCAGGATGTTCTCCGGGTGGGTTGACTTGACGAACATCCGGTCGAATACTCCGGCCCGATGGGGACGGACCGGCCGGCACCGAAGGAGTGCGCCTTGACCGATATCAGTGACTTCGCCATGGACTTCTTCTCGCTCGAGGGGAAGAACGCCGTCGTGACCGGCGGCAACACCGGGCTCGGCCAGGCGTTCGCGGTGGCGCTCGCCAGGGCCGGCGCCGACGTGTTCGCGCCCAGCATCGTCGACGACGACGGCTCCACCGGCGAGATGATCGATGCGGCCGGCGTCCGCTACGAGTACCTCAAGACCGACATCACCGCACCGGGCGCGCCGGCCGAGATCGTCGCCGCCTGCGTCGACCGCCTCGGCTCGCTGGACATCCTCGTGAACAGCGCCGGCATCTGCCCGCTGGCGAGCGTGCTCGAGTTCGGACGCCCGCAGTGGGACGCCACGGTCGCCGTGAACCTGACCGCCGCCTTCGAGACGGCGTACGAGGCGGCCAAGGTCATGATCCCGCAGCGTTCCGGCAAGATCATCAACATCTGCTCGCTCTTCTCCTTCCTCGGTGGCCGGTGGTCCTCCGCCTACGCCGCCACCAAGCACGGGCTCGCCGGCTTCACCAAGGCCTACGCCGACGAACTCGCGGAGCACGGCATCCAGGTCAACGGCATCGCCCCCGGGTACTACGCCACCGAGATCACCACGGCGACGCGCAACGACCCGGCCACCAACCAACGTGTGCTCGACCACATCCCGGCTGCCCGCTGGGGCGACCCCGCAGACCTGATGGGCGCCACCGTGTTCCTCGCCAGTCGCGCCTCGGACTACGTCAGCGGCCACGTGCTCGTGGTCGACGGCGGCTACCTCGTCCGCTAGGGCGACGGGAGACGGGAGCGATCTGATGGCGGGCAAGTACCTGATCGGCATCGACAACGGCACGCAGAGCGCCAAGGTGGTCATCTACGACCTCGTGGGCAACGTCGTCTGCGAGGCCAGGCATACACTCCTCCCCATGGAGCACCCCGAGCCGGGCTACGCCGTCCACCCTGACGACGACCTGTGGGAGTCCATCGTCGCGGCCAGCCGCGAGGTGATGACGAAGTTCACCGGAGACCCGGGGGACATCATCGGCGTCGGCCTGTGCACCATCCGCTGCTGCAAGGCCTTCCTCAAGGCCGACGGCAGCCTGCTCGAGCCCGTCATGAGCTGGATGGACACGCGCGCGTACCAGCCCTGGATCCCCGACGATCCCGAACTCGCCTGGGTGACCACCTCGTCCGGCTACATCACGCATCGCTTCACCGGCGAGTTCCGCGACAGCGCGGCCAACAACATCATCCTGCAGTGGCCCATCGACACCGACTCGTGGCAGTGGGATCCCGCCCTGTTCGAGCAGTTCAACATGCGCCCTGAGCTGCTGGTGGAACTGCAGATGCCGGGCGACATCGCCGGCTGCGTCACAGCCGAGGCGGCGGCGGCGACCGGCATCCCGGAGGGCCTGCCGGTCGTGACCACCGCCAACGACAAGGCCGTCGAGGCGCTCGGCTCGGGCTCGCTGGACGAGCGAACGGCGCTCGTCTCCCTCGGCACCTACATCGCCTCCATGGTGCACGGGCAGGAGAACCGCAAGGATCCGGCCGCGTTCTGGACCAACTTCGCCTGCGTCCCCGGCCGGTACCTCTACGAGAGCGGTGGGGTCCGTCGCGGCATGTGGACGCTCAGTTGGTTCCTCGATCTGCTCGGACCCGAGTTCGCCGCCGCAGCCGCCGCGCAGGGCACCTCCCGCGAGGAGTACCTCGAGCGCGAGGCCGCGCTGGTGCCCGCCGGGAGCTGCGGCCTCATGACGGTCCTGGACTGGCTCGCCCCCACCGACAAGCCCTTCCGCAAGGGGGAGATCATCGGCTTCGACGCGCGCCACACCCGGGCCCACGTCTACCGTTCGATCCTCGAGGCCATCGCGCTGACGATGAAGGAGAACGCCGACGCCATGTGCGCCGAGCTCGGCATCGACCTACGCGAGATCGTCGTCTCCGGTGGCGGCTCCAACAGCCCTCTCTTCATGAACATCTTCGCCGACGTGTTCGGCGTGCCCGCGTCGCGCAACGTGGGGAGCAGCGGCGCGAGCCTCGGCTCCGCCATCTGCGCGGCCGTTGCCACCGGCGTGTATCCCGACTTCCCGACAGCCGCCGGCGCAATGAAGCACGAGTCGGGAGTCTTTCGCTCCCGATCCGGAGAACCATGACGTCTACCGACGCATGAACGAGAGGGTCTACCGCGCCATCCACGACGCCACGGACCCGATCTTCGAGCAGTCCTTCTCGATCTTTCACTGACCACCCCGGATGCAAAGGAACGTCGACATGCCACTGAGCAGAGAAGCCATCGTCGAGGGCCTGCGGCGCATCGTGGGCCCGGAGGCCGTCGTCACCGACGAGAAGGTCCTCGTCGAGAGCAGCGTCGACAACTTCCGCAAACTGCAGAACATCTTCGACGTGCACACCATGCCGGTGCCGGCGGCCGTGGCGCTCCCGGCCGACACGGCCCAGGTCGCCGAGATCCTGACGTTCGCGAACGAGAACGGCGTCAACGTCATCCCGCGCACGGGCGCCACGGCGACCGAGGGTGGTCTGGAGAGCGTCGTGCCCGACTCGGTCATCATCGACGGCTCGGCGATGAACCGGATCCTCAGCGTGGACCCGTACAACATGCAGGCCACGTGCCAGTGCGGCGTGCCGCTGCAGGCGCTCGAGGACCGCGTGCGCGAGCACGGGCTCACTACCGGCCACTCGCCCCAGTCCAAGCCGGTGGCCCACATGGGCGGCCTGGTCGCCACGCGCAGCATCGGCCAGTTCTCGACGCTGTACGGCGGCATCGAAGACATGGTCGTCGGCCTCGAGGCCGTCTTCCCCGGCGGCGAGATCACGCGCATCAAGAACGTGCCGCGCCGCGCCGCCGGTCCCGACATCCGTCACGTCGTGGTCGGCAACGAGGGAGCGCTCTGCTTCATCACCGAGGTGACGGTCAAGCTCTTCCCATACTTCCCCGAGAACAACACGTTCCTCGGCTGGACGCTCAAGGACATGGCGACGGGATTCGACGTCCTGCGCGAGGTCATGGCCGGCGGCTACAAACCCTCGGTGGCGCGTGTCTACGACCCGGGAGACGCCGGTATCCACTTCTCCCACTTCGCCGCCGAGGACGACTGCGTGCTGCTCTTCATGGCCGAGGGCCCGGCGGGCATCGCGAAGGCGACGGCCGAGGGCATCGCCGAGATCGTCGCCCGGCGTCCCGAGTGCACGCCGGTGCCCAGCGAGTACATCGAGACCTGGTTCAACGACCTCTGCTGGGACGCGGGCAAGATCATCGCCGAGGACGAGCGCATCCGCCAGACGCGCAACGTGAACCGCACGACGGAGATCTCCGCCGACTGGAGCTCGATCAACGACATCTACCAGGCGGCCAAGGCGCGCATCATCGCCGAGATCCCCGACATCACGATGATGGGCGGGCACTCCTCGCACAGCTACATCAACGGCACCAACATGTACTTCAACTACTTCTTCAACGTGGTCGGTGTCGGGCCGGAGGAGGAGACGGACAAGTACTACCTCCCCATCATCAGCATCATCTGCGAAGAGACGCTCAAGCGCGGAGGCTCCATCGTCCATCATCACGGGATGGGCAAGGCGCGGGCGCCGTGGGTCAGGGAGGAGTACGGTTCGTCCTACTACATCCTCGAGACGCTGAAACAGTCGTTCGACCCCAACGGCGTCATGAACAAGGGGACGATCATCCCGCTGTGAGCCCGATGCGGATCGCCGTCGGCTTCAAGGTCACGCCCGACTACGAGGCGCTCAGGCCGTCTGACTGGGCGCGAGTCGCCACCGACGGTCTCGAGACGCGCTACGTCCGCCGCATCCTGGACACCTACGACGAGGGCGCGCTCGAACTGGCGCTCCGCCTGCGCGACGCCAGGGCGGCGCACGGACTCGAGACTGGGCTCGCGGCGTTCTCCGTGGCCGGGCGCGAAGCCGATCCCTTCCTCAAGACCCTGCAGGCGCTCGGCTACGAGAGCGCCGCACGAGTCGACGCGACCTGCGCAGGAGCCTCCGGCGGCCTCGATTTCGCGCCGGCCGCCACGGCGGCGCTGGTGGCCGCCTGCGCGCGGGAGCTGGGCGACGACGTGCTGCTCCTCGGCTGCAGCAGTGGGCCAAGTGACGACGGGACGATCCCCTTCTTCGTCGCCGAGGCGCTCGCTCGACCGTGTGTCAGCCGGGTCACGGAGATCGCGCCGGAAGGCGCGGACCGTCTGCGCGTCACCTTCGCGGCCGACGACGGCCTCGTGCGGGCGACCGTGCGGACACCGTGCGTGCTGGCCGTCGGCAACGCGCTGGTCTCGCACCTGCGCGTGCCGACGCTCAGAGACCGGCTCGCCGTGCGGGAGGCTGCGATCGCCGAGCTGCGGGCCACGGATCTCGGCGTTGACGTGGCCGAAGCTGTCGGCGGCGAGCCGACCCGACTCACCGGGCTCACCCCGTTCGACCGCCGCCGCGCCGGGGCGCTCGTCGCCGGGGTGACGCCGGCCGGAAAGGCCAAGGCACTGTGGGACGAGCATCTTCGCGCGGAGCTGGAAGCGCTGTGACGACCGTCAAGACGCCGGGACTCGTGGCCGTCCTGGACGGGACTGGGCCGGCCGCCGAGCGACAAGCCCGGGCGCTCGGAGCCTTTGTGCGAGAGGGCGCCACGTTGGAGCCGGCGCCTGCCGGCGGCCCGCCAGGAGAGACCGCCCCGGAGGCGGCAGGCCTCACGCTCGCGTTCTACGCCGACGAGCGCGACCGGGAGCGGCTCGTCCGGCTCGCGCCGACCCGCGACGTCCACCTCGTGCGGACGCCTGGACGGCGGCCGGACCTCATGGTCGCGGCGCTGGAGGCGTTCGCCGGAGACACCGCCCGGGACCTCTTCGTGTTCGCCGGCGGCCCGCTCGGCACCGAGCTCGCCGCACGACTCGCCTGCCGCGCCGGCGGCGGCGTCGTCACCGACGCGAGGCGCATCGCCGTCCAGGACGGGCGACTGGTCTGCAGCAGGAGCGTCTACTCGGGCCACCTCGACGGACGCGTCGAGCTCGACCCGCGCCCATGGTGCGTCACCGCCGATGCCGGGTGGTACGACGCCCCCGAGAGTCCGCCGGGTGAGCATCGTGTCGTCGCCGACTCGACGGGTCCGATGAGTGCAGGCGCCGCACCCGGGCCCTTCCACGACGTCGAGGTCCTTGGGCAGCCGGCGACGGGCGACCTGGAGACGGCTCGCTTCCTGCTCGTCGCCGGTCGCGGCGCCGGCAGCCCCCAGGGTGTCGAGCGCATCGCGGCAGCGGCCGGCCGCATGGGCGCCGCCTTCGCAGTGACCCGCCCCGTGGCCATGAACGCGTGGGCGCCGATGGACCGGCTCGTCGGCGTATCCGGCACTCGCGCGGCCCCGAAGGTGTGCCTCGTCGCCGGGGCCTCCGGCGCTCCGGCCTTCCTCTGGGGCATAGAGCGCGCCGGCTTCGTCGCCGCAATCGACATCGACGAGCATGCGGCGATCGTCGCTGCGTCCGACGTGGCCGTGATCGACGACGCCGTCTCCGTGATCGAGGCGCTCGCCGATCTCGTCGCCGGCGAGCTCACGAATCCGCACGCCTGACCGCCCGGCGGATAGTCCGGTGAGTTCACCCAGCCCTCAGCGGAAGAATATTCTCTCATCGGCTTGACGCGTCGAACATTACGCTGAATACTCGCCGGAGACGACCAACGGCTCCCGGAGGGGGAAGGCGTGGATGCTCTCGATCGCCAAGTGCTCCTGGCGTTGCAGGAGGACGGACGCATGTCCAACCTCGCGCTGGCGCGCAGGCTGGGACTCTCGCCGTCGGCGATGCTCGGCAGGGTGCGCAAGCTCGAACGCAGCGGAGCCATCCGCGGCTATCGCGCGATCATCGATCCGGCCGCCCTCGGCGTCACCGTGCGGGCGCTCGTCGTCGCCCGTCTGCGCGAGCACAGCGAGGCGTCGATCCAGGCGTTCGAGGACGGCATCAAGGACGTCCCCGGCGTGCGCGCCTGCTACCACGTGACCGGCCAGTTCGACATGGTGGTCGAGCTCGCGCTGCGCGACCTCGACCACCTGGGGCAGCTCATCCGTGTGGACATCGCCCGCATCCCCGGCGTCATGAACCTGGAGACCATGCTCATCATGGCCGAGCCGATCGAAGAGGACGGCTGGCCCATCGTCACCGCAGACTAGCCAGCGGCCCGGGCGCCGCGAGGATACGCACCGCACAGGAGGTCCACCCCCATGGCCAAGAAGAAAGGTCTCTTCGACCTGCACGAGATGAAGCGCGCCGGCGAGCAGATCGCCTGGCTCACCGCCTACGACTACCCCACCGCCAGCTTCGAGGAGGCCGCCGGCGTCGACATGATCCTCGTCGGCGACTCGCTCGGCATGTGCGTCTACGGCTACCCCGGCACGGTGCCGGTGACCATGGACCAGTGCATCGTCCACTCCGAGGCCGTGCGCCGCGGCGCCCCGGACACCTTCGTCGTCGGCGACATGCCCCTGGGCAGCTACCAGGCCTCCGACGAGGACGCGGTCACCAACGCCATCCGCTTCCTCAAGCAGGCCAACGTCGACGCCATCAAGCTCGAGGGCGGGGTGCGCACCGTGTCCCGCGTGCGCGCCATCCTCGACGCCGGGGTCGCCGTCTGCGGCCACATCGGGCTCACGCCGCAGAGCTCCGGCCAGCTCGGCGGCCACAAGGCCCAGGGGCGCACCCTCGAGAGCGCCAGGCTGGTGGTCGAGGACGCCCGCGCCCTGCACGCGGCCGGCGTGCAGCTGCTGCTCGTCGAGGCGGTGCCGCCGGAGGTCGCCGGCTTCATCCGCCGCGAGCTGCCGATCCCCGTGCTCGGCATCGGCGCCGGCGCCGACGTCGACGGCCAGCTGCTCATCGTGAGCGACGTGCTCGGCACCTTCGCCGCCTTCACGCCCAAGTTCGTGAAGAAGTACGCCGACCTGGCCGCCGTCTCCACCGCCGCGCTCGGCGAGTACGTCTCCGACGTGCGCGGCGGCGCCTTCCCCGAGGAAGAGCACTGCTACCGCATGCTCGAGGGGGAGCAGGAGAGGTTCGCCGCCTGGGCGGACGAGGCGGGCTGAGGCGAGGGCCTCGAAAGGACGCTTGATGCACTCGCTCGCTCAAGACCCGACGGCGTCCGGCGGCGGCTTCGTGCCGGCCGACCGGGTGGCGCGGCTCGGGACCGAGACGGTGTTCGCCGTCTCGGCCGAGGCGGCCGCGCTCGCCGCCCAGGGGCGCACGATCTACCCCTTCCACCTGGGTGACCTCAACATCCCCACCGCGGAACCCATCGTCGAGGCGATGCTGCGGGCCATCCGCGACGGCAAGACGACGTATTGCGCCAACGCCGGCGTCATGCCGCTGCGCGAGGCGCTGGCGGCAGACGTGGGCGCCGCCCGCGGCGTGACGTACACGCCCGACGACGTGTCGGTCCAGCCCGGCGGCAAGCCGGTGATCGGCAAGTGGCTCATGGCCGCCATGAACATGGGCGACGAGGTCCTCTACCCCAACCCCGGCTTCCCGATCTACAGCTCCTTCATCGAGTTCGTGGGCGGGGTCGCGGTGCCGTACGGCTACGTGGACGCCGGCGACCGCTACGCCATCGACATCGACACCATCGAGCGGCGCATCACGCCACGCACGCGCCTGCTCATCCTCAACGACCTGCACAACCCCACTGCCGCCGAGTGCACCTCGGAGGAGCTCGACCGCATCGCGGAGATCGCTCTGAAGCACGACCTGCTCGTGCTGAGCGACGAGGCGTACTTCGACGTGCGCTTCCAGGGCGCGAGCGAGTCGATCGTTTCGCGCCCGGGCATGCAGGAGCGCACCGTCATCCTCTACACGTTCAGCAAGAAGTACGCGATGACCGGCTGGCGCCTGGGCGCCGCGATCGGTCCCAAGGCCGTCATCGACATCATCACGCGACTCAACGTCAACGTGGAGTCCTGCCCCAACCACTTCGCCCAGTACGGCGCCCTGGAGGCGCTCACCGGCGACCAGGCCGGGCCCCGCGAGATGATGGCCCGGCTCAAGGGCAGGCGGGACGCGGCGCTGGGCCTGCTCAACAGCACACCCGGCGTACGCTGCCACACGCCGGAGTCCACGTTCTACCTGTATCCCGACGTCACGGACGCCGTCCGCCGGACCGGCTGCGCCGGTCACGAGGACTTCCGGCGCCTCCTCCTCGACAAGACCGGCGTCTCGTTCTGCACACGCCTGCACTTCGGGAAGGCGCTGCCGGACGAGAACCGGTACCATCTGCGGCTGGCCTATTCAGGCGTCACCACCGCACAGATCGAGGAGGGCCTGGGCGCGTTCCAGGCCTTCATCGAGTCGACAGAGCCCACAGAGTCCCAGACCTCTAAGGAGACATCGCGATGACCGACCTGCCCACGTCCCAGCTCGAGAGCCGCCTCAAGATGCTGTCGGACGAGAAGTGCCGGATGATCTACGACGCCGCCCTCACGATCATCTCGGAGATGGGCATGACCGTGCCGCACGCCGAGGCGCGCGAGATCCTCGTGACGGGCGCCGGCGCCACCGTCGACGGCGAGCTCGTCAAGATCCCGCGCGAGGCCGTCGACGCCGCTCGCGCCACCGTGCCCGTCGATGATCCCCGTGTACGACCGCAACGGTGAGCCCGCCATGGAGCTCGGCGGCTACAACTCGTACTTCGGTACGGGCTCGGACCTCATGAGCAT
The DNA here is from genome assembly GCA_963736645.1 of uncultured Thermoleophilia bacterium. Lineage (GTDB taxonomy): Bacteria > Actinomycetota > Thermoleophilia > UBA2241 > UBA2241 > CAIXSE01. Next base: position 135,860 of record CAVTPJ010000005.1, on the reverse strand, counting down.
CTACGACTTCGAGTCGCGTGAGCGCCGCCTCAGCGTCCTCGACGACACCGCCAGGATGGCGCACCTCTGCGACGGCCTCCCCAACATCGACTTCATCATGTCGGCCGCGCACCCGCACGACATCGAGGCCTACGCGTCCTACCTCGAGTGCTTCCGCGCCATGATCAGCAACACGGCCAAGCCGATGGTCATGACCGCCGCCGGGGTCGAGGACCTCGAGGTCATGTGGAAGATCGCCTCGGCCTTCCGCGGCGGCGCCGAGCAGCTGCGCGAGAAGCCGTATTTCATCCAGTACGGCGAGCCCGTCAGCCCGCTGCAGCACGCCCCCGAGGTGCTCGACAAGCTGCTCTTCTGCGCCGACTGGGGCATCCCGCTCATCTACTCCCCGGCGCCGATCGCCGGCGCCACCGCGCCGATCACGCACGCCGGCCACATCGTGCAGGCGGTCGCCGAGTCGCTCTTCGGCGTCGTCATCCACCAGCTCCGCCGTCCGGGCTCCCCGCTGCTCACCGGCATGGGCCCCGTCAAGCTCGACATGAACACCGTCCAGGCGCTCTACAACTCGGCCGAGTACTACACCACGTACCTCGGCATCACCGAGATGGCCAAGTGGATGGACATCCCCAACTGGGGCTACGCCGGCACCAGCGACTCGCAGTGCGTCGACGCCAACGCCGGCATCGACATCACCGAGCTCACGCTGCTGTCGATGCAGGCCGGCTCGAACCTCAACCACGACATCGGCTACCTCGACTTCGGCCTCACCGGCGCCGGCGAGCTCGTCGTGCTCACGGACGAGGTCATCTCGATGAACCGGCGCGCGCTCGAGGGCATCGAGGTCAGCGAGGAGACGCTGGCGCTCGACACCATCGCCGCGGTCGGCCAGGGCGGCGACTTCCTCGGCCAGAAGCACACCAAGAGGCACGTGCGCACCCTGCAGTGGCGGCCGACGATCCTCAACCGCCAGACGCAGAAGAACTGGGAGGCGGAGGGCTCGCTGGACGCCACCGAGAAGGCGCACCGCAAGCTCGTGGACATCATGACCAACCACACGCCCGAGCCGCTCAGTCCCGAGATGAAGAAGACGGTGGACGAGCTGGTCGACGCGTACGTCGCGGCCGGCAAGTAGCGACGCGCACGCGAAGGAGCCGGCGTGATCGGAACCGCCCGGGCCGTACTTGACGAGCGGGGCTGCCAGAAGATCCACGAGGCAGCCCTCGCGCTGCTCGAGGAGGTCGGCTGCGCCGTCCTCGACCCCGAGGCGCTCGCGCTCCTCAAGGCCAACGGCGCGGGGGTGGACGGGGAGCGCGCCCGCTTCGGCGAGGCACTCGTCGAGCGGGCGCGCTCCACCGCTCCCGCGCGCTACACCGTGGCCGGCCGGCGGCCGGAGCTCGACCTGCACGTCGGGCTGGGCGAGCCCGCCGTGCTGGCGAGCGCCTCCGGCCCGCCCTTCGTCCTCAGCCACGATGAGTACCGCACCGGCACGCTGGCCGATCTGACCGCGGCGGTGCGGCTCGCCCATCTCTCCCCCAACATCGACGTGCTCGGCTATAGCGTCGAGCCCAGCGACGTGCCGGAGGAGCGGCGGCCCAGGGTCGTCGCCCACCTGCACGCCACCTCCAGCGACAAGAACTGCCGCTACACCGTGACTTCCCTGGCGGAGCTCGAGGTGGCCACGGACGTGCTCGAGATCCTGTACGGCGCGGAGTGGCACGCGCAGCCGCGCCTCTGGTCGGTCATCAACACCACTTCGCCGCTGCAGTTCTCCGCCGCCGGCGCCCAGGTGCTGCTGCGTCTCGCGCGCCTCGGCCAGCCCGTCCTCGTCGCCGTCTGCGCCATGGGCGGGACGACGGCTCCCATCACGCTGGCCGGCCTCCTCGCCCTGCAGCACGCGGAGCTGCTCGTCGGCCTCGTGCTCACGCAGCTGGCCAGAGAGGGCACGCCGTTCCTCTACGGCGGCACGTCGTCGCTCTCGTCCATGCAGAGCGGCGCGCTCATGATCGGCGCGCCGGCGTACTGGTCCTTGATGGAGGCCACCGTCCGTCTCGGCCACTGGCTCGGCGTGCCGGTGCGCGCCGGCGGCTCGCTCACCGACGCGCACCTGCCCGACGCGCAGGCCGGCATCGAGTCGGCGCTCGCGATGGACACCGTCCTGCGCACCGGCGCCCAGTACGTGCTGCACGCCGCCGGCATCCTCTCGTCGTTCAACTGCTTCTCGCCGGCGAAGTTCGTGATCGACGACGAGGTGCTCACCGGTCTCCGCGTGGCGCGGCGGCCGATCGAGGTCGATGACGAGACCCTGGCCCTCGACGTCGTCAGGGCCGCCGGCCCCGGCGGCACCGTGCTCGGCCACGCGCACACGCGCAAGCACGCGCGCGTGGGCATCCGGCGGACGATCATGAACCGGGCGCCGTACCAGACCTGGCGGTCCCTCGGCGCCAGCGATCTCGCCGCCGCGGCGGCGGCGCGCGTCTCGGAGCTGCTGGACTCCTACGAGCCGCCGGACGACCTGGACCCGGTGGTCCGCCGGCAACTCGACGCCTACTGCCTCGGCTGATCCGGCGTCGGCGCCGCAGACTCTCCTGCTCTCCTCCTCCGGTCCGCAGCACCTCCCGGTAATCCTACCAAGCACCGCAGACAATCCGGAGATGTTGTTGACCGAGCGGAGGGTCTTCGGCTAAGATGCCCGCATGGATACTTCACTCTTTCTCATGGGGAACGAAGCCATCGCCTACGGCGCCGCACGCGCGGGCGCAGGCTTCGCGTGTGCCTACCCCGGCACACCCTCCACCGAGATCATCGAGACGGCCGCCGGCCTCGATGGCGTCCACGCCCAGTGGTGCGTCAACGAGAAGGTAGCCCTCGAGACCGCGGTGGGCTGCTCGCGGGCGGGCGTCCGCACCATCGTCGCGATGAAGCACGTCGGCCTCAACGTCGCCGCGGATCCTCTGCTGACCCTCACCGAGACGGGCGTGAACGGCGGCCTCGTGATCGTGGTCTCGGACGACCCCGGCATGAACTCGTCGCAGAACGAACAAGACACCCGCAACTACGCCAAGTTCGCCAAGATCCCGATGCTCGAGCCGTCAGACAGCCAGGAGGCCTACGACTTCGTCGCCGAGGCCTTCATGATGTCAGAGGAATTCGACACCCCCGTACTCCTTCGCTCCAGCACCAAGCTCTCCCACGGCCGCGGCGTGGTCGCCCTGCGCGACCCCGTCGAGGTGGAGCGCCCCGACTACGTCAAGGACATCACCAAGCACCTGATGGTGCCGCAGTGGGCACGGCTACGCACCAAGTTCATCCTCAAGCGGCTCGAGCTGCTCCGTGAGCGCTCCGAGCAGACGCCCCTCAACGTCATCCAGGAGGGCACCGCCGACTTCGGCATCATCACGTCCGGCGTCGTGTATCAGTACGCGCGCGAGGCCTTCCCCGAGGCCTGGTTCCTCAAGCTCGGCATGTCCTACCCGATGCCCTATCGCAAGATCGCTGACTTCTTCGAGCGTGTCTCGCAGGTGTTCGTCGTCGAGGAGCTCGACCCGTTCATCGAGGAGCAGGTGCGCATCCTGGGCCTGCCGGTCGTCGGCAAAGAGACCGTGCCGGCCGACGGAGAGCTCGACCCGGACATCGTCCGCGCCGCACTCGAGCCGTACATCGGCCGCGAGCCGCCGCAGCGGCGCAGCCCGGTGTTCCCGCCGGCGCCGCGCATCAGCGAGCCCGCTCCCGAGTCCGACCTACCTGTGCGCCCGCCGGTGCTCTGCCCGGGCTGCCGCCATCGCTCGGTCTTCACCGCCCTGAAGCGGCAGAAGCTCGCCGCGATGGGCGACATCGGCTGCTACATGCTGGGCGCCGACCCGCCGCTCAACGCGCTCGACAGCTCGCTCTGCATGGGCGCCAGCATCGGCATGATGGCCGGCTTCAACCAGGCGCTCGGCCGCAAAGCGTCCGCCGCAGTCATCGGCGACTCGACGTTCTTCCACTCGGGCATCACGCCGCTCATCAGCGCCGCCTACAACGAGGCCGACGGCCTGGTCATGATCCTCGACAACCGCACGACGGCCATGACCGGCCATCAAGGCCATCCGGGCTCGGGCGTGCACCCGGACCTCACGGAGGGCCCCGCAACGTCCATCCAGGAGCTCTGCGACGGCATCCACGTCCGCTGCACGACCATCGACGCCAAGGACTACCAGGCGATCGTCGACGGCATCAAGACCGAGATCGCCACGCCTGGCCTCGGCGTCATCGTGGCCCAGGCGCCGTGCGCGCTTCTCGTCAAGGAGAAGAACGGCACCGTCCTCGTCGACGACGACCGCTGCAACCTCTGCGGCCTCTGCCTCAACGTCGGCTGCCCGGCGATCGTCCCCGAAGAGGACACGGTAAGCATCACGGACGCCTGCACCGGCTGCGGCCTCTGCGTCGAGGTCTGCAGGCGCGGCGCCCTGACACTCAGCCTCACCGGGGAGGACTCGTGAACGGCACCACCACCGTCTCTCTCTTCGGCGTCGGCGGCCAAGGCATCCTGCTCGCCGCCTCGCTCCTGGCCGAGGCCGCCGCCGCAGAGGGCCTCGAGGTCAAGGCCAGCGAGGTCCACGGCATGGCCCAGCGGGGAGGAAGCGTCGTCAGCACGGTGCGCTTCGGCGAGCGCGTGTACTCCCCGGTCACCCACCACGCCGACTACGTCATCGCCACCGAGCTGCTCGAGGGCATCCGCGGCCTGCGGCTGCTGAGTCCCGGCGGGACGATCGTGTGTGCCTCGACGACCCGCATCCCGCCCGGCGGCGTGCTCCGGAGAGAGGAGTCGTATCCCGAGGAGCTGGAGAAGGAGGCTGCGGCTCGCGGCGTGCGCGTGATCTCGGTCGACGCCGAGACCCTGGCCAGGGAGGCCGGGACCCTGCGCGCCGTCAACATCGCCCTGATGGGCGCCGCCAGCACGGTGCTGCCCTTCTCCGCCGAGTCGTGGCAGACTGCCCTCGAGAGAGCCGTGCCGGCCAAGATCTTCGCCGTCAACGAGAAGGCGTTCGCTCTCGGACGCGCCTCGGTCGTCACGACTGCGTGAGGCGCCTTCGGGCGCGGCCAACGATGAGAACCCGCCCGCCCGGGCCGCCTGTATGACTGCGCAGGCGGCCCCGGCGGGCGCTCGAGGGAGGAGAGAGTCGTGGAGATCACCGGAGCGCGCGTCCTCGTCACCGGCGGGGCCCGAGGCCTCGGCCGGGTCTTCGCCCTCGATCTGGCGGCCGCCGGCGCGCGCGTGGGAGCCTGCGACCTCGACGCCGCCGGCCTCGACGGGCTGGCCGAGGAGGCCGAGAAACGTGGCGCGTCGGTGTGGACGCAGGCGGCCGACGTGTCGGACGAGACGAGTGTCGAGGCGCTCTTCGCCGGATTCATCGAAGAGATGGGCGGCATCGACGCGGTCGTGAACAACGCTGGCCTCAACCGCGACGGCCTCCTCATCAAGAAGGCGGGCGACGACCTCGTGAGGCTCCCGCTCTCGAGCTGGCAGAAGGTGATAGACGTGGACCTCACCGGGGTCTTCCTGTGCGCGCGCGAAGCCGCCTACCACCTGATCAAGCAGGGCGAGGGCGGCGCCATCGTCAATATCTCGTCACTGTCCTGGATGGGCAACGTCGGGCAGACGAACTACAGCGCCGCGAAGGCGGGCGTCGTCGCGATGACGCGGACCTGGGGCATGGAGCTCGCGCGCTACGGCATCCGCGCGGTCGCGATCGCTCCGGGCATCACCGCGACGGAGATGGCCGAGGCCATGCCCCAGGAGGCTCGCGACCGGCTCACCTCCGCCGTCCCGCTGCGCAGGATGGCGGAGCCCGCAGAGGTGTCGCTCGCCGTGCGCTTCGCCCTCGAGAACGACTACCTCAACGGACGAGTCATCCCGGTGGACGGAGGCTTGCGCCTGTAGGCATCGACCCTTCGGCTCCCGCGCGCTCCAGGGACCAGCGATACGCGAACCCGTGACAACGGAGGTTGAGATGGATGCGGCAAAGGTCGACCCGAAGCGCTTCGAGCGCCTCGTGAACCCGCGGACGATCGCCATCTTCGGCGGCGCCCAGGCCCAGGAGGCGATCCGCCAGTGCGACCTCCTCGGCTACGACGGGGAGATCTGGCCGGTCCACCCCAAGGCCGACGAGGTGCAGGGACGCAGGGTCTACCGGTCTGTCGACGAGCTGCCGGGAAGCCCCGACGCCTCGTACGTCGGCGTCAACCGCAATCTCACGATCGACATCGTCAGGGGCCTCGCGGAGCGGGACGCGGGCGGCGCCATCTCCTATGCGACCGGCTTCGCCGAGGCGGGTGAAGATGGCTTCGAGGCCACGAAGCAGCTCCTCGAGGCCTCGGGCGACATGGTGCTGGTCGGGCCCAACTGCTACGGGCTGCTCAACTACGTCACCGGAGCGGCCCTGTGGCCCGATCAGCAGGGCGGCGGCCGCGTGGACAGTGGAGTGGCGATCATCACCATGTCCTCCAACGTCGGGTTCAACATCACCATGCAGCGCCGCGGCCTGCCGATCGCCTACATGGTCTCGCTGGGCAACCGGCTGAAGTTCGACCTCAACGACGCGATCAAGCTGTTCGCGAGCCGGGAGGAGGTCACGGCCATCGGGCTCTACCTCGAGGCGATGCCCGACCCGAAGGGCTTCCAGGAGGCCGTCGAGGTCGCCCGCGCGCTGGGCAAGCCGATGGTCGCCGTGAAGACCGGCCGCTCGCAGGTCGCCCAGCGCGTCGTCCTCTCGCACACCGCCTCGCTGGCCGGCTCGGACGCGCTCATCAGCTCGCTGTTCGACCGTGTCGGCGTGGCTCGCGTCGACTCGCTCGAGGCGCTGGTCGAGGCGCTCAAGCTCCTGCACGTCGTCGGCCCGCTCCAGGGCGGCCGCATCGGCGCCATGAGCACATCGGGCGGCGACCTCACGTTGCTCGCGGACGCCCTGACGCCGGACCTCAGCCTCCCGCAGCTCTCACCGAAGGTCGCGGAGGGGCTCGACGCGGTGGTCCACGAGCGGGTCGTCGCCTCCAACCCGTTCGACTACCAGATGTTCACGTGGGACGACGACGACGCCAACGCCGAGATCTTCGGCGCCTTCATGGCCGAGGACTTCGACATCGCCCTTTGCGCGCTCGACTACCCCAGGGCGGACAAGTGCGACCCGTCCACCTGGGGCGGGGCCGAGCGCGGCTTCGTGCGGGCCACCAAGGCCACCGGCACCAAGGGCGCGGTGCTCGCGACCTTCGCCGACACGGTCTCCGAGCCCGTGGCCGAGCGCCTCATGCAGGACGGCGTCGCGATGCTCGCGGGGATCGACGACGCCGTGGCGGCCGTCCAGGCGGCCGTGGACGTCGGCGCGGCCTGGAAGCGTCCGCCCAGCCAGCCTCTGCTGGTGGCCCCCTTCGCGGTGGACCAGAGCGCCCTCACGGTGCTGGACGAGGCGGCCTCGAAGCGCATGCTCGCCGAGGCCGGCGTCCCCGTCCCCGAGTCCCGCGTCGTCGGCACCGTCGAGGAGGCGATCGCGGCGGCTGAGGCGCTCGGCTTCCCGGTCGTCATCAAGGCGCTGGGCGTCGCCCACAAGACCGACGTCGGCGGCGTACGGCTCAACCTGCGCAGCGCCGACGAGGTCGCTTCCGCCATGTCGATGATGGAGGGTCTCTCCAAGACCTTCCTCGTCGAGCGCATGGTCGAGGGTGTCGTCGCCGAGATCATCGTCGGCGTCGCCCGGGACGAGCAGTTCGGCCCCTACCTCGTGGTCGGCGGCGGCGGCATCCTCGTCGAGCTCATGAAGGACAGCGCGTCCCTCCTGCTCCCGGTCACGAGGGAGCAGGTCCTGGACGCGCTCGACGGCCTCCAGTGCGCGCCGCTCCTCAACTGCTTCAGAGGCTGCCCGCAGGCCGACCTGAACGCGGCCGCCGACGTCGTCCTGGCCATCGCAGCGATGGTCGAGAAAGACCCGGCGGCGATCGTGGAGTTGGACGTCAACCCGCTCATGGTGCTCGCCGAGGGCCGGGGCGCGGTCGCGGCCGACGCCCTCATCAGGCTCAACGGGGATCGCTAGACGCCCAGTGACCTGCGGGACCGCGCCGCCGGCCCGGTCCCGCCGCAGAAAGGACCGGCACAGATGAGCAGCGCTGAGCTCAGGCAGAAGATCATGGAGAGGGCGAAGGAGGAGGGCGCTTCGCTGGTCGGCATCGTGCGCATCGCCGATCTCAAGAACGCCCCGTCGTACGCGGCCTACGACGCGTATCCGTTCTACCCCGAGTACAAGGGTGTGGAGTGGAAGGACGAGTACAAGACGATGCTGGTCTGGGCGCTGGCCCATCCGGCGTCGGAGCCCGTCCTCGACTGGTGGAGCCTCAAGATCCCGGCGTTCACCCCGGGCAACTTCGAGCTGCGCGCGCAGTCGAAGCGTCTGCGCACGTGGATGACGGACGAACTGGGGATGAACGCCTACTCGCTGCCGTACCAGATCGAGTACGGCGGCGCGTTCCTCAAGGACGCCGCGGTGCTGGCCGGCCTGGGCGTCTTCGGCCGCGACAACCTCCTCATCACAAAGGAATACGGCCCGCGCGTGCGGCTCCGCGGCATCTTCATGGACGCGGACCTGGAGCCCACCACGCAGATCGAGGGGTTCGATCCGTGCTCCACGTGCAGCCGGCCGTGCCACGGGGTGTGCCCGCGCACCGCCTTTCGCAGCGGCTCCTATGAACGGAGGCTCTGCAAGCAGGAGCAGGACCAGCTCGACGTCGACTTCGAGGTCCTCGACGGGGCGGTGATGGGTATCGACGAGCCGGGTCCGGTCACCAAGTACTGCCGTCAGTGTGAGCTGGCGTGCCCCGTCGGGCAGGACGGCGGTGGCGGCTTCATCAGCCCGCCCGAGGAGCCGCTGCCTGATCAGCCTCACTTCGTGCTCGACGACCAGGGCTGGGCGGCCTTCCGCGAGCAGCTCTCGGGCAAGTCGGCGCCGATCGCCGCGCTTGCCGCCGCCGCCGAGGCCGCGAGCCCCTTCGAGGGCGACCAGGCCGGGCTCCGGCTCGAGACGCTCGCGGCGGACGACGATGTCGCCGGCTTCACTTGCGGCGACGAGGCGCTCGACACGTACCTCACACGGCATGCGCTCGCCGACCAGCCGGTCGGCAAGACGCACGTCGCCGTCCGGGACGCCCGGGTCGTCGGCTTCTTCGCGCTCAAGGCGGCGACCGTCAGTCCCCCGGCCACGGTCGAGCACCAGCCGGGTCAGCCGCCGCTCGACATCCCGGTGATCCTGCTCGAACGTCTGGCGGTGGACACGCCGGAGCAGGGGATGGGCCTCGGCGAGGCCATGCTGGTCCAGGTGCTCAGGCGCTGCCTGCACGCGTCCAACACGATGTTCTCACGGGCCGTCCTCGTCGACGTCGGCGACGGCCGTGCAGGCGGCTTCTTCGAGAAGTACGGTTTCGCGCCCTCGCCCTCGGGAGCGGGTCACCTTCTGGTCCGCTCAAAAGACCTCCGCAAGACCTTGGCGCCGCCTACGGACGAGTAGGCCGCAGCGGGACGCAGGCGAGTGTCGGGACGGCAGGCGGCGGCGCTTGAGCCGACACCGCAGGGCTCGTCGCGGTACCCTTGACAACCGCCGCCGTCCCATGTGAACTACGCTGATTGACCGGTTAGTCAACTCGCTCCGTGCGGATCGGCCGGGACCACCCGTGTCGACCGCGATCCGTGGGCGTCGACGCTGGCCCTGACACAAAGGAGCGGCCTGTGCGCCTCAGGTTGACCGTCATCGACGACGCCGAGCGCGACCTCATCATCGACTCGGCTCTCTCGATCCTGCAACGGCTCGGCATGCGCATGAACGGCCCGGGCGTCCTCGGGCTGATGGAGAGCCACGGCGCCGACGTGGACCGCACGACCGGCGTCATCCGCATTCCGGAGAGCCTGGTCCGGTCCGCCCTCGAGACCCTGCCGGAGCGACTGCTCATCGCCGGCGCCACGCCCGAAGGCGACAGGGTGCTTGACCGTCACAGCGGACCGTTCTTCAACCCGGCCGGCTACATGGCGAAGACGTTGGACCACCGCACCGGCAACGTCAGGCCGTCGACCCTGCAGGACGTCCGTGAAGGCAGCCTCGTCATGGACGCGACGCCGGAGATCGACCTCATGTGGACGTTCGCGACCGCCAACGACGTGCCCCCGGAGCAGCGACAGCTGCGCGAGTACCACACGTATCTCACGCACACGTCCAAGCCGCTCGTGCTCGTGGACCGGCCCACGGACTTCGGGGCCGTGACGCGCATCATGGAGGTGCTCGGCGACGGCCTCGATGGATTCAGGGAGCGGCCCCGTCTGGGCCTGCTGTGCGCGGCAAGAGCGCCCCTCGGCGTGAACGGCGCGCTCATCGACGCGACCTGCGAGTTCGCGCGGCTGGGCGCGCCGATCTGGGCGTTCACCATGCCCATGGCCGGCGCGACCAGCCCCGTCACGCTCGCCGGCACGCTGGCGATCATGTGGGCAGAGATGCTCGGGCTGATCACGGTGGTCCAGACGGCCGCGCCCGGCGCCGCCGTCCTCGCGTGCTGCGGGCCGGGCATCCTCGACATGAAGACCGCGTCCATGTCGCTGGGCAGCGTCGAGAACACACTTCTGGGAGCCGCCTCGGTCACGATCGGCCATCATCTGGGACTGCCGGTGCACAACTCGGCGATGGCCAGCGACGCCAAGCACCCCGGCGTCCAGGCAGGCTACGAGAAGGGGCTCAAGGCGCTGACCGCCGCTCTGGCCGGCGTCGACCAGGTCGGCGGCGGGTTCGGCGCGCTCGAGTCCTCCAGCCTGTTCCACCTCCCCATGGTCCCCATCGACGCGGAGATCGCCGCGATGGTGCGGCGGCTCGTCGACGACACCCGCATCGACGAGGAGTCGATCATGCTGGACGCTATCGAGCGCGTCGGGGTCGGGGGCAGCTACCTCAAGGAGAGGATCACCCGGCAGCGAGTCCGCGCCGGCGAGCACTTCTATCCCTCGATCGCGAGCCGCCTGTCATACGACCAGTGGATCGCCGAGGGCCAGACGGAGCCCGGCGCGGCGCGGGAGAGGATCGAGGAGATCCTGGCCGCTCACGACGCACGCCCCGACGCGACGGTCACGTCGAAGCTCACCCACGACCAGCTCGCCGCCCTCGCGGAGGTCTGCGGCGTCGACGACTGAAGCCGGGCGAAGGGAGGTGCCACATGGAGCTCACGGGTCTCAATGGAGCCAGGGTGATCGTGACCGCCGGCGGCGGCGGCATAGGCCGAGTGATCGCAGAGCGGTTCGCGGAAGCCGGGGCTTCGGTCTTCACCTGTGACATCGATCAGACCCTCTGCGAGGGAGTGCGGTGCTCGACTCCCGCCGTCTGCGCCGCCGCCGCCGACGTGGCCGACGTGGCGAGCGTCGACGGCTTCTTCGATGAGGCGCTCGCCCACCTCGGCGGCCTCGACGTGCTCGTCAACAACGCCGGTATCGGCGGCCCGGTCGCTTGCGTCGAGGACGTGACGCCCGAGGACTGGAGACGCACCCTGGACGTGAATCTCACGGGGGCCTTCCTGTGCACGCGGCGGGCGGTGCCGGCGCTGAAGGAGCAGGGCGCCGGCTGCATCATCAACATGTCGTCTCACTACGGCCTCCTGGGAGGACCGACACGATCGCCCTACGTCGCCAGCAAGTGGGCGCTCATCGGCTTCACCAAGACTCTCGCCATGGAGCTCGGGCCTTTCGGCATCCGCGCCAACGCGATCTGCCCCGGCGGAGTGGAGGGCGAGCGCCTCGAGCGTGTCATCCGGATGGAGTCGGAGGAGAAGGGCATGACGTGCGAGCAGCTGCGTGAGGCCTGGGTGCGAGGGTGCTCGCTGCGCACCTTCGTCACGCCGGACGACGTCGCCGCGATGATCCTCTTCCTGTGCTCCGAGCAGGGCCGGCGCATCTCGGGGCAGGCGATCGGCGTGGACGGCCACACCGAGTTCATCTAGGCAGGGGGTCCGGCGCCGGGCCGGGCCATGCGCTCCAGCCAGTCGCCCACCAGCGCCCTGAAGGGCCCGGGGCGCTCGATGCGACCGAGCTGGTGTCCCGCCATGTCCAGGACCGCGAAGGTGGCGCGAGGGAACTCGTCGAGCAGCGCCCAGGCCGGCCGGTACCCGACCGTCGAATCCTGACGGCCGGCCAGGATGAGCGACGGCTGGTCGAACGGAGGCCCCGACCGGCCGGCGGCCCCGGTCGCACGCATGTTGGCCTCGAGACGCGCGAGGAACTCGTAGTCGGCCCGCCGGTAGGCGGGCATGTCGTGAGCCCTGATCTCGTCGACCATCCAGCGCTCGTGCACGACCAGCGTGTCGCGCATCCACTCCTCGTCGGGCGCGAGGTCCTCGAACACCGAGGGGTCTGCGGAGAAGACCCGATGAGTCTCGGGGTGGAGGGAGCCGTCCGCCGCCGAGATGGCGGGGACGAGGAGCCCGGCGCCCGTCAGCCGGTCCGGGATCAACCTGACCAGCTCCACGGCGAGACGGCCGCCGTAGGAGCTGCCGGCGATCGCGAACCTTTCGTCCGGCAGCGCGGCGGCGATGAAGTCGCAGAGGATCGACAGCACCTGGTCTTCCGTCGAGAGCCAGTCGGGCGCTGGAGTCTCCCCGTGTCCCGGGAGGTCGAGGTAGACACGCCGCCACCCGCGGTGCTCGTCGAAGACCGGCTCGAGGTCGGCCAGCATGTAGTCCCGGTCCGCGGACCAGCCGTGGATCAGCAGGATCGGCCTGCCGTCTCCGCGCACCTCGTACGCGACCGGGATGCCCTGGACGTCTATAGACCGTGAGCTCATCGGTCGCCGGTGATCTCCAGGGCGGTGGCCATCGAGACACCGCCGCCGCCGCACAGCGTCGCGAGACCGAGGGTCTTGCCGCGCCGGCGCATCGCGTGGATGAGCGTGACCATGAGACGACAGCCGGTCGAGCCCACCGGATGCCCGAGTCCGATGCCGGAGCCGTTGACGTTGGTGATCTCCCTGTCCAGGCCGAGGTCCCGCTCGCAGGCCAGGTACTGGGAGGCGAAGGCCTCGTGGACCTCGAGCAGCTCGAAGTCCGCGAGCTTCAGGCCGGACCGCCGCTCAAGGTCGCGAACGGCCGGGATCGGGCTGATGCCCATGACGGAGGGCTCACACCCGCCGTAGCCGACGCCCCTGAAGCGTGCGATCGGGGCGACCCCCAGATCGCGTGCCTTGGCGGCCGACATGATCACCATGATGCTGGCGCCATCGTTGATGCCCGAAGAGTTGCCCGCCGTGACCTTGCCGAGGTCGGGCATGAACGCGGGCCGAAGCGCCGCGAGATCCTCCATCGTGAGGCCGGGGCGAAAGTGCTCATCCCGCTCGAAGAAGACGGGCGGCTTGCCCTTCGTCTGCCCGACCTCGACCGGCACGATCTCGTCGCCGAAGTCGCCCTCCCGGGTGGCCCGCTCCACGTTGTGGTGGCTCCGCAGGGCCAGTTCGTCCATCTCCTCGCGGGAGAGGCCGTACAGCTCGGCGACGAGCTCCGCGGTGTGGCCCATCACGTAGGGCTGACCCTGGAGCAGGGCGTGGATGGGGTGGTCCCGCCCGGTGTCGTCGGGGGGACAAGGATGGTAGCGGGACCCGCAGAAGAGGCCCTCGATCACCTGGTCCTCGATGGTCTGGTTCTGCAGCCGGGCGCCCCAGCGAGCCGTCGGGATCGCGTACGGGACGCCCGACATGACCTCGACCCCGCCCGCCACGATGACGTCGGCGAGGCCGGCCTTGATCATGGCCATGCCCGAGACCACGGCCTCCATGGCCGACACGCAGACGCGGTCCATCGACACAGCGGTCGCGGTGACAGGGATGCCCGCCTCGATCGCAGCGCTGCGCGCGACGCTCTTCGTCTGGTACGGCTCGAAACAGCTGCCGAGCCGCACGTCGTCCACGTCTCCCGGCCCGATCCCGGCCCGTGTCAGGGCCGCCCGGATGACGGCCGCCGCCAGCAGATACGGCGGCACGTCCTTCAGCGCGCCCCCGAAGGCGCCGATCGCCGACCGGGCCGCGGATGCGACTACGACATCTTCCATCGACACTCCCCTTTCAGGGTGACTCGCTGTGAGCGGGTGGCGTGTCCCGTCAGGCGATGATCGCGGTGAGGTCCTCGCACGACCGGAAGACGTGCGCGCCCCACTCCTCGTACAGTTCCTGCGGCGCCGACGAGAGCATGGCGACCACGACCCCGGCCTCCGGGTTCACGTAGACACGCTGCCCCAGCCAGCCGACGGCGCTGAAGACGGTGTGATCGGCCAGCTCGCGGACCCAGAAGCAACTCCGGTACGAACACCCGGCGTAGTCGCCGCCGTCCTCCCAGGTCTCGGCGGCGGCGGCGAAGGCAGCCTGGTCGCCGCTGCGCCTGACGTCGTCCAACCACCGCTCCGGGACCACCTGGGCGCCGCCGAGCCGGCCGCCCTGCACCAGCATCAGGCCGAAGCGGGCGAGGTCGCGCAGGCTGCACGCCAGGCCGCCGTCGAGCTGCGCGCTGCCGGCGCCGTCCAGAAGCAGGTATGCGTCGTGTTCCGCGCCGAGCCTGCTCCAGAGGTGCTTCGTCACGAGTTCCGGCGTGGACAGCCCGGTGGCTTTCTCCATGACCCAGCCGAGGACGATCGTGTTGAGCGAGACGTAGTGGAACAGAGCGCCGTGCTCGCCCTCCTTGCGGGTGGTCGTGGCGAAGTCGTAGGCGGACCCAGGCTCGTCGTCGGCGAGCGCCGGCTGCACGCCCTGGAGGCGGCACAGGCGGGCGCCGTCGTACTGCGGCTGGTCGAGCTCGTCCTCGTACTCGATGCCCACCGTCATGTCCAGAAGGTGCCTCACCGTCGCGTCACCATACGCGCTCTGCGCGAGCTCCGGCACGATAGCGGCGACTCGATCGTCGGTCGCCAGGCTCCCGGCCTCGACAAGGCTGGCGACCACGCACGACGTCACCGCCTTGGTGACCGACTGGCACAGGTGGGGCGTCTCGGGCGTCAGGCCACGCAGATACCGCTCGTAGACGAGTCTCCCCGCCCGCAGGACGAGGATGCCGTCGACGAACGCGCCGTCGAGCATCTCGCGCACCGTCCACACAGTGCCGTCGGCCTTGCCGACCCGGAGCGCGTCCAGGTCAAGGGCCTCCTCCGGGAGCTCGACGACGGGCTCGCGCCTTGACGACACGTCGACCGTCGGCGACACCTGCCGGGCGTGCTGCATGTACCAGTGCGTGCGGCGCGGATCGGCGTAGGCCTGATCCGCCCTCACCCGCTGCCCGGGCGGCGGCGGAAAGCCGCGCATCAGTCGCGGGTCGGCGACGTCGTTGCCGCTCATGCGCGATGGTCGGCCACGTTCACCTGGGACACGAACGGTCACCTCCGTGCGTCGCGCCGCCGCCGCCGTTTCAGGCGGCGGCGGCGCCTTGGGGGTACGCTACACCGACGCGTGAAGCAGGCTGGCTGCGTGCACGCCGATGCCGGCCTTGGTCAACTCAGCGGCAGTGTGGACCACGGCGTCGTGCTTGTCGAGGAAATTGCGTTCCATGAGCGGCATCAGGCCGTCGGCGACGACCTGCTCCTTGGCCACGAAGTAGTCGAGGATGTCGCTGGGGTGCTCGCGGGTCGCCTCGGTCTCAGGGTCGCCACCCTCGTGCTTTGCGGAGATGTTGGGCACCGTAGCCGCCGCGGCGACCACGTCGGCGCGGCGGTCGTAGGGCTGGCACACGATGGACTTCCAGGTCTCGGTGACGTGGTGCTCGAGGCGCACGCCGTCGTCGAAGCCCAGGCTGCCACGAACCTCGGCGGCGGCGAGCAGCGTGGGCAGCTCGACGGAGTTGGAGAGGTTGAGGCCGATCATGCTGGTGGTGCCGTCGTCCGCCGCGAACAGGCGCGCGCCCATGAGCAGCCACAGCAGGGACCAGGCGTTGTCGACGCCCATGAACACGGAGACCTTGAACTCGTTGCGGATCCCGAGCTTGTGCAGCAGCAGGGCGACGAGGATGGTGCCGCTGTTGATGTTGAGCGCCTGGCGGATGCCGTACCGGGTGAGCAGCCCGAGGTACTCGTCGGCGTACTTGAGCGGATGGTCGTTGGGCTGGCCGATGCCGCCGAAGTAGCCGGTGATCGTGTCCGGGCCCCCGAGGTGGCAGTTGGAGCCGTCGATGCCCTTGGTGTCGAGCGTCTCGACGTGGGTCGCGCCGATGATCTGCATGGCGGCCGCGACGGCGAGGATGTCCTCGCCCGGGGCCGACTGCTCGACGATGTTGCGCACGCGGATGTAGCGGCCGGGCATGAGCTCGCGCCGCTCGATGGCCTGCTCGGCCTCGGTGATCAGCCACGGGAAGTACTGCAGGGCGCTGATCTCGAGCGTGACGGCGTTGGCCTCGTTGAACGCCATCTCGTCGGCGGCGTCGCCGAGGACGCTGCGCCGGTACTCGGGCAGCGTCACGAAGGCGCCGGCGTCGCGCTGCTCCGTCAGCCACTTCAGGCCCTCCAGGAAGGGCGAACCCTCGTCCTGGAGGCGCGCGAGGCGGGTCTCGAGGCGGCCGGCCTCGTCGGCCTTGCGGTTGATCTCGTCCACGCCGCCGTACTTCTCGATCAGGTCCAGGAGACCGCCGACGAGCGCGTTGTCCTCGCCCGCGAGGACGGCGTTCACGACCTCGAGGTCGGCCGGCTTGATGCGCAGCTGGTCGCGCATGGCGTCACGCGTGGTCATCGGGTCTCCTTCATGTACGTTGCGAACCTCTCCTGCTCCCCCTCGAGCATGCGGTAGCAGTGCTGCTCCTCGGGGAAGGCGCCGCCGCGCACGTCGGAGACGTACTCGCCGAGCGCGGCGGTGGAGACGGCGGCCAGGTCGGCGTACTTCTTCACGAACTTGGGCGTGAAGGCGGCGAAGGTGCCGAGCACGTCGCTCACGATCAGCAGCTGGCCGTCGACGTCGGCGCCGGCGCCGATGCCGAGCACGGGGATCGGCAGCTCGCGGCGGATGAAGCCGGCGACCTCCGGCGGCACCGCCTCGACGAGCAGCAGCTGCACGCCGGCCGCGTGCAGGGCGCGGGCGTCCTCGACCACCAGCCTGGCGCTCTCGAGGGTGCGCCCCTGGGCCTTGTGGCCGCCGAGCTGGCCGGAGCTCTGCGGCGTGAGCCCGATGTGGCCGCAGACGGCGACCCCGGCGTCGAGGATGGCGCGCACGCGGGACACGGTGCGCACCCCGCCCTCGAGCTTGATGGCGTCGACGTTGGCCTGCTTGAGGAAGCGGATGGCGTTGGTGACCGCGTCCTCGTCCGAGGCCTGGTAGCTGCCCAGGGGCATGTCGCCGACGATGAAGGTGTCCGGGGCGCCGCGGCGCACGGCCTCGGAGTGGACGATGCACTGGTCCATGGTCACCGGCACCGTGCCGGGGTAGCCGTAGACGCACATGCCGAGCGAGTCGCCGACGAGGATCATGTCGACCCCGGCCGCCTCCTCGAAGCTGGCGGTGGGGTAGTCGTAGGCGGTGAGCCAGGCGATCTGCTCGCCGGCGCGCTTCATCTCGTGCAGGTCGAAGAGACCTTTCTTCTTGGCCATGGACTCCTCCTATCGGTCAATCATGAAAACGTCGCGTCATCCACAGGGACCGGCCAGCCGGTGTCCGGCTTGACCTCCGAGTAGACGAGCATGGTCTCGGCCTTGTCGACGCCGGGGATCGCGGCGATGTCGTACTTGACCAGCCGTCCGAGATGCTCGAGGTCGCGGACGGCCACGTGGAGCAGGTAGTCGAACCTCCCGGCCACGTGGTAGCAGGCGCGCACGTCGGCGAGGGCGTTGACCTCTCGCTCGAAGGCCTCTATGCCCCGCGTGCCGTGATGCACCAGGCCCAGGGCGACGAACGCCTGAAGCGTCACCCCCATGCTCTCCGGTGAGACGAGCGCCCGGTAGCCTGTGATGTGGCCCTCCTGCTCCAGGCGCCTCACACGTTCGGACATGGCGGAGGGAGACAAACCGAGGACCTCCGCCAGCCGCGCGTTCGTCAGGCCGCCGTCACCCTGCAACTCGACCAGGATCCGGTGATCCAGCGCGTCCATCCCCCTCCGTCCCCAAGATCGTCGTCATCATAACCGCAGCATCTCCGGTACGTCAACGAATGTTCCGCGATTTCTACGGGGTATTCAGCTCTTGGAAGAAAACGCAACGTGGATTACCTTCAGCGACTGCAGACACTCCGGTGCCATGCCGGGCGTGCCGTGCCGCCGGCGCCGCGGCTGGGTTCCCCGTCGAGTGCGGGACCCGTGAGGCGCGCCGGACCCACCTCTTCGTCCTGCGTGCGCAAGCCGCCTGAGATATGATTGGGCCAGCCACCAGGAGAACAGCTTTGGACGGCCTTGACCGCAGCATCCTCGTCGAACTCCAGAGTGACGGGCACCTCACCAACGCCCGCCTCGCGGAGCGGCTGGGCCTGTCGCAGTCCGCCATGTCCGAGCGCGTCCGTCGCCTGGAGCAGGAGGGCCACATCACCGGCTACCGGGCGCTCATCTCGCCGAAGAGCCTCGGCCTGGGTCTCCAGGCGTTCGTGGCCACCGAGCTCGTCAGACACGACGCCGAGTGCATCGAGGGATTCGAGAAGGGCGTCAACGCCCTCGCCGACGTGCGCGCCTGCTACCACGTGGCCGGGAGGTTCGACTACCTGCTCCACGTGGCCGTCCGCGACCTCGAGCATCTCGGACGGCTGGTCAAGTACGACATCGCCGCGATCCCCGGCGTCGACAAGGCCGAGACCATGCTCGTCTACTCGGAGGTCAAGCCGGACACCGGCTGGCCGGTGGTCGCGGACCCCGACGGGGCCTGAGCTCGCGGGCCGCTCGGCCCCACCCTCTCCTCCTGTGCGAGACGACCGTCGTTCTCCTCTGAGTCGCCGCTGGGCTCTCCGTCGTGGCGGCGGCGAACCCCACGGTCGCGGAGGTCGAGCTCGATCCGGTGCTTCTGACGCCCACCGGCGCCGTGGCCCTGGACGCGTGAATGCTGCTCGCCGATCCAGCGGGGGGCATGCCGCATGCCTGATCGCCGCCAAGGGGTCGCGGGGAGCACGTCCGTCGCGTCCGTCGCAGGATGAGGGGACTGCCGTGCACCCGTCGCTGCGACGGCGAGACCACCGAAGATACGTCCTTCTGCCGAAGCTTCTTCGGACCATGCGTTGACGAGCCGCAGAGACTCCGGGTATCATGCCGGCCACATGAAGGGCAGGCGGCGGTCTGCCGCATCTCGCCCCCCGCGAAAGGTGCCTCACGTGAACGACCACCTGTGCAATGGGACACCCGGGAGCCGTCATGAACGGTGACGTCGTCCTGACCTGCGCCGTCACCGGGTCCGGGGACACCGCCAAGGTCCACCCGCAGCTGCCGATCACGCCCAAGCAGATCGCCACGGCCGCCATCGAGGCCGCCGAGGCCGGCGCGGCCGTGGCCCACATCCACGTGCGCGACCCGGAGACCGGCGCTCCGTCACGCCGGCTCGAGTACTACAGCGAAGTCGTCGAGCGCATCCGCTCCAGCTCCGTCGACGTGATCATCAACCTGACGACGGGCATGGGCGGGGACCTCATCGTCGACGACCGCCATCCGCAGACCCCCGGGGCCGGGAGCGACCTGGTGCCGGCGCTCGACCGGCTGGAACACGTCGAGGCACTGCTGCCGGAGATGTGCACCCTCGACTGCGGCAGCATGAACTTCACGGACGGCGACTACGTGGCAGTCGTCACGCCCAACCAGCTGCGCAGTATGGCGACTCGCGTCAAGGAGCTCGGAGTGAAGCCCGAGCTGGAGGTCTTCGACACCGGTCACGTGTGGCTGGCCGGCAAGCTCGTCGAAGAAGGGTTGATCGACGGCCCGCCGCTGTTCCAGCTATGCCTCGGCATCCCCTACGGCGCGCCGGCGGACACGCGCACCATGGTCGCCATGCTCGACCTGCTCCCGCCCGGCTCGCAGTGGGCCGCGTTCGCGATCTCCCGTCGGGAGATGCCGTTCGTCGCCCAGTCGGTGCTGCTCGGCGGCAACGTGCGCGTGGGGCTGGAGGACAACCTCTACCTGCGCCGCGGAGTGTTCGCGAGCAACGCCGACCTGGTCAGGCACGCCGTCGGCGTCGTCGAGAGCCTCGGCGCGCGCGTGCTCACGCCGGCCGAAGCGCGCCGGTCGCTTGGACTACGGCAGCGGGATGGATGACGCGATGGGCTCTAGGACTCCCTCCCCCTCTCAGCCCGCCTCATCCGCGCCTCGCCCGATGGTCGCCGGGATCGGCCGTCCGGCGTCCGTCACGCCGGGCGACTCCCGGCACAGCCATGAGTCCGACACTGGGTGGTCCGGGTGACCGGCTGAGCGGTCAGGAAGGTCGCGGCGGGGGCGGCCCTGCCCCCAAGGGACGTCCGTCGCGCCCCCGGTTGACCCGGCACCCCCCGTCGACGAGACCTTCGACCTCCGGCCGGCGACCAAGGGTGAAGGGATCGCCGGGCACAGCGAGGGCCGGGGAGGCAGCGCCTTCCCGGCCCTCTTGTCGTGGTGTCGTCGCGAAGCGGCGGACGCGGAGCCGCAGGCTCCGCCCCGCTCAGGCCTTGTCCGTCCCGAGCTCCACGCACTCGAGCATGCGCGCCAGGACCCGGTAGGGGCCGGCGAGGTCCATGTCGGGATCGACGGCCGCCTGGATGGCGAGGCCGTCGATGACGGCGCTGAGGATCTGGGCGAGTCCGAGCAGATCCGGGTCCGCGAGTGCCGCGTCGCCGTCGGGCAGGCCCAGCCAGTCCAGCTTCGTCTGCCAGTACCAGCGGTAGAGCTCGGTGAGCCGGTGGCGCAGGACCTCGTCGCGCAGTACGTGCGGCAGCAGCTCGAAGAACACCTCGAAGTCCTCGACCGCAGCGTCCATGCGCCGCATCTCCTCGATCAATCGCGGGAGGCGATCACCCGGCGGGACGTCCTTCATGCGGCGGAGCGAATCCAGGTACTCGTCGTGGATCACCGAATCCAGGACCGCGGCGATCAGACCCGCCTTGTTGGTGAAGTAGTAGGCGACCATCGCCTTGTTCTCGCCGGCGCGCTGGCTCACCGACTTGAGCGTGAGCGCCTCGAAGCCTTCCTCGGCGACGATCTCCTTGGCGGCGATGAGGAGGTTCTGCGCGGTAGCCGGCAGCGAGGCCAGGGGGTCCTCGAACGAGTGGGCCAGGGCGCCGGGAGGCGCGGTGTGGCCGCCCGCTCCGGTCCGCCTGTCTCCAGTCACCGGTGTTCCGCCTCCCCCTGCCCGACGCGGCGCCGGGCGCGCTTGACATCACCATCCGGCCACGGTCCAATGAGACTAACTGACCGGTCGATTAGTCGACCGCGCGATTGTACCACGGGCTCCGAAGGAGGACCATGGACATGCTGCGGTCCCGCGACTGAGGAGACACGTGGACTTCTATACCGGATGCGTGCTGCGGCTCGACCTGACCGCCCTCACGGCGACGGTCGAGCCGCTCGACGCGGAATGGGCCCGGCTCTACGTCGGTGGCAAGGGTCTCCTGCTCCGCTCGCTCTTCGCCGAGCTCGCGCCGGGCACGGACCCCCTCGCCCCCGAGAACCCGCTCATCCTCGCGACGGGGCCGTTCGCCGGCACCGCGGCGGCCACCTGCTCGCGTCTCGCCGTGGGCTGCAAGAGCCCGGCCACCGGCACGCTGCTCGACTCCTACGTCGGCGGCTCGTTCGCGCCGGAGCTCAAGTTCGCCGGCTACGACCTCGTCGTCGTCACCGGCCGCGCGCCGCACCCGGTGCTCGTGCTCGTGGAGGACGACCGGGTGGACTTCCTGCCGGCCGAGGGCCGCTTCTGGGGCCTCGAGACGGCGGCCCTCGAGCAGAAGGTGCGCGAGGAGATGGGCCCGTGGCACAAGGTCCTCTCCGCGGGCCCCGCCGGCGAGCAGCAGGTCCCCTTCGCCTGCCTCTCGACCGACCAGTACCACAAGGCCGGCCGCGGCGGCGCCGGCGCCGTCATGGGCAGCAAGAACCTGAAGGGCGTCGTGGTGCGCGGCACCGGCGCCGTCTCCGTCGGCGACGCCGCCGCCTTCGCGCGCGACGTGCTCGAGCTGCAGAACGGACGTGTCCTCACCGACGACAACGCGTGGACCTACGAGGAGGGCACGCCCTTCCTCGTCGACCTCGTCAACGCCGCCGGCGCCCTGCCGACGCGCAACTGGCGCTCAGGCCAGTTCGAGGGCGCGGACCGCATCGACTCCGCGCAGCTGCTGAAGGTACGCACCCGCATCCGCGCCTGCACACAGTGCCCGCTCGCCTGCCGCCAGGTCCACCGGTTCGGCGACCACGTCTGTGAGGGGCCGGAGTTCGAGACGCTCGGCCTCTGCGGCGCCAACTGCGGCATCGGCGACCTCGCCGCGATCGCCGCCTTCAACCGCGCCTGCGACGAGGTGGGCCTCGACACCATGTCGACGGGCGCCGTGGTGGCGCTCGCCATGGACCTCTGCGAGAGGGGCGCCGCCGACTACGGCCTCGCCTTCGGGGACACGGTCGGCTACCTGGCGGCGCCCGGCCTGATCGCCGCCCGGGAGGGCTGGGGCGCCGAGCTCGCGCTCGGCGCCCGCGACCTCGCCGCGCTCAAGGGCCGGCCGGAGCTCGCCCCCCACATCAAGGGGCTCGAGCTGCCGGCCTACGACCCGCGCGGCACCTTCGGCATGGGCCTCGGCTACGCTACCTCGGACCGCGGCGCCTGCCACATGCGCGCCTTCACCGCCGCCGACGACATCCTCGGGGGGGAGTCGCCGGCCCACTCACTGGACGGCAAGCCGGCGCTGGTCGTCGAGCAGCAGGACTTCAGCGCCCTCGCCTGGACCGGCGTCTGGTGCGCCAACATGTACCTCGACACCGACTTCCTCGGCGTGCACTTCCGCCACCTCTGGGGACGCGAGACATCGCATGAGGAGCTCATGACGGCCGGGGCGCGGATCTGGAACCTGGGTCGCCTGCTGAACCTGCGTGAGGGGTTCACACGCGAGCACGACCGCCTGCCGGCGATCCTCGACGTGCCGCATCCGGACGGGGCGGCGGCGGGCGTCACGGTGGGCGCGGACGAGTTCCGCACCGCGCTCGACGAGTACTACCAGCTCCGCGGCTGGGACGAAGGCGGCGTGCCGTCCGAGGAGACGTTGACCAGGCTGTCGGTCGACGTCAGGCTCTGACGCGCGGCTGCCTGGCGGCGGCCGGACGAGAGAGTGGAAGGGCGCGCATGACGATGGTGGATGAGGTGATCCGCCGGCAGACGGACCTGGATCCGCGCCGGCTCGACCCGGGGCCCGGCGGGCCGGTGATGCTCGCCGTCGTGACGACCGGCAACGGCGGGCCGGACCGGCTGGAGTACCGTGAGGTGCGCCGGCCGCGGCCGCAGGAGGGCGAGGTCCTCGTCCAGGTCCTGGCCGCGGGCGTCAACACCACCGAGATCAACACCCGCCTCGGCTGGTACTCGGCGACCGTGGACTCGGGCACGAGCCGCGACGCCGCGACCCAGGAGGCCGGGGCGATCCAGCGCGCGGACGGCGGCTGGGACGCCCCCACGCCGTTCCCCTTCATCCAGGGCACCGACTGCTGCGGCCGCGTCGTCGAGGTCGGGCCGGGCGGCGACACCGGTCTCCGCGGGAGACGCGTCCTCGTGCGCCCCTGCATGCGCCCTCGCGGCTTCTCATCGCTGGACAACGTCTGGATGGGCTCCGACTTCGACGGCGCCTTCGCCCAATACGTGCGCGTCCCGGCGTCCGAGGTCTTCGGGGTCGAGAGCGCCCTGAGCGACGCCGAGCTCGGCGCGATCCCCTGTGCCTACGGGACCGCCGAGAACATGGTGCGCCGCGCCGGCGTGTGCGCCGGGCAGCACGTCGTCGTCACCGGCGCCTCCGGCGGCGTCGGGTCCGCCGCGGTGCAGCTCGCGCGGCTGCGCGGCGCAGAGGTCACGGCGGTGGCCGGCGCCGGCAAGGCCGAGCAGGTCCTGGCGCTGGGCGCGGCCCGAGTCGTCGACCGGGGAGCCGACATGGTCGACGTTCTTGGGGAGCGATCCGTCGACGCGGTGGTCGACAACGTCTCCGGGCCCGGCCTCAACGACCTCCTCTCGACCCTGCGACGGGGCGGCAGCTACGTCTCGTCCGGCGCCATCGCCGGACCGGTGGTCAGCTTCGACAAGCGCACACTCTACCTCCGCGACCTCAGGCTCATAGGTTGCACGGCGTGGGACGAGCCGGTCTTTCCTGCCCTGATCGGCCACATCGAGGCGGGTGAGCTGCACCCCGTGGTCGCGACGACGTACCCGCTGGAGCGGATCGCCGAGGCGCAGACGGAGTTCCTCGAGAAGCGGCATGTGGGCAAGTACGTGCTCCTGCCGCCGCCCGCCTGACCGCCCGCTACTCGGCGTCGAGCCTCACATCCCTGACCGGCGCGCGCGCCGCGTCGGCGGCGGCGTCGTCGGGCATCGCCTGAGCGGCGCTCTCGGCGTCGAGCCGCGCACGATAGTGCGCGATCTCCCGGTCGATCATCACCTGGTCCCAGCCGAGCGCCGGCGCCATCAGCCGGGCGATGTGCTCCACGGCCTCTCGCCCCCGGTCGGGCGCCTCGAAGGCGATGTGTGTCCGCCTCGTGAGCACGTCGTCGACGTGAAGCGCGGCCTCGTAGAGCACGGCGTAGCGGACCTCGGCCGCCAGATAGGTCGGCGCCCCGCTCAGGGGTTCGGCCAGCGACGCCTCGTTGCTGACCATGTCCATGACGACGAGCGCGAGCGTCCCATAGCGGCTGATCAGGTGCCGGATCTGCTCGGGGGAGATCGCCTCGGCGGCGGGATGCAGTCGCGCCCGCGACTCCGCCTGCGCCGCCCCATGGGCGCCGATCAGGGGCATGTGCTCGGTGCGGCTCGGCGGCACATCGAAGGGCAGGTCCTGGGCGGCGACGTCGACCGCATCGCGAGCCATGACCCGGTAGGTGGTGTACTTCCCGCCGGCGATGCTGACGAGCCCCGGCGCGCTGCGCCGGACGAGGTGCTCGCGTGAGACGGCGGCGGTGTCGCCGGAGTCCTCCGCGACCAGCGGCCGCAGGCCCACATAGACGGCGGTGATGTCCTCGGTCGTGAGAGGCGTGCGGAGGACCGCGTTGACGTGGCCGAGCAGGTAGTCGATATCGGCGCGACTGGCCGCCGGGTGGTCGAGGCCGAACTCGTAGTCGGTATCGGTCGTCCCGATGATCCAGTGCTCGCTCCACGGCAGCACGAAGAGGACGCTCTTCTCCGTGGGAAGGATGAGGGCGAGGTCGGAGTC
Organism: uncultured Thermoleophilia bacterium; assembly: GCA_963736645.1. Lineage (GTDB taxonomy): Bacteria > Actinomycetota > Thermoleophilia > UBA2241 > UBA2241 > CAIXSE01. The sequence goes on along the minus strand of CAVTPJ010000005.1, from coordinate 110,550 downwards.
GATGCGGTCCTTGGGGACGACGATGTGCACGCCCTTCGACGGGCGCACCGGCAGCGGCGATTCGACGCCGGCCAGACGCTCGAGCTCGCTCGTCCAAACGCCCGTCGCGTTGATGATCACGCGTGCGTGAGCGTCGAACTCGTCGCCGCGCTCCAGGTCCTTGAGGCGTGCGCCTGCGAGCCTGGGGCCATCGTGAAGGAACGACATGACCTCGACCGCGGAGATGCAGACCGCCCCATACGCGAACGCCGTGCCTGCGAGCGTGACGGCGAAACGCGCGTCGTCGACCTGCGCATCGTAGTAGCGGATGCCTCCCGTGAGAGCGTCGTCGCGCAGCGACGGCACGGCCTTGAGACAGGCGCTGTGAGAGAGGTGCCGATGGCGCGGCATCGTCGACCTGGCGCCGGCCAGCGCGTCGTAGAGCAGAAGCCCGGCGCCGAGGTACGCCCGGTCCTTGAGCCCGTGCTCCAGGGGCAGCAGGAACTGCGTCGGGTGCACCAGGTGCGGCGCCAGGGTCTCGACGAGCAGGCGCCGCTCGTGCAGAGCCTCGCGCACCAGGCGAATATCGAGGTGCTCCAGGTAGCGAAGGCCGCCGTGGATGAGCTTGCTCGAACGGCTCGACGTGCCGGCGGCGAAGTCCCGCTTCTCGACGAGCGCGACAGACAGCCCACGGCTGACGGCGTCGAGAGCGATGCCGCAACCGGTCACCCCGCCGCCGACGACGAGCACGTCGAACGTCTGCTCGGCAAGCTGTCGCAGCTGGCGTTTGCGCGTGTCTCGCGGCGCCGACCGCCGGGAGAGCCTGATTCCGAAGGCGGTCGTACTCACTGGTCCCCCCTACGAGGCCTGGGCCTCTCTTGCCTCGATCTCCCGCTGCGTGGCGAGGATCGCGATCGCATTCTACCCGGCGGCGTTGATGACGCGCCTGACCCCCGTTCTGCGGCGGCCTAGCCACCCTCGCAGAGGCAGTGACACGTCGGCACGCGGCCGGGCTGTCGTGGTCGGAGGGGGTATCCGCAATGCTTCCCAGCCCATCCATTCTTGGTATGTACCAGACCGATGGTATGTACCATGGACCTTGTGCCATACTTTGTCAAGCACGGGATGGCCGCCGGGCCGCCCTACGCGACACCGGACATCGGCGCCCCGCAGGCGCCGTGGGGGAGCAGATGAAGCACATCGCAGAGGCGCCGAAGACGACGCCCGTCCTGTACGAGACGGACGTCCTCGTCGTCGGCAGCGGGCCGGGCGGGCTTGCGGCGGCGATCGCCGCCGCGAGAGCCGGCGCGCGCACGACGCTGGTCGACCGCTACGGCTGCTTCGGCGGCGTGATCACCCAGGTCGGCGTCGAGACGATCGCCTGGTACCGCCACGAGGGCACCGTCGACTCTGAGGGCCTCGGCATCGAGTTCGAGCAACGGGCGCGCGAAGCCGGCGCCTCGCAGCCCGAATCGCAGTCGGACAGCGAGGCGCTCGACCCGGAGCTGTTCAAGGTAGTGGCCGACCAGCTTGTGCTGGAGGCGGGCGTGGAGCCGCTCCTGCACTGTGCGGCCGTCGAGCCGGTCCTCGAGGCCGGCGTCGTGACGGGGGTCATCACCGAGAGCAAGTCAGGGCGGCAGGCGATCCTCGCCGGCCGCGTGATCGACGCGACCGGCGACGCCGACATGGCCGACCGCGCCGGCGCACCCTGCCGCAAGTCCCCGCGCGAAGGCACACTGGGCGTCAACGTCGTCTTCTCGTGCTCGGGCGTGGACAAGCGCCGCTTCCTGGACTACGTGGCCGAGCTGTCCCCGACCTACGGGGACTGGAGCCGTTGCTGGCAGACGGAGACCTCGGGCAAGGAGGATCACCTCTTCAGTCCGTACCTTCAGGAGCCCTTCGAGCAGGCGCGCCGCGACGGCCTCATCCCCAAGGACCTGAACAGCATAGGGGGGACCTGGGGCCGGCTGACCGACGCGGGCGAAGCGACGTACCTCAACATGGTCGTGATGAAGGGCTACGACTGCACCGACGTGCGCGACCTCACGCGCGCGGAGATCGAGGGCCGGCGTCAGGCGATGCTGGCGATCGAGGCGCTGCGCCACTATGCGCCCGGCTTCGAGCGCGCCCGCCTGCGCACGTTCTCGATGTCGCTGGGGACGCGCGACTCGCGCAAGATCCTCGGCCGCTACGACCTCACAGGGGACGACGTCTGCGGCGAAGCGCGCTTCGAGGATACCGTAGGCATCTGCCCCGAGTTCCTGGACGGCTACAGCCGGCTCGTCCTGCCGACCACCGGGCGCTACTTCCATGTCCCGTACGGCATCCTCGTCCCGCGCGAGGTCGACAACCTGCTGGTCGCCGGGCGCTGCGTGGCCGGCGACCGGATCTCGCACTCGGCCACGCGCGGCATGATGTGCTGCACTGTGACGGGTCAGGCCGCCGGGGTCGCAGCGGCAGTCTCGCTCAGATCCGGCAGCACTACGGGCACGGTGGACGTCGCCCAGGTGCAGGCCGAACTGGCGCGGCAGGGCGTGCGGCTCGACTGAGCTGGGGCCCCGGTCCTAGCGGACGGAGTCGTCCACGGGCGCCGTGACCGAGAACTCCGTCCGGTCCCCGCGATACACGTCGCGCGCCAGCTCCACGACGCCGCCCTCCTCGTCGTACACCGTGCGCGTGAGGACGATGGCGGGACTGCCCGCCTTGACGCCGAGCGCCTCGGCCTCGAACCGGTCCAGCGCCACCGCGACGACACGTGCGTCGGCCTTGGCGGGATGCGCGTCGTACTCGCTGCGCAGGACCACCCACAGGGACCCGGTGAGGTCGTGCTCGAGCAGGTCCGGGAACCGGGCCGCCGAGAGCTGGATGTTCTCGATCGCGACGGGCTCGCTCATGGCCGTGCGCAGGCGCTGCAGCACGTGGACACGGCCGCCCGCCGGCACGCCGAGCAGCTCGGCGACCACTGGATCCGGGTCCACCGTCGACGCGGCAAGCACCTCCGTGCCCGGCGTCCGGTCGGCCTCGGTCATGTTCCTCGTGAAGCTGCCGACGCTGAAGCGCAGGCGCGGCTCCGCCACGAACGTGCCGCGCCTTGGATGCCGATACAGATAGCCCTCGAGCGTGAGCGTCTCGAGGGCGTGCCGGGCCGTCATCCGGCTGACCTGATAGCGCTCGCTGAGGACTCGCTCGGAGGGGACCGGCCCGTGAGTGCTCAGGTGCCCGGCCTCGATCTGGTCGCGAAGCAGTGCCGCGAGCCACAGATACAGCGGGCTCGTCCGCTCGGGTATGCGTCGCGCCTTCGCCACCTTCACCCCTTGGACGGGCAACTCGAGGCCGGACCTGCCGAACGGCACACCGGCATTGGAGGACGGCGCCGCCTAGCGTACCATAGGAGGGGGTGGTACATACCAGCTGGTGGTCGCGCGCCGGCCGCCGTGTCTGGACGCAGCGTCAACGCATTACTGTCGGCAAGATGTGCTGAAGGCAGCACGGAATATCGTCGACCAGCCATCCTGACGAATACTTGCGCATCCTAGAGGGGGCGACGACTAACTGCCTGGTCAATTCGGTCTTGCCATACGCCGCGTCCGTGTGTATGGTGACCCGGATGTGTCGGGGGCGGCCCGTCCACTGGGCCATCGCCAGAAACGCTCGTTCCACAGGCTTGCGTCAAGGGGGAGTAGCGATATGGCTAGCGCGAAGTTCGAGAGGGAATACGGCCAGCATCTGGTCGAGCAGGTGCTCAAAGGGCAGATGACCAGGCGCCAGCTGCTGGTACGCGCGTCGGTCTTCGGCTTCTCGCTGACCGCCGCCGGTCAGCTTCTGGCCGCCTGCGGCGGCAGCAGCGAGGAAGCGGCGTCGCCGAGCGCCGCCGGCATGCCGGAGCCGGTCATGGGCGGCATGCTGAAGATGATCGGCCCGGCGCCGATCACCGATCCCGACCCCGTCACCATCTACGACCAGGGCGGCATCGTGCTGGTCACCCAGTTCCTCGAGTTCCTCGTCGACCTGGACAACCAGAACGGGCTCAAGCCCAAGCTCGCTGAGAGCTGGACGCCGAACGACACGCTCGACGTCTGGACGTTCAAGCTGCGCCAGGGCGTCACCTTCAACGACGGCAGCCCCTTCGAGGCCGAGGACGTGGTCACGACCGTCGAGCGTCTGCTGGATCCGGAGGGCGGCTCGGGCGGCGCCAAGTCCCAGTGGGGCGGGGTGCTCGACCCAGGCGGCACGAAGGCGATTGATGCCACTACGGTCGAGTTCACCCTCCTCAAGCCGTACGCGGACTTCCCGTTCACGGTGTCGGGCGGCAACTACAACTCCGCCATCCTTCCGCGCACATACGAGGGTGACATCCTCGCGAATCCGGTCGGGACGGGCCCCTTCATGCTCGATCAGTACACACCCAAGCAGAAGGCGACCTTCAAGAAGAACCCGACCTACTGGGGCAAGGACGATTCGGGCACGCAGCTTCCGTACCTGGACGGCCTGGAGTACGTGATGGTCGAGGACAACTCGGCGCAGAACCTGCAGCTGCAGTCCGGCGCCGTCGACGTCCAGCCGCAGACGGTGTTCCAGGGCGCGCAGGCGCTGTTCAGCGATCCCAACCTCCGCGTGGACATCTACCCGGGCACGGGCATCCGCGAGGTCGCGTTCAACCAGACCAAGGAGCCGTGGAAGAGCGGCGGCGCCAACCTCTGCCAGGCAGTCGCCTACTGTCTCGACCGCGACGCCATCAACAAGGCGCTGTACGACGGCCGCAGCATCATCGGGACCGACACCTTCTGGAACACGGAGGCCTACCCAGGCGTTCTGGGCATGCCGGCCGACCTTCCGCGCGCCCAGGACTACGACATGGCCAAGCAGCTCCTTGCCGATGCGGGCTACGCCGACGGGCTGGAAATCGAGCTGACGGTCGCCAAGTACCTCGAGAACCCGCAGCTCGCACAGCTCATCCAGGACCAGTGCAAGCCCGCGGGCATCACCGTCAAGATCAACCAGATGAGCTACACCGAGTTCTACGCCGGCAGCGACGCCGACTACTACGGCACCACGCCGTGGATCGTCGCGCCGATGACCATCGTCGAGTGGGGCAGCCGTCCGTCGCCGGGCATCTACGCCGCGGCCATGCTCCTGCCCGACGCCGTCTGGAGCTCCTCGCACTGGGACGACCCGGAGTTCCTCAGCACGTTCAACGAGTACGAGTCGACCATCGACGAGGCGCAGCGCAAGGACCTCGGCGGCAAGCTGTCGCAGATCCAGCAGGACGCGACGCCCATCATGGTTCCCTTCTTCATCGCTCAGGCACGCACGCAGAAGAAGAACGTGTACAACATCCAGGGCCCGGGCTCGTTCTACTGTGACTGCGGCGCGGCCTTCATGACCGCCTGAGGCAGACGAACGGCTACGGAGACTGCGAAAGGCTAGGGTCCCAGGATGTTGCGCCTCATCGGGCGGCGGCTGCTGCTCATGGTGCCGACGCTGATCCTCGCGTCGATGCTCATCTTCGCGCTCGCGGAGGTGCTGCCCGGCAACGTGGGGCGCTCCATCCTGGGACAATACGCTTCTGAGGCCGATGTCGCCGCGCTCAATCGCGAGCTCGGCGCCGACAGGCCGCTCGTGGTGCGCTACGCGGCGTGGGCGGGCAACTTCGTCACCGGCGACTGGGGAGAGTCTCCCGTCCTCAAGGTGCCCGTCCGGCCCTACGTCATGTCGGCGCTGTGGAACTCGCTCATCCTCGCCGGCTTCGCGCTCATCCTCATCGTGCCGGTTTCTGTCGCGCTCGGCGTGTTCTCGGGGTTACGGCGGGACAGCGCCTTAGACAGGGTCATCACGGTCTCGAGCCTGTCGATGACCGTGATCCCGGAGTTCGTGAGCGGCGTCGTCCTGCTCTACGTGTTCGCCGTGTGGCTCAAGTGGCTACCCGTGACGGCGATGCCACCCGACGGCTCGCCCTTCTACGAGCGCCTCTACTACCTCATCCTGCCGGCCATCCCGCTCATGTTCCTCGAGCTCGGCTACATCGCCCGCATGGCGCGCGTCGGCACGGTGCAGGTCCTGTCCATGCCGTACATCCGCACTGCCGTGCTCAAGGGCGTCCCGCGCAGCCGCGTCGTCTTCGGCCACGTGCTGCGCAACGCCATGGTGCCCACCGTCACCGTTATCGGCAGCCAGGTCGGATGGCTCATCGGCGGCCTGGTGGTCGTCGAGACGCTGTTCTCCTACCCAGGCATCGGCCGGGTCATGGTCGAATCCGCCCTGAACCATGACGTGCCGGTCCTCGAGGCATCCGTGCTCATGGTGGCCGTCGTCTACATGTTCGCCAACCTGATCGCCGACATCGTCGTAGCCTTCCTGAACCCGCGGATCAGGAAAGGGGGCTGAGGTGCCGGACGACCGTCCCACCCCCCTGGGCCCCGATCCTGACCTGCGCGAGGAGTCCATGCAGCTCGGCGCGGATCCCGAGATGATCGAGCTCCGCGCCGACGCGGCGGCGGCCGGCAGGGAAGCGGAGCTTCCGGGCGCCGGCGCCCGCCAGACCCAGGAATTGCAGGCCGACTCGGCGGCGGCGGCGGAGCAGAAGCGGCAACGCCGCTATCTCCTCAGGGCGCTGCTGCGCAGCCCGACGTTCATGGTCGGTCTCATCATCGTGCTGTTCTGGGTCTTCATGGCCCTGTTCTCGACGTACGTCACGCAGAGCCCCACGCTCACCGACCCCTCTTCCTCGCTCCAGGCGCCGAGCCCGGCGCACTGGTTCGGCACCGACGACCTCGGGCGCGACGTGTTCGCGCGGACGATGGCCGGGGCCCGCACGGTGCTCATCATCGCGCCGATCGCCACGCTGCTCGCACTGCTCTGGGGCGGCATCATCGGCCTCATCGCCGGCTTCTGGCGGGGCATCACCGACGAGATCATCATGCGGCTGATCGACGTGCTGCTGGCCTTGCCCATCATCATCACGTCCATCCTGATCCTCTCGCTGCTCGGCAAGGGGACGGCGATCATCATCGTCGCCATCGGCGCGCTGTTCACGCCGGTCGTGTCGCGCACGGTCCGCGCGGCGGTCATCGGCGAGCGCGAGCGCGAGTACGTGATGGCCGCCCGGCTGCGCGGCGAACGCTCGACGTTCGTGATGACCCGGGAGATCCTGCCCAACATCACGCAGCCGATCATCGTCGAGGGCACCATCCGTCTGGGCTACGCGGTGTTCACGGCCGCCACGCTGTCGTTCCTCGGCTTCGGTCTCGCGCCGCCCTCGCCCGACTGGGGCCTCACGATCTCCGTCGAGCGGGTCTTCCTGCAGATCGCCCCGTGGACCGTGCTGTTCCCGGCAGCCGCCCTCGCGTCCCTCGTGGTCGCCGTGAACCTCATCACCGATGGCCTGGGGAGGACGTTCTCGAAATGAGCACCACCGAGCAGCCCACGAACGTCGCCGGCTCAGGCGCTGCCGCCCTCGACGTCAACGACCTCGAGGTCACGTTCCACCGCCGCGGCCGCAGACTGCCGGTGCTCAAGGGCGTGACCCTGAGGATCGAGAAAGGCCAGGCGTATGGGCTGGTGGGCGAGTCGGGATGCGGCAAGACCACGCTGGCGATGGCCGCCATGCGCTACCTCGCCGCCAACGGCACCCTCGACAACGGCAGGGTGCTGGTGGACGGCCAGGACGTCAGCACGCTGAGCGAGGAGGCGTTGCGCAAGTGGCGCGGCGGCAAGGTCGCGATGGTCTATCAGGACCCGACCCAGGCCCTGAGCCCTGCGATGCGCATCGGCGACCAGCTCGCGGAGGTGTTCCACTATCACGAGGGGATGGACAAGAAGGCTGCCCTCGAGAAGGCCCGCGACAGCCTCCGCCGGGTCGCGATCCCCGATCCCGACGGTACCCTGCGCCGCTATCCGTTCGAGCTGTCGGGCGGCCAGCAGCAGCGCGTCGTCATCGCCATGGCGTTGGCCGTCAACCCGGAGTTGCTCATCCTGGACGAGCCCACCACCGGCCTCGACGCCACCGTCGAGGCCGAGATCCTCGACCTCATCGAGGAGCTGCGCGGGCGCATCAACGCCGCCATTCTGCTGATCACGCACAACCTGGGCCTCGTCGTACGCCTCTGTGAGCGCGTCGGCGTCCTGTACGCCGGGCGACTCGTCGAGGAGGGCTCGGCCAAGGAGATCTTCACCGACCCCCGTCACCCCTACACACAAGGGCTTCTGCGCTGCGTCCCGCGTTTCGGCATGAACAAGACGGACGCGGCGCTCCAGACCATCCCCGGCACACTGCCGGCGCTCGGTGAACCGCTCGAAGGCTGCGTCTACTCGGCACGCTGCCCTATGGCCCAGCCCGTGTGCAAGAGGCGCGAGCCGGACTTCTACGCATGGCCCAGCGACGAGGGCGAGAAGGGGCGGGCGGAGGCCGAAGCGATGCCGCCCGATCCGACCGCCTACTCACCGCACCACGCGAGCCCCGTCGGCGAGGGCGACCGCCACGCGCGCTGCTACTTCTGCGCCGCGACGCACGAGATGCCGCACATGACCCCAGTGCTGGCGACCAGCCTGGAAGAGAGGGGCGTTGAGACGGGAGACGTGCTCGACATCGACCGCGTGGTGCGCACGTTCAAGGACGGCCGCAAGCAGCTCACCGCCGTCGCCGACGTCTCCCTCACCCTGCGCAAGGGCGAGACCTTCGGCCTCGTCGGCGAGTCGGGCAGCGGCAAGACGACGCTCGCCAAGTGCGTCACGGGTCTGCTCCCTCCCGACTCCGGTACGATCACCTTCGAGGGCGGCGTACTCAAGGCCAAGGCCGGAAGCCGCTCCCAGGACGCCCTCCGTGCCATCCAGATGGTCTTCCAGAACCCGGACTCGACGCTCAACCCGGCCTGGAGCACGCGTCAGATCCTCACTCGCGCCGTCCGCAAGCTGGGTGGCGCCAAGGAAGGCTCAGTGCGCGCCAAGGTCGACAAGCTCTCCGCCGACGTGCGCGTCGAGCCGAGGTTCCTGTTCCAGCGGCCGACCGAGCTCTCCGGCGGCCAGAAGCAGCGCGTCGCGATCGCCCGCGCGTTCGCCGGCGACCCCCACCTGGTCATCTGCGACGAGCCGGCGTCGGCGCTCGACGTCTCCGTGCAGGCGAGCATCCTCAACCTGCTCGTCGAGCTGCAGACCAAGGAGCTGACGTCCTACGTGTTCATCAGCCACGATCTCGCTGTGGTGCGCTACATCTCGGACCGCATCGGCGTGATGTACCTCGCCGATCTCATCGAGGTCGGAGCGGCAGCGGACGTGTTCAGCCCGCCGCACCATCCCTACACCGAGGCGCTCTTCAGTTCCATCCCGCGCCTCGACTTCGAGGAGCAGAAGGACCGCATCCCGCTGCGGGGGACGATGCCGAGTCTGACCGATCCGCCGTCCGGTTGCCGCTTCCACACACGCTGCCACAGGATCCTCGGGGAGATCTGCGAGCAGCAGGAACCACCGCTCCAGGACGCCGGCGACGGGCACACGTACAAGTGCCACATCCCGCCGGATGAGCTGCGTGCGCTGCAGCTGAAGGGCGAGCCGGCGCCGCAGCCGGAGACGGCTCCCACAGCCTGACGCCGCCGCCGCGGCGCAAGCATCCCTAGACCCAGGCGGGCTCGCAGGGCGGGCTGATCAGGGCGAGCCCGTTCCAGGCATCGTACGCCAGTCCCACCGCAGCGTGTTGCTTGTACGGCAGCGAGTAGCGGCCGGGGATGGAGCCCTGCACGGCGGCCACGCAGCCCTCGGCGAACAGCCGCGCGGACTCTTCATCGGCCGGCCGCCCTTCGAGCGCTCGCTCCACATCCACGGCGCGGAAGGCAGCTCCGCCCACCGCACCGAGCGCGACGCGCACGTCGGCGAGCATCCCGGCACCGGCGTCGAAACGGACGACCAGCGCGGCGCTCAGCCGCGCGACACTGACCGCCGTGCGCGAGCCGATCTTGGCGAACGCGGAGCGATGCTCGGGGCCGAGGGCGGCGAACGAGAACTCCGTGATCGCCTCGTCGTGGGCGAGGCTCGTCTGGTTGGGACCGAGCAGGACCTCACCCAGGGGCCGGGTCCTGACCTGACCAGCGCCGTCGACGGTGGTGACCGCGGCGCCGAGCGCCGTGAGCGCGGTGGCGCTGTCGGCGCAGGGGGACGCATTGGCGATGTTGCCGCCGACGGTGCCGACGTTGCGTATCTGCGCGGAGCCGACCTGCGCTGCCGCAAGTCCGAGGCACGGGGCGTGCTCACGCACCAGTGGGTCAGTCTGCAGCTCGGTGAACGTCGTCGTCGCGCCGACGCGGAGCGTCTGCCCGTCGAGGCGCACGTACGAGAGCTCGGACAGCTCCGTAAGGTCGATGATCACGTCCGGCTCGATGCCGGGCAGCCGAATGGCCCGCACCAGGTCGGTGCCGCCGGCCAGCAGCCGGGTCCTCGGTGTCGCCTCCGCGAGTGCCGCGATCAGCTCGTCGACGCCTGCCGGCGTCACCACAGCAGTGGCAGCCACGTCACTCACCCCCCTCTGGGCCGCACGGAGCGCCAAGGGGTCCGTCGACGTCGGCCCGCGCGACCTCGCAGGCCGCGGCCAGCGTGTCAGGATCGGTGGTGACTTCGGCGGCGAGCTCCTCGGCCTCGCCCGGCAGCACCATCGCCGGTGTCGCCTCCTGGCCGCTTGCCGCCTTGACGGCGGCGACGATCGCCGAATAGCCGGTGCAGCGACAGAGGTTGCCGGCGAGCGCGATGCGGATGTCCTGGTCGGACGGCACAGGGTTCGTCATGAGCAGCGCGGTGGCCGACATGAGCATGCCCGGGGTGCAGTAGCCGCACTGCACGGCCCCGTATTCGACGAACTTCTGCTGGAGCAGGTCGAGCTGGCCGTCCTTGGCGAGTCCCTCGACCGTGAGGACCTCCTTGCCGCGCGCCTGTACGGCGAGCATGACGCAAGAGTTCACGGCCTTGCCGTCGACGATCACGGTGCAGGCGCCACATTCGCCCTCGGCGCAACCTTCTTTGGTCCCGGTCAAGCCGAGCTGGTCGCGCAGCACGTCCAGCAGCCGGGCAGTCGGCCGCGCTTCGAGCTCGTACGCCATTCCATTGACGCTCAGCAGGAGCTGCATGCCGGCACCTCCTCTCCATGGAGCGCAGCGACGATGCGCTCGGGGATGAGCGGCAGGTCGGAGAGCTCCGTGCCCAAGGCGTTGTTGACGGCGTTGACGATCGCCGGGGCGGTGGGCACCGTGGCGATCTCTCCGACGCTCTTGGCGCCGAATGGCCCGTCGTCACCGTCGTGCTCCACGAGCAGGACCTGCACGTCCGGCATGTCCGGCGCGTTGACGATGTGGTAGTTCTTGAAGCCGTCGATGCCGCTGCGCCCGCGCTCGTCGACGTCGAGGTGCTCGTAGAGCGCGTACCCGATGCCCATCTGCACCGCGCCCTGATACTGGGCCTCGACCATCCCGCGGTTGATGGCCCGCCCCACGTCGGCGACGGCGAGGAAGTCGGTGACCGCGGTGAGGCCGGTCGCGCAGTCGACCTCGACCTCGGCGAACTGCACTGAGTACGAGGCGGGGTTGGAGACCGCGTAGTACGACACCGACGCGGCGATGGACGGCACGTGTCGCATCTCGCTGAGGCGCGCGATGTCACGATAGGCGATCACGCGCTCCGGGTCGTTCCTGACGCGCACGGCGGCGTCGCCGGTGTAGAGGTGCACGAGCGGCTCCTTGAGGAGCTCGGAGGCGGCCTGGAGGAGCCGTCCCTTGACCTTCTCGGCGGTGACGCGGGCACACTCGCCGACCACGTAGGTGACGCGGCTGCCGTAGGTACCGTAGTCGAACGGCGTGGTCGCCGTGTCCGCCTCGCCGGCGGCGATGCGATCCGGGTGCACGCCGAGCACCTCCGCGACGATGACCTTCATCGTCGTCACGATGCCGCAGCCGACCTCGTGCAGGCTGGCGTTGAGCTCGAAGGTGCCGTCCTCGTTCATCTTCAGCGACATGTTGCTGGCCTCCGGAAAGGCGCCGAACATGCCGTTCTTGTGCGCGCCGGCGGCCACGCCGACGCCGCGCCGGAAGCGTCCCCGCCCGGCGGGACGAGCCCGACGCGCGGCCCAGTCGAAGGCCACGGCGCCGCGCTCCAGGCACTCGCGCACGCGCGCGTCGCCGAGCGGCAGGCCGGTGACGAGGTCGGTGTCGAAGGGCTCGACCATGTTCTTGAGGCGGAACTCGACCGGGTCCAACCGCAAGGCGGCGGCCACCCGGTCCATGTGGATCTCGGTGGCCGCGGCCATCTCGGGCGCACCCCAGCCGCGGGCGGCCCCCCCGACCGGTGTGTTCGTCAGCACCGCGCGGCTCTGGTGGTGATAGTGGGGCGTGCGGTAGACCTTGGTCACCTTCTTGCACATGTGGATGGAGTAGTCCGGGGTGCTCGATGCGTAGGCGCCGGCGTCCAGCGTCGTGGCAGCCTCGAAGTCGAGCAGCTCGCCGTCCGGCGTGCAGGCGGTGCGGATGGAGGTAGACGTGGCCGGCCGGACCATGGTGGCGGCCATGCACTCCTCGCGATCGAGGAGCAGCCTGACCGCCCGGCGCGTCTCGTGCGCCAGGAAGGCGACCACGGGCTCGATGATGTACTCCGTCTTGCCGCCGAACGACCCACCCATCGGCACCTTGATGACGCGCACGCGGTGGTACTCCATGCTGAGCAGTTCCGCGATGACGGTGCGCGCGGCGTACACGCCCTGGCTCGTCGTCCACACGGTCATGCCCCCGGTGCTGTGGCCCTGGGCGATGCAGACGTGCGGCTCGAGCGCCGCGTGGTGCACGCGCGGCGTGCTGGTGGCCGTCGAGACGACGACGGCGCCGTCGAAGTCCGGCCGCGCGCCCTTGTCGACCTCGTGCTCGTAAGCGACGTTGCCCGTGGAGTGGACCAGGACGTCCGTGCTGGCCAGCGCATCGTCGACCGTGAGCAGGGCCGGCAGCTCGTCGTACTCGACCTCGACGAGCGCCGCGGCCGCCTGCGCGGTGGCCATGCTGGTCGCCACGACCGCGGCGACGCGGTCGCCGACGAAGCGCACGTGCTCGCTGAAGAGCGTCTCGTCGTGCTGCGCGAGATCTTGCCCCGGGTGGATGCGCGCCCGGCAGAACCGGTCCATCGGCGAGTTGAAGCAGGTGAACACCTTGACGACGCCCGGCAGCGCCTCCGCGCGCGAGGCGTCGATCCGCTTGACGATCCCGTGTGGGATCGTGCTGAGGATCAGCTTGGCGTGGAGCATGCCCGGCACGCTGAAGTCGCTGCCGTAGACGAGCTCTCCCGTCACCTTCTGGGCCACATCGTGGACGGGGTAGCTCCCGCCGACGTACTTCAGATCCTCGGCCAAACTGCGGTTCTCCTCTCCGTCGTCAGATCAGGTTGCCCGGAGGCCTGTCCTCGGGGCGGCTCTCGTCGAACCAGCGCCGGTACTCGGCCCTGCGGGTCCTTGCCGCCGGCGACGCGCAGCACCCGCCCTCGGAGGTGCACAGCAGCTCCGGCGGCAGCGCGCGGCCGATGCCGTCGGCGACGTCGATGGCCTCGTGCAGCGGCAGCACGGCCTCGTGGCCGGCGAGCGCCAGGTCGGCGAAGACGTGAGCCGTGCACGTGGCCGCCATGATGCGGCTGCGGCACGGCTGGCTGAGACCGCCCGGCATGGGGTCGCACGGCAAGCCCATGAACGCCTGAAGAGCGAGCGACGCCGCGTTCTCGACCGCCTCGGGGGACCCGCCGACCATCTCCGCGATCGCCGCGGCAGCCATCGCGCCGCAGATACCCGATTCGCCCGTACAGCCTAGCACTTCGCCGGTAGGCTCGGTGCGCGTGTACGCGATCGCGCCGACGGCGGCGGCGGCGAAGAGCCCGCGGAGCAGGTCGTCCTCGCTCAAGGCGCGGGCCTCCTGCACGGCGCTGAGGGCGGCGTAGATGTAGCCGGCCCCGCCGCCCATAGGCCCCGGGACGTTCTCGACGCCGGGGATGCCGGCGCCGGCGCCGTAGGCGTACTTGATGGTCGCGGCCGTGACGCCGTCGCTGACTCGCGCCGGCGTCGCCGCGTGCCTGGCCCAGCGGCCGGCGAAGTCCGGCTTGAACTCGGTGTCGATGACGGCGACGTCCTCCTCGTAGACCGCGCGTGTCTGCCGCCGCATGACCTGCGCCAGCTCCCTCATGCGGTCCACGACCCCGCTGCGCGGCCAGCCGGACGCGTCCATCTCGTACTGGACGGCGACCTCCCAGAGCGCGGCGTCGCGTTCCGCCGCGAGCTCGCGCCAGCGCGTCATGGTGTCGAAGAGCTGCGGCTTGCGGCCCGATCGGCTGACGACCGGCAGGATCGGCCGCAGCAAAGACAGGCGCAGCACCGGCACGTCGCCGTCGAGCATCTCGCGCAGCGCCGCGAGGTCCGGCTCGACGGGCAGCGCGTACGCGTACAGGACCCCGCGGCCGTCGACGCGCACTTCCTGCGCGTCGACCACGTCGGGGAGCTCGGCCCTGAGCCGCTCGAGGTTCTCGGCGCTCAGGGCCTCCTGCGGGTCCTGGACGAGCAGCACGAAGGCGTCGCCGAGCGTGCGATACGGGAACCCATCGACCACTACCGTCTCGACCATGCCGCCGCCGGTGGAGTCGCCGACCAGCTCGACCATCAGACCGCTCCGGCCCGTCAGAATGAACTTGACCGCGTTCGGGTGCGTGCTCTCGGCGACCTCGGTGAACGCGAAGCCCACCTCGACGCCGGCCTCCTCGGCCAGCTCGAGGCTGCGAAAGAGCCGCCGGTCGTCCGGCAGGTACCCGAGGACTCCCGCCACCATGGCGCGATCCTCGGCCATGATGCCGAAGGTGCCGGCGAAGGAGCCCTCCTTGTCGAGCTCGATGAGGACTCTGGCGACGGGCTCACCGAGCAGGCAGCCGGCGAGATACCCGAGGCGGCACGGCCCGGCCGTGTGCGAACTCGAGCCGGGCTGCATCACCGGCCCGAAGACGTCGTTGAAGAACTCGGGGTAGGGTGCGACGGTCACGTCGCGGCTCCCTTCTCGTAGCGCTCGGCGGCGCGCGCGACCGCGTCGCGGTCGAGCTCGACGCCGAGGCCCGGGGTGTGGAACAGCCCCAGCCTGCCCTGCCGCGGGGTGAGGTCGGGTGAGGCGACGAGGTCCTCGACGAGAAGCTGGTGCATGATCTGGTTGCCGTCGGTGAGGTTCGGCGTACTCAGCCCGAGGTGATGCTGGGCGCAGTCGGTGATGCCGGAGACGCCCTGCCCGTGGAGGCAGACGGGCACCCCGGCGGCTTCGGCGATGGCGGCGGCCTTGCCGAAGGCGTGCAGGCCGCCGGCCTCGTGCGGCGACAGGACGATGGCGTCCGCGGCGCGCTGCCGGACGATGTCGTAGACGTCCGCCGGCGTGAACACCGCCTGGTCGGCGGCGATGGGGACGTGCACCGCCTCTCTCACGTGGCGCATCGCCGAAACGCTCAGCAGCGGCGTCGGCTGCTCGACCCAGTCGATGTCGAAGGGCTCAAGCTTGTGGATCATACGGATCGCGTCGGGGACGCTCCAGGCGCAGTTGGGGTCGAGACGCAGGCGGCGACCGTCGATGACGTCGCGCACGGCCGCCGTGTTCGCCAGGTCGGCCTCGTCGCCGCGGCCGACCTTGAGGTAGATGACGCCGTAGCCCGCCGCTGCAAGCTCGCGGGCGTGCTCCACCAGCTCCTCGGTCGTGTCTCCCTGGACGAAGCCGAAGTAGTCGACCTCGGCGCGGAAGGCGCCGCCGAGGAGCCGGTACACCGGCTGCCCGGCGGCCTTTCCGACCGCGTCCCAGAGCGCCATCTCCACGCCGGCGAGGACGAAGTCCGCGTGCCAGGGCGTGTGGTTGAAGCTGCCGAGGTGGCGCGCCTCGTGCACCAGCCGGACCACATCATGGATCGGCTGGCCGACGAAGAGCGGCTCGACGGCGCGCAGCGCCGCCACGGTGCCCTCGGCGGCGAGCGACGCCGTCGACTCGCCGATCCCGGTGATGCCCGCGTCCGTCTCCACCTCGACCATGACCACCGCGCAGCCGTGGTCGACGCGGCCGGCCCAGTGATAGGGCTCCTTGAAGGCGAGGAAGAGCGGTGTGGTGCGGACCGCCGTGATCCTGATATCGCCCGCCACCACCGGATCCGCCCTTATCGCCTCGCCTGTCACAGCAGCGTATCCAGCACCTGCGCCTCGAGCACCTGCGCACGGGTGAATCCCGCGGCGTACAGCGCCGACTGCGCCAGACGCACGAGGGCGTCCTCCGGCAACAGCCCGACGACCTCGCTCTCGCGGATGACCACCCCCGCCACCGCAGCGCGCTCGCCGATCGCCCCGACGACGTCGGCCATCGAGGTCACCCGGTAGTCGGTGAGGTTCATGGAGACCTGCACGGCTCCGTCCTCGAGCGCGAGACCGATCGCCTTGACGCACTTCATGCCGCCGTCGCGCTCGCGGATCTCGCGTGCGATGCGCCGCGCGAGATCGAGGTCGTCCGAGTCGAGATTGACATTGAAGGCGATGAGCGGAAAGCGCGCGCCGACGGCGACGGCCCCTGCCGTCGCATGCACGCGCGCCTCACCCTCGTCGGGTCGCCTCGCCGGGTCGGTGGCGATCACGTCGCGCAGCTCTTCGAAGCCCTTGCCGCGGACCACCGCAAGGTTGCGATGCTCGGGTACGCGGGCCGCGTCCTCGTAGAGGAACGCGGGGATCCCGAGGTCGGTGGCGACGCGGCGCGCCAGCACCTGTGCGACCTCGACGCAGACCGGCATCTCCTCGGAGCGCAGCGGCACGAACGGCACCACGTCGGTGGCGCCGAAGCGCGGGTGCGCGCCCTGGTGCTGGTTCAGGTCGATGAGGGCGGCGGCCGTCTCGACGGCGCGGAAGGCCGCCTCCGCGATGGGGCCCTCGTGGCCGACGAAGGTGACGACGCAGCGGTTGTGGGTCGCGTCGCCCTGCACGTCCAGCAGGTGGACGCCGTCGACGCGAGTGACGGCGGCCGCGATCTCGTCGATCACGTCCTGGCGACGACCCTCGCTGAAGTTGGGGATGCACTCGATGAGGGTCACGTGGGACCTCCGTCTGCTCCTGAAGGGTCGGCGGTCGGCGCCTCGTACACAAGCGCGCGGTCGCGGACGGCGACCTCACCGCCGGCGATCACGCCGGTCACAAGGTTGACGCCCCAATGGTACGGCAGATCCTGATGGGAAGCCGCATCGAGGATCAGGAGGTCGCAGCGCTTGCCGGTCTCGACGCTGCCCACCTCGTGCTGCAGGCCGAGCGCGGCCGCGCCGCCCATGGTGGCGGCGCGGAGGGCCTCGGCCGGCGTCAGCCGCTGCTCCTGGCAGGCGAGCGAGATCGCCATCTGCAGATTCTCGCAGTAGCAGCTGCCGGGGTTGAAGTCGGTGGCAAGGGCGATGGTCACCCCGGCGGCGAGCAACTCCTTCGCCGGCGCGTACGTGGTGTGCAGCGTGTAGCTCGTCCCGGGCAGCAGGACGGCGACCGTACCGGCGGCGCGCAGCGCCGCGATGTCCTCGCCGGTGATGTGGATCAGGTGGTCGGCGGAGACGGCGCCGAGCTCGGCGGCGAGCGCCGTACCACCCGTGTGCGCCAGCTCCTCGGCGTGGATCTTGAGCCGGTACCCAAGGGAGCGTCCCGCCTCGAGGACGCGGCGCGACTGCGCCACCGTGAACGCGCCCTCGTCGCAGAAGACGTCGGCGAACTCGGCCTGGCCGGCGAGCGCCGGCAGGATCTCGTCGCAGACGAGGGCCACGTACTCGTCGTCGCGGCCGGCGTACTCCTCGGGGGTCAGGTGCGCCGCGAGTGCGGTGTGCACGCGGCGCACCGGGTGCACGACCTGGGCCGCGGCCAACGACTTGCGCTCGTCCGTCAGCGTCAGCCCGTAGCCGGTCTTGGCCTCCAGCGTGGTCGTGCCGTGCCGCAGGAAGGTATCGAGGCGGCGCGCGGCGAGAGCGGCGAGCTGCTGCTCCGTCGCCGCCCTCGTCGCGCGCACGGTGCTGTTGATGCCGCCGCCGGCCTCCTGGACCTGCAGGTAGGTGGCGCCGGCCAGGCGGGCGCCGTACTCCGCCGCCCGCTCGCCCGCCCAGACGAGGTGCGCGTGGGCGTCGACGAAACCGGGCAGCACGGCGGCGCCCTCGACGTCGACGACCAGGGCGTCGCCGGGCACCTCGACGGCGCCGGCGACGTCCGCCTCGGGTCCCGCCCAGACGATGCGGCCGCCTGCGGAGGCGACGACGCCGCGCGGGATCACGCCGAGATCGACGGCGCCGGCGGGCGCAGCCGCCCCGGCGCCGGGGCTCATCGTGACGAGCTCGCTCGCGCCGCGTACGAGCAGGTCGCAGCGCACCGTCATCGGTCCGCTCCCTCACCGGCCGCCGCATCGGCGCGCACGATGGTGGCGAACCGGCCGGCGGCGACGGCCGCCGCCGCCGCCTCGAGCTCGGGCGCCAGATACCGGTCGCGCCCGAGCGTCGGCGCGAACTCGCGGACCACCGCCAGCCCGGCGCCGGTACCGGAGCCGGGCCGTAGCGGCGCCAGCAGGTCGACGGCCTGCGCGGCGCAGACGGCCTCGATGCCGAGCACCTTCTGCGCGTTGCCGAGCACGTCCAGCGCCTTGAGCGCCGCCGTCATGCCCATGCTGACGTGATCCTCCTGGTCCCCCGAGCTCGGGATGGAGTCCACGCTCGCCGGGTGACACAGCACCTTGTTCTCGCTGACCAGCGCCGCGGCCGTGTACTGGGCGATCATGTAGCCGTTGTTGAGGCCGCTGTCGGTGGTGAGGAACGGCGGCAGCTCGCTGAGAGAGCTCGTGAGCATGCGGAACGTGCGTCGCTCGCTGATGGAGGCGATCTCCGCAAGGCTCATCGCCGCGAGGTCGAGCGCCAGGGCGAGCGGCTCCCCGTGGAAGTTGCCGGCCGAGATGATCTCGCCCGACTCCGGGAAGATGAGCGGGTTGTCTGTGACGGCGTCGACCTCGACGCCCACGACCCGGCGCAGCCAGGCGAGCGCGTCGCGGCAGGCGCCGTGCACCTGCGGGATGCAGCGCAGCGAGTAGGCGTCCTGCACCTTGTCGCAGTTGAGGTGGCTGAGCATGATCGCGCTCCCGGCGGTCGCGCGGCGGACGTTGGCCGCCGTGACCAGCTGCCCGGGGATGGGACGCAGCGCCTGGATGCGCTCCTCGAAGGGGCCGACGGAGGCACGCAGGCCCTCCAGGCTCATCGCGCCGATGAGGTCGGCGGAGTCGAGGAGCGCCTCGCCGTCGGCGACGAGCATGCAGCCGATGGCGGCCATGAACTGGGTGCCGTTCAACAGGCTGAGGCCCTCTTTGGCCTCGAGGGAGAGGGGCGCGAGCCCGGCGGCCAGCAGGGCCGGCCCGCTCGGTTCGCGCCGCCCGTCCTCGGTGAGAAGCTCGCCCTCGCCCATCATGGCCAGCACGAGATGCGCGGATGGAGCCAGGTCGCCGGAGGCGCCGAGCGAGCCCCGGGAGGGCACCCACGGCACGATGTCCGCGTTGATGCAGGCCGCGAGGTGCTCGGCGACGGACAGGCGGACGCCGGAGTGGCCGCGCGCCATCGTGTTGAGACGGATGACCATGGCGGCGCGCACGACCTCGCGCGTCAGCGGTTCGCCGAGACCGACGGCGTGGCTGCGGACCAGGTTCTCCTGCAGCTCGCGCACCTTGTCGACCGGGATGTGCGTGGTGGCCAGCAGGCCGAAGCCCGTGGTGACCCCGTACGCGACCTGCTCGCCGGCGATGACGGCGGCGATGACGGCGTGCGCCGCCTCGATGCGCTCGCGCGCGGCCCGGCCGAGCGACACCTCGGCCCTGCCGCGCGCGACGGCGATGACCTCGTCGATGGTGAGCGGCGCATCGCCGACGACGAGTCGCGTCATGTCGTTCGCCTCCTCGTGATCGCCTCCCCGAGCAGGCGGGCGAGGTCCGCCGGAGCCGCCGCCACCGGGATGCCGGCCGCCTCGAGGGCGGCCTTCTTGTCGGCGGCCGTGCCGGCCGAGCCTTCGACGATCGCGCCGGCGTGGCCCATCCGCCTGCCCGGCGGAGCGCTGAAGCCGGCGATGCAGGCCACCACCGGCTTGCTCATACTCTCACGGACGAACGCCGCGGCGCGCTCCTCGTCATCGCCGCCGATCTCGCCGATGAGGGCGACGCCCGCCGTCTCCGGGTCGGCCTCGAACAGCTGGAGACACTCGATGAACCCGAGACCGTGGACGGAGTCCCCGCCCATGCCGACCGCGGTCGACTGTCCGACCCCGGCGCGCGTGAGCTCGTGCACGACCTCGTAGGTGAGCGTGCCCGAACGCGAGATGACGCCGGCAGGACCCGGCCGAAAGACGGCCGCGGGCATGATGCCGGCGCTGCAGCGGCCGGGCGTGATGAGGCCGGGGCCGTTGGGCCCGATCAAGCGCGCGCCGCGCCGCGCGAGGTGCGCCGCGACCTCGGTCATGTCGCGCACGGGGATGCCCTCGGTGACGCAGACGACGAGAGCGATGCCGGCGTCGGCCGCCTCGATCATGGCGTCGCGCGCGAAGCGCGCCGGCACGAAGAGGACGGCGACGTCCGCGGCGGTCTCCTCGACGGCGCCGCGCACGGTGTCGAAGACGGGTACGCCCTCGACGTCCCGGCCGCCCTTGCCCGGCGACGTGCCGGCCACCACGTTCGTGCCGGCGGCGCGCATGCGGGCGGCGTGGAAGGCGCCCTCGCGCCCGGTGATGCCCTGGACGAGCACGCGGCTCTTCTCGTCGACGAGGATGGCCATCAGTCCTCACCTCCGGATGCGCTCTCCGGGCGGCTGAGCCTGCGTGCCGGCGACGGCGCGCCGGCGAGCGGCCGCGACGGCCAGCCGGACGGCTTCGCCGGCGCTGCCGGCGACGGTGACGCCGTCGAGGCGCGCTTCCGCGAGGACCGCGCGCCCCTCTTCGGCGGCGCTGCCGTCGAGGCGCACCACCACCGGAGCGTCCACGGCCTTGGACCCCAGCGCCTCGATGAGGCCACGGGCCACCTCATCGCAGCGGGTGATGCCGCCGAAGATGCTGACCAGCACGGCGGCGACCGGTGGCCCCGCGAAGATCGCGTCCAGAGCCGCGACGACGACGTCGGCGCGGGCGCCGCCGCCGATGTCGCAGAAGTCGGCGGCCTTGCCGCCCGCGGCGGCGATCTGGTCGATGGTGCTCATGACGAGACCGGCGCCGTTGCCGACCACGCCGATGTCGCCGTCCAGGGGGACGAACGCGAGGCCCGCCCTGCGGGCCTTCGCCTCGCGTTCGTCCGCCGGCTCGTCCGGCGTGAGGTCCGGCTGCCGGAAGAGGGCGTTGTCGTCGACGGTCACCTTGCTGTCGAGGCAGACGACCTCACCGGACGCGGTGAGCACGAGCGGATTGACCTCGACGAGCGTGGCGTCACGATCGCGGTAGAGCCTCCAGAGCGTGCGCACGACCGTGCCGAGGGCCTTGCGTGCGTCCGCCGCCCCGGGACCCTCCGGGTCCAGAGCGGCGGCGGCCACCACGTCGCGCACCTGGTAGTCGCAGATGCCGAGGAGCGGGTCGATCGGGCTGCGGACGATGGCCCCGGAGTCCCGCTTCGCCAGCGCCTCGATGTCCACGCCGCCCTCGCGGGCGAAGACGAGCAGCGGCCCGCGCAGGGCCCGCGAGGAGACGATCGCCAGATACATCTCCCGGTCGACCTTCACGGCCTGCTCCACGAGCACCGCCACGACCGGCTTGCCGCGGATGGTCATGGCGAGGATCTCCGCCGCCGCGGCTTCGACCTCCTCGGCGGTGCGACAGATGCGGATGCCGCCCGCCTTGCCGCGGCCGCCGGTCCTGGCCTGCGCCTTGACGGCTGCAGGCAGGCCGACGACTGCGGCGAGACGGGCCGCGTCCTCGGGCGTGACGGCGACGTCCGCCGGCAGGACCGGGAGGCCGGCGGCGGCGAAGAGCGCCTTGCCCTGGTGCTCGAGCAGATCCATGGTCCGCCGCGCCTACACGGCCGGCGTCGTGGAGGGAGTGGCCAGCATGGCGACGGCTTCTTCGCCGAGCCGCAGGCCGAGCTGGAAGGCCTGCTCGTTGAGCTCGCGGAAGCGCGCCGGGACGCGGTTGAGCACCGCCTGCTCGACGGCGTCCGCCGGCAGCACGCCGCTGATGGCCACGAAGGCGCCGAGCGAGACGATGTTGGTCACCACCTTCTTGCCCAACTCGTCGGTGGCGGCCTGCGTGAAGGGCAGGCCGCACCGGACCAGGCCGTTCACCATGGCGTCTGTCTCGACCAGCCCGGAGTCGTAGATGAGCAGCCCTCCGGGCCGGGTGTCTGCGGCATACTTGAGATACGCCGCCTGCGAGAGCACGAGGTTGATGTCCGGGTGCTGGACCTCCGGATAGTCGATGTCCTCGTCGGAGACGATGACCTCGGACTTGGAGGCTCCGCCGCGGGCCTCAGGCCCGTAGCTCTGGGTCTGGACGACCTGCTTGCCGAGCGCGGCGGCGCCCTCGGCGATGATGGCCGCGGCCAGCAGGATGCCCTGCCCGCCCGAGCCGGAGAAGCGCATCTCGACGCGTGCGAGCTTGCCGTCGGCGTCAGCCATTGCGGGCCTCCTGCGCGTTGTCCCTGACGTGTCCCAGGGCGGTGACGAACTCCTCGCGCTCGGTGTGGTGCAGCAGTCCGACCGGGTACCTGTCGCGGACGCGCGACTCGCCCTCGTCGAACTTGTCGGCGGGCACGGCGTGCGCCTTCTGTGCCAGCAGGAACTCCGCCGGGTCGGGCGTCAGGTTGAAACGCCCGTAGTACACGGGGCAGATGGCCATCGCCTCGACCATCGCGAAGCCCTTGTGGGCGATGCCCCCGGCGATCACGTTGGTCAGCTGCTGGTAGGCCCAGGAGGTGCCGCGGGCGACGTAGGTCGCCCCCGCGGCGTGGGCCAGCTCGCAGAGATCGAAGGCAGCCTCGACGTTTCCGTAGACGCTCGTCGTCGACTTGTCGCCGAGGTGCGTCGTCGGGCTCATCTGCCCACCGGTCATGCCGTAGATGGAGTTGTTGAACACGAGGGCGGTGAGGTCGATGTTGCGCCGCGCGGCGTGGATGAAGTGATTGCCGCCGATGGCGGAGCTGTCGCCGTCGCCCATGGCGACGATCACGTGCAGCGACGGGTCGGCGGCCTTGACGCCCGTCGCCACCGCCAGCGCGCGGCCGTGCGCGGTGTGCACGGTGGAGTAGTCGAGGTAGGCGCTGATGCGCCCGCTGCAGCCGATGCCGGCGACGACCACGACCTTCTCCGGGTCGAGCTCCAGCCCGAGGACGGCGTCGACGAGCGCCCGGGCGATGGTGCCGTTGGAGCAGCCCGGGCACCAGAGCGTCTTGGCCGAGCGCAGGTGCGCCTTGATCTCGGTCGTGGTGTGCGGCTTGATCCGCGGCAGCTTGTAGTCGCCGGTCGGAGACTCCTCGAGCCGTTGCTCGTCGACCAGGGCGGTCATGCGTCCTCCCAGCGATGGTAGTAGAACTCGGGTTTGACAAGCTCGAGGATCTCGGCCGGGGTGATGAGCTTGCCGTCCACGCGGCCGTAGTCCACGACCTTGGCGCGGCCGGCGACGGCCGCCTGGACCTCCCAGCTCATCTGCTTGATGTTCATCTCGGGGACGATCACGGTGCGCACCTGCTCGGCCATGCGCTCGACCGCCTGGGTCGGGAACGGCCAGAGGGTGATCGGGCGCACGAGGCCGATCGGGACGCCCTCGGCACGCAGCTTGCGCACCACGGCCATCGCCGAGCGGGCGACGGAGCCGTAGGCGAAGATCGCGACCTCGGCGCCGTGCATCTCGATCTCCTCCACGCGCACGATCGCGTCGCGGTGGTGGTAGATCTTCTCGCGCAGGTAGCGGCCGAGGTCGGCGGCCGCGGCCGGGTCGCTGGTGTCCGGGACGCCGCTGCGGCGGTTGTAGACGAGACCGGTCACGTGCACCTTGAAGGGAGAGCCGAGCGGCGGCCGCGGCAGGATGTTGTCCAGCGTGCTCGACACGGTGTCGTACTCGTCCGGCTCGCAGTCGGGGATCCCGCGCTCGGCGATGCGCATGCTGCCCGGCTCGGGGATGACGACGGCCTCGCGCATGTGGCCGACGAGCGCGTCCGAGAGGATGATCACCGGCGTGCGGTACTGCTCGGAGAGGTTGAAGGCCTCGATCGTCAGCGTGTAGCACTCCTTGACGCTGCTCGGCACGAGGGCGATCACGGAGTGCTCGCCGTGCGTACCCCACCGCGCCTGCATGACATCGCCCTGGGCGGGCTCCGTCGGCAGGCCCGTGCTGGGCCCGCCGCGCATGACGTCGACGACGACGCACGGGATCTGCGCCATGGTGGCGAAGCCGATCATCTCCTGCATCAGGCTGAAGCCGGGGCCGGAGGTCGCGGTGAGCGCCTTCGTGCCGGCAAGGGAGGCGCCGCAGACGGCGGCGATGCTGGCGATCTCGTCCTCCATCTGGATGAACGTGCCGCCGACCTCGGGGAGGCGGCGGGAGAGCACCTCGGCGATCTCCGTGGACGGCGTGATCGGGTAGCCGGCGAAGAAGCGCGCGCCGGCGGCGATGGCGCCCTCGGCGACCGCTTCGTTGCCTTGGAGCAGCACGGCGCGCGGGGCGGTGACGGTGGCGGCCATCTCAGCCCTCCGAATCGTGGTCGCAGACTTCGTCTGGCGAAAGCGTGTTGCTGGTCGCGGAGACGAGGGCGTCGCGGGAGAGCGCGGGCGCACCGGTGACGGCCTTGGCCTGCTTCCTGGCGCGACGCTTCACCTCGAGGGCGAAGTCGGGGCAGTGCAGCTCGCAGAGCAGGCACTGGCTGCAGTCTTCGGGCCGCGCGATCACAGGATAGGCGAGCTTGTCGCGGTCGAAGACCTTGTCCGGGCAGAGTTCGATGCAGATGCCGCAGGCTTTGCAGAGAGCGAGTTCGATCTGGACCGGCGAGTCGGCCATCAGTCGCTCTCCATCATCGGGAGATCGATGTCCGACTCCCTCGCCTTCTCGATCGCCTCGGGGTAGCCGGCGTCGACGTGGCGCATCACGCCAGTACCGGGGTCCGACGTGAGCACCCGGCGAAGGCGCTCGGCCATCATGTCGGTGCCGTCCGCCACCACGACCATGCCGGCGTGCAGGCTCTTGCCGATGCCCACGCCGCCGCCGTGATGGAAGCTCACCCAGCTGGCGCCGGCGGCCGTGTTCACCAGGGCGTTGAGGATCGGCCAGTCGGCGATGGCGTCGCTGCCGTCCATCATGCTCTCGGTCTCACGGTACGGGCTGGCCACCGACCCCGAGTCGAGGTGGTCGCGGCCGATCACGATCGGCGCCTTGACCTTGCCGCTGCGCACCAGGTCGTTGAAGATCAGGCCGGCCTTGGCGCGCTCTCCGTACTCGAGCCAGCAGATGCGGCAGGGAAGACCCTGGAACTGGACCTTCTCGCCGGCCATGCGGATCCAGCGGGTGACCATCTCGTTGTCCGGGAACGCCTCGAGGAGGGCGGCGTCGGTGACGGCGATGTCCTGCGGGTCGCCGCTGAGCGCCGCCCACCGGAACGGGCCGTTGCCGCGGCAGAAGAGCGGCCGGATGTAGGCGGGGACGAAGCCCTCGAAGGCGAAGGCCTCGGCGTAGCCGGCTTCCTTGGCCACCCCGCGGATGTTGTTGCCGTAGTCGAAGACGTTGGCGCCGGCCTTCTGCAAGGCGACCATCGCCTCGACATGGACCACGATGCTGGCGACGGCACGGCGCACGTACTCGTCCGGGTCCTTGCGCCGCAACGCCAG
This sequence comes from uncultured Thermoleophilia bacterium, assembly GCA_963736645.1. GTDB lineage: Bacteria > Actinomycetota > Thermoleophilia > UBA2241 > UBA2241 > CAIXSE01. Next base: position 84,744 of record CAVTPJ010000005.1, on the reverse strand, counting down.
CGCCTCGTCCAGCGTCATGCCGTTGGGCACGTAGCCGTTGAGCACGTCGTGCGCCGACGTCTGGTCGGTGACGAGGTCCGGTGTCACACCGCGGCGCACGAGCTCCGGATAGACGTCGGCGGCGTTGCCCAGCAGGGCGATGGAGAGCGGCTTGCCGGTCGCCATCGCCTCGTCCGCCAGCTTGAGCGCTTCGTCGAGCGAGTCCGCCGAGACGTCCACGTACCTGGTCTCGAGGCGCCGCTCGATGCGATGCGGGTCGACCTCGACGCAGAGCGCGACGCCGCCGGCCATGGTGACGGCGAGTGGCTGCGCACCGCCCATGCCGCCGAGGCCGGCGGTGAGCACGAGGCGGCCGGTCAGGTCTGCGCCGTAGTGCTTCTGGCCGGCGGCGGCGAACGTCTGGTAGGTGCCCTGCAGGATCCCCTGGGTGCCGATGTAGATCCAGGAGCCGGCCGTCATCTGCCCGTACATGGTGAGCCCGAGGGCATCCAGACGGCGGAACTCGTCCCAGTTGGCCCAGTCGCCGACGAGGTTGGCGTTGGCGATGAGCACGCGCGGCGCCATGTCGTGGGTCTCGAAGACGCCGACGGGCTTGCCGCTCTGGACGAGCAGCGTCTCGTCGTCCTTGAGGCGGCGAAGGGTGCGGACGATCGCGTCGAAGCTGTTCCAGTCGCGGGCGGCCTTGCCGGCGCCGCCGTAGACGATGAGCTCGTCCGGCGCCTCGGCCACCTCCGGGTCGAGATTGTTCATCAGCATCCGCAGGGCGGCCTCCTGCTGCCAGCCCCGGCAGCTGATCTCCGTGCCCCGGGGGGCGCGGACGCGTCTCGCGCCGGTCAGAGCGCCGCTATCTGGCGTCTGTGCATCTGTCGACATGAGGTGTGCCTCTCCTTCGCTTCATCTCGCGGCGGGGCCGGAGATTGATTGTCCCTCTCAGGCGATCATGCCCTTGCACAGCACGACGGCCCCCGGCGCATCGGAGGCGTAGCCGTCCGCGCCGATCTCGTCGGCGTACGCCTGGGTGAGCGGCGCGCCACCCACGATCGCCTTGGTGGCCAGGCCGGACGCGCGCAGCTGCTCGACCGTGACCTTCATCTGCGGCATCGTCGTGACGAGCAGCGCCGACATGCCGATGATGGCGGCGTCGTGCTCCTTCGCGGCGGCGACGAAGTCCTCGGGGGCGATGTCGTTGCCGAGGTCGACGACGGTGAAGCCGGCGCCTTCGAGCATGAGCACGACGAGGTTCTTGCCGATGTCGTGCAGGTCGCCCTTGACGGCGCCCATGATCACGGTGCCCTTGCCGCCGGCGGAGCCGGCGACGAGTAGCGGTTTGAGGAGAGCCAGACCCTCCTGCATCGCCTCGGCGGCGACCAGCATCTCCGGGATGAAGAGCTCGCCGGCGCTGAACTTGGCGCCCACGTCGTCCATGGCCGCGATGAGGCCGTTGTCGAGGATGTCGATCGCCTCGATGCCTTCGTCGAGATGCTGCTGGACGAGGCGCGCGGTCTCTTCGGCCTCGCCCTCGATCACTGCCTGCTGCAAGCTGTCAAACGCCATCGTTCCTCCAGAGTGTCACGTATGCCCGGCCGGACGCCGCTCCGTGGTGCTCTCGCGGCAGTCCCGCGCCGAGCCGGCAGGGAAGCTCCCGGCTGTCAGTCGGCCAGCGCCTTGTCGGCGGCCTTGACGACGTTGTCCATGTCGCGCTTCACGTCCTCGGGCAGCGACAGTGGCTCGAGGTCCTTCTTCATCTCCCGGTAGAGCTCGGTGGCGCGCGCGTACAGGTCCTTGCGGCCCGCGGCGATCCAGTTGTCGAGGACGTCCGGCACGAAGAGGTCGGGGCGGATCATCTCGCGGCAGTGGCGCAGGGTGTGCTTGCGGCGCAAGTAGTGGCCGCCGGCGCCGGCGCCGATGATCTCGTCCATGGCCAGCGTCTCCTCGTCGACCTCCACGCCGGCCACGGTGCGCTGGATCACGGCGAACAGGCGATCGTCGATGATCAGCTCCACGGGGCTCGCCAGCGTCGAACCGCCGAGGCGGCCGGCGCCATACAGGATGTCCGCACCGGCCATCGACAGGATCGTGGGCTGCAGCGTCTTCTCGGCGGCGGTCTGGCCGTCGGGGACGTAGGAGTCAGCCATCATCGAGAAGGTCTCCACCGGGACGTTGAAGGCCGCCTTGCAGAACTGCGCGGTCGCGGCCCGCGTGAGGATGGTCTCGCTGCTGGCGAGCAGCGCGTTGCCCGTGCCCAGGTCCATCGTCGTGTTGAAGACGGTGGCCACGAAGGGCAGCCCCGGCTTGAACATCTGCGACATGACGAGGAACGCGAGCAGTTCGACGGATTCCAGCAGGACGGTGCCGGCGATCGTGCCGGGCGCGGTGGCACCGAGCACCGGGAGCGAGTTCGCGGCGACCGGGATGTCGTACTCGGCGGCGCCGAGGAGCTGCGCCATATCCATGTCCTTGTACAGCAGCGGGCTCAGCGACGTCGGGTTGATGAGCAGCAGGGGCCGCTTGCGCAACGCCTCGGCGCTGCCGGCGCGAGCCAGCATGAGCTCGAAGAGGTACGGCACGCTCTCGTAGCAGTAGGCCAGCAGCATGAGCGGCTTGGACGTGTTCTGCAGCTGCACGTTGAGACCGTGTACGTCCGCGGTCGCGGGAGGAGCGTCCATCGGCGTCTGGATGGCGCACACGTCGATGTTGGGAAGCCGCTCGACGAGCTGGCACCACTCGGCGAAGCGCTCGTGGGTGTTCTCCACGTAGTCGCCGACGTCGGGGTCGAGATACCGCATCGACTGCACGCAGGTCGTGGAGTAGAACCTGCCCGTCGGGTCCGGCACGGTGAAGTCGTGCTTCTCGTCGCCGCCTCGGACGGTGACGGAGGACGGGACACTCTGAAGCGCGGCGTCGATGTTCTCGCGGGAGAAGCGGACCATCCTCGTCTCGCGATCCACCTCGGCGCCGGCAGCGGCGAGCCGGTCGAGTGCTTCTTCGTGATCGACCTTGACGCCGTGCGTGCCGAGGATGTGCACGGTCTTCTCGAAGATGGAGTCGATATCGTCCTGACTCAGCAGTTCGACCCGGAGGGTCTTCGCCATCGGTCTTCTCCTTCGCTGGTTCTTCTGGCCGGTCCGGACACCGCGACTGCAGTCAGCGGCTCGGGGCCGGCCTTGGATGCCGGGGTGTCGCGCGGCCTCGGCAGCATCTGCGCCTGCCGGCGGGACGTGCGGGCCATACGACCGCCACGAATAGGCTGACTCCCCTCCTCTGGCTCGATTCTCGACCAGAACGCCCGCGTCGCAGGCGGACGCGACAGGGCTCGATCAAACCTAACCCTCGCTCCTTCAGGCATTCAAGGCTCTCGGGGGTGCGTCTTGCATTCGGGACGGTAATGCGGCGACCTCACCTCGCTCTCCGGCGACGGCGTGGAGGACGAGGAGGACGGACGGGAGCAGCGGGTGGCGACGCCTGCCCATCCGCGTCGCCGGGAAAGGACGCGTCAGCGGTCCCGTTCGCGTGCGAGCGCCTGAGCCTCGGCGAGGTCGTTCGCCGCAGACTGGACGAGGAGGGCGAGCTGGTCGAGGCCCCGCTCTTCGAGCCGCCAGGACGGGCCGATGATGTTGACGCCCACCGTCGGCTCGACGCCGGGCACGGCGCAGGCGATCGCCGTCACACCCGCGTCCACAGCGTCGGCGACGATGTGCGCCCGGGAGGGATCGTCGAAGGCCGCGCCGACCGACGTGCCCTCGAGGGGGACACGACGCCCCACCCATCCCCGGCAGCGCAGCGCGAATCGGCTTTCGACCTGGTCGAGGTAGAGCGCCTGGCCCGAATCCTCCAGGAGGAGGCTGGACGTCTCCCCACTCTCGTCCCGCAGCCGGGTGAGACAAGGGCGCGCCGTCAGCTGCAGGGCTTCGACCCACCCGATGCGTGATGCAAGTCCCAGAAGACGTCGCCCCAGTGCATAGGTGCCGTCGGAGCATGGCACCACGAGGCCGAAGTCGGCCAGGGCGGTGAGGATGCGTCCGGCCAGCTCGGGCGAGAGCCCGGAGCGCTCGGCGATGTCCTCGCTGCTCAGCCCTCCGGCCCCTGTCCCGAGCAGTTCAAGCACGGCGATGCCGTGCTCGAACTCGAGGCTGTCGGCCCGAGGTCCGAGCAGCCGCCGTCCAGACGTCCAGCCCTTCTCGGCGGTCCGATACACCAGGTATCCCCGCGCCTGCAGCATGCGCAGAAGATCGCGCAGCGTCGACCGCGGGATCCCGCAGGCGGAGACGATCGTCGCGGCGGAGACCGGGAGCGGCTGCCGCTCCACGAACTCCAGGATGTCGAGCGTCCGTGACGCCGCTCGAGCCGCCCTCGCTGCCTCGGGCGGCCCTTCCTTGCCCGTCTTCCGGACCATCGTGTCCTTGGCGTCCACTCGGAGTCCCTCCGGCGCGCGCCGCCTCAGATCCGGCACTCGGCCGGAAGCGTCGGCGTGTCGGCAAGCAGGAGCTTCGTGTAGTCGGCCTGGGGGTCCTCGAGCACCGCGTCGACCAGCCCGAGCTCGACGATACGCCCTTCGCTCATGACGGCCACCTCCTGGGCGACGCTCCGGATCAGCGCCAGATTGTGCGTCACGAACAGCATGCTCACGCCGGTCTCGCTCTGCAGCTTGGCCAGCAGCTCGATGATGGCCGCCTGCACTGAGACATCCAGCCACGAGGTGACCTCGTCACAGATGAGCACCGTCGGTTCGGCGGCGAGGGCCCGCGCGATGGCGATGCGCTGCCGCTCGCCGCCGGAGAGCTGCTCAGGGTACCGGTTGAGGAGCGACGCGTCGAGAGCGACCTGATCGAGCACCCGCACCATGCGCTCCTCGCGCCCGTCGCGGTCAAGCTTGAAGAAGATGTCGATCGGCTGTGCGAGCAGCTGACGGATGGTCTTCCGGGGGTTCAGGGAGCTGTAGGGGCTCTGGAAGATGTACTGGATCGCCTGGCGCTCATCACGAGTGCGCCCACGCGATTCGCGCGACAGCGCCTTGCCGTTGAGCTCGATGGTGCCGTCGATCCTGAACTGGTGCAGGCCGGCGATGCAGCGAGCAAGCGTCGTCTTGCCGCTGCCCGACTCGCCGACCAGCGCCAGACAGCGATGCTGGCACAGGTTGGCGCTGACCCCGTGCAGGATCTCCTTGCTCTGGTAGAACGCCACCACGTCCTGCACGTTGACGACGGTCTTCTCCACACTGGTGCAGACCTCGTCCGCCGTGGCGCGCAACGGGGCGTCTCCGGCCGTCGACCCGGCCCTGACCTCCTCCCAGCGCCAGCAGCGCACCTGGTGGTCCGGGTCCGGTCCCTCGTAGGGCGGGAAGTCGGTCGCGCACCTGTCGATCCGCCAGTCACAGCGCGGCGTGAACGCGCAACCGGGGACGCGCTGCCCGGGTCGCGGCGCCCAGCCGGGAATGCCGTGCAGGGCGCGTTCGCCGGTGATGTCGGGGATCGCGGCGAGGAGCCGGCGCGTGTAGGGATGGTAGGCCCCGGTGAACAGATCCTCTTTGGGGCCGATCTCGACCAGCCGCCCGGCGTACATCACCGCGATGCGGTCCGCGAGGCACGCGACCACCGCCAGGTCGTGCGTGACGTAGAGCGCCGAGACACCGTAGGAGCGCGTGAGGTCGCGCACCGTGTCCAGGACGTGCGCCTGGGTGGTCACGTCGAGAGCCGTCGTCGGCTCGTCGAGGACGATGACCTTGGGCCGGTTGGCCAGGGCCATGGCGATCGCCACGCGTTGCTGCTGACCACCGGAGAGCTGGTGCGGGTAGCGCCGGAGGAACGACCTGTCGTTGGGCAGCAGGACCTCGTCCATCATCTGCCTGAGGCGGGTCTCGCGCTCGCCGCCCGAGGAGCCGAAGGAGTGCTCGTTGAGGATCTCCATGAGCTGGTCGCCGATGCGCAGCGCCGGATTGAGCGCCGCCGAGGCGTCCTGCGGCACGTAGGAGATGAGCCCCCCTCGGATGCGACGGAGCGCCGTGCCGGACGCCGCGAGCACGTCGGTGCCGTCGATGTCGACGGTCCCCTCGGCGACCTTGGCGCCGCGCCGCTGGTAGGCCAGCAGCGACGTCGCCGCGGTGGTCTTGCCCGAGGCCGATTCGCCGACGAGGCCGAGGACCTCGCCCTGGTGGATGGCGAACGACACGTCGTCGTCGATGTCGATGCCGGAGGGGTCGAGGACGATGCGCAGGTCTTGGACGGTGAGCACGATGTCGTTCTGCGGTCCGCTCATAGGACGGCCGTGTCCCTGTCGATGCCCATCATGGCCCGGGCCAGGCCGTCCGCCATCAGGTTGGTGCTGACCGTCAGAGCGCCGATGAGGATGACCGGCGCCACGACGGCCCACGGCTGCACCGTGATGCCGATGCGGTTCTCGTTGATCATCAGGCCCCAGTCGGCGGCAGGCGGCTGCATGCCGAAGCCGATGAACGACAGCGCGGCGATCATGATGATCGAGTAGGTGAGCCGCAGGCCGAACTCCACGAGCAGCGGGCTGCTGATGTTGGGCAGGACCTCGAAGAGGAGGATCCTGTGCCGGGGAACGCCCAGGGCGCCGGCCGCCCTCACGAAATCGCGAGCTGCCAGCTCCACGGTCGCAGCCCGCGTGACGCGCGCGATGCGGGGCATGTGCGAGATGCCGACCATGAGCACGATCAGCCAGAGCCGCGGCCCGAGGATCGACACGAACAGCATCGCGAGCACGATGGACGGGAAGGCAAGCACGACGTCGAGCATCCGCATGATGCTCTCGTCCACCCAGCGCCGTGCGTACCCCGAGACGAGGCCCAGGCTGACCCCCAGGACGATCCCGATCACGGTCGCGGCGATGCCGAGGACGAAGACGCTCAGCCCGCCGTACAGCACGCGCGTGAGCACGTCGCGACCCAGGTAGTCGGTGCCGAGCCAGTAGGCGGACGTCGGCAGCGAGAAGGGCGGTCCCACGAACTCATCGGACGCGTAGGGAGCCACGAAGCGGCCGAACACGGCGATGGCGAAGAGCAGCAGGAACAGGATGAGCCCGACCCTTGTGCGCCGCAGCCTCCATGCCCCGATGACCGTCTGCACCCACTCGCGGCGCCCCTTGGCGACCAGCGGGACGGCGTCGAGGGACTCGAGAGGCTCGAGGGTCTCGAGCGGCTGGAGAGGATCCAGACCGGCGTCGCTGCTGCCGCTCATCGCAGGCCTGTCCGCAGGCGCGGGCTGATCAGGATCGTCAGGATGTCGGCGATCAGGTTGAGCACGACGTAGACCGCGGCGATGAGCAGGCAGAGCGCCTGCACGACCGGCATGTCGCGGTTCGTGACGGCGTCGACCAGCGCGGAGCCGATGCCGGGGAACCCGAAGAGGTACTCCACGGTGACGATCCCGCCGGCCAGCCAGGCGATGTTGATGGCGATCACCTGGATGGTGGGGACGATCGCGTTGGGCAGCGCGTGGTGCCACAGCACTCTGGACTCCGACACGCCCTTGAGGCGCGCCATCATGACGTACTCGCTCTCGAGCACCTCGACCGTCGAGGCGCGCAGCATGCGGCTGACATATGGGATGACCGCGAGGACCAGGGTAGCTACCGGCAGGACGAACAACCACATCTGGCCGGTCAGCGGGGCGAGCGAGTCGACGTTGGAGACCGACGGCAGCCACTTGAACACCGCCGTGGCGAAGAGCAGCACCAGCACGATGCCGATCACGAACTCCGGCAGCGCCGCCAAGGCGAGATTGCCGAGGTTGACCGCGTTGTCGAACCTCGAGTCGCGCCAGATCGCACTCAGCGCTCCGATGACGATGGAGACCGGGATGCTGATCAGCGCCGCCAGGAACACGAGGGTGGCCGAGTTGATGATGCGGCTGCGGAGCAGCGTCGTGACCTTCTCACCTCCGCCGACCAGCGACGTGCCGAAATCGCCCGTCGCAACGTCGGCGAGCCAGGACGTGTACTGGGTGACCACGGGCCGGTCGAGGCCGAGCTGCTTGCGCAGAGCCTCGTAGCGCGCCACGTTGGTCGCCTCCTTGCCGAGGATCGCCCGGGCAGCGTCGCCGGGAAGCGCCTGGGTGGCGACGAACACGACGAGCGTGACCAGGAACAGCGTCAGCAGGCCGAGCCCGAGGCGGATCAGGATGAGCTTCAGAAGAGGGGGCACGTAGATCCTCGTCTCGATGTCGGCTGAGGCCGGGCGCTCCGACCAGACGGTCGGAGCGCCCGGCGATCCCCAGCCGAACGGTCAAACGGTTCGGTCACGCAAAGTACACGAGACGGTACCTCGCGTTGGAAGCCGCTGATGCCAGTCCCGAGAAGTCGGCCACGGCGCCGGCGACCTTCTTGCTGAATGCGTCCACCTGCATGTCGAAGGCGTAGATGATGTAGCCGCCTTCGTTGTACTCGATGGTGGAGGCCTGAGTGATCAACTCGTTCCGCTTCGCGTCGTCGACGGTCGCGTACGCTTCCTCGACGAGCGCCAGCCACTCGGGATGATCCCAGTGCGTCTCGTTGTAGTAGGCGTCCGGCATGGTGCCCATGCCAGCCTGGGCGAGGTAGCCGCGCGCGCCCCAGTTGTCCATCGCGAACGGGTACTTGAGGTACTCGTCGCCCCAGAAGACGTCGCCGTTGACGTTCTTGACCTTGACCGTGACACCCGCTGCCTTGGCTTGCTGGGCGAACACGGTGGCCGCGGCGGGCGCGCCGCTGCTGACCGAGGTCGAGGTCGTGAGCTCGACCGAGAGGCCTTCGTAGCCGGCCTCCTTGAGCAGGGACTTGGCCTGCTCGATATCCTGCTCGCGCTGCGGCAAGTCAGCAGGATAGCCGGGGTCGAACGGCCCATACATGTCGTTGCCGAGCCACTGCATGCCGTCGGCCGCCTGGGCGATCATCTCTTCGCGATTCACGATCAGCCGGAAGGCCTGTCGCACCTTCACGTCGTTGAACGGCTTGATGTCGGTGCGCATGGTGAAGGGGATCCACGATCCCGTCTTGGCCTCGAGAAGCGCCATGCCGGCGTCCTCGGCGACCTTCCGCTGCGCGCCCGTCAGCATCTGGCAGTAGTCCGCCGCGCCACCGAGCAGAGCGTTGAGCTGCGCGGTGGAATCGGAGAACTCGATGATCTCAAGCGTGTCCACATACGGTCCGCCGTCGGCGCGCCAGTAGTCGGCGTTCTTGGCCAACACTGCCTTCTGCCCGGGGAGGAAGTCCTGGACCTTGAACGGGCCGGTGCCGATGGCGCCGTCGCCGCCCTTGGGGTCGTAGCCGGTGGGGACGATCCCGCAGCTGTAGGCAGAGAGCGTCTCCGGGAAGATCGCGTTCGCCGTATCGAGGGCGAAGGTCACCGTGAGGTCGTCGACCTTCTTGATGCCCTGCTGGGTGAGCCCCATCAGCTGCGGCGCCGCGAGGCCCGGGTTCTTGGGGTCCAGGATCCGCTGGAAGCTGTACACCACGTCGTCCGCGGTGACGGGCTTGCCGTCGTGGAACGTGAGGCCGGACTTCAGCTTGACGGTGAACTCCGTCGCCGTGTCGTTCGGCACGACCTCCTCGGCCAGAGCCATGCCGAGCACGCCCGCAGGGTCCTTCTCGAGCAGAGAGTCGTAGATATTGAACCGCATGGCGATGGACGGCATCGTCAGCGCCGGAGCATGGATGTCGAGATCCTCCTTGGAGGAGCCGGCCGCGGCCGCCACCCTCAAGGTGCCGCCTGACTTCGGGGTCCCTGCGGCGGCGCTCGGCGACGCGCTGGAACCGCTGTCGTCACTGCTTCCGCAGGCGGCTGCGAACGGGCCCAGGGCGGCGCCCATGCCCACGACCGCCGCGCCCTTGAGCACCTGGCGTCTTGTGACGGGCTTCTTCAGGAAGTCGAGAGATTCACTGTCTGATGCACTCACGTCTGCTCCCCCTTTGCCTCGGATTCGCTCATCCCCGCGATGCTGGCTGGACAAGAGCGCTCTGGAGACCCCGCGCGTGCGACTCTTCGATCTGGAACCAGGAGAGCGCGCTCGATGGCCTCCTCCCAGTGCATCATATGCGGTTTCGCGTCCGGAGGTGACAAGTCCGAGGCCACGCTTTCCCAGATACGAGACACGTTTTTGTGGTGCGTCCGGCGAGGCAGCGCCGGACCACGGGCGACGCGCGTTGACAGGCCACGACCGGATACCTAGCATCCCCGTCAACGCGGCGGGCTGGTCCACGGCCTCCGGCCTCTCGGGCAAGCCCGCGCGTGCCCCCCACGCGACGGCGACCCACAAGGCGGAGGAGCCAGATGCGCATCGTTGTGCTGGACGACATCGGGATCGGCGCCGAGGATCTCCGCCGCCTGGAGGCAGCAGGAGAAGTACGCGTGTTCTCCACCGCGCCGTCCGGCGACGCCGAGACCGTCGAGCGCCTTCGGGGCGCCGACGTCGTGATCTCCGGCTGGACCAGGATCGGACGCGACGTCCTGTGCGCGGCGCCCGGTCTTCGGCTCGTCTCGCTCTGGGCGACGGGACTCGACAACATCGATCTGAAGACGGCAGGCGCGCGGGCGGTGACCGTCTGCAACGTGCCTTCCTACGCCACGGATTCGGTGGCCGAGCTCGCCCTCGGCCTGATGCTGGCGGTGCTCCGCAAGATCCCCGCCGCCGATCGGCACGTGCGACACACGCACCGCAGCGACTGGCGGCCGTTCCAGGGCAGCCAGCTTCGTGGCAAGACGCTCGGGGTCGTCGGCACCGGCGTGATCGGCCAGCGGGTCGCACGGCTGTGCCACTGCCTCGGCATGTCGCTCCTGGGCCACGACCTGCGGCCGTCCGAGGAGCTGGTGAAGGACGTGGGCATGCGCTACGCGTCGCTCAAGGAACTCTTCTCGAAGAGTGACGTGGTGACGCTCCATGCGCCGCTCACCCCGGACACCGAGCATCTCGTGGATGCGTCCCTCCTGCGTCTGCTCCCCCACACGGCGGTGCTCATCAATACGTCCCGGGCGGGTCTCGTTCAGCAGGACGACCTGTATGCGGCACTCGTGGACAACGCCATCGCGGGAGCCGGACTCGACGTCATCGATCTTGAGTCCGAGAGCGGTCGACGGCTCCTGGAGCTCGAGAACGTCGTGGTCACGCCCCACATCGGCTTCTACACGCAGGAGGCCCTGGGGCAGCTGACGGCCATCTGCGTTGAGAACGTCATCCGCTTCCTCGGCGGAGACCCGGTCAACGTCGCCGGTCCCGAGGCCGTCTCACCCGCCGCGACGGCGCAGGCGACGGCGGCGACCGGCGACACGAGCGACGAGGTGGGCAGCGATGGCGATTGAGCGACAGAGAGTGACGATACCCTATGGAGCCGGCTCGCTGGAGGCGGACATCCCTCGACGCGCGCTCTTCGCGGGCGAGTTCGAAGAGCTGCCGGCGCTCGACGACTTCCGGTCGGCACTCCTCGCACGTCTCGACCGGCCGACCGGGACCGGCCCGCTGCGCGAGATCGCCGAGGGACGCGCGGACGCGCTCGTCCTCGTCGACGACAACACCCGTCACACGCCGGTCGACCGCATCCTCCCCGTCCTTCTCGGCTACCTCAACGCGGCCGGGCTCGCGGACGAGGACATCCGGATCCTCACGGCCTCAGGAACGCACCGCGTCATGACCGAGGACGAGGTGCTCGCCAAGGTGGGTGAGGAGGCGCATCGTCGGGTCACGATCACCCAGCATGACTGTCGCGACCTGGAGGCGATCGTCGAGCAGGACCCCGTGAGCGGCGGCAACAGCATCATCCCCGTTCAGATCAACAAGAGGGTCCTCGACGCCGACCTGGTCATCGGGCTGGGGAGCATCTTCCCTCACAGCGACGCGGGCTTCACCGGCGGAGCCAAGATCGTCCAGCCGGGCGTCTGCGGCACGACGACGACGGCCGCCACGCACATCGCCGCCGCGCTCCTGGATGAGATCCCTCTGGGAGACGCCGACTCCCCGTGCCGGCTCGGCATGGAGGAGGTCGCCGGCAAGGTCGGCCTGGACTTCATCATCAATGTCGTCCAGGACCATCGAGGCCGTGTCCTGGAGATCGTCGCCGGCGACTTCGTCGCCGCCCATCGCCTCGGCGCCGAGGTCTCGCGCCGAGCGCACGGCGTCGCCGTCCCCGAGCCGGCGGACGTGGTGATCGTGGGCTCGTATCCCGGCGACATCGACTGGTGGCAGGCCGAGAAGTGCCTGGTCGCCGCCTACTTCGCCGTCAAACCCGGCGGGTCCATCGTGTTCGCCGGTCCCTGTTACGAGGGACTCGTGCACAACCACCCACGGCTGCGCGAGTGGCTCAGGCTTTCGCACGACGAGGGGCGGGCCAAAGCATGCGCCATCGACCCTGCCGACGCCGAGGCCGACCTGATCGCCGCCGACGTGGCCATCGTCAACGCCAAGATACGCGAGAAGGCCACCATCCTCATGGTGACCGAGGGCCTGTCGGACGCAGATGTCGCACTCCTTGGCTACCGGCGCATGCCGGACCTCCAGTCGGCGGTGGACCATGCCCTGGAGAACGCTCCACAGGCCAGCATCGGCGTGCTTCCCTACGGAGGGATCTGCCTCCCGGTCGTCGGGTGACGGCCGCTTCGGAGGACATGCCGCTCCGGGATGAGGTCGTCGGCCTCCTCTCGCGCCTGATCCAGGCGGACACGAGCAACCCCCCTGGGGATGCGACCGCAGCTGCCCGGGTCCTCGAGCGCTACTTCCGCGACAACGGGGTCGAGCCCGTCCTGATGGGCGAGCTCCCGGAGCTGCCCAACTGCATCGCCCGCGTGGCCGGCGACGGCGGCGGGCCCTCGCTGCTCCTGCTCGGCCATCTGGACGTGGTGCCGGCCGACGCCAACGAGTGGACGCACCCGCCGTTCTCCGGCCTGGTCGAGGATGGCTACGTCTGGGGCCGTGGGGCCCTCGACATGAAGAACCAGCTGGCCGCTCAGGCGGTCGCTCTCGTCCGCATGGCCCGCCACAGGAAGGCGGGGGGAGCGCTGCGCGGCGACCTCATCTTCGCCGCCACCTCCGATGAGGAGACCGGCGAGCGGTGCGGCGCCAAATGGCTCCTCGACACTGCGCCGGAGCTGCTGCGGGCCGACTTCGTGCTCAACGAGGGCGGCATGGACATGTTCGCGGCGGGCGCCGGGCGTGTCTACACGATCCACGCCGGCGAGAAGGGCTACGCCGCCTGTCGCATCACCGTCAGCGGGCGCTCCGGGCACGGCTCGGTGCCGCTCCATCGGGACAACGCGGTCCTCGGCCTGGCCCGTGTCATCGCGGCGCTCGAGCGCTACGAGCCGGAGGTCTCGACGGACCGGGTCCCGAGCGCCCTCATCGACAGAGTCGTCACCGACCCCCTCGCGCGCGAGCGCCTGAAGGACCCGGCGACGGCGCACGAGGCGGTGCGGGAGCTGGCCGTCGCCGATCCGGGAGTCGCGGCGGCGATCGAGCCCCTGCTCGGTCTCACGTTCTCGTCGACGATCGTGCGGGCCGGCGGGGAGGCGGTGAACGTCATCCCCTCACGGGCGGCGGTCACCGTGGACTGCCGTCTGCTGCCCGGACAGAACGCGGAAGACGTCCGCCGTGAGATCGCCCGCGCCCTGGAAGGCATCGAAGACCCGTGGGAGATGGAGATGCTCAACCTCATGCCGGGCAGCGAGTCGCCGCCCGACACCCCCTTCCGCGATGCCATCGCGGCGACGATGAAGGAGCTCGTGCCCGGCGCCGAAGTCCTGGCCGCGCACTTCAGCGGCTTCACCGACTCGGCGCACCTGCGGGCCGCGTTTCCCGATGCTGTGGCCTACGGCTTCTGCCCCTTCATCGTCGAGGATGCGGCCACGGTCAGGCGACGCCTCCACGGTGTGGACGAGCGGATCGCCGTCGCGGACCTCGTCCTGCAGGCGCGATTCTGCGAGCGGCTGGCGACCGCGCTGCTCGCGTGACGTCATGAGCGGCCGCAGCGCTCAGCGGCCGGACCAGAGGTCCGTGGCGCTCAATCCCGTCTCCCGCTCGACTTCGCGGCGATAGGCGGCGACCGCGAGCCGGGTCACGGGTCCCGGGGGATCGTCGAAGACGCGGTCTTCCACGACCCCCACCGCCTGCACCTCGCGCGCCGCTCCGGCGAGAAACGCCTCCGCGGCGCCGAGCGCGTCCTCGGTGCGGCAGGTGCGCTCGACGACGGCCAGATGCCGCATCACGATGCGCCGCGTGATCGAATCCAGGATGCCGTCGGCAAGCGGCGGCGTACACACCTCGCCCTCCGAGGTGACCCAGAAGAAGGCCGCCTGCTGCACCTCCATCACACGCCCGTCCGGGGTCGTGAGCAGCGCCTCGCCGAAGCCGCGCTCCTCGGCGATGCGCCTCGCCACCATGTTGCCGGCGTAGGACAGGCTCTTGGCGCCGGCCAGCACCAGCCGCGGCGAGTCGGTGACGAACGCCAGACGGGCCGGCGGCCAGTCGAGGTGCGGCTCGAGAAACACGATGCGCCTGCCGCCGCGCGTCAGCACGATGCGCAGGTCGGTGAAGACGGGGCCCGCCCAGGCGAGCAGCGCGGCGATCTCGGCCTCGAGAAGCTCGCGCTGATACGGCAGGCGCAGCGTCGCGCAGGTGCGCGCCAGACGGTCGAGGTGCTCGACGAGCGTGAACGGCCGACCCGCATAGCAGCGCAGGTACTCGAACGCGCCGTCGCCGCGCAGCAGGCCGTCGTCGTACATGGGGACGGTCGCCTCGCGGGCGTCGCAGAGCACGCCGTCGATCGAGGCAGCCATCTCCGGCGCACGACCGGAGCCGGACGGGACCGCCGTCACACCGTCTCCACGCGCACCTCGACCGCCTTCATCAGCGGGAACCCGCTGATCGGGTCGAATCGGTCGTCGTGCGTGATGAGGTTCACGTTGGCATCCTTCCATCCATGCGTGATCTGCAGGCTCCCGGGCAGGATCTCGTTGGGAGCCATGACCTTCACGGGCAGCTCGAGCGATCCGATGCGCGACGTCACGCGGACCGTGTCGCCGTCGGCCACGCCGAGCGCGGCGGCATCGTCCGGGTGCATCTCGACCTCGGGACCGGGGATGGCCGTCAGGAAGCGCGGGATGTTGCGGAACCGGCTGTGGAGGTACAGGAGCTTGCGCGCACCGGTGATGAGCACGAACGGGTACGCGACATCCGGCTCGCGCCGGTAGGCGGGGCTCTTGTACACCGGGAGCTCGTCGTACCCCAGGTCCTTCAGGTACTGCGAGGCGAACTCGACCTTGCCGGACGGGGTGTCGAAACCCGTCTGCTTCCAGCGCCCCGGCCGAGGCGGGCTGTACCCCACCCCCTCGGGGTGCGCCTCCAGCTCCTCCAGCGTGAGTCCCGTCGGCTCGAGCAGCCAGCGGTTGAGCGCGGTCTCGTCCTCCCAGGGGAAGAACTCGCCGATGCCCAGGCGGTGGGCGAGGTCATGCCAGAACTCGTATTCGCCCTGCACGCCCGGCCAGGAGACGACTCGTCGGGTCACGCTCAGGATCTGGAACTTGGCGTGGGCGTGCAGTTCGGTACGCTCGAGAAAGGAGGCCGCCGGCAGCACGTAGTCGGCCACGGCGGCCGTCTCGCTCATGAACAGGTCGCGCACCACCAGCAGGTCGAGCGACCTCAGCGCCTCGAGGACCTTGGGGGAGTTGGGGTTCGTGGAAGCCGGGTTGGCCCCCGTGACGATCAGCGCCCGGAACGGATACGGGTCATCCGTCAGGACGGCGTCGATGGCCGTCATGCTGTGACATTCCCGGCGCAGGTCGTACAACACCGGGAAGCGATCGGCGCCGAGGGGACCGAGGTGCCTCAGCGGCACCTCCTCGTACAGGGTGAGGTCGCGCAGCGGCGGCGGCTCCTTGATGAACGCGCCGCCCACCTGGTCGAGAGTGCCGAGCAGCCCGTCGAGGACGGCGACGGCGCGGATGTTGTTGACGCCGTTCTCGTGGTGCTCGAGGCCGTTGCCGACGTAGGTCGCCACGCGGGGCGCCGCACCTGCCAGCGTCCGCGCGATGGCTCGGACAGTGGCCGCGGGCACCCCCGTCTCGGCCTCGACGGCCTCGGGAGTGAACGCCCTTGCGTACTCCGCGACCTTGGCGAAACCGACCGTGTGACGCTCGACGAAGTCGTTGTCGTAGGCGCCCGCTGCGATGAGCTGGTGGATCAGGCCCCAGGCCAGGGCGCCGTCCGTGCCGGGCAGCACTCCGGCGTGGATGTCCGCGCGGCGGGCCATCGCGGAGAGCCGCGGGTCGACCACCACGAGCGTCGCACCCTTGCGGCGCGCGGCCGTGACGAACTGCGTCATATTGGGATGCGCGTAGGGAGGGTTCGCGCCCCAGAAGACGATGCAGGCGGCGTTCTCGAGGTCGGGGACGGGCCACGCCCCGTCGACCAGCTTGAAGCCGAAGTAGCGTGCCGCGTAGCACATCGAGTCGTTGGAGAGGTAGTTGGGGCTGCCGAGCGCGTGGACGAAGCGGCGCGCGAGGTTCTCCTGCTGGCCGAAGCCGATGGCCTCGCCCTTCCACACGCCGATGCTGCGCGCGCCGTGCCGCTCCTCGATCGCGGCGAGACGCTCCGCGATCTCGTCGAGCGCCTGCTCCAGCGAGACCTCCTGCCAGCCACCTTCGGTCCGCTTCAGCGGCGTGAGGATGCGGTCCGGGTGGTAGACCATGTCGACGGCCGCGCGGGCCTTGACGCACAGCCGGCCCCGGTTCCAGAGATGGTCTTTGTTGCCGAGGATGTCGACGATGCGGCCGTCTTCGAGGTGGACGTCGATGCCGCAGCGGTCGTCGCACATCCGGCAGAGCGTCTGCCGCGTCTCCCGCCCCTGCGGCATCTACTTCTCTCCCTTGTCAGCGTGAAGGAGTCGTCTGAGACTCGCGTCGAGCACTTCGCGACGAAGGTCGGAGGCCTCGTCCGCCTCGATGTAGCGCAGGGCCGCCGAGGTGCAGGAGCGCACGCACATCGGATCGCCTCCGCAGAGGTCGCACTTGGCGCTCACGCCCTCCACACTGTCGAAGTGCACGTTGCCGTACGGGCAGGCGAGCAGGCACATCTTGCACCCGGCGCAGCGAGCCGCATCGATCTGGACCGCCCCCGTCTGCGGGTCGCGGCTGATGGCGGCCGCCGGGCACACCTCGAGGCACCAGGCGTCCTCGCAGTGCATGCAGGTCAGGGCGATGCACGCCCGCTCCTCCGCATAGAAGTTCACGCGGATGTGAGACGCACGCCTGTCGAAGTCACCGCTCTGCCGGAACGCGCACGCGTACTCGCAGTTGCGGCACGCGACGCACGCGTCGGGGTCTACTGCAACGATGCGCATGGCGTCTTCTCCTTGGTCGCTCCACTGCCCATCAGCCGATGATCGAGGTCTCTCCCCTCGAGAAAGGCCGGCAGATCGGGCAGGCGCCGTCTCTGACGCACGAACGGTCGCAGGCGGCCCAGGAGAGCCGCCCCTTCGGGTTCACCCAGCGAGATCGCGCCCACGGGCACCGCCGCCCGCGACACGAGCTTCAGATAGCGGATACCCGCAAGGTCGCGTGACTCGAACACCTCGTCACCCTCATCCTCGACGAACCTGCCCAGCGAGGCCACCGTGAGACCGAACATCTCGGTGACGTTCATGCTCAGGCTGCCGGCATAGGAGAGGTCGGCTCCGGCGAGGTTGGCGCCGGCCACCCGGCCCTGCTCGACCGCCGTCGGCCACAGGGCGTGGATCTCGCGCGGCCCGCCGGCGGCGGTCGGGCCACGGGTCACGTCTCCGGCGGCGTACACGCCGTCCACGACGGTCTCCATAGTGTCGGCGACCGGGATGCCCGGCTGGCCCGGCTCGAGACACTCCGGCAGCAGGCCATCGTTGGGCAGGGCGCCGGTGGCGACGATGACGGCGTCGACCGCGAACGGTCCGGCGCCGCCGGTCGAGACGCGCACCGTGCCGCGCCGGTCGGTCTCGAGGCCGTCGGTGCGCGTCCCCGTGCGGACGTCGACGCCGTGGGCCAGAAGCTGCTCGTGGAGGATCCGCGCCGCCGCCGCATCCAGCACGCGGGGCAGGATCTGGTCGAGCAGCTCCACCACGACGACCTTGAGCCCCCGCTGCACGGCGGCCCAGGCCGCCTGCAGGGCGACGAAGCCGGAGCCGAGGACCATGACGCGCGCGCCCTCGCGGAACAGCGGGTCGAGCCGCGTGGCGTCGTCCAGGGTCCACAACGTGTGGATGCCCGGACCGTCGAGTCCGGGGATCGGCGGCCGCGCCGGGCTGGATCCGGTGGCGAGCAGGAGCCGGTCGAAGCTGAGGCGGCGCCCGTCGGCCAGGTGGAGCTCGCGCGTCGCGGGGTCCACACGCTCGACGCGGGCGCCGAACTCCGTCGCCGCGCCCAGGCGCGCGTAGTCGTCCATCTCGCGAATGAACACGCCGTCGTACGAGAGCCGCCGGCGCAGGTAGTACGGCAGCAACACGCGGGAGTAGGCCGGACCCGGCTCGGCAGAGACGAGCGTGACCGACGTCGTGTGATCAAGCTCGCGAAAGCTGTCGAGCGCGCTCAAGGCGGCTGCGCTGTTGCCGACGATGGTCACCTGCACGGCTGGTCCGCTTCCGCCCTAGTGCGCCGCGCGCGCGACCCTCACGGGCGGCGCGGCGCTCAATGGATCCACGCTCATGGATCCGTCGACGCGACGAAGTCGCCGATGAGTCGCTCCGCGGCGACGGCCACCTGAGGCGGCAGGGCCGGCACCTCGTGCGTGCCCAGCAGGCGGAGGGCTTTGACGCGAGCCTGGGCGGCCAGATCGAGGCCACCGTCCGCCAGCCAGTTGTCGCGCCCCTGCCGGTTCAGGATGCCGGGCCGCCACTGGACCTCGCGCATGTGGCGTCGCGTGTGCTTGCTCCCCATGAAGTGGCCGCCCGGACCGGCCTGCGCGATCGTCTCGACGGCGAGGCTCTCACGGTCGACCGGGACGCCCCCGAGAAGGCGCCTGTTCATGGCGATGGACTCGTCGACGATCACGACTTGCTCGAGCGAGCAGGTGAGCCCGAAGTCGAGATACCCGACATCGTGGGCGAGGTTGGAGCCCGCCTGCATGGCGAGGAACGTGATCTGCGTGGCCTCCATGCCGGCCTGCGCGTCCGGCAGGTGGCTGTCGCTGGTGCCGGCGTTGCCCCAGTTGGGGATGTCCAGCCACTTGGCCATCTCGACGGCGCACATGTAGCCGGTCAGATACCCGAGGTCGTTGTAGCTCGACTGCGCGGTCGCGATGTCGAGGACGGCGGAGCCGATGCCGAAGAGGAACGGCGCTCCGGGGCTGCGCAGCTGATGCATCACCATGCCGAACAGGCACTCCGCCACTCCCTGGGCGGTGTGGCCGGCGACGGTGATCGGCGCAGTGGCCCCGGCGAGCGGCGCCGGCGAATAGATCGACGGCACGCCGGTGTCGGCGCACAGCAGCAGCTTGTCGATGCTGTCGACGGGGTGGACGAGAGGGCTGATCGGCTCGTTGTAGACCACGAAGTACGGCTTCTGGCGAAGCTTCTCGGCGCCGCCGCGCAGCTCACGGGCGATGTCGATCATCACCTCGAGGTCGCGGGCGTTCTCGGCGGTCATGACCAGCGGCTTGGTGCTGTTCTCCATCATCGCCTGGAAGCTCAGCAGGTACGCGTGATGGGGGTCCCGGTCGGTCGGATGGGCGGAACTCATGACGAAATCCAGGTTCGGCAGCGCGTCGCAGAGACGGGCGGCGCGGCGGACGTCCTCGAGGACGCTCGGCCGGTGCTCGCCGGTCTCGAGGTCGTAGGTGGACATCAGGTCCGACCCGGTGCCGAAGTAGCTGTTGTAGCCTCCGAGCTCCATGGCCGGCTCGCCGGAGCGGTCGTACACGTCGACCACGTGCGGCACGGAGAGGCGCGCCTGCTCGACGAGGTGGCGAGGCATCAGCACACGCTCGCCGGCGGACAGCGTGCAGCCGGCGTCCAGAAGCATGGCTCTCGCCTCGTCGTGATGCACGAGCATGCCGACCTTGCCGAGGATCTCCAGCACGGCCACGTAGATGTCGCGCTTGGCGGCCTCGCTGAGGAATTGGAGGCGCCCGACCCGCGATGCGTTGCGAAGGTCCTTCACGTCATGCGCTCCCGTCTTGTCCGGTGCTCGCGTCCGGCTCCAGTGAGCGCAGGCGGTCGAGGAAGAAGTCCATCTCATAGCGCGTGCCCGTGCTCACCCTTGCCCACCCCGGACAGCCGAGGCCGTTGCCGTCGCGGACGATGACGCCCATGGCCATCAGGGCCTCGCAGACCTCGTCCTGCGGCACGCTGAGCCCCTCGATGGAGACGAGGACGAAGTTGGTCTGGCTGGGGACCACGGCGCGACCCATGCTCGTGAGCGCGTTCTGAAGGTAGTCGCGCATCTCGATGATCATGCGCCGGCGCTCGAGTATCTGGTCCTGGTGCTTGAGCGCCTCCAGCGCGGCGACCTGCGCCAGCCGGTTGACGTTGAACGGCTGGCGAACCTTGTCGAGGGCGCCCCTCACGACCTCGGGGCAGAGGCCGTAGGCGATGCGCAGGCCGGCGAGCCCGTAGGCCTTCGAGAAGGTCCGGAACAGACAGACGTTGTGCCGCTCGGCCTGGAGCTTCAACGTGTCCTCGCGGTCGTCCGCGGAGACGAACTCGTTGTAGGCCTCGTCGATCACCACGAGGACGTCCTCGGGGACCTTGTCGACGAACGCCGCGATCTCGGCCGCGGGGATGTAGTTGCCCGTGGGGTTGTTGGGATTGCACACGATGATCAGCTTCGTGCGCGGGGTCACCGCGGCGGCCATGGCGTCGAGGTCGTGACCGAAGTCCGCGAGTAGCGGGATCATCACGGCTCTGGCGTCGCGGCGCATGCAGACGTCCTCGTACAACATGAACGACGGGTCTGCGAAGACGACCTCGTCGCCGTGGTCGAGCAGGGCGTCGCCGAGGAGTTCCAGCAGGTCGTCCATGCCGTTGCCGACGGCGACCTCCTCGAGGCGCCGCCCGAAGAGCTCGGCCAGAGCCTGACGGAGGTCAAGGCAGTCGCCGTCCGGATAGCGATTCACCTCGTCGAACGCGTCTATCACGGCTGCCTTCACCTCGGCGAGGGGCGGCAGTGGGAACTCGTTGGAGGCGAGCTTGACCACTTCGGTCAGCCCGTACCGACGCATGACGTTCTCGATCGGCGTGCCGGGCGTGTAGGGCACGATGCCCTCGATGGCCGGGAGGAATCTCATCGCGCCACCCCGCTCTGCGCCCCGCTCCTCTTGCGCACGACGATCTTTCCGGCGACGGCGTCGACGGCGATGCGGTCGCCATCCTCGATCTGGTCGTAGAAAGCCGGGTCGACCTCGTCCACGAGCGGCACCTCCATGGCGATGATGGTCGAGACGAGCACCGGCTCCGGCGTCTGGATGACGACGGCCGCCGGAGCCGTCTTCTTCATGATCAGCCGGTAGAGCCCGTCGGCCTGGACGACGGAGCTGCCCTTGCCGGTCGGCATGACGAGGACCTTGCCGGCGACACTGACACCATCCAGGCAGTGCCCCCTCTCGATCACGCAGCCCGTATCGGGCTCGCACAGGGCGAAGCACAGGGCGTCGGTCGAGAGGAGCGCGTCCCCCTCTCCCGTGCCCTCGGAGATGGGTCGGCACGTGTACTCCAGCTCGCTCATTTGACCACCTCTCCAGCCAGGGCCGCCTGGATCGCCTGCGCCAGGGGCCGCACGGCGAAGCGCTGCCCGTAGACCTGACAGTAGAACGCGCACTTGAGTGACTCGGTCACGCCCGGACGGTCGTAGTACGTGTCCCAGCAGCCCGGGATGTCCATGCAGGTGTCGGGGATCACGTGACCTCCCGCCCTGTGGATGGTGGCCAGAAAGCCCATGCGCTCGGCCAGCTCGAGCGTGAGAGAGCTGACGAGGATCCAGGTGTCGACGGCGAACCGCTTACCCTCGACGAGCGCGGCGATCTCCCCCACCTGGCGGATCGTGAGGTGGGGGCAGCCGAGCATGGCGAACTCGATGGGGCCCGGCTCGCCACTGAACTGCTCGCGCACGCGGTCGAGGTCGGCGTCGGTGATCGTCACCCGCTCCTTGATCGCGTTGCCGCCAAAGGCGGCCTCGACCGTCGGCGCCTCCGGCGTGATCCCCGCCACGTGGTACATGGCGACGGCGCCGGAGGTGGCGAGCTCGGCGCCGAACTGCACGAAGCCTTCGGGAGTCGGGCGCGCATCGATTCCCGTGAACACCGGGATCTCGGGCCCCTTGTACTTCTGCGGGTACGCGTAGCCGAGCAGGCTCCAGTCGAAGTCGTCCTCGACGGTGGCCGCGACGTCGACAAGGACCCCGCCACGGCGGTTCTCGTCCAGCAGGAGGCCGTATTCGGGGACGCGGCCCGTCACCGCCGCGCAGAGGGCGCTGATGGACGATTCGCGATTGGTGCGCGCGCCGAGCACCGAGTTGACGTAGGGGGTCGCACTGGACTCCGAGAAGGCCACGATCTCGCCGAAGGCGGGCACGTTCTTCTCGATCTCCGGCGTGCAGCTCAGGGTCATGGTCGCGCCGATGCGCCGGTAGGCTTCGTTGCTCGCCTCCACCCGGTCCCGGCCCGCTCCCGTCAGGGGAGTGAGATGCTCTTCGACGTATCCGATGTCCATGCTCGGGTTCACCGTCGGGGAGACGACACAGCGGGCGCCGGCGGCGACCAGCTTGGTGACCCAGTAGACGTCGCCCTCCTGCGCGCTGGCCGCGACATGCGTGCGGGTGATGGGCACCATGCGCTTGGCGTAGAAGGCCCTGCCGGTACCCACCTGGACCTTCATCGCGAGCGCGACGCCTTCACCATGCTTGCCCGCCAGCATGTCGCGCTCGAGGCTTGTCAGCTCCATCAAGGCTCCCTTCTCACGCCCCGGCACCCGGGTCGGCGGCTGGAGTGGTTCTCGGCGAACGCAGGATCCTGAGCGGCGCCCCAGGCGCCACGGAAGTACCCACGCCCATCATGAACGGTCACTCCAGCGGGTCAAGCTGCCCGACTCGGGGTCTCGTATGCTGGACGGGAATGGGCCACGCAAGGGCGAGTCGGGACCAGATCCGGGCACGCCGTCGGCGTCCGGGCGGCCGAGGCCCGGCTCGGCGACCGCAGTCGGTCAGTCGACGCCGAGGGCGCTCGCCACCACCGCCGCCGCCGTGGCGGCGGCGGTACGCGCGAGCTCGATCTCCGCCCGGCTCTCGCGGCGCAGCTCTCGGACGGCGTCGCCGTCCGGCAGCGCCGTGAGGTTGATCTCGACGTTCAGCCGCGCACCCTCGGCGCCCGCTCGCGCGAGATGGACGGCGACGCCCAGGTCGCTGACGGCGCCGGGATTGGCGCGGCCGGCGAGCTGCGAGGCCAGCTGCAGGGTGTGCCTCGCCGCGGTCAGCGTCTCGAGCGGCACGGCGGCGGCGCCGAGCGTGGCTCGCGTCAGCGCTTGGCTACGCGCCGCCCGCTCGGGCTCCTCAGCCTTCGGCATGCGCACGGCGTCCATGACGGCGTCGAAGGCGGCCGTGTCCTCGTCCACGAGCTCGAGCAGGCGGCTGCGCAGACGCTCGCTCTGCGCCAGCGCCTCGGCGATCTCCTCGTCGCTCGCGGCGATGTCGTCCCTGTCGAGGCTGAGGCGACAGACCATGGCCACGAGCGCCGCCGCGACGCTGCCGGCGAGGGCCGCGGCGCTTCCGCCGCCCGGCGCCGGCGACGCCGAGGCCACCTCCGCGTCAAACGCGCCGACGGTCAGCTCGACCAGCGTTTCCATTCTCGCTCCTTCGCCTGTGGACTTGTCTGTCTGTTCGGGCCATCGCCGGCAGAGGTGTCGCTCCGACGGCCGGGCAGCCGCCGGCCGAACGGGCAGACGGCCAGGCACACGCCGCAGATGTCGCCGACGGTCGGGATGGTGGACGCGTTCTGGCGCTCGCAGGCTGCGGCGCCCCACTCGTCGACGCCGGCCGAGCCGATGGCGGCGTCGAGCTCGGGCACGCCGATCACGTGCCGCGCCGGTCGTCGACGCGGTGACAGGCGGTCTTGCCCTGTCCGGCGGTGTCGCGTGGGAGCGCGTACGGCGCGTGCAGCTCGATCTTGGGTGACACGCCGACGATCGTCTTGACGCCGGTGACGAACGCTTTGGCCAGCTCCGTCCGCTTCTCGTCGCTCATCTCGTCCAAGCCGCGGATCTCGACCTGCAGTGTCAGCCGGTCGAGATTGCTGACGTTCTCCACGACCATGCAGAAGTTGCTGCCGAACTCGTCGTAGCGCACGAGCACCTCTTCGATCTGGCTGGGGAACACGACGAGGCCGCCGACGGAGATGGCGTCATCGCTGCGCCCGGTGATGCGGCCGATCCGGGGGTGGGTGCGGCCGCACGCGCACGGCTCCCAGGTGAGCGAGCTGATGTCGTGGCTGCGGTAGCGGATCATGGCCGTCGAGTCGCTCGTGAGTGACGTCCACACGAGTTCGCCGGGGAGACCGTCGGCGACCGGCTCGAGGGTCTCGGGGTCGACGCACTCCACCAGCAGGTGGTCCGACCACACGTGCATGCCCTCCTTGACGGGGCACTCGGCGGCCATCCCCGGTCCGAGGAACTCGCCCATGCCGTACTCGTTGAAGGCGTCGACGCCCATCGCCGCCGCGAGGCGTTCGCGGCCGGACTCCGGCCAAGGCTCTGCGCCGAAAAGGCCGACGCGGAGCCTGGAGTCCTTGGCGAGGTCGATGCCGCGCTCGAGCGCCTTCTCGGCAAGGTAGAGCCCGTAGGACGGCGTGGTGCAGATCGCCGTCACGCCGAGGTCCACGATCAGGTCGATGAGCAACTCCTGACGGCCGATGCCGGCGGGGACGACGCCGATGCCGGCGTGCTGGGCGCCATACTGGAGGCCGATGCTGGTCGGCAGGCCGTAGCCGAAGCAGTTCTGCAGCAGGTCGCCCGGGCGCAGGCCTATCATCCACATGGTGCGCGCGTTGCGCTCGAACCACCGGTCCATGTCCTGCCGCGACGCCCAGATGGGCGTCGGTTTGCCGGTCGTGCCCGACGTGCTGTGCACCTCGATGATGTTGTCGAGGGCGCAGGTGCGCAGGCCGGCGGGGTATGTGTCGCGCAGCGTCGACTTCTCGATCAACGGCAGGCGGCGGACGTCGTCCAACGCACGGATGTCGGCGGGCTCGACGCCGGCATCGCGGCACAGCTCCCGGTAGGCGGGGCTGGCGTCGTACGAGTGGGCGACGATGGCCTGGAGGCGCTCGAGCTGAAGCGCCCTCAGGGCGCCGGGCTCGAGCGTCTCACAGTACGGCTCGAAGTACTCCCGCTCCGTATCGGCGACGTAGTGCGATCCCGCGGCCGCGCCGCCCGGGCAGGTGGTGCGGAGCGGTGTCCCTCCGTCGCCCCGCTCGACAGCCCGCCTGCGGCGGCTGTTCACGCCCCCTCCCCACGGCCCGCGGCGAACGCGGCGAGGTTGAGGTCTTTCCACTTGGGCGGCACGTTACGCGCGATCGCCGCCCGCCACGTCTCGACGTCGAACGGCAGGTGCGTGGAGAGAGCGCCGACGAGGACGATGCCGGCCACCTTGAGGTCGCCGACCTCCTGGGCGATGCCGTTGCCGTCGACGACGGTCACACGCCGGTCGCCGTCCGCCATGCGCTCGAGCGCGTCGAACGGGTAGCTCATGTCGCCCTGCGACGCGAGCGGTGGCACGATCTGTTGCGTGTTGATGATCGCGACCCCGCCGGGGACGACAGATGGCGCGGCGCGCAGGCCCTCGGCGGCCTCGAAGGCCAGCAGGTAGTCCACCTCTCCGGGGCTGATGCTCGGCGCTACCACGGTCTCGCCGATGCGGATGTGCGAGCTCACGCTGCCGCCGCGCTGGCTCATGCCGCGAGTCTCACTCAGCTTGACCTCGAGGCCGCCGTGCAGCATCGCCGTGTCGGCGATGACCGCGGCGGCCACGATCACGCCCTGGCCGCCGACGCCCACGACCATGATGTCGTCGACCACGCCTCCGCGATAGTGGTCCGTGCTCATGCCGCACCTGCCTTCGCCTTCGAGATGGCCCCCGGCTTGCAGAGCTGCTGGCACAGCGAGCAGCCGGTGCAGGTCTCCTCGTCGATCCTCACCTTGTGGCGGCCCCTGTGCTCGGCCGAGGTGTGTGAGAGCGACGGGCAACCGAGCTTCATGCACTGCTGGCAGGCGTTGCACACGTCCTCGTCCACCGTGAACGCCTCGCCGCCGACCTTGCGCGGGAAGAGCATGCACGGGCGGTTGGTGATGATGACGGCCGGGCCGTCGTAGGCCAGCCCGGCCTTGAGCGCCGCGAGACAGGCCTCGTAGTCGTACGGGTCGACCACCTCGATCTGCTCCACCCCGAGGGCCTTGCAGATGCCGGCGATGTCGACCGGCTTCGTCTCGGCGCCGGCCAGCGTACGCTCGTTGCCGGGGTTGGTCTGCCCCCCGGTCATCGCGGTGATGCGGTTGTCCTGGATGAGCAGCGTCATGTTGGTGCGCTGATGGACGGCATTGAGCAGGCCGGTGAGGCCGGAGTGCAGAAAGGTCGAGTCGCCGATGACGGCGAGCGAACCCTTCTCGCTGCCGCCGGCGCGCATGAAGCCCTGCTCCATGGGGATGCTGGCGCCCATCTCGACGGCGGAGTGCATGTGGCTCACCGGCGGGAGCGTGGTGAGGTCGTAGCAGCCGATGTCGCCGTGCACGTCCAGATTGAGCTTCTTCATGGCCGTCGCCATGCCGCGGTGCGGGCAGCCGGTGCAGAGCACGGGGGGCCGCGGGATGACCGTGACGTCCTCCGCGGCCTTCTCCTCCGCCCAGCGCGGGAGGTCGAGGCCGGCGGCGTAGAAGCCCCGGCCCACCCGCACGGCCGTCAGCTCGCCCCACTGCGGGAACCACTGCTTGCCCTCGCAGGCGATGCCGGCGGCCAGGAGCTGTTCCTCCAGGTACGGCTCGAGCTCCTCGACCACGAACAGCCGGTCGACCGTCCGCGCGAAGGCGCGGATGGCGTCGACCGGCAACGGGTGGATCATGCCGAGCTTGAGGAAGGCGGCGCCGGGCAGCGCCTCCTTGGCGCTGCAGTACGCCGCCCCGGCGGATACCACGCCGACCCGCGCCGACCCGCCGTCCCGCAAAGGTACCGGGCCGGCGCCGGGCACGACCTGGGCCAGATCGCCGGAGGCGGCGGTCTCCTCCGCGTACTCGCGCAGACGCTCGACGCGCTCGAGCAGGCTGCGGTGCAGCGGGCGGGAGAACTTCGGCAGCAGGCAGTACTTCTCGGTCTTGCGGTCCGGGGGCCGGCGCTCCGGCGCCGGCCGCGTCAGCTTGCGCGGGTCGTCCTCGTCCGTCGCGACGCTCGCCGTCGAAGCGCACGATGCTCTTCTGGTGCGCCGTCTGGATGCTCAGGCGCACCATCACCGGCACGTCGAACTCCTCGCTCATCGCGAACGCGCGCTTGGCGTACTCGTAGCACTCCTGGCTGTCGGCCGGCTCGAGCATCGGCATGCTGCTGATGCGGCCGAAGTAGCGGTCGTCCTGCTCGGTCATGCCGCTGGCCATGCCGGGGTCGCCGGCGAGGCACACGACGAGCCCGCCGTTGACGCCCGTGTACACCGAGCTGATCAGCGGGTCGGCCGCGACGCTGCCGCCCGCGCTCTTCATCGCCGTCAGGGCGCGGACGCCGCCCATCGCGGCCCCGAACGCCACCTCGTAGGCGACCTTCTCGTTGGTGGACCACTCGGCGTACACGCCGTCGTAGCGCGCCAGGTTGGTGACGATCTCGGTGCTGGGGGTGCCGGGATACGCGGCCGCGACCTGCACGCCGGCCTCCCATGCCCCCCGGGCGACCGCCTCGTTGCCGAGCATCAAGTGCGTTTCCATGCGGGTCCTCCACAGATTGGAGTAGCCGGCCCACGATACGCAGGGCTCGTGGCAGCGCGCAAGCCGATGCGGGCCGAGTCTCGGGACATGGAGAGGAATGCGCCTCCCTGAGCCTGCGCGCAGCATCGAGTAGACTGTGGCCGTCTCGGCTCATCTTCGGGAGGAACCACATGTCCGACTATCCGCTGCGCGCCGCCGCGCTGGACGAAGAAGGCTGCGCCGCGGTGCACGCCGCCACCATCGAGCTCCTGGAGCACACCGGCGTCGAGGTGCAGCACGACGAGGCGCTGGCGCTGCTGCAGAAGGCCGGCGCCCGCGTCGACGGGACGCGGGTGCGCATCCCGCGGGCGCTGGTGGACGACGCGCTGTTCGCGACGCCGCGGAGCATCCCCATGGCGTCACGCACTGACGCGCCCGGCATCACGCTCGAGAACGGCCCGGTCTACTACGGCACCGGCTCGGACTGCTTGTACATGCTTGGGCCGGGCTCCCGGGAGCGCCGCCCGGTCAGCCTCGCCGACGTGGAAGAGATGGCGGCACTTCAGGAGAAGCTGCCCGCCATCGACTTCGTCATGTCGATGGCGCACCCTCACGAGCTGGACGCCGCGTTCGCGCCGGTCGCCCAATTCGCAGCGATGCTGCGCGGCACGTCGAAACCGCTGATCATGGTCCCCGAGGCCGGCACCGACATCGCGCTGTTCAAGGAGATGGCCGCCGTGTGCGGCGCGGCCGACAGCTGGGCGGTGTACGCCATGCCGACGCCGCCGCTCCTCCACGGCCGCCACTCCGCCGAGCGGCTGATCCGCTGCGCGGAGCAGGACGTCCCGATGGTGTACGCGACGGCGCTCCTGCAAGGCGCCACGGCGCCGGCCTCGCGCGCCGCCTGCCTGCTCCAGACCAACGTCGAGATGCTGAGCGGCCTCGTCATCGCCCAGCTGGCCAAGCCCGGCGCGCCCTACGTGTACGGCGTGACGCAGGGCGCGATGAACGCGCGCACCGCCCACGTGCTCTACTGCGCGCCCGAAGCGATGGCCAACCAACAGGCCTCCGCCGACCTCGCGAGGTACTACGACCTCCCGACGTTCGGCTACGGCGGCTGCTCGGACTCACTCATGCTCGACGACCAGTGGGCGTTCGAGGCCGGTATGACGCTGCTCACGGCGGCGGTCTCCGGCGTCACGCTGCTCCACGACCTCGGGTACGTCGCGTCCGGCACGGCGTCCAGCTACGAGTCGGTGGTGATCATGGATGAGCTGGTGCGCTGGGTGAAGGCGTACCTGGCGGGCGTCACCGTGGACGAGGTGGCGCTGGCCGCGGCGGAGATCGCCGAGGTGGGTCCGGGTGGCACGCACCTGGCGCGGAAGTACACGCGCCGGCACGTGCGCGACTACGTGCAGCCGGACCTGGTCTCCCAGGACCAGTACGACAGCTGGGCGGCCGCCGGCAGCAGCTCGCTGCTGGACCGCGCCGCGACGCGCACGCGCGAGCTGCGCGAGAGCGAGCGCGCCTACGCGCCGACGGCGGACGCGCTGCACGAGCTCGACGCGCTCGTCGAGCGGGCGCGCGCCGCGGGCGGAGCCTGACGGCTCAGCCCAGGCAGTACTCGTCGAGCTGCCGCCGCGTCACCGCGTCGAGATCGTCCGGCGGCTCGTGGGCCGCCAGCAACTCGGAGACTCGGCGGGCGGCGCCGGCGACGGCGTCCTCGCCGCCCGCCGCGGCCCAGCGCTCGAAGGGCTCGGGGGCTCCGGGTTCCGCACGCTCGAAGTCCCGCGCGTGCCGGCGCGTGTGCGCCTGGCCGAGGTAGCCGCCGCCGGGGCCGACTGCGTCGACGACGTCCTCGGCGAGGTCGTCGTCTCCCGCGCGGACCGGGGAGGTGGCCGTGCGCAGGGTCGTGATGCAGTCGGCGTCCAGGACGTACTTCTCCAGCGAAAACGCGTTGAACGAGCTCAGTATCCCCGTGGCCTGGAAGAGGAAGTGGGCGCCGGCGAACACGGCCGCGGAGAGCCCAGCGGCGGACTCGGCCATCGCGCGGCCGTCCACGGAATGGACGTCGGTCGCAGCCGCGCCCGCGCGAACCGGCAGCCCACAGAGGTGCGCGAGGCGCGCGGTCCCGACGGCCAGCTGCGCGAACTCGGGCGCTCCGAACAGCGCGGCGCCGGTGCGCAGCGACGCCATCACCGGCAGGCCGCCGTACACGAAAGGCGAGCCTTCGCGCGCAGCCTGTCCGAGCACCAGCGCCGCGAGCACTTCGGCATGCTGCACGCCAAGTACACCGGCGATGGTCGCCGGACCGGTGGTTCCACCCATGACGCACGAGGTCATGCACACCGGCTGTCCCAGCCGCGCCCAGCGGAGCATGATCCGCGCCGTCTCGCCGGAGATCAGCAGCGGCGCCGTGGTGTTCAGCACGATCAGCGCGCGCGGGCGCGCGCGCCAGTCCGCGCCGAAGAGGATCTCGTTGATGCGCTCGGCGTCATCGACGTCATCGTCGACCGCCGCGACCCACTCGATCGCCTTGTCGCTCTCGGTGAGACGGGCGTGAGTTCCGCGCCGCGTGCGGACCGCCTCCGGCAGGTCGAGCGGCTCCATGCAGTCGCTGTTGAAGTCGATGACCGGCAGCTGGTGGCCGAGCTTGGCGGTCGCCACCAGATCGGCGAGGGTGCCGGGGCGCATCGTGCGGCCCTCGACCATGTACGCGGCGCCGGAGCCCGAGCCGTAGATGCGGCCGTCGGCGCCGCCGAGCGGCAGGGCGAGCTCGGGGCGCCGGCCGGCAAGCACGAAGGACGAGGGCGCCGTCGCGAGGGCGGCCCGCACGACGTCCTCCGAAAGGTAGACGCGGCGGCCGTCGCAGCGGGCTCCGCGCGAGCGGAGCAGAGCGACGGCCTCATCGTCCTGCACGAGGACGCCGGTCTTCTCGAGCACGCGCAGCGCGCTCTCGTGGACGGCGGCGATCGAGGCCGCCTCCGGAAGCTCCGAGGGGCTCATGCCCATCGTCAGCCGCCCGGCGTGAACCCGGCCACCAGCGCGTCGATGCGCGCCGCCACATCTGCGGGGAGCGGCGCCGGCCGGTGCGTCTCGAGCAGCCTCAGGGCCTTGCGGCGGGCTTTCTCAGCGAGGTCGAGTCCGCCCTCTTCCTCCCAGCGCACGTGGCCCTGGCGGTTGATGATCGTCGGGCGCCACTGCGCCTTGCGCACGTTCCTGGCGGTGTGGCGGTGGGCGAGGAAGTCGCCGCCGGGGCCGACGTCGCGCACGACGTCGACCGCCAGGGTCTCCGGCGTCACCTCGACGCCGGCGAACAGCTTGCGGTTCAGCGAGAGGTACTCGTCGACGATGACGATGAGCTCGAGCGAGCCGGTCATCCCGTAATCCAGATAGCCGATGTCGTGGTTGAGGTTGCTGCCGATCGCGAGGCTGAGGAAGGTGAGCTCCGCCGCCTCCATCCCCGCCTGCGCGTCGATCACCTGGGCGTCCGTGGTGCCGGCGTAGCCCCAGTTGGGCAGGTCGAGCCAGCGCGCCATCTCGACGGCGCACACGTAGCCCATGAGGTACTCCGGCGCATTGTAGGCGGACTGCATCGTGCCCATGTCGAGCACCGCCGGGCCGATACCGAAGATGAACGGCGCGCCGGGCCGGTGCAGCTGGTGGACGACCAGGCCGAGCAGCGACTCGGCGGCGCCCTGGGCGACGTGTCCGGCGACGGTGATCGGAGCGGTGCCGCCCGCCAGGGGCGAGGTCGAGTAGACACACGGGATGCCGCGGTCGGCGCAGAGCAGCAGCTTGTCCAGTGCCTCGACCGGGTGACGCAGGGCGCTGGTCGGCTCGCCGTAGAGCGTGAAGTACGGCTTGGCGGCGAGCTCGTCGTCCCCGCCGCGCACGAGAGCGGCGATGTCGGCCATCACGGTGAGGTCGCCGGCGTTCTCGGCTACGACGACCAGCGGCTTGGTGGTGTTCGCCACCATCGCGCGGAAGCTCTCGAGCAGGGCGACGTGCGGGTCGCCCTCGCCCGGGTGCGCGTGGGCCATGACGAAATCGATGTTGGGGAGCGCGTCGCAGAGGCGCGCGGCCATGACGCCGTCGGCGAGGACCGTCGGCCGGTGCTCGCCGGTCTCCACGTCGTAGACGCTGGTGACCGCCGAGCCGTTGCCGAAGTAGCTGCTGTAACGGCCGAGGCTCATCGCCGGCTCGCCGTCGCGGTCGAAGACCTCGATCACCGGCGGCGCCGTGCTCCGCGCCTTCTCCACGAGCTCGCGCGGCACCTTGACGAGGTCGGGCTCCACGATCTCGGCGCCGGCCGCACGCAGCAGCTCCAGCGCCTCGGGGTGATGCACGCGCTGACCCACGGTGGCCATGATCTCGAGCGCGGCCTCGTAGATGGCCTTCTTGTCGGCGTCGCTGAGGTAGGTCAGGCGGCCGGGCCGCGGCCGTTCGGTGGGGTCTGGAGTGGACACAGTCGGCTCCTCCGCATGGTCTTGTCGAGTCTCGCCGTCCACCCTGACTCCGCTCCGCGGCCGTGGCAAGGGGGTGCCGCCGCTGTCCAGAGTCCTGTACTCGTTTTCATTGTCGTGCGGAGGGGAGGCCGCTATGCTGGATTGCGGAGGTGGCGGCGCAACCGTGCAGCGAAGGCCCGAAGACGAGACCACGACATGGGGAGCCGCGCGCGTACTCGACATCCTCGAGTTCCTCGGCCGCCGCACGACCCCCGCTCCCGCGAGCATCATCGCGACGTCGTGCCACATCCCGCGCTCGAGCACCTACGGCCTGCTCAATCTGCTCAGGGAGCGGCGTTTCGTCACGTACCGCGCCGACGAGCGCGCGTGGTCGCTTGGCTCGGCCGCGTTCGAGCTGAGCGCCGACGCGCCGCTGTTCGCGCACGGTCTGGCCGTGCTGCGCGCCTTCGCGACGTCGTCGCGCGGGCTGACCGTCCAGCAGATCGCCAGCGAAGCCGGCATGTCGCGCCTCGCCGTCACGCGCATCCTGCCGCACCTCGTCGAGGGCGACCTGCTGCACGCCGATCCCGACGGAGCCTACTCCCTCGGCCTGGAGCTGGTGAGCCTCGCGTCGCGGGTGGGCTGGGTGGACAGGCTGCGCATCGCCGCCCGGACGCACCTGGTGCGTCTGCGGGACGCCACCGGCGAGACCGCCAACCTCATCGTGCTCGACGGTGACCACGCGATCTACGTGGACCAGGTCGAGAGCTCCTACGCCCTTCGGCACAGCGGCTGGGTGGGTCGCCGTGTGCCGCTGGCGGGCACGGCGACCGGCGCCGCCTTCGAGGACCGCACCACATCTCATGTCGCCAAGGACGCCGTCGAGGCGGGTGTGACCTCCATCGTCTGCGCTATCGACCTCCCCGGTGACGAGGCCGCAGTCGGCGTCACCGCACCCAGCTGGCGGATCGAGGAGTTCGGGCTGGTCCGCGCGCAGCGCATGGTCGAGGCCGTGGCACGCGAGATCTCTCAGCGCGTCCGCGCATAGTGGGCCGCGCGGCGACGTCCGGCCAGGCGCGACGCCGTAGGCGGCTCGCGCCCATTTGCGTCCGTAATCCGGGACTGCTCCCCTCGAGTCTGGGCAACCACCGGAGCCTCGCCTACGCTTGATGGTCGAGAGAGAGACGGCGCCCGCGGCTCTTCTGGCCGTACACCATAGCGCCCGAGTCCCGCGAGAGGAGACACGCCCGTGACCATCATTCTGGACGGCTCGTCGCTCACCGTCGAGAAGCTCGTGCGCATCGCCCGCGAGGGCGAGCAGGTCGGCCTCGACCCGGCGGCGCTCGAGCGCATCAGGGTCTGCCGCGCGATGCTCGAGGAGAAGATCGCGGCGCGCGAGATCATGTACGGCACCAACACCGGCATCGGCGAGTTCAGCGAGATCGTGCTCGACGACGACCAGGTGCAGCAGTTCCAGCGCTTCCTCGTCTACAACCACGCCGCCGGCATCGGCGAGCCTGCGCCGATCGAGGTCGTGCGCGCCGCGATGGCGGCGCGCGTCAACGTCCACGCCCACGGCAACTCGGGCAACCGGCCGGAGATCACGCAGACGCTGGTCGAGTTGCTCAACAAGGGCGTCACGCCGGTGATGAGCTCCAAGGGCTCGGTGGGCGCCTGCGGCGACCTCGCCCCGATGGCCCAGATGGCGCTCGTGATGATGGGTGAGGGCGAGTCCTTCTACCAGGGCGAGCGCATGTCGAGCAAGGACGCCATGGAGCGCGCGGGCATCCCCGTCCCGGGGCTTGAGGCGCGCGACGGTCTGGCCACCATCAACGGCTCCAACGTGCTCACCGGCATGAGCGCACTGCTCTGCTGGGACGCGGACCGCTGGCTCCGGCAGGCGGAGATCGCCGCGGCCATGAGCCTCGAGGCGCTGCTCGCCAACCTCAAGCCGTACAACAGCAAGCTCCACGAGCTCCGCGGCTTCTCCGGCGCCGTCCGCAGCGCCGCCGCCATCCGCGCCTGCATCCAGGAGAGCGACCTCGCCACCGGCAAGATCAAGACCAAGGTGCAGGACGCCTACTCGATGCGCTCGACGCCGCAGGTGATCGGCGCCGCCCACGACGCCCTCAAGTGGGCCAGGAGCCAGGTGGAGATCGAGCTCAACGGCGTCGGCGACAACCCGATCTGGGTGCCCGAGGAGAAGCTGACGCTGACCGGCGCCAACTTCCAGGGCACGCCGGTCAGCCTCCCCATGGAGATGGTCGGCCAGGCCATCACCATGGTCAGCGTGCTCAGCGAGCGCCGGCTCAACCGTATGGAGAACACCGCGACGAGCCAAGGCCTGCCCGACTTCCTGACGCCGAACCCCGGCTTCTACAGCGGCCTGATGCTCAGCCAGTACACCGCCGACATGCTCATCACCGAGCAGCGCATCCTGGCGGCGCCGGCGAGCACGATGAGCATCCCGGCGGCGGCCGACCAGGAGGACTTCGTCTCCATGGGCATGAACACCGCCCTCAAGAACCGGCAGATCCTCGAGAACGCCTACGGCGTGCTCGGCATCGAGTTCATGGCCGCGGCGCAGGCGCTCGACTTCCGCGAGTTCACGCCCGGCAAGGGCGTCCGCGCCGCCAAGGCGGTCATCCGCAAGCACGTCGACCACCTCGACATCGACCGGCCGCTGTACCCAGACCACAACGCGATGGCCGCGCTGGTCGAGTCGGGCGAGATCCTCGACGCGGTCGAGGCGGAGGTGGGCTCGCTGGCTTAGAGTCCGGCTGGTCGACGGGACGGCGCCGCATAGTCCCGGCGGGACGGCAGATCGGGCCACCTGAGGGCTTGCCGGGTGCGCGAGGGGGAACGAGAGAAGGTGGCGGGAGCGACGGGACTCGAACCCGCGGCCTCCGGCGTGACAGGCCGGCGCTCTAACCAGCTGAGCTACGCCCCCGCGAAAGGACGATGACGGCCGGCGAAGGATCGTGCCGGCCGCGGTGCAGCGAATCGGCAGTCTAGCACACGCCACCGAGCGCGGCAAAGCGGCTAGGACCGGCCGGCGCGCCCCCCGGTGAACTTGTAGTCGAGCGCGGCCCGGCCGAACCACGGCCTGCCCGGCAGGCCGTGCACGCCGGGCCGGTCGCCCACGGCGACGGCGTCCTCATACGCGGCGATGATCTCGTCGGTGACGCGGGTCCACGAGAGCCGCTGGGCGGCGGCGAGACCCGCCGCCGCGAGCCGCCGCCGCTCCTCCGTGTCCTGCAGCACGTCGTACAGCGCAGCGGCAAGGAGGGCCGGCTCGCCCGGAGGCACGAGCCGGCCGGCCTCACCCCCCTGCAGCACGGAGCGATAGCCCGGCAGGTCCGAGGCGACCACAGGCACGCCCGCGGCCATGGCCTCGGCCAGCACGATGCCGAAGCTCTCCGCGGTCAGCGACGGCGCGCACACGACCTCGGCCTCGGCCAGCAGGGCGACCTTCTCCTCGTCGGCCACCCAGCCCAGCGCCTCGACGCCCTCGAGGTCGAGCGGCGGCCCGAGCCCGACCCGCGACTGCTCCAGCGCCTGCCCGCGCGTCGCCCCTGCGATGACCAGCGTCGCGTGAGGCAACCGCTGCCGCAGTTCCCTGAACGCGCGCAGGAGCACGCCGAGCCCCTTGCGCTTCTCGGCGCGGCCGATGAAGAGCACGCGGCCCTCGGTCTTGGACGCGCCCACTGCGGGCGCGTACTTCTCCACCGCGACTCCGTTGGGGATGATGCGGAACTCGCCCGGGAACAGCCGCGCCGGGTACTCACGAGCCGCCTCCGAGACGGCGATGCGCACGTCGACGCGCTTGATGCCCGCGCGGCCGAGCCGCCGGGCATGGTCGTAGGCGAACGAGGATTCCAGCGCCGCGTGGAACGTCGCCACCACGGGCGAGGCCGCGAGGAACACGGCCGCAAGGCTCACCCACGGGGTGCCGGGTTCGTGGATGTGCAGCACGTCGAAGCGCCCGTAGCGCAGGGCGCGGTCCATGCGCAGCACGACGCGGGGATTGATGCTGATGTAGGCGCGCGAGCCGTTGGACGGCACGGGGACGGCGGTGCCCATCGGGATGAAGCGCTCGGCGGCCTGCTGCCGCCGGCTGTCCAGGGCGCGGCGCGTCGGCGAGAGGACGCCCATGGGAGCGATGATCCACGGTTCGTGCCCGCGCGCCTCGAGCTCCTCAGCGAGATGCTCGATGTGGTGATTGACGCCACCCGGCACGGTCCACGAGTAGGGCGTCACGAGCCCGACACGCATAGGGCCCCGCCTCTCAGTCGTCCCGGTCCAGCCAGAAGCGGCGCCAGACCAGTCCGGGTGAGGAGGGAGGGGGGGCGCCCGGCGAACCCTTGATGCGCGCCGCGATGATGATCGTGACGAGGACCAGCGTCCCGAGCGTGCGCGCCGGCCGCCGGCGAAGCGCCAGACTGATCAGCGGCAGCGAGACCGCCGCGACCGCCGCCGCCGGCCCGTTGCGGCGCAGCGCGAGCCCGCCGAGCAACTCCGCGCAGCCGACCGTTATGACCGCCGGGTCGATGGCGTACATGGCGCCGATAGCGGAGGCGCCGCCGCGACCCTTGACCACGGCGATGTGGCCGAGCATCGCGCTGATGCCGACGGCGGCCACGGCGCCGTCGCCGGCGCCGGTCAGGCGCGCGGCCTTCGCCGGCACGTAGGCCTTGACGGCGT
This sequence comes from uncultured Thermoleophilia bacterium, assembly GCA_963736645.1. GTDB lineage: Bacteria > Actinomycetota > Thermoleophilia > UBA2241 > UBA2241 > CAIXSE01. Next base: position 47,731 of record CAVTPJ010000005.1, on the reverse strand, counting down.
CCAGCGCCAGGACCGCGGCGCCGGCATGCCAGCCGACGCTGCGGGCGACGTTGGACGAGCCGGGCTTGCCGTCGCCGATCTCTTCCAGCGACTTCCCGGTGAGCGATCGGGTCAGCAGGCGGCCGCTGGGGATGCAGCCGGCGGCGAAGGCGCCGCCCATCCACACAAGCGTGCGGGCGGCGCCCCAGCGGCGCCGTTCGCGCCGGCCGCTCATCTTCCGGCCGCCCGGCGCAACAGCTCGCGGTAGCGCTCGCCGACCACGGCGGGCGTGTGCCTGGACAGCGCCAGTTCCCGGCCGCGGGCGCCCATCTCGCGGCGGCGCTCGGGAGACATGCGCAGCAGCGCCGCGAGGGCCGCGGCCACCTGCTGCGCGGAGTCGCCGTCCACCACCAAGCCGGTCTCGCCCTGCGCCACAGCCTCGGGCGCACCACCCGAGCGGCCGGCGAGCACCGGCAGGCCGGTCAGCGCGGCTTCGGCGAAGACGATGCCGAAGCCCTCCACCTCGAAGCCTCCCCAGCGCGTACGGCACGGCGAGGCGAAGAGGTCAGCGGCGCGCAGCCAGTCGGAGACGGCGGAGTCGACGAGAGCGCCCGTGAGGTGGACGCGCTCACCTACCCCCCGGCGCTGAGCGCGGTCGTAGAGGCGCGTTCCGAGCCGTCCCTCGCCGATGAGCGCCAGATGCAGTCGCGGGAACTCCTGGCGCAGAAGCGCCAGGGCGTCGATGAGCTTGTCCTGGCCCTTGCGCGGCACCAGACGGCCGAGGCAGACGATGAGCTCGCCCTCGATGCCCAGGCGCCGGCGCAGTTGCAGCGCCTCGTCGGCCGTGGCCGGCGAGAACCCCTCCACGTTGAGCGGCGGCCGCAGCACCTCGGCCGGCACGGCGCCGCGCACCTGGTGGGACGCGGCGCGGGCGGTGTACTCGCTGACGGTCAGGAGCATCGACGCCTTGCCGAGCACGTGGCGCAAGAGGCTGTTGACGCCCGGGACGGCGCCGGGCAGCGTGACTTCGGCGCCTCCCAAGAAGACCACATACGGAAGCCCGCAGCGGTCCCTGAGCTGCGGGCCGAGCAGGCCGGCCGGCAGCGGATGGCCGAGCTGCACGAGCTCCGCGCCGACCTTCTCGGCGAGGCCGGCCACCGTGCGGAACATGGCCGGCGTAGGCCAAAGTACGGACGTGGACGCGCGCACCACGGTGTAAGGGTGGGTGGCATCGAACGCCGCCGCGTCGACGTGCGCAGGGGCGAGAACGGTCACCTCGGATGGGTCGAGCGTGCGGATCGCGCCCCAGTAATACGACTGGGCACCGCCGATCCGGGGCGGGAAGTCGTTGGTGACGAAGAGCGTGCGCGGCGCTCGCTCGGCTGACGTGCTGGCCACCGGTCTCCCTCCTGCTGTCGTCGGCACAGACCCCGCCGGGGACGAGTGACCCACTCTACCATGAGCGCGTTCGTTCCCCGACGGGGGTCGATGCGGCGTCGCGGAGGCGGCGGAGCGCCGTCCGCGCCGGCGTCTCAGCCCTGCGGTTCCCTCGCCCCCGGCAGCGTCAGCGTCGCCGTCACCCCCGCTCCGGGCTCGCTCGCGAGCTCAACGCGGCCACCGTTGCGCCCCGCCAGCTGCCGGCAGATCCAGAGGCCGGCGCCGAGGCCGGGCACGCCCAGCCGCAGTGCCAGCTCGCCGCGGAAGCCGAAGTCGAAGGCCCGGGGCAGCTCCTCCGGAGGCATCCCCGGGCCTGTGTCGGTCACGTCGACGACGACGGTGCCGGGCGCATCGCCGGCGGCGATCCGCACCGTCACGCTGCCGGCCGCCGGCGTGTACGTGGCCGCGTTGCGGACCAGATTCGTGAGGATCTGACGCGCGTCGTCGCGATCGGCCCACGCCCGCAGCGAGGGCTGCGGGCCGGGGTCGAGGACGATGGCGGCGCCGCTCTGGTCGTCGACGCGCCGCAGAGCAAGGACCTCCTCCACCACGTCGACGAGCATGACCTCAGCGGGCAGCGCCGGCGCCGCCGAGCAGTCGGCCCAGCCGCTCTCGGCCGCTCCGGCGATCAACGCCTCCAGGCGGGCGACGTTGCGGTCGAGGACCTCGAGGTGACCTCGCTGCTCAGCGGTGAGGTCCCCGGCGGCGCCGTCGAGCAGCAGGGACAGCAGCGGGTACATCACCGCGAGCGGGGCGCGCAGTTCGTGCCGCACGTGAGACTGCCGCTCGCGCGCCGCCTCGACCGCCGCCTTGGCCGGATCCGTCATCGGCGTTCCATCCTCCGACTCGGCCGGCTCACTCGCCGGCGGCGAAGATCAGCGACGCGTTGCCGTCCGCGTCGGAGAGCGTGAGCGTCTCGCCCTCGACCGTGTACTGCTTCGCCTCGGCGAGCAGCTGGAGGTAGATCGTCTCGGCGCGCATGTCCGGCTCGGGACCCGCCATCATCGTCGAAGCGAGGTCGCCCACGCTGAAGGAGCCGTCCTCACCGGCCTCGTAGGGACCGCCGTAGGTGTTGACCGCCGACGTGCCGCCGATCTTCCCGTCGTCGAATTGAGCCGTGATGGCGAAATCGGTGGGGTCGAGACTGCTGGCGGACCAGCCCGTCAGCCGCCAGGATGTGCCTTCGAGCGAGGGCGCGCCGCCGGAATCGTCGCCAGATCCGCAGCCGACGAGGAACAGCGCCGCGGCAGCGAGGGGCAGGACGAGCAGCAGGAGAAAGATGGGGAGCGCGGTCCGCCCACCGGCGGCTTGACCTCGCGTCGTTCTCATGGCCTCTCCTCTCGTCGACGGCGTCCGCCTGGATGACGGCGACGCGACCGACGGGGTTCGCGTGCGACGGTCCGGGATCGAGCTGGTGGGCGATGCTGGATTTGAACCAGCGACTCCCTGCTTGTAAGGCAGGTGCTCTACCCCTGAGCTAATCGCCCGCGCGCCCAGTATAGCGAAAGGGGCGGGAGGCCCTTCCGGCCTCCCGCCCCAGACTCCCTGCGCGATTCCGGGATCATCCCGCCCCTACTGCGGCGCGATCTCCCGCCACGTGTTCGGTACCAGCACGACAGAGAGCGTCCATCTGTCGGAGAGCTTCGTGATGGCGGTGGCGTCGTACTTGATGTCGGCCGTGCCGCGCATGTCCATGTAGCTCTTGCAGACGACCATGCCGTAGAAGCACGGGTTGCCGTGCGCCTCCACGAGTTGGCCGTCGGTGTACATGACGCCGTAGAAGTTCTGGTCACCGCCGATGTCGATCTTGACGTGCGGCCCGCCCAGGATCACGAGGATGCCGGGCTTGTCTGAGGCCGTCGGGACGGTACTCGGGCCGGCGCCCATGTTGATGCCGCCGTTATTGCCGAGAAATACGGTCGTGCCGTCCTGCACTTTGATCACGCACACGCCGGAGAAGTCGGTCGGCAGCGAGGCGCCCTGCGTGACGTCGTAGTACCGCCCCATGCCCTTGGCCATGGCGATGACCTGCCGGATCAGGGACTGGGGGATCAACGTGTCGATCGCCGGGATAGTGTCTCCGTTATCGCGGATGTTGACGTCCATCGACTGGCTGTCGAAGACCTCGGACGTGGTCACCGAGCCGTTCACGTACGAGCTCACGCCCCCACCATCGTCGAAGTACACGGTGATCTTGGGGTTGTTGCCGCCGCCGTTGGAGTCCATATTGCCGCCGTCGTAGACGGCGATGCCCTTGGGGAACGTCGTGTTCACGTAGGTGCGCTTGACCAGCGCCTGGAAGCGGGCCGAGCGCTTGCCCACGTTGCCCTGACCCTCCACGTACATGAGGTCGTCGTCGTTGGCATCCCACTGCGCGTCGGCGGCAGTGACCACCTCGTCGCCGTTCGTGTCCGAGTTGTCGTAGTACACGGAGGCCACGAAGCTGCCGGTCTTCGGCCGCGGGAACTCGCTGGTGTCGCCGAACTGCTCGCCGATCTTCGTTTCGTCGAGCGCAGGCACGGTTGTGGGGGTCTCCGTATCGGGCCAGTTCAGCGCCAGCTGGTACATCATGCCGTCCATGGCCGCCTCGCCGACGCCCGACGCCTTGTCGCGGATGCGAGTGTCGGCCGTGTTGGCCTGCATGTTGCCGATGACGAAGACGAGCGTGCTCGCCATCACGGCCAGCGCGGCGATGATTCCGATGACGATCAGGAGTGTGGCGCCGGCCTCATTCCGAATGTGCGTGCGATGGTCCATCCGTGGTCCTCCCGATCAGCGGCTGTTGCGCAGCTGCGCAGTGGCTCGCAGGTCTGCGTGCACGGGAGCGCGAGCCGGATTGAGGTCGACAAGCAGGCGGATCTCCACGGCGACCGCCGTGTACCTGTCCGCGTTGTAGAGGAAGTCCTTCGTCACGCAGTTCGACGGCGCCGGTGATCGGATTCGTCCCGTAGACGTTGTAGCGGAACACCGGCGTTGACCGCGCCCAGTTGTCCACGTTGGCGACCAGCAGCGTCGCGCCTTCGCCGTAGAGCGTCTCGTCGAGCGGGAACTCCGGCGGCGTGCTCCCTCCCATGCTGAAGGTGCCGCCGTTGGACATGTCGATCTGCCGGTTGAGCGGAGTGCTTCTGTCCTCGAAGCGCCACAGCTGCCTGTTGCTGTACAGCCGATACACCACGAGGTGCGGCGTCGAGGAGGAGGCGGTCTGGGCAGTGCTGTCCCACGTCATGGTGGCGTTGCCGGCCTCATTGAACGACGTGTAGAGCGCGATCGTGTAGGGACGAGCGCGAGTGAGGATCGCGTCGGAGGCGGTGCCGGAGGCGATGGTCGGCATCTGCGCGTCCCTGATCTCGCGCTGAAGACGCGCCAGCGCCTGCCTGCCGTCGTCACGCGCGTTCGCGCTGTTGACGGAGTACGAATACGAGTTGCTCAGGGCGAACCACGACAGCAGCAGCATCGTCGAGATCACTCCCATGATCGCGATTCCGATGAGCAGTTCGATGAGGCTGACGCCCGCCTGCCCGACGCCGGTCCGTCTCTCGCGGATGGTCATGTGCTCGCCCATGTCAGTCGGTGATGCTCTTGGCGGCATTGCCGCCGGAGAGATCGACGTCGGGGAGCCTCATGGTCGCGTTCGAGAAGGAGTTCGAACTCGACGCCCACACGTGGTAGGGGCCGGCCGGCAGCGTCCACGTGGCCACGCCGCCCTTGGACGCGATGGCGACCCCCGTGGCCGGAGCCGTCGCACCGAGGTCGGCGCCGGCCAGGCTGAAGAAGTGCCCGCTCGTGTCCTGGATCCAGACGTAGCGGGTCTTGCTGTTGCCGTTGATCGTGTTGGTGACCGCCAGCTGGTACGTCGGGACGAGCGCCGGTGGTCGCCGAGACGACCGTGCTGGCGGGGCCGCGCAGACCCGCGCCGTCCACCGCGTAGATCTTGTAGTACCAGGTCGAACTCCAGCCCGCCGTGGCATCGTCGAACCGCAGGATCGTGAGGTTCGTCCACGGCGACCCCGTGACCGCCGCATATGTACCGGCCAGACTGGAGCTTCGCTCGATGTCGTACCGTATGACGCCAGTCGACGGCGTACCGGGATCTGTCGCCGCCGTCCACGTGAGCCTGACGGTGGAGCTGCCGGCGGTGGTCGAGGCGACCACGTTGAGAGGTGCGGTCGGCGGCGTCGAGTCGGCCGTCGACGACGGGGTCGCCGGGTTCGAGACCGGCGGCAGCGCTCGCGCGGTTGTCCGTCGACCGGACCGCGACCACCGCGTAGTAGTACGTAGTGTCATTCACGACGCTCGAGTCCGTGACCTGGACCGGCGCTGCCTCGGTTGCGATCAGGTTCGTCCAGGGACCGACGGGGCTCGTGGACTGATACACCTTATAGGCCGTGACAAGTCCGGGTCGGTCGAGACCCCCCAAGTGACGTTCACGAAGCCGTTGCCGGCGATGGCGGTGACGGACGCGGGAGCCGCCGGCGGCTCGACGCGCTCGATGCGAGGATAGATGTGCGGCGTGTTGCCGGCGAATCCGTCGCTCGCCAACGCGGTCGCCTGGAAGTCGTACACGCCGTTGGTGGCATTAGAGCCGAGCACCCAGCGCCAGTAGAAAGTAGTCGTGTCCGCGTCGTACCACCGACCGAGCGCCTGGTCGGTCCCGCTGATCATGGTGGTGTCAACCAAGGCGCTGGCGAGGGTCGCGCCGCCGTACTGCGCCACGGCGAACTCCACGCTGACGGCGGGTACGCCGCCGGAGGGATCGACGTGCGCGGAGAGCAGGACGTCCGTGAGGCTATCGTCGCCGAGGAGCCCGGTGTCGTCCATCACGGGATCCGTCGAGAAATCGGTGATGGGCGGTCCGGAGTATTGGCGGTACACGATCGTGGAGATGGTCACAGGCTTGACCGGACTGGGCGGAGCGTCCCACGTCGCCGTGACATGGACGACCTTGTACTGCGATGTGATACCGGTGGCGCCGGTCGGGTAATCCTCGACGCTGTAGGACAGGTTGATCACTCGCGTGCCGGTGCCGGTGCTGAGCGGCTCCGTGGGCCCGAACTGGCCGTCGGCGAAGCTCGTCGTTGTACAGATTGGGCGTCGTCTCGGGATACGCCGCATCGGCCTTGATCGAGCCGTAGTCCAGCTGGCGGATCTTCTCGATCTTCTCCTGCGCGACGTTGGCGACCTGCTGCCGCAGCGTGTCGGCGGAGTTCTTCTGCTGGGCCTGCACGAACATGGGCACCATCGCCGCGAAGGCGATGCCCGCGATGATGATCGTGACCAGCAACTCCACGAAGCTGAAGCCAGCTGCGCGGTCACAGGCCTGTCTGAAGTGCCTGTCCATACCCTGCCTCCGGATAGCGGGTAGTACGTTCATTCGCTGTATCGGCGGGGGGACGGTGAAACGTGAGTGCCGCGTCGCTCAGCCGTTGCCCCGCCGGGCGGCGTCCTTAACGGTTCGCCCGCCCCGGCCGCGAACCTGCGAACCCGCCTCTCGACGGACTCGTCGCGGCGACCAGACCAACATTCTGCCACCTCTCTTCGGGTGACGAAAGCTCCGGGCCGGGAGTTCGGGCGTCGCCAGTCGACGTGTTGCCCGGACTGGCGACGCTTCCTGCCGCGCCCCGACGCCCTCGTCCGGCGCACGACGACGATAGTCCTGCGCCTACAGTCATCCTTCCACGACGGGCGAGGGTCGGGAACGGAACGTTCGTCTACCCGCGGCGGCCGGCGCCGCAGGCGGACCGGCCGCTACTGCTGCTGCAGGCGCTGGAGGTCGGAGAGCGCCTGCTCCAGCGCCTTGACGCGGCGGCCGTACTCGGCGAAGTCGCCGGCCCTGAGGGCGTCCTGGGCGGCGTTGAACTCGCTGTTCGCGCGCGCGATGAGCGCGCGCGCCTCGGCGCTCAGATCGCCGCCCGGCTGCCCGCCGGTCCCTCCGCCCGTTGTGCCGTCGCCGGTTCCGCCGGACGTCCCGTCGCCGTCGGCGCCGCCGCCCGAGGCGCTCCCGCTGTCGAAACTCGAGCCGAAGGCGGCCACCAGCGCCTCGCTGAGCGTCGGCTCCATGGCGACGACCTGCTGCGCAGCGGTGCCCCCGCCCCCGTCGAAAGCCGGCGCCCGGTAGAAGACGATCACGCGCTTGAGCTGCGGCAGCTGCGTCTGGTTGCTCTGCAGGTACAGCGGCTGCACGTAGAGCAGCGAGTCCTCGATCGGCACGACGAGCAGGTTGCCGAGGATCACCTCTGAGCCCTGCTGTCCCCACAGCGTCCGCTGCGAGGAGATCTCCGGATCCTGGTTGATGGCCGCCTCCACCTGGCTGGGACCGAAGACCGTGGTGCTCTTGGAGAAGATGTAGTTGAGCGCCGTGCCGTACTGCGGCACGTCGCTGCGCGCCCCGAGCCAGCTGATCATGTTCTGGCGGCCGTTGGGCACGAAGGGGAGCATCAGCAGGAACTCCTCCTTCTCCTCGCCGGGCAGACGCATGATCACGTAGTAGGCCTGCATGGGGCCGGGGCCGGTGAGCGCCACGTTGTCGGGGATCTGCCACTGGTCGCCCTTGTTGTAGAGGATCTCCGGCCCGTCGACGTGATAGGTGGACCACACCTCGGCCTGTATGTCGAAGAGGCCCTCGGGGTAGCGCACGTGCTCGAGCAGCTCCCGCGGCACCTCGCTCCGCGGCGTGAAGAGATCCGGGTAGATGGCCCGCCACGTCTGGAGCAGCGGGTCCTCCTCGTCCCACACGTAGAAGCGCATCGAGCCGTTGTAGGCGTCGACGACGATCTTGACGGAGTTGCGCAGGTAGTTGCGCTCGCCCTGCGGCGTGGAGTACGGGTACCGGCTGGTCTGCGTGTAGGCGTCCTGGATCCACCAGAGCTTGCCGTCGGCGATGACCATGTACGGGTCCGGGTCGAGCGCGAGGAAGGGCGCCGCGGCGTTGATGCGCTCGCGGATGTCGTTGCGGAAGATGATGCGGCTGTCGTCCTTGAGCGCCGAGGTGGTGAAGAACTTGATCGTCCCGTACTTGACCGAGAACGCCAGCCGGTTGAGCACGGGTGAGATGGGCACGCCGCCGTCGCCGGAGTAGCCCTTGGTGTACACGTCGCCGGCGGCGCCCGGGTAGTCGAACTCGGCTTCCGAGGTGTTGACGAGGCTGTAGCCGGTGCCGCGCTCCCCGTAGTAGATGCGCGGCTGCTCGATCTCGAGGCCCGGGGCGCTCACCGGCGGAACGTCCTGGACGAGGAAGTCCGGTGAGCCGTCGGAGGTCACCTGGTTCACGGCGCTCATGGCCACGCCGAAGCCGTGCGTGTAGGTGATGTGCTCGTTGACCCACGTCCGCGCCTGTTGCGGGAGCCCGTCGATGTTGAGCTCTCGCGGCGAGAGCATGGTCTGGCGATACACGCCGTTGACCGTGTAACGGTCCACGTCGGCGTCGAGGAAGATGTAGTACGGGCGCAGCTCCTGCAGCTGGCGGTAGCTCGTCACCAGCGTGTTGGGGTCCCAAAGGCGGATGTTGCGCAGCGTCGCCTGGTTGTCCTGGAGACGCCGCGGCGTGAGCGCCGCCTTCGTCGCCAACGGCTTCTGTTGGATCTCGTCGAGGCCATACGCATTCTGCGTCGCCACGAGGTTGCGGGCGATGTAATCGCGCTCCTTGCTCAGCTGGTTGGGATTGACGATGAGCGACTGGTACACCGCCGGGACGATGCCACGGAGCAGGACGATCGCGACGATCCACACGGCGATGGTGAGCGGCCACCACTGGCGCCGCCGCCAGACGTTCCAGACGAGGGCGGCGGCGAGGAGCAAGGCGATCGCCATGGTGACATACGTCAGCGGCAGCCGGACGTGCACGTCCGTGTAGCCGGCGCCGTAGATGGCGCCGGCGGTCGAGTAGAGCAGGCTCCAGCCCTTGAAGAGCTGGCCGATGCCGACGACGACGAAGACCGCCGCGAGCAGCGCCGAGAGATGCGCGACGGCGCGGCCGCCGAGCTTGATGTCGATCTGGGGGATCTGCGGGGCGGCGGCCTTCTGGGCGCGGGCGAACGGCGAGGCCGGTCCGGCCTCGCCGGCGGCTCCCGCGCCGCCGGCTCCGGCGCCCTGGGCGCCGCGAGCGCCGGTCTGCTTGAGCTCGATGCCGCCCATGATGAGATGGACGATGGCGGCCAGCACGAGCGAGGCGATGAGGGCGGCCAGCACGAAGTCGAGGACGCCTTGCCACATGGGCATGGAGAACACGTAGAACGAGACGTCGCGGCCGAAGACCGGATCCGCCTCGCCGAACGAGGTCTGGTTGAAGTAGAGGAGGAAGCGCTGCCAGCCGCCGGAGGCCGTCACCGCCGCGCCGAAGGCGACGATGACGCAGACCACCGCAGCGCCGACGCCGACCCACTTGCGTACAGTCGGGCTGCGCGGCTCGAGCAGCGTGCCGTCCACATCGGCGCGGAAGTCCGGCGCCAGCCGCCGCGCGATCTCCACGTTGGCCCACACGACGGCGAAGAACGCGACGAAGGCGACCGCGCCGAGCACCAGCCTTGCCCACAGCCCCGTCCAGAACACCTCCCGGAACCCGACCTCGCCGAACCACAGCCAGTCGACGTACAGGCCGAGCAGACGGCTGCCGAAGGCGAGCACCAGGACGACGATGGCGACGACGACCGAGATGATGACGCGTCGCCGCGTGGACCGGTCGCCGCGCTTGGGCGCGGGCTTCTTCTTGGGGCGGAGCGGGCGGACGTTGTCCATGCCTGCAGTATGGCAGATTCGAGGGAGGGACAAACAGCGGAGCGTGACCTGCGCCCGCCGCCCACGCACCGCGTACGAGCGCGGCCGGCTGCGCGCCGAGCGGCGCTAGTTGTGCTCGGCCTTGTCGGCGCGGAGCATCGCCGCGAACCGCTGGACCATCTTCGGGTCCAGCTCGTGCGCGGCGCGGCCCCGCAGGTCGGCGACGCCGTCGCCGTTGTGGCGCGCCGGGTCGAAGCGGCGGCAGACGGCGAAGGCGCGGGCGACGCGAGGGATCTCGATCCCGCGCCGTCCCTCCGGGTAGCCGGCGCCGTCCCAGCGCTCGTTGCCGTACACGAGGGCCTCGACGGCGTTCTGCCGCACCTCGTTGGGCTCGGCGACCCCGCCCGTCCCGGCGCCGAGGATCATCTGCACCTCGTCCTGCACCGCCGCGCCGGTCTCGTGGACCGCGAGGGCGGTGACCAGGCCGGCCGTCTCGGCCTCGCTCAGCCCGATGAAGGCAGCGAAGCGGCGACCGACGGCCGCGAGGTCGCCCTCGAGCTCGGCCGTCGCGTCGGTGTCGGTGTAGAGACACACGCGGTTGCGGCCGGCGGTCTTGGCGCGCAGCAGCGCTGCGTCCGCGGCGCCGAGCACGCCGTCGCTGTCGGTGGCCGACTCGGGATACGCCGAGACGCCGATCGACATCGTCACGCGCAGATCCGGGTGCCCCGGGTCGAGCATGGCGACCGATGTACGGATGCGCTCGGCGAGCGTCTTCGCCTCCTCCAGCATCGTCAGCGGCAGGATCATGGTGAACTCCTCACCGCCGTAGCGGGCGAGGTAGTCGGACTCGCGGGAGCAGCTGCGCAGCACCCCTGCGACCGCACGCAGCACGTCGTCCCCCTTCTGATGGCCGATGGTGTCGTTCACCGACTTGAAGTGATCGAGGTCCATCATCAGCAGGCAGAAGTGCTCGCCGTACCGGCCGGCGCGGCTGACCTCCGCCTTGAGCGACTCGTGGAAGTGCCGGTAGTTGTGGATGCCGGTGAGGCCGTCGCTGATGGCCTGCCGCTCCATCTCCTCGTAGGTGCGCGCGTTCTGGATGGCGATGGCCGCCAGATTGGCGAACAGGATCGCCGGCTCGAGCTCTCGCTGCTCGAAGGTGCGTCCGCCGAGGCGGTCGAGACAGAGCACGCCGGTGACCTTGCCCAGGACGTTGAGCGGGACGATGATGCTCGCCTGCGGCTCGTCCTCCTCCGTGCCCGGGATCTGCACGATCCGCGGGTCGTGCATCATGTCGTTGACCAGCTGGGCCTCGTTGTGGCGCACGACCCAGCCGCTCACGCCCTCGTCGATGGACATGCGGAACTGCCCCATCTGCTCCGCGTTGAGGTCGCGCGAGTAGATGCACACCAGCTCGCGCGACGCCTCGTCCAGCATGCGGATGTCCATAGCGTCGTAGTCGACGATGTCCTTGAGCATCGCGGTGATGCGCGCGAAGACGTCGTGCTGCTCGAGCGAGCTGAGCAGCATCGTGCTGATGTCCATGAGCTGGTGCTGCATCGCCAGCTGGCTCTCCAGCCGCGCCGACGTGTGCTCGAGCTGGTCGTACTGGTGGGCGTTGCGGATCGCGATCGCCGCCAGGTTGGCGAAGAGCTTGGCCGGCTCGAGCTCACGCTCTTCGAACGTGCGGCCACCGAGCCGATCCATCGTCATGACGCCGATGACCTCGTCGCCGACGGACAGAGGCACCAGGATGCACGCCTGCTGCTCGCCCTCCTCCGTGCCGGGGATGTAGACGGCGCGAGGATCCTTGTCCATCTCGTTGATGAGCTGGGCCTCGTTGTGGCGCACGACCCAGCCGCTGATGCCTTCATCCATCGGGATCGCAAAGTCGTAGATCTCCTGCTCGTCCTGCGCGTCGCGCGCGTAGACGGCGACGAGCTGCCTGCGATCGGCGTCGACAAGGCGGACGTCCATGGTGTCGTAGTCGACGATCTGCTGGAGCGTGTCGGCGATGTGCTCGAGGACCTCCTTCTGCTCGAGCGAGGAGAGCACGGCGCCGCTGGCGCTGAGCAACTCGTGGCTGAGCGACAGCTGCTCCTCGAGCCGCTTCGACGCCCTCTCCGCCTCCGTGTACTGCCGGGCGTTGTGGATGGCGATGGCGGCGAGGTTGGCGAACAGGCTGACGGGCTCGAGCTCGCTCTCGGAGAAGGTGCGCTCTCCGAGCCGGTCGATCGCGAGCACCCCGATGGGCGTCTCGCCCATGGTCAAGGGCGCGATGATGCTCGCCTGCGGCTCCCACTCCGTGCCCGGCACGAGGGCGCCGCGCGAGTCGTTCAGCATGTCGTTGACGAGCTGCGCCTCGTTGTGCTGAAGGACCCAGCCGCTCACCCCCACGTCGATGGGGCTGCGCCAGGATCGCATCTCCTCGCCGTCCGCGTCGTCTGTGTAGTAACCGCTGTAGAGCTCTTGCTTCTCCTCGTCGACCAGACGGATCTCCAGCGAGTCGTAGTCGACGATCTCCTTGAGCAGCGTCGCGATGCGGGCGAAGACCTCATGTGGCTCGAGCGTCGCGAGGAGCGCGCCGCTGAGCTCGAGGATCGCGTGGCGCAGGGCCAGCTGCGCCTGGAGCTGCGCCGAGGCCTCCTCGAGCGCTTCGTACTGGCGCGCGTTCTCGATCGCGACCGCCGCGTGGGTGGCGAAGACCTCGAGCGACTTGACCAGCTCGAGCGTCGGCAGAGCATGGTCGGCCGGATCGTAGAGGTCCAGCACGCCCATCAGCCGCCGCTCCTGGTCGTACAGCGGGACGAAGAGGTCGTCGTGCTTGTTCCACTCACCCTCGCGGCGGGGTCCGAGGTCCATCTCGGGCAGGTAGTGGAGCTGCTCCTCGGTCCATTCGTGGCGACGGTGGTCGACGAAGAACGACGAGCCGATCTGGTGCTTCTCGAGGAAGAGCTGGTCCCAGATGTGCTGTGGGACCGGCCGCTCGAAGAGGACGCGGTCGAAGTCCGGGAACTCGCCGACGGTGGCGTGCACGACGAAATCGCCGCCGGCCTCGCGCAGGTACACGCTCGCCTCACGGAAGCCGAAGGTCTCGCTCAGCGCCGTGGCGATGACGTGGACGATCGCATCGAGCGTGAGGCTCGACTGCAGCTGGTTCGCCAGCCGGATGAGACCGCGCAGGAGTTCGACCTCTCCCCGCTCGGTCTTGCGATTCCTGGTCCGAAACGCCATCGGCTCCCCCGGTGGCCATGGGCGCATCATAGGGTACCGAGTAGTCTATTCCCGCTCTGGTGCCCGCGACACGGCCAGCGTTCGCCTTGCCTACGGCCTTCGTGTCGGCACGGCCAGAGCGGAGCTTGAGGGGGACATACGCCTATGCCGGAGCCCCGACGACCACAGGCGAGGCGGCCGGCTGCGAGGAGGCGAGGGGGCGGGCCGCCGCGGGCCCGCCCGGTTCGCCTGGAGTCAGTCCGCGTACTCGCCCAGCTTGAGGATCCGCCGCGCCTCGTCGGGGGTCGCGCAGGGCCGGTCCCACTCCTGCGCGATGCGCGCGACGCGGCCGACGAGCTCGGCGTTCTCCTTGGCGAGCACGCCCTTGTGCAGGAAGATGTTGTCCTCGAAGCCGAGGCGCACGTTGCCGCCCAGGGCGAGCGCGGTCATCGTCACAGGCATGTGCCAGCGGCCGATGCCGGTGCAGGTCCAGGTCGACCCGGCGGGGATGCGGTCGACCAGGAACACCAGGTTGCGCGGCTCGCCGCTCATGCTGCCCGGCACGCCCAGCACGAAGTCCCAGTGCAACAGCGGGCCCGCCGGGCCGTACTTCTTGACCAGCTTGAGCGCGTTGTCGATCTGGCCGGCCTCGAAGATCTCGAACTCGGGCCGGACGCCCTTCGTCTGCATGCGCTGGTAGAACTCGGCCATCAGAGCGGCGTCGTTGAAGAAGACGTCGTCGCCGAAGTTGGCGGTGCCCGTCGTCAGAGACGCCATCGCAGGGCCGAGCTCGAGCGGTTGGAGCCGCTCGTCGGCGGTCATGCCCATGGCGCCGCCGGTGCTCGTCTGGATGATGATGTCGGTGCGCTCGCGGATCGCCGCGATCGCCGCCGCGAACACTTCCTTGGCCTGCGTCGGGTTGGCCTCGGCGTCGCGCACGTGCAGGTGGTACATGGCGGCGCCGGCCTCGCGGCAGCGCGCCGCGTCGGCGCCGATCTCCGCCGCCGTCACCGGCAGGCCGGGCTGCGCGTCCTTGGTGGTCTCGGCGCCGACGCCGGCCACGGTGATGATGAGCTTGTCCATCGTCTCCCCCTGCTCCCTCGACGGTCCGCTACTTCTTGTACGGGAACTGCTGGTTCACGAACGCGAGGCTCTCTTCCACCACTTCCAGCGCCCGGCTCAGGTCGCGCTCGGTGTGGCGGTAGCAGATGTACCAGTGATGATAGGGCTGCACGAACAGCCCGCGGCGGATGCACTGCGTGTAGAACTCCGTCCGCCGCTCCTTGTAGTGGTCGTCGACGTGGTCGAAGGTGAGGAACGGCATCGGCGGGATGCCGCTCTTGGTCACGGGCACCCCGCTCTTGTCGACGATCTCGCCGAGCGACTCGAGGAACCTGGTCCCCCGCTCCCAGATCGCGTCCTGCACCTTCTCGCGCTCGAGGATCTCGAGGCACTTCATGCTCGCGGCCATCTCGAGGCTGTTGGGGAAGTAGGTGGAGCTGAGGAAGGCGCCCTTGACGAAGACCTCCATGACCTCGCGCTTGCCGACCAGCGCGGCGATCGAATAGCCGTTGGCCATCGCCTTGCCCACCGTCGTGAGGTCGGGGGTGACGCCGTACCGCTCGCTGGCTCCGCCCATGGCGACGCGGAAGCCGGTGCGGATCTCGTCGAAGGTGACCACGGCGCCGTGCTTGTGACAGAGGTCGACGACCGCCTGGAGATAGCCGTCCGGCGGGGCGATGATCGGCTTGGCCATCGGGTGTCCCACCGGGGTG
Organism: uncultured Thermoleophilia bacterium; assembly: GCA_963736645.1. Lineage (GTDB taxonomy): Bacteria > Actinomycetota > Thermoleophilia > UBA2241 > UBA2241 > CAIXSE01. The sequence continues at coordinate 32,618 of CAVTPJ010000005.1, read as the reverse complement.
ATGACCACGCCGGCGATCTCGTCCGGGTTCTCTGCGAAGACGCGCTCGAGGTCGGCGATGTCACCGTACTCGAACTCCTTGGTGAGCTCGTACACGGCCCGCGGCACGCCGCCGTGATGCTCGACGCACCAGTCGCCCCAGCCGTGGTAGCCGCAGCGGGCGATCTTGTCGCGGCCTGTGTAGGCGCGCATCGCCCGGACGGCCGCGTTGGTCGCGTCCGAGCCCGTCTTGACGAGGATGGTCTGCTCGCCGCACGGCATGATGTCGGCGAGCCGCTCCTCGAGCTCGTTCTGGAGCGGCTGCACGAGGCTGAAGCAGAAGCCCTTGTCCATCTGCGCCTTGGCGGCGTCGTTGATCTCGTCCTCGACGTAGCCGAGGATGATCGGCCCGTAGGCGCAGAGCATGTCGATGTACTCGTTGCCATCCACGTCGACGATGTGACCGCCGTGGCCATGAGTGATGAAGACGGGGTATTCGCCGACGACGAAGTTGTAGGCGCGACGGATGCCGCCGACGCCGCCGGGGGTGAGCCGTTGGGCGTCCTCGAGCATCGACATGGACTTGGTGAGTTCGAGCTTGGGGGCGCTCTCGACGGGTTTCGTCATCTGGGCTCCTTTCGGCCGGATGATGCCTGGAGGCTGGGCGGGACGGAGCCGGCGCCACGGACCGTACGTCGGTCGGACGGGCGCGGAGCTTCGGTCCGCCGTGCCTCGATCACTCCATGGAGAAGGTCACGGTACGCGGTTGCGACGGCCCGCTCTCACCCCGGGTCCGGCCAGAGTCGGCTGTAGATGAGGAGGATGGTCATACGGGGCTCCCTCCCGAGCCGGCAGGGTCCGACGGCGACGCCCGCCTCGAACCCGCGAGCCGGCGGCTCCCGCCGCCAGACCCGCCGCCAGAGCGTATCCGATACGCACCGAGTTGGCACCCTGCGCGCGTCGTGTGTGAGGGAGAGCGCGGGCGCTGCTTCTCGCCACGATGTCCAGACCGGGGACACGCGCCCTCGTCTTCCCCGCAACCTCATGGCGCCGGCTCCAACGACGTCGCGCCCTCCTCCTCGTGCTCCCCGAGCAGCACGACCAGCAGCCCCGCGATGACGATGAGGGCGCCGCCGGTCACCGTCCAGACCGAGATCCCCTGGCCGAGCAGCAGCAGCGCGTAGAGCGGCGCCACCACGGGCTCCAGGTAGCCGAGGATCGAGCTGTGCTGCACCTTGATGAGGCCCATGCCGGACGTCCACATCGTGTAGGCCAGTGCGGTACACACCACGCCCAGGACAACGCCGGCGACCAGGTCGCGAGTGGTGAGCTGGTAGCCGGCGCCGATCGTCTGCCAGAGTGCGAGCGGCAGCAGGATGAGCGCGTCGAGCCACGCCTCCGTGAAGACGATCGTCACCGCCGAGACCCGCTTGGTGAGGTCCTTGACCACGAGCTGGAACGCGGCGTAGCCGAGACCGGAGAGCAGACCCGCCGTCACCCCCCACGTCGAGAGCTCGACGCCCTCCCCGAGCAGTGACGGCGCGAGGATCACGGCCAGCCCGGCGAGGGCGATCGCGAGCGCCGGATAGACGATCGCCTCGGTCCGGGCGTGAAGGATCCGCGGCGCGATGAGCGCCACCCAGACAGGCGCGAGGAACTGCAGGAACATGCCGGTGGCGACGCTCGTGCCGCGGATGGCGACGAAGAAGAGCAGGAGCGCGAGGGCGTCGATCGCCGCCATGAGGAGGAGGCGCGGCCAGACGGAGCGGGCGGCCGCGCCGGCGAGCGGGCGGCGGCGAGCGAAGACCACGCCGAGCACGAGCCCTGCCGTGGCGAAGCGCAGCACCAGGAGCGCGCTCTCGGGCGCCGTCGCCCAGTCCACGAGCACACCGATCAGGCCCATGATGAGGAAGGAGCCGGCGACGAGCAGGTAGCCGCGGGCCGCACGGCTCATGAGGCGACCGAACACCGGTGGGCGGATCCGTGGCGGCGACCGCCGGTCATCACAGCGGCTCCGGCTCGGCGGCCGCGGCGACTGACGCCGCGCCCTCTCCGCGGCCGAACACGACGACGAGCAGTCCGGCGCCCAGGATCATCGCGCCGCCGATCCACGTCCAGACGCCCGGCAGCTGGCCGACAAGGAACACCGCGTAGATCGGCCCCGCCACCGGCTCGATGTACCCGAGGATCGTGACGTGCTCGACGCGCACGCGCTTGGTGCCCACGATCCAGAGGGTGTACGGGATGGCCGTGCAGAACACCCCCATGATCACGGCCGCGATCCACGCCCTGGCGTCCAGTTGGTAGCCCGTGCTCCCGAACTGCCAGAGCGCCAGCGGGAGCACGAGCAGTGTGTCGCCGGCGGCCTCCGCCATGGAGATCGTCGACGGCGCGACGATCCTCGTCAACCCCTTCACCGAGACCGTGTAGGTCGCGTACCCGAAGCCGGTGAACAGCGCCGCCAGCAGACCGGCGACCGAGAGCTTGACGCCCTCGCCGGCGAGGTCGGGGAGGAGGATGACGGTGAGGCCGGCGAGGGCGAGGCCGAGCGCCGGCCACACGATCGGCTCTCGCGGCGACTTGAAGACCCTCGGTGCGGCGAGGGCCACCCAGACCGGCATCAGGAAGAGAAGGAACATGGCGATCGCGACGCTGGTGTGGCGGACGGCGTAGAAGAAGAGCAGCAGCGTCAGCGACGACATCGCCGCCATGAGGACGAGACGCCAGGCGGCGCCCGGGCGGAGCCAGTCGGCGAGCATCGGGCGCCGCAGGAACACGGCGCCGAGCGCCAGCGCCGCAAAGGCCATGCGAAGGCAGAGGATGATCGCCTCCGGCGCGTCGGCCCAGGCGACCAGCGGCGCGCTGCCGGCCATCCCGAGGTACGAGACGAGGACGATGACGTAGCCCAGAAGGTCGCGGTGCCGGCGACCGGCAGCGATGGGCGGTCCCGCCGCGGAGGCCGTTGGGTCTCCGATACCGCTCTGCCGGCGGCCGCTCACAGCGGCGGCTCCGGACCCTGCTCGGCGCGGCCGAACAGGACGACGAGGGTCCCGGCGAACAGGATCAGTGAGCCGCCGGCGATCGTCCACGCCGCGATGCCCTGCCCCAGAAAGACGAGGGCGTAGATGGGCGCCGCCACCGGCGTGATGAGGCCGAGGATCGAGCTGTGCTGCACCCGGACCCGCGCCACTCCCTCGACCCACATGGTGTAGGCGAGCGCCGTGGTCACGAGGCCCATGACCACGGCCGACACCCAGTCGCGGGAGGTGAGCTGTCGACCCGCATCCGCGAACTGCCACAGGGCGAGCGGCAGGATGAACACGGCGTCGAGCACGCTCTCGGCGATCACCACCGTCACGCTCGAGATCTCGCGTGTCAGCCGCTTCACGAGCATCTGGAAGAAGGCGAAGCTCCAGCCGGCCACGAAGGCGGCCGCCAGGCCGAAGGCGGCAAGACCCACGCCGTCGCCGGTGAACGACGGCAGGAGGATCAGGGCCATGCCGAGCACGGCAATCGCCAGGGCGACGTAGACGACTCTCTCGGTGGCGGTGCGCAGGAACCGCGGCGCGAGGAACGCCACCCACACGGGCTGCAGGAAGAGGAAGAAGGTCGCGATGGCCACCCCGATGACGCGCACGGCGTAGAAGTAGGCGATCATCGTGAAGGCATCGAGCGCGCCCATCAGCAGAAAGCGCTGCCAGACTCCGCCCCTGAAGACTCCGGCGAGCGGGTGCCGGCGGGCGAACACGAGGAGCAGGACGACCGCTGCGAGCGCGAAGCGGATCACCAGGAGGACGCTCTCCGGCGCGTCCGCCCAGGTGACCAGCGTCGCGCTGAGTCCGAACAGGAGGTACGAGCCGATGGCGAGCGCGTAGCCGGCGGGATCGCCGCGACCCGGCGCCGGCGCGGAAGCCGTGACCCTGCGAGTCTGACCGCTCACAACGGCGGCTCCGACTCGAGGCCGTACTTGTCGAGCAGCACCACGAGGATGCCGGCGGCCAGAATGAGGGCGCCGCCGGCCACCGTCCACCCCGTGATGGGCTGGCCCAGGAGGACCAGGGCGAAGATCGGCGCGGCCACCGGCGTGAGGAAGCCGAGCACCGCGCTGCGCTGCACCGGCACCCAGCGCATGCCCTCCATCCACAGGGTGTACCCCACCGCGGTGACCAGGAGCCCCAAGATGAGCGCGACCAGCAGGTCGCGACTCGTGAGGCTGTAGCCGGTCCCGAGCACCTGCCAGAGTGCGAGCGGCAGGAGGAAGAGCGTGTCGAGCACGCACTCGGTGAGGACCATGGCGATGCTCTCCAGACGCCGGGTGAGCCCCTTCGTCACGAGGGCGAACCCGGCGTAGGCGAGGCCGCTGGCCAAGCCGGCCACCAGACCCAGGATCGAGGCGTGCACACCGTCTCCGAGCGCCGCGGGAACCAGAAGGACCACCAGTCCGCCCAGGGCGAGGCCGATGGCAACGTAGACGAAGCGCTCCGTCGCGCTGCCGAGGAGCCGTGGCGCCAGCAGCGCGATCCACACCGGCTGCATGAAGAAGAGGAAGGTGGCGATCGCCACACCGGCCTCCCGGATGGCGACGAAGTAGAGCAGCAGCGCAGCAGCGTCGAATGCGCCCATGACCAGAAGGCGGGGCCAGAGGGTGCGGTCCAGCAGACCCGTCAGGCGACGGCGGCGACCGAACACCGCGGCGATCGCCAGCGCGGCGACGGCGAAGCGAAGGACGATGAGCACGCTGGGGGGCGCGGTCGCCCAGGTGACAAGTGTGCCGGACAGGCCGACGAGCAGGAAGGAGACCGCCACCATGGCGTACGCCCGCGCCGCGCGGCCGCTCATCCGAGCGGCTCCAGCTCGGGCTCGCCGCGGGCGTAGAGCACCACCAGGATGCCCGCAGCGACGATCAGGGCTCCGCCGGCGATCGTCCACGAGCTCGGCCGCTGGCCGAGCAGGACGAGCGCGTAGAGCGGGGCGCTCACCGGCTCGACGTAGGCGATGATGCCTGCGTGCTGCACGCGGATGTAGTGCAGGCCGTCCATGAAGAGGCTGAAGCTGAAGGCGGTGGTCACGAGGCCGAGCAGGGCGGCCATCAGGAGATCGACGCCCGAGTAACGGTAGTCCGCGGCGCTGACGGCGAGCAAGCCCGGCACGAGCATGATGACCGCGGTGAAGGCGCTCTGCGTGAACACCACCGCCGTGCTGCGCACGTTGAGCCCGCGCAGGCTCTTGGCGAAGAGCAGGTACACGGCGTACATCACGCCGGCCGCCCAGCCGAAGAACAGCCCGGCGGCGGAGAGCTTGACGCCCTCGAGCAGAAGGCCGGGCACGAGGATCAGCGCCATGCCGGCAAGGCCTACCGCGAGCGCGACGTACACGATGCGCTCGGTCTTCTCCTTGAGTATCAGCGGCGCGACGAAGGCGAGGTACACCGGCGCCAGGTAGCTGAGGAAGATCGCCACGGCCACGCCGGTGTAGCGGATGGCGAGAAAGTACAGGATCAGGTTCAGCGCCAGCGCGACGCTGATCCCCAGGACGCGGAGCGGCGCGCCCGGCGTGCGCAGGTCGCGCCAGCTGCCGGTGGCCAGCACGACGACGCCGAGCGCCGCGGCGGCGAACACCATCCTCAGGCAGAGGAGCATCGTCGCCGGCATCTCGGCGTAGGTCACCATGACGCCGATGGAGCCGTTGGCCAGACTGGCCAGGCCGACCTCGAGGTAGCCGCGGAGCCGCTCCGGCGGATGGTCGCCGGCGGTGGCGCCGTCCGCGCCCCGGGTGGTGGTCATCCCGGACCTCGGGCGCTCACGTCAACGGTTCCACGAGCGGCTCCGCCTCGCCCTTGCCGAAGACGATCACGAGGATGCCGGCGGCCACGATGAGCGCGCCGCCGGCGTACGTCGTCCACGGCGGCTTCTCGCCGATGAGCAGAAACGCCCACAGCGGCGACGTCACCGGCTCGAGGTACCCGATGATGCCGGCATGCTCCACGCGCACGAAGCGGATGCCGTCGGTGAACAGACTGAAGCAGAGCGCGGTGTAGATCAGGCCGCTGACCACGACGATCCACGCGTCGGTCGACGTCAGCTCGTAGCCGGTGGTCAGCGCCTCCCAGACGGCGAGCGGCGTGAGGAGCACCACGCTGCCGAGACAGAAGAACAGCGCGAACGTCGAGCCGCGCACGCCTGTCCCCATACTCTTGATGAGCATCATCGCGATCGCGAACATCAGCCCCGCGAGCAGGCCGAAGACGATGCCGGGGATGCTCGTGGCGCCCTCGCCGAGAGCCAGTCCCGGCAGGACGAGGAGCGCCATGCCGCCGACGGCGATCGCCACCGCCACCAGGTCGACGCCCTGGCGCCGCGTGCGCAGCACCCAAGGCGCCAGCAGCGCGACCCAGACCGGCGCCATGTACTCGAGTGAGACCCCCACCGTGACGTTGGCGAGACGGATGGAGGCGAAGTAGAAGACGAGCTCGAGCGCGACGACGAACCCGACGAGGACCATGCGGCGGAAGTAGCCGGACCGGCGGACCTCTTCGACGCCGCCGGTCGCCAGGAAGAGGATCCCGAGCGCGATCCCGGCCAGCGCCATGCGCAGGACGATCAGCAGACCGGCCGGCATCGTCGACACCTGGATGGCCGTCGCCGAGGTACCGAGGATCAGCGACGCGGCGCCGATCTCGGCGTAGCCGCGGAGCCGCCTGTCAGGGCGGGGTGCGCCCACGGTCTCCCCCCCTCGGTGATTGCCCTCCGGCGCTCAGTGTGCGGTGCCCCTCCGACGCACCACACGTTGACTCCACTTCGTCGGTCAATCGCCGGCGAAGCCGAGGCGACCGGCGAAGACATCGAGGAACCGCTTGTCGGTGGCGAGATCGAGGAACTCGATGCGGTCGCGGAGCCGCGCCATGCGGGTCCGGGCGCGCACGTCGACGAGGGCCATCTGGGCGCCGACCCCGGCGGCGTTGCCGACGAACGCGACGCGTCGCGTCGCGACGGGCGGGAACAGGCCGAGGTACTGCGCCGCGGACAGGTCGAGGTAGTTGCCGAAGGCGCCGGCGATGTACACCGTGTCGAGCTCCTCGATCGGGACGCCGAGGCTCTCCAGGAGCAGCTCCCAGCCGCTGTGGATCGCGCCTTTGGCGAGTTGCAGACTGCGCACGTCGTGCTGGGTGAAGACGATGTCGCCGTGCGGCCCGGTGGTGAGCAGGTACTCGCTGCCCTCCTCGCCCTTGCGCACACGAGGGTGGTCCTGCTGCATGCGGCCGCTCCTGTCGACGACGCCGGCGTGGACGAGGCCGGCGAGCAGATCGACGACGCCCGAGCCGCAGATGCCGATGGGCTCGGCGCCGGCGATGGTCACGATCTCGACGGCCTCCCCGGAGGGGTCGATCCTGACCCGCTCGATGGCCCCGGCCACGGCCTTCATGCCGTTGCGGATCTGGTAGCCCTCGAAGGCGGGACCGGAGGCGCAACTGGTCACCGTGACGCGACCGTCGTGGGCGAGCGCGATCTCCGTGTTGGTGCCGATGTCGATCGCCATGGACGGTCGCTTCTTGTTGGCGAGATGGGTCGCCGCCACCACGGCCAGCGCGTCGGAGCCGACGAAGCCGGCGATGGGCGGCGGGAAGTGGACGCCGCCGTCCGGGTTCATGTTCAGGCCGAGCTCACTCGCGCGCAGCGTGAGCGGCTCGGCCGCGGCGGGGGCGAACGGGGCCTGGCCAAGGCCCACGGGCGAAAGCCCGAGAGCCAGATGGTGCATCGCCGTATTGCCGACCACGGTCATGTCGCAGACGTGGTTGGCGTGGACCTCCTGGCGTTCGTAGAGCGCCGCCAGGTTCGTGTTGATGCCCTCGCGGACGGCGGCTGCCAGAGTGGCCGTGTCGTTGTTCTGCGCCGCGTGCGCGATGCGGCTGATGACGTCCTCGCCGTAGCGCATCTGCGGGTTCTCGACGGCCTCCTGATCGATGAGCGAGCCGCGATTGAGGTCGAAGAGATAGGCGATGACCTTGGATGTGCCGATGTCGACGGCGACCCCGTAGAGCTCGCGCGCGTGCGCGCCCGGATGCACGTCGATGACGCGCTTGCCGTAGCACGTCGCCGTGACCTTCCACCTGCCGTCGCGCAGCTTGGCCGGCAGGCACTCGAGAACGTGCAGCGGCACCTCGACGCCGCCCAGGCCTTCGTCGAAGCGCTCCAGATCGGAGCGCTTGTCGGCGAGCGTCGGCGGCTCCAATTGCACGGACACCGTCCGCACGGCCGGATGCGCGGCGCCGTGCGTCAGCTTGGAGGTGGTGAGGATGCGGCGCTGCCCGGCGGTGCCGCGCACCTCGACGCTGACGCGCGCCGAGCGAGGATACGCCTGGCAGGCCAGGCGCCAGCCCTCGGCGCGCAGCTTCTCGGGGATGCGCTTGAGCTCGCGCTCCGTGGGTGGCGTGAGCTCGCCTGAGCCCAGGCGCACAAGGCACTTGCCGCACGTGCCGCGGCCGGCACAGTCGGTGGGGATGTCGATCTGAGCGCGCACGAGGCCGTCGAGCAGGTTCTCCTGCTCGTCCACGGTGAGCGTGAGTCCTATGGGCTCGACGAAGACTTTCGGCACGATCTCTCCTTGTGGCGGACGTTGGACGAGGAGAGGCCGGCGGCCACGCCGCCGGCCCGGTCCTCTCCCGTCCTACCCGACCAGGTTCTCCCTCAGACCTCGGCCTCGCCGAAGATGTCGGCCATGCGGTTCTTGCGGTCGACCACCTTCTGCATGCGCGCGTCCCAGACCTCGGAGAGGGTGGGGCCGTGGTCGGGGTCGAACATGCCTGCCACGCCGAGACGGTCCTTCTCGGGTTCGCAGTCCTCGCAGTGACACGTGCCGGGCACGTAGTCCTTGGGCTCGGTGTACTTGCTGATCACGCCCTCGTAGTTACGCAGGATGACCTGGCCCGGCGCGTGACTGATCACGTAGCTGGGGAACACCGGCGTCTTCCCGCCGCCGCCGATGGCGTCGATGATGTAGGTCGGCACGCCGAAGCCGGTGGTGTGTCCGCGCAGGCTCTCGTAGATCTCGATGCCCTTGGACACGCTGGTGCGGAAGTGGGTGGTGCCCTGCGCCAGGTCGCACTGGTAGTAGTAGTACGGCTTGACGCGGTACTGCAACAGCTTGTGCGACAGCTTCTTCATCACGCGCGCGTCGTCGTTGATGCCGCGCATGAGCACCGTCTGGTTGCCCAGGTTGATGCCGGCGTCTGCCAGGCGGTCGCACGCCAGCTTGCTCTCGGGCGTGAACTCCTGCGGGTGGTTGAAGTGGGTGTTCAGGTACAGCGGATGGTACTTGGCGAGCATCGCCACGAGCTCGGGGGTGATGCGCTGCGGGCAGACGACCGGCATGCGGCGCCGATGCGGATGATCTCCACGTGGTCGATGGCGCGCACCCGGGCGATGATGCTCTCGAGCTGCGCGTCGCTGAGCACCAAGGGGTCGCCGCCGCTGATCAAGACGTCGCGCACCTCGGGGGAGCGCTCGATGTAGGTGATCGCGTTGTCGATCTCGCTCTTGGCGACGATGTCCTCGCTGCCGCCGACGAGGCGCCGGCGGGTGCAGTGGCGGCAGTACATGCTGCACATCTCGGTGACCACGAAGAGCACGCGGTCGGGGTAGCGGTGCGTGATGCGCGGCGTCGGCGAGTCGAAGTCCTCGGAGACGGCGTCCTCGAGGTCCTCGGAGTGGATGACGAGCTCGGCCGGCGTCGGCACGCCCTGCATGCGTACCGGGTCGGTCGGGTCGTCGGGGTCCATCAGCGACGCGTAGTAGGGCGTCACGGAGACGCGGAACTTGCCCATGCAGGCGTCGAGGTCCTTGCGCTGCGCATCGGTCAGGTTGAGCACGCTCTCGAAGTCCTCGGTCGTGGTCAGGCGGTTACGCAGCTGCCACTTGTAGTCGTTCCAGTCCGCTTCGCTGACGTCCTTGAAGCGGGGGATGTCCTTGCGGTCTCTGATCATCGGGTCACTCCTTCTCCGCGAGGCCCCTGATCCTCGCGGCTCACTGCTTCACCGGTACGCCCGGCGTCCGTGCCGCCAGGGCGATGATGCACCCTTGTCGTTGGAGCCTACAGCCTCTACAGTCCCGGACCCGCGATGATGCGCTCGATCATGCCGCGCGCTTCGGCGCCGAGCGGCACGGCAGCGTGCCCGGCGAGGAGCTGCTCCGCGAGCGCGGTCGCCTTCTCGGAGGCGCCCTCCCGGCCGGAAGCTATCCAGACGTCCCACATGCTGCGGTCCAGCAACCGAGGACGCCACACGTCCTTCATGTGCCGGCGCGTGTGGCGCTGGCCGAGGTAGTTGCCGCCGATGCCGACTTGCTTGATGGCGTCGAGGGCGATGGTCTCGTCCTCGACCTCGATGCCGGCCGCTATCTTCGCGTTCCAGCTGAAGATCTCCGCGTCCATGACCAGCTGCTGCAGGCCGAACGCGGCGCCGGCGCCGAGGGTACCGGCTCCGCCGGTCACGTCGGCGCCCGCAGCGGCCGTGCTGAGCGAAGCGAAGGCGTCCTGCGTGCAGGCCTGCCAGCCGGGCTCGTGGCTGGTGGTGCGGAGGCCGCCGGCGACGAGCGGCAGGCCCACCAGGGCCGCGAGCTGCGCGGCGGCGAGCTGGAAGAGCGCCGCCGACGGGCCGGCCGCCGGCAGATCGGCGGCCGCGGGGTCGGCGACGTAGAAGAACGGCGCGCCGGGGGCGGCGGCCTGGATGGCCGCACAGCCGGCGAGCACGCCGGCGTGGTGACGGATGAGGGCGTCGGCAAGGTCTGGCGCTGCCGCCGCACCGGGTGACGCCGAGGCGGTGGCCGGCGCTCCCGACCCGCCGCTCGGCGAGCAGACAAGCCCGACCGGGAGACCGTGACGTGCGAAGACGAGCGCCGCGGCCAGCGCGTCACGACCGCCGCAGAGCGAGAGCGGCGGGCGGCGACGGGACTCGTCGGCGGAACCCGCGACGGCCGCCGCCAGCGCGACGCCTACCTCGGCCTCTTCGGCCGACGTCAGGCCCGATGCCATCACGTGCTTGCTGCTGCCGACGATGCAGCGTACGACCTCGACGATGGCGGTCTCACCGGCGGCGTGCAGCGGCGGACCCGCAAGGACCGCCACCTCGGGGAGAGCGTCGGCGAGGCGCACGGCTGCATCGAGATCGTCCGATGTCGCCGGTACGGGATCACCGCCGGCGAGCGCGAGCACGCGCGAAGGGACGCCGGCCGACCCTGCCGTCGCGATCCCGGCGGCGAGCCAGACCCGGCCGGCGCCGAGGGCCACATCGTGCTCGGGGACGCGGCCGGCGAGGACGAAGGCGCTGGGCGCCGACCGTGCCGCGGAGTCCGCCGCGACTCCCTCGGCGTCGAGCCGCTCGAGCGCGGCCGCGTGCACACGCGCGACATCGTCGTCGCTGAGCACGCGCAGGGCGAGTCGTGCCTGGGTCGTCATGATGGGGCGAGCTTCCACGGGCTGCGCCGCATCTCTCCTCGGCTCGGTCACCGGCTGCTCCCTTCCGCCTCGGCGAGCACAGCTTGCAGCCGGTCGCGGATCGTCTGCTCCAGTTCGAACCCGCGCGGCTCCTCGCGCAGCTCCTGCGTGCGCGCCGCCACGCGCTCCTTGAGCGTCGTGGCGCCGGCCGCAGCCCAGCGGTCGTGCGTCGCACGGTCGAACAGGCGCGGCGCCCACGTCTCGCGATGATGCTGGCGCGTGTAGCCCCGGCCCAGGTGGCTGCCGCCGGGGCCGACGGCGTCGATCTCGTTCAGCGCCAGCGCTTCATCGTCGACGCCCACCTCGACGAGCAGCGCGCGGGCGTAGCCCACCAGCTCGTCGCCGAGGACGATCGTGTCGTAGCTGCTCTGCAGACCGCTCTCCAGGTAGCCCACGTCATGCAGCAGCGTGGCGCGGCTGAGGGCGCCGAGCACCGCGGTGATGCCGGCCTCCGCGGCCCACTGCTCGTCGAAGCTCTTGGCGTCGGCAACGGCGGCGTACGCAAAGCTCGGCAACCCGTAGAAGCGCGCGAGGTCCGTGGCTGCGGCGTTGCCCAGGAAGTGCTCGGGCGCGCCGTATACGTCGACCGCCGTGCGCATGTCGAAGGCGCCGCAGCCGACGCCGTAGACGAACGGCGCGCCGCCACGCGTGAGCTGGTGTACGACGAGACCGCTCAGCGTCTCGGCGTTGCCGATGACGATGGTCGCGGTCATGGACGCCGGCGCCGTGGTGCCCGCGGCCGGCGCCGGCGCGTAGATGAGCGGGATGTCCAGATCGGCGCAGGCGAGGACCTTGTCCAGCGCCTCCTGGCTGTGGATGAGCGGCGGGTTGGGCATGGCGTAGCAGCCGAAGCTGCGGGCCTCGCCGCACATTGCAGCCATGTCCCTCATGCGGCGCAGGGAGAGTGCGTCGTGCGCCGTCGTCAGCAGCGGCTTGCGCGTGCCGGCCAGCATGGCGGCGAACTGGGCGAGATCGCCGACTTCCGCCGGCACGTCGCTCGGCAGGCCCATGCTCATGACGAAGTCGAGGTTGGGCAGTCTCTCCGCGAGCGCGGCCATGCCCTCGACGTCGACGGTCGTGCTCCGGCGGCGTTCACCTGTGTCGGGGTCGGTGACGTAGACGCAGTCCGACCCCGTGCCGAAGTAGCTCCGCCCGTCCTCGAGCTCGAGACCCCCGAGGTCGCCGCGACGCGCGTGAGCCGCACCGCCGGCCGCGCCACGTGCCTTGAGCTTGCAGTGGCGCGGCGCGCTCTGCAGCGCAGCATCGACGAGAGCGGCCGGGATGCGGGCGCGCGTCCCTTCGACGCGCGCGCCCGCCTCCGCCAACCGCTCGCGTGCGCCGGCATGACGGACCTCGACACCGGTCTCCTCGAGTAGCGCGAGCGTCGCCTCGTGGACACGCCAGCAGGCGGCGTCGTCCCAGACGGTGAGGCGAGCGGCAGGCATCGGCTGGTCAGGCGGCGAGCCCTCAGGCCCCCGCCAGCTCCTTGTCGGCGCGCTCGACGATCGCGCGCAGCTCGTTGACCACGTCCTCGGGGAGCGGATCGGGCTGGTAGTCCGCGAGGATGTCGTCGGCGATCACCGTCGCCTTCTCCAAGGCGCCCTTCTTGCCCTCTCGCAGCCAGGTGTCGTACGGGGTGCGGTCCCAGACGGTCGGGCGCCAGATCTCCTTCATGTGCCGCCGCGTGTGTTTCTCGGAGAGGTAGGTGCCGTTCGGCCCGACCTTCTTGATCACGTCGAGCGCCAGGGTCTCGTCATCCACCGCGATGCCGTCGGCGACCTTCTGCACGATGCCGTAGATCTCGGTCTCCATGACCATGTGCGGATAGCTGAGGATCTTGGAGCCGTTCAGCAGCCCGGCGCCGTTCATCATGTCGGCGTTGGTCATCACGCTGGCGAAAGTGCTGAGCGAGTCGTCGATGGCGGCCTGCCAGTCGGGCTCCTTGGCGCCGGTGGCCATGGTGCCCATCGCCATCGGCACGCCGTAGAAGTGGGCGAGCTGGGTGGAGGCGCCGGCGAGCAGGTAGTCCTCGGGCGAGCCGCCGGTGTAGCCGCCGGTCTTGAGGTCGATGACACTGGGGGCGCCGGCGAAGAACGCCGGCACGCCGGGATACGCCAGCTCGAGCAGCACGACGCCGCTGAGCGCCTCGGCGTTCTGGACGACCAGGTTGCCGGCCAGCGTCGCCGGGCCTGTGCCGGCCGCGAGCGGCATAGGCATGAAGCCGCTTGCCAGTCCGTGCTCGGCGGCCACGAGGTTGGCCTCGAGGTTCGGGCCGTCGTGCGCGAGCGGGTCCACGGCGCACTGCATGAAGCTCAGGATGGGGCGCTCGCGCAGCTTGTCCGTGCCGCCGGCGATGGCGGCCGCCATCTCGACGAGGTAGCGCGCCGGCTTGTCGCCGACGGTGGTCACCGTCTGGAAGTGCTTGCTGGTGTTGGCGAACACGGCCTCGGCGTCGTGTAGGGCCTTGGTCGCCGGGGGCACGTCCTGGCTGGTGACCACGGGGCCCCAGTAGTAGCTGATGTTGGGGAGCGCGTCGACGAAGCGGGCGCTGGTCGCCGCGTCAGCCTTGGTGCTCGGCCGCTTCTCGGCCGTGTGGTGGTCCCAGACGAACACGCCGGAGCCGTCGTTGCTCAGGTAGCAGTGCTTGCCGTCGATGAGCATGTCGCAGGCGGGGTCGCGGCCGGCGAGCACGTAGCTGTCGGGCACCTGCGAGACGGCTTCCATGACGACCGCGCGAGGGAGCTTGGCGATCTGCGTCGCGCGGTCCACCTCACAGCCGTTCTTCTCGAGGACGTCGAGGGCGCGCTCGCTCGGGAAGCGGATGCCGACGGTCTCGAGGACGTCGAGGGTGGCCTCGTGGATGCGCTCGAGCTCGCTGGGGTTCAGCACGTCCCACCAGAGACGGGGGGCGATGGGGTTGATCCGGGTAGTCATTGCGGCAACCTCGCAGGGGTCCGACGACGGCAGGTCAGGGTGGAGTCGGCAGCGGGCGGGCAGTCGCGGTGTTGCTCAAGAGGAGCCCGTCCGCGGTGGCGGAGGGCTTAGAGACCGCAGGAGCGGTTGATGGTGCTGATGCTGATGCTGGATGCGTCGGGCACGGGCCGGAGTCTATCACCGGCCTCGCGCGCGGGAAACCATCGCATGCCAGCTGGTAACCGCGACTTGCAGCGGTTTTGCCGCCGACGGGGCGGGCGGCGCGGCGCCACCCACCCCGTCGCCTCGTGTCAGCTCGGGTCGAGATCGAGCACTTCGGCCATGGAGCGCCCCAGAGCCCGCGCCTTTGCCATGAGCTCGGCGTCCTGCGCCGCCTCGCCCGGCTTGTCGGCGCACCCGCCGAGGGCCACCACGGGCAGCTCTTCAGGATTCGAAAGCGCCACGAAGCGACGCATGGCGGCCAGCGTGTCCTCGGCATCCGACTCCCCCGCGACGGCGATGAGGCCGACCACCTTCGGGGACAGCAGCTCTTCGCCGTAGTAGCGGGTGGCGTTACGATCGATGAACGTCTTCATCTGGCCCGAGACGTTCTCGTAGTAGATCGGCGTCGCGAGGATGAGCCCGTCGGCGGTGTAGACCTGCTCGAGAATGCCCCGCCATGTCGTCGTCGTGCGGGCACGCCCGCTCGCCGCAGAACACGTGACCGTTGCAGAACTCGATGCGCTTGTCCGCAAGCATGATCCGCGTGCACTCGCAGCCGCGGCGCTCGAGCTCCCCGAGGGCGGCGTCGACCAGCGTCGCGGTGTTGCCGCGCCGCCTGGGGCTGCCGATCACGGCGACGACCTTGGGGCGCGAGTCAGGAGCAGTCATGTCGTTTCCTCCGAATGATGTCGTTGCCACTGGGCTTCGGTGATGCAGCTTCGGCAACGTGGTTCAGGGGCGGTGTGGCAGACCCGCGTGCTCGCGAAAGCGCTCGACGCAGTTGATCGGCAGGTCCAGCAGCTCCGCGATCCTGAACTTGGCCTCCATGGCGTTCGACTGGGTCGGGTAGCTGATCTCGAAGGTCGTGATGCGCCCGAGCTGCCGCTCCCTGCGCACGTCCTCCATGGCGATAGGGTCGGAGAGGTCCGCGGGGCTGACCCCGAGCCGCTCTGCGACATACGCCTTGGCCTCGCCGATCCGCATCCCCCGAGTGATCTGCATGCGCGCCACCAGATCTCCAGCAGCGCGCATCCCGCACATCCCCGAGGCGGTCGCGTGGGCACACGGCATCCCGAGAGGGTCGCCGCCGCCGACCTACAAGCCGTCCAGCCGCAGGATGTCGACGGTGGCTCGCGAGGCGCGCGCCACTGCGTCCAGCGGCAGGTAGCTGGTGGTGGGCACGGCGCCGACCCCCATGCCGATGTTCATGTGCACGGGGATCTCGGCCACCTCCATGCACGGCTTCACCAGCGTCAGTGCACGGGCGATGTTCCACGCTCCGGACCGGCGTGTGTTCACGGTGATCGCCGGGCCGTAGATGGTCGCTCCCGCGCGCCGCACGAGCTCCATCTGGCCGCGCGGCCAGAGCCCGGCCAGGCGCACGCCGTCGTACTCGAGCCGGCCGTGCATCCCGAGCACGAACTCGCCGGCCATGCCGACCTGGATGCCCATGTCGGGGTGGGCGGCGCGGATCCGCTCGATGGCGAGGAGGCTGGCCAGGAAGTCGCCGTCGCCGGCCGCGCCGGCGGTGTCGAAGTCGATGCCGTCGGCGCCCGCCTCCCACAGCGCGTCGGCGGTCTTCACCATGTCCTCGACGGCGTACCCGACCGCCTCCTCCTGAGCCGCCCGCGCCTCGTCCACCCGGGCCAGCGGCAGCAGCTCCGACCAGTTGGGCGCCGGCCCGTCGGGCTTCGAGTACAGGCCCAGGTTGGGCATCGCCCCGTACATCACCGGCACGGTCAGGACCGCCTGCGCGTCCTTCATGGTCTGGGCCTCGAACGGCAGGATGGTCCGGATGGCCTTGAACGAGTAGTCGACGTGTCCGAGCTCGACGGAGTCGGCGCCGAACATCTGCTCGTAGATGAGCAGGTCCTGCGTGCGCGTGCCGACCGTCTTGGACCCCGAGCCGTCGTAGGTGAGCACGACTTCGTCGCCGATGTCGACGGCGGAGAACTTGGCCGGCGACGCCCAGATCTCGAGCAGGTGGTCGAGCTCGTCCGCGGACAGTGGCGGCACCTTGGCCCGGCTCGCCGCCGCCTGAGTGCCCTCCTCGAGCTCCGCGCGCAGCTCACTGCGCGTCATGCGGGTCAGCGAGCCGTCGCCCATGCGGGTCGGGTACTGCGTCTCCATCTTCCGGCGCTCCTTGTTCAGTAGCCGCCCGCGCCGCGCGCGTACCGCTCGAACGCGGCGCGCGCCTCGCGGCGGGCATCGTCGGGAATGGGCGTCGGCACGTGCGCGGCCAGCACGGCCTCGGCGCGCTCCAGCGCGTCACTCACCAGCGAGCGCCCCACGTACGCCGATGGGGCCTCGCGCTGGAAGACGGATGCGCGCCAGATCTCACCGCGGCGCGAGTTCACGCGAGAGCTGCGCCGGGCGAGGAACTGACCGCCCGGGCCGACCGCGGCGATGTCGTCGATCAGGGTCGACGCGTCGTCCACGGTGTCGGGCAACTCGAGCAGGCGCTTGACCGACCCGATGAGTGTCGCAGTCGAGGATGGTCTTGGCGGTGGACACCGCCTCGTCGACGACCCCGGCGCCGACGAGCAGATCAGCGCCGCACAGCACGGAGGTCGCCGCCGTCAGAGCGCCCTCCGAGCCGGCCTGGAAATTGGCGGCCTTGGCATCCGAGCTCATGCCGGCGCTCATGCTCGGCAGTCCGTACTGCCGGGTCATGGCCAGGCTCGCCATGTCGACCAGCGCGACCTCGGGCGCGCCGCAGAGATACCCGCCGGTGCGCAGATGCGAGGAGCCGCCGATGGCGACCACCATGAGCGGGCAGCCCGGCGCGGCCAGCTGGAAGATGGTGACGGCCGCAAGGATCTCCGCGAGCGTGATGACCGTCGTGCCCAAGACGCTCAGAGGAGCCGTGGTGCCCATCAGCGGCAGGGGGTGGACGAGGATCGGCACACCGTGGCGCGCGAGCTCGATCGAGGCATCGAGCTTGTCGCCCTCGAACCGCAGCGGCGACACGGGGCAGTGCAGCGAGGAGTAGATCGGCCGCTCGTGCATCGGCGCCCCCGCGATCGCCTCCAACATCTCCAGGAGGGGCGGCACCTGCTCGGGCGAGTGCGCCACGACGCTCTGCACGTGCTTGGAGGTGGACTCCAGGGCGATAAGATCGGTCTCGAGGCCCACCCGCAGAGGATCGCGATCACCCAGTGACAGCGACGTCCAGATGAAGTCGAGGTCCTCGAGGGCGTCGAAGAGGCCGTAGAAGTAGGCGAGGTCGTCGCGCGTGGCGTCACGCACCTCGCCGGTCGCGTCGTCCAGGACCGTCATCACCATGCCGTCCGTGCAGCAGGCCAGCGGCGAGCCCGCGCCGACGAGCAGGTCGTGCGCCGCGTCGCGGGCCGCGAGCCGCACGCTCCCCGGCGCCTTCTCCAGACAACTCTCGACCAGCTCTGGGGGCAGGGTCGCGGTGCGGCGCTCCCCGTCGACGCGCGCGCCCGCGTCGGCGAGAAGATCCAGGGCGACCGTCGACTCCACGCCGATGCCCACGTGGTCGAGCACGTGCAGGACGCGCTGGTGCAGCGCGTCCTTCTCGGCGGCCGACAGGCACTCGAAGTTCAGCTGCATTGCGGGCTCCCAGTTCGCTATCTGTACGTATAGCAATCGAATCTGGTCTGCGTCAACTCCCGATGGTACGCTTCGGCCCCATGGACCGATCGGAGCCGAGAGGCGGGCTCGGCGCGAGCGCCGAGCCGCGGCCCAACAAGCGCCAACTGAGCGCCGCCGCGTCGAAGGACAGGCTCATCGAGGCGACGATCCTTTGCATGGCCAGCTACGGACCCGCGGGCGTGTCCATCGAGAGGATCACCGGCGCCGCCGGGGTGTCTCGCGGCCTGGTGCGGCACCACTTCGGCAGCAAGCGGCAGCTCCTCCTCGAGGCCTTCCAGCGACTTGCGGACGGGCAGCGGGCGGCGTTCACCGCCGGCCCCGCGGTGGACGACGATCCGGTGGCGACGCTGCGCGCCATCGTCGCCACGGACTTCCGCGAGGAGCTGGCGGCGCCCGAGCGGGCCCACGCGTGGTTCGGATTCTGGCAGGCTACCCTTGGCGACCCCGAGCTGAGAGAGATCAGCGAGCGCGTGTACGCCGAGGAGCGCGAGAGGTACGGCGAGCTCTTCCGCGAGGCGGCGAGGCAGCAGGGCCTGGACATCGATCCTCGCAAGGCCGGAATCGGGCTCGTTGCCCTGGCCGACGGGGCTTGGGTCGAGTTGCTGACGGCGGCGGCGGACTTCACTCTCGATGACGCGCTCGCGCTCTGCGACCACTACATCGACATGGTCCTGCAGCAGGGCCGCGCGGACCGGGGGCGGTCCGCGCGGGAGCTGACTGGAGACTGAGCCCGTGACGCGCACCCCCGACATCATCAGCTTCACGCCGCTGCTGCGCTCGACGGCCGACGACACCGCGACCATCGAGCGCCTTCAGGCGGCGACGCTCGACATCCTCGAGCGCATCGGCGTCTGCTTCCCGTGCGAGCCGGCGCTCGAGGTCTTTCGCCGCCACGGCGCCGATGTGGACGGCGACGGCGTCGTCAGGCTGAAGCCCGACCTGGTCGAGCGCGCGCTGGCCACGGCGCCGCGCTCGTTCGTGCTCGGCGGGCGCGAGCCGCGCTTCGACCTCACCCTCGACGGCACGCGGACGTACCTCTCGACCGAAGGCGTCGGCACGCTGGTCCGCGACCCCGAGACCGGCGAGACGCGCTCGTCGCGCAAGGCCGACGTCGAGCTGATGGCCCGCATCGTCGACGCGCTGCCGGCGATCTCGTTCTTCTGGCCGCCGGTGAGCGCCCAGGACCACGCCCGGACCGCGCCGCTGCACGAGTGCCACGCCGGGCTGAAGGGCACGCTCAAGCACGTGCGCGGCGCCACGACGGTGCACCCGCGCCTCGCGGAGCGCATCGTCGAGATGGCGACCGTGGTCGCCGGCTCCGAGGCGGCACGGCGCGCGCGGCCGCCGATCTGCGGCAACGTCTGCACCATCAGCCCCCTGTCGCAGGACGACGTGGGCATCGAGGCGGCGCTCGTCTACGCCGCCGCCGGCATCCCCGTGAGCTTCATGCCCATGCCGACCATGGGCTCGACCGCGCCGGCTTCGCTCGCCGGGGCGATCGTCCAGGGAGAAGCCGAGGTCGTGAGCGCCATGGTGCTCATGCAGCTGGCCTTCCCTGGGGCGCCGGTCATCCACAGCAACATCGTCTCGGCGATGGACCCGCGCAGCGGCGGCTACATCGGCGACATCGAGGCGCCGGCCGAGCGGCTCATCACTCGGCTCGGACATGCCTGGGGAGTGCCACAGCTCTGCGGTCCCTCGGTGACCGGCGACGAGGCGCACATCGGCTGGGATTTCGGCTCGCGGGCCGGCATCGGCGCCGCCCTGCTCTCGGGCACGGAGGCCGAGATCAGCGGCGACCTCGGCGGTCTGCTCAACGGCTACTCGGTGCTCGATCCGCCGTTCATCATCCTGCAGCATGAGCTGGTGATGGCCGCCAGGCGCATGCTCGCCGAGCTCCCGGCCGACGCCGATCTCGCCCTCGACGTGATCGCCGACGTCGGGCCGCGCGGCCACTACCTCGCCCATCAGCACACGCGCGACCACGTGCGCGGGTTCCCGCTGCCGATGCGGCACCGGGGGGCGGGATATGGATCCGCCGAGGAGTCGGCGCGCGCGGAGTTCGCGCGCCTGGAGCGCGAGCACGAGCCCGAGGCGCTGCCCGCCGACGTCCTCGCCGAGCTCGAGCGCATCCTTGCCGAGGCCGACAGCGACGCCGAGCGACTGGCGGGGTGAAGCCGACGGGTGGCGCTCAGTCCCAGTCCAGCGTCAGCTGAGCGCCCTCCAGGCCGACGATGTCGGTGATGTCCTGCATCGTCTCCATCATGCCGCGGTAGGCGCCGGCGGCGTCGCGCAGCGGCGCGTAGCGCACGAGGATCAGGCGGCCCTCTTCGATGCGCCTGAAGACGGCCTCGTCGCGGCTGCCGTCGCGGAAGGCGGCCTCCATGCGCGCGATCGTCCGGCGCGAGTGCTCGTTGTGTGACTCGTCGACGTGCACGCCGGCGTGGCGCAGCTCGCAGTCGGCGAACAGGTCGCCGTGCCAGTAGACGAGCGTGCCGTCCTCGTCGACGACCGAGACCTGGACGGGAAGATGGCGGATGACGAGGTCCATCTGTGCGGAGTGTGAGGTTCCCGGCGAGGGACGCGCTCGGTCCGGCACCGGGGGTGGTCTGGTGTCCCATCTCGTCCTCCCCTTTGGCTGAGCGGCCCGCTCGCACCGCGTTGGCACGCCCATGCTACTCGACCGCGTCACGCCGGCGCAGCGCCGAGGCGCTCGGCCGGCGGACCGATCGCGGCGGCGGCGTTCACCACGAGACCGACGGCCGCGGATGCCTCGCCCGCCACTACGGTGCGGGCAGGCCGCGCCGGCTCAGATCCCGGGCCGGCGGGCCTCGACGTCCGCGAGGATCGCATCGAGGCCCATCTTGACCTCGTCGGACAGCTCGAAGGCGCGCGGCTCGGAGCGGAGCTCCGCGACCCGCGCCTTGAGCCGGTCGAGCAGCGTCGGCGACCCGGCCGCCTGCCACGCGTCGTGGCGGGTCGTGTCGAAGAAGTCGCTCTGCCAGATGCTCCGGAAGTGCTTGCGCGTGTAGGGCCGGGCCAGGTGGTTGCCGCCCGGCCCCACCTCCTTGATCTCGTCCAGCGCCAGCGCCTCGTCGTCGACGGCCAGCGGCGCCATGAACGCCTTGGCCCAGCCGAGCAGGTGGTCGCCGAAGACGATCGATTCGTAGCTGCTCTGCAGGCCGCACTCGAGGTAGCCGACGTCGTGCAGCAGCGTGCCGCGGCTGAGCTTGCCGAGGATCGCCGTCAGCGCCGCCTCGGCGCTCCACTGCTCGTCGAGCAGCTTGCTGTCGGTGTGCGCCGCGTAGGCGAAGCTCGGCAGGTCGTACCAGCGCGCGAGGTCGGTCTGCGCCTGGTGACCGCGGAAGACGTCCGCCGACGAGTACACCTCGTTCATCGTCTTCATGTTCATGGCCCCGACGCCGACGCCCCAGACGAACGGCGCGCCCGGCCGGACCGCCTGGCTCAGCACGAGTCCGGCCAGGACCTCGGCGTTGGCGACGACGATGACTGCCGCCACGCTGGCCGGCGCCGTGCTGCCGGCGTTGGGCGCCGGCGCCCAGATCACCGGGATGCCGAGCTGGGCGCAGGCGATGATCTTGCTGGCGCCGTCCTCGTCGAACAGCAGCGGAGGCACGGGCATCGCGTAGATGCCGAAGCTGCCCGCCTCGCCGGCCAGCGCCGCCATCTCCTGCATCTTCGGCAGGATGTGGCCGTCACGCGGCGCAACGATGAGCGGCTTGCGCGTGCCGCGGAGCATGGCGTCCACCTGCACGAGGTCGTCGATGGCCTGCGGCGCGTCCTCCGGCAGGCCCATGGACATGACGAAGTCGATGTTGGGCAGCTTCTCGCACAGCGCGGCCATCCCCTCGACGTCCGCGCGGCGGACGCGGCGGCGCTCGCGGGTGTCCGGGTCGCAGACGTACAGCACGTCCGACCCGGTGCCGCAGTACGTGTGGGCGGCGTCGAGCACGAGCGGCTCGGTCTCGCCGCCGCGGGGCTTGATGGTCCAGTCGCGCGGCGCGCTCCTGAGCGCCGCCTCGACCAGCTCGGCGGGGATGCGCACGCGCGTCCCGTCCACCTGCGCGCCGACGCCGGCCAGAATCTCGGCGGCCGGCGCGTAGTGCACGTCGATCCCGGTCTCGGCGAGCACCTCGAGCGTCGCCTCGTGCACGCGCCGGCAGGCGTCGTCGTCCCAGATCGTCAGGCGAGCTTGATTCATGTCGCCTCCTCCTCGCTCTCGCGGTGGCCGCACGGCAGGGCCCGTCAGACGGCGCGCTGGTGCCACCGGGCTCTTGTTGGACGCCCGAGCGACCGGGAACCGTCGGCTCGGGCGGGCCGCGACTCTACCACCCGTGGCGCTGGGGCGCCGCCCATGCCAAGCCGTTTCCTATAGCATCCCGGTGCGCCCCGAAGACCGAGGAGGATCCATGGTGCCGCCAGCCAATCGAGCCCTGAACGATGCCGACCGCCGACAGAGCCCGTCGTCCCTCGGCTACCGCATGCCGGCTGAGTGGGAGCCGCACGAGCGCTGCATCATGGGCTGGCCCACCCAGATCCGCATCGGCTCCGTCTGGAACGAGCACTACCTGCTGGCGATGGCGAGCTACGCGGCCGTCGCCCACGCGATCGCACGCTTCGAGCCGGTGCTCATGCTCGCCCGCCCCGGAGAAGGCGCGATCGCCCGCAGCTATCTCGGGCGCGACGTCGAGGTCGTCGAGATGCCCATCGACGACTCCTGGCTGCGCGACAGCGGGCCCATCTTCGTGACGCACCCCGACGGCAGGCTCGCGATGAGCGACTTCACCTTCAACTCCTGGGGCGAGAAGTACCTGCCCTACGACAACGACGCAGCCATCGGCGTGCGGCTCGCCGAGCACTTCGGCGTGGAGCGGTTCGCCGCCCCGATGGTCCTCGAGGGGGGCGGCATCACCGTCGACGGCGAGGGCACGCTCATCACCACCGAGAGCTGCCTCCTACATCCTTCGCGCAACCCCGGGCTGACCAAAGACGAGATGACGCAGGTCCTCAAGGACTACCTCGGCGTCGAGAAGGTCGTCTGGCTCATCTCCGGATTGGGACTGGACGAGGACCCCGACACCGACGGGCACGTGGACGGCGTCGGCGCCTTCGTCGGCCCTGGCAGGGTGCTGCTCCACATGGTGCGCGACCCGCAGCACCCGGACCACGAGAACCTCCTCGAGAACCGCCGCCGCCTCCAGACCACCGACGCGCGCGGCCGGGAGCTCGAGGTCGTCGAATTCGACCGGCGGAGCGCGCCGGTGCTCATCGGCGACACGCCGATCGTGGAGACCTACATCAACTCCTACTTCGCCAACGGCGCACTCGTCGTGCCGACCGGCGGGACCGGTGCCGACGACCTGGCTGCGCTCGACGCGCTGCGCGAGATCGTCCCCGACCATGAGGTCGTCGGCGTCCCGTGCCCGGTCATCGGCTACGGCGGCGGCGGCATCCACTGCATCACGCAGCAGGTGCCGCAGGTCTAGCCGGTCAGTCCATCTCGTTCCTGCGCCACACCGTGACGCCCTTGGGCATCGTGATGGTCAGACAGCGCCGTAGCGCCCGCGATACCGGATCGGGCTTGCGACCCTCGTCCTCCAGCACCTCGCAGCGCTCGATGGCGCTGCGCACGGCGCGCGCACCGGCCGAGCGGATGGGCTCCGGCGGCAGATAGCTCGGCGGCTCGGACACCAGCGGCGAGCGCGCGTGGTCGTCGTCGAGCCCCAGGACGACCGAGGCCAGCGTGCGGCCGATGAGATTGGACGCCGAGACGCCGTTACCCGAGTAGCCCAGGCCGTAGTGGACGTTTCGGTACTTGCCGAGGGTGCCGACCCAGGGGATACCATGCTGGGTGCGCTCCAGAGGCCCGCCCCAGCGCCACTCGACCTTGAGGTCTCGCGTGGCCGGCAGCAGGTCGTGCATGTCGGCGACGATCTCCGCGATCTCCCGGGCGTCGTGGTAATGCGCAGGGATGACGTGACCGCCGTACCCGAGCCGTCCACCGCCGCGGCCGAAGATGACGCGGTCGTCCGCCGTGCGCTGCGCGTAGTGCACGGCCGTGCGGCCGTCGGCGAACGGGCGGCCGTGCCCCCAGCCGAGGCGGTCCAGCGTGTCCCCCGAGCTCGACGTCGCGACGACGTGCGAGGGGATGATGAAGATGGTGCGGCGCAGCTCCGGCACGAGTCCGAGCCGGGCGCCGGAGGCCAGCACGACCTTGTCGGCCGTCACGCTGCCGGACGGCGTCTTCACGACGCAGGGAAGACCGCGCTGCAGACCCACCATCGGAGTGGCCTCGAAGATGCGCACGCCGGCGTCGACGGCCAACCGGCGAAGGCCCTGGACCAGCAGCGCCGGCTGGACGCTCCCGGCCTGGAGGATCAGCGACCCGGCCTCCGCCCGTGGCGAGCCCGACAGCGCGATGGCCTCCTCCTTGCCCAAGATGCGGAAGTAGTCGTCGCGACCCATGTCGCGTGCGAGCAGAGCGGCCTCGAGGATGCCGTCGACCTGCGCGGGTGAGAGAGCCACGGTGAGGCCGCCCTCGAAG
This sequence comes from uncultured Thermoleophilia bacterium, assembly GCA_963736645.1. Taxonomy (GTDB): domain Bacteria; phylum Actinomycetota; class Thermoleophilia; order UBA2241; family UBA2241; genus CAIXSE01. The sequence continues at coordinate 7,835 of CAVTPJ010000005.1, read as the reverse complement.
GAGAGGTCGCAGTCGATCTGCCCCTCGCGCACCGTCTCGCGGATGTCGTCGAGACTGCGCCGTGAGGCGTCGACGAGCCAGAGCGCGACGTTCCTGCCGAAGCGGGAGACGAGCTTGGGGAGCATGTCGTCCCAGCCGTTCACCCAGCCGCCGTTGCGCCCGCTTGCGCCGGCGCCGCAGTACTCCCGCTCGACGAGCACGACGTCCGTGCCCGGTGCGAGCCGCTTGATCGACAGGGCCGCCCAGAGACCCGTGAAGCCGCCGCCGACGATGCACACGTCGGCGCGTTCGGTGGTCGTCAGCGGTACGATGTCGCGCGGCTGCCAGCGAGGGTCGCCACCCTGCCAGTAGACGGCCGGGCGCGTCGCATCGCCGTTCCACGCCCTCGCCTTGCCCTGCGAATCCGCCATCTCCGCTCACTCCTTCAACCGTCTCGCCGGCGACCGCGCCGGCGTCCTTTCGGACCCGACCGCCGCGCTAGATCCAGAAGCCGGGTGGCTCGGCGAGGTCGGGGTACTCGCGCTCGAAGGCGAGAGCATCCTCGAGCGTGCGCACCCAGTCGTAGTAGATGCCCTTGCAGTGGACGAGCTCGACGCCGAGGTCACGCAGGCGGGCGAGGCCGAAGGCCTGCGCGCCCGCCGGCGAGTAGACGGCATCGGCGGCCACGACCACGCGATAGCCGGCCTCGGCGAGACCGGCGGCGGAGTGCGTCACACAGACGTCGGTCTCGAAGCCGCAGAGTACGGCGGTCTTGCGGCCGGTCGCCTCGATCGCCGCCATGATGTCCGGGCAGGCGGCGAGGTCGAAGACCGGCTTGGCGAAGACCGGCGCCCTGCGGCCGACGGCCAGGAGCACGCCGACCGCCGTCGGCCCGTTCCGCGCCGGATCCTCCTCGGTGAGCACGGCCGGCACGCTCAGGGCCATGGCCGTCCCCGCCAGCCAGGATGCGCGGGCGACCGCCTTGGTCACCTCCGCCGCGTCGTGCTTGTCCAGCCTGTCGCTCCAGAACTTGGGCTGCAGATCGATGACGATGAGGATGGAGTCGTCGCGTTCGAGCAGCGGCATTATCGCCTCCGGTGGCGTGGACAGGTCTGCCGGCGACCCGGGTCGCCCGACGGCAGCTCTTCGCACGATACCACCGGCGGATACCATCCCGGACGTCGACAAGTTGGGCGAACTTCGCGGGCTCGCCCGACCGGTACCGGCGGATTGCTCGGCGAAGTTGGGCGCGCGAGCCATCGACGCTTTACTCCCGCGCCCCACGCCCATACCCTCGGACCTGCGAGCGGCGGGGCGCTCCTGCGACCACGCCCGTGGGGCCGGGCGACCCGTCACCCTTCTGCCCCGCCCGTCGTCTCGCCGGCTACGACCGATCGCCTGCCAGCGGAGGTGCTCCAGTGAAGAGAAACCTGCACGCCGGGCGGCCCAGCTCGGGTGGGCTCAGCCTGAACGTGTTCACGGCGGCTGAGCTCGACGACATCCATCTCGGCTCTCTCGAGGTCCTCGAACGGACGGGTGTGTGGATCGAGGCCGACGACGCGCTCGATATCTACAGCGACGGCGGCTGCATCGTCGACCGCGAGACGCGCATGGTGTGCATACCGCCCCACCTCGTCGAGGATGCGATCCGCTCGGCCCCGCGCAAGAGCTACCTCTGCGGCCGCGACCCGGACCAGGACATCGTCCTCGAGGCCGGCCGCGTCTACGTCTCCAACTTCGACGAAGGCATCATGATCGTCGACTCGCGGACGGGCGAGTACCGTCATCCCGTGCTCCAGGACGTCCACGAGGCGGCACGGCTGGTCGACGCTCTCAGCGACATCGACACGTACGAGTCGGCCGTCCACCCCGGGGACGTGCCGGAGGTGACCGCCAGCCTCTACAAGTGGGAGGCGGCCATCCACAACACCGGCAAGCCGGTAGGCACCGAGGCCACGAGCGCCTACGACTGCAAGAAGCTGATCGAGATGGCGACTGTGGTCGCGGGCGGCGAGGACGAGTTCCGCCGCCGCCCGCTCATCGGCTTCGGCGTCTGCCCCGTGAGCCCGCTCAAGATCCCGCGGGACGCCTCCGAGGTCATCATCGAGTCAGCGCGCGCCTGGTGCCCGGACACGATCCTCAGCATGGCCATGTCCGGAGGATCGTCGCCGGTCACGCTCGCCGGCACGCTGGTGCTGCACAACGCTGAAGTGCTCGCCGGCATCGTGCTCTCGCAGCTCGTCGAGCGCGGCTGCCCGGTCACCTACGGCTCGTCAACGACCGCGATGGACCTCAAGCTGGCCGCGGCATGTGTGGGCTCGCCCGAGCTCGCCCTGTTCAGTGCCGCCTGCGCCCAGATAGCCCGCCGGTACCTGCTCCCCAGCTTCGTGGCGGGGTTGTAGGCGGACTCCAAGCTCGGTGACGCGCAGACCGGTCACGAGAAGACCCTCACCGGACTCCTTCCTGCGTTGGCAGGTGCCAACCAGATCTACGGGGCGGGGATGATCGAATCGGGCGTCACCTTTGATCTTGGCCAGCTGGTCATGGACAACGAGATCGCGCGGATGATCAAGTTCGCCGTCGCCGGCATCGCCGTCACCGACGAGACCATGGCGATCGACGACATCGCCAGGGTGGGCGCGTTCGGCGACTTCCTCTCGCTGGACGCGACGCTCAAGCACATGCGGGAGCTGAGCCAGCCGGAGGTCCTCGACCGCCGCGTGCGCGAGGACTGGGAGAGCAGGGGTGCGACCGACCTCGCCACACGGGCGCGCGCCCGGGCTCTCGAGCTTGTAGAGTCGCACCAGCCGATGCCGCTCGACCCGGATGTGGCCGAGCAGATCCACCGCATCATCGAAGCTGCCGACCGTGAGAAAGGCGTGGCATGAAAGACCAGCTCAAGCAGTCCATCATCGACGGCAACGAGGGCGTCGCCCTGGCCATGACCTCCGCGCTGCTCGCCACCGGCGCCTCGGCCCGGGAGATCCTCGACGAGGCGCTCCTGCCGGGCATGGACGTGGTCGGGGCGCGCATGCGCGAGGGCGAGTGCTTCATCCCCGAGGTGCTGCTCAGCGCCCGCGTCATGCAGGCCTGCCTCGACGTCCTCCGGCCGCACATGGCCGCCGGCGACGAGGCCGGCGGCGGCACCGTCGTCATCGGCACCGTCGAGGGCGACCTGCACGACATCGGCAAGAACCTCGTCGGCATGCTCCTGCAGGGCGCCGGCTTCACGGTCGTCAACCTCGGCACCGGGGTCTCGGCCGCCGACTTCGTCGCCGCCGTGCGCGAGCACTCGCCGCAGATCATCGGCATGAGCGCCCTGCTCACCACCACCCTGCCGCACATGAGTGAGACGATCGCCGCGCTCAAGGACGCCGGCCTGCGCGAGAGCGTCAAGGTGATGGTCGGCGGCGCCCCGGTCACGGCCGCCTACGCCGAGGAGATCGGCGCCGACGGCTACGGCGCCAACGCCGGCATGGCGGTGGAGCGGGCGAAGGAGCTGGTGGGGTAGACGGACACTCCGGTCCCGGAGGGGAGGACCTCATGACCGCGACCATCGACCGCGAGCGTCTGGCGGTGCTCAAGGCGCGCGAGGACGAGCTCTTCGTCGCGCGCCACCCGCGCTCGCTCGAGCTTTTCGAGCGGGCGCAGGAGCACATGCTCGACGGCGTCCCCATGAACTGGATGACGCGCTGGTCGAGCCCCTTCCCGCCGTACGTGGCCGAGGCCCACGGCGCCCAGTTCACGTGCGTCGACGGCCACGACTACGTCGACTTCTGTCTCGGCGACACGGGCGCGATGACCGGCCATTCCCCGGACGCCTCGGTCCGCGCCATCGCGGCCCGGGCAGCTCGCGGCATCACGACCATGCTGCCCACCGAGGACTCCCTCTGGGTGTCCGGGGAGCTCAGCCGCCGCTTCGGCCTGCAGTACTGGCAGCTCGCGCTCACGGCGACGGACGCCAACCGCTTCGCCGTGCGCCTGGCGCGGCACGTCACGAAGCGTCCCAAGATCCTCGTCTACAACTACTGCTACCACGGCTCCGTGGACGAGACGATCATCGCCATCAACGACGGGGTGCCGGGACCGAAGCCGGGCAACGCCGGCCCGCCGGTCGACCCGACCGTGACGACCAAGGTCATCGAGTGGAACGACCTTGCCGCGCTCGCCGAGGCGCTCGCGCCCGGCGACGTGGCCTGCGTCCTCGCCGAGCCCGCGCTGACCAACATCGGCATCATCCTGCCGGATGAGGGCTACCACGCCGCGCTGCGCCGCCTGACGCGCGAGACGGGCACGCTGCTCATCATCGACGAGACGCACACCATCTGCGCCGGCCCCGGCGGTTGCACACAGGCTTGGGGCCTGGAGCCGGACTTGGTCACCCTCGGCAAGCCGATCGGCAGCGGTGTGCCCGCGGCCGTCTACGGCTTCGGCCAGGCGGTCGCCGATCTCATCCGCGTCGGCTGGGACTACCACGCCGCCGACGAGTGCGGCATCGGCGGCACGCTGGCCGGCAACATGCTGAGCGTGGCAGCCGTCCGCGCAACGCTGGCCGAGGTGCTCACGGAGGAGGCCTACGAGCGGATGATCCCGCTCGCCGGCCGCTGGGCGGACGGCGTCCAGGGCGTGATCGACGAGTTCGGCCTGCCGTGGGTCGTGAAGCGTCTCGGCTGCAGAGCCGAGTACTGGCCGCGGCCCGTGCCGCCGCGCAACGGCGGCGAGGCGGCCGCGGCCGAGGACGAGGAGCTCGACCGCTACTTGCACCTCTTCATGCTGAACCGCGGCATCCTCATGACGCCGTTCCACAACATGGCGCTGATGGCCCCGCAGACGACGGCGGCCGACGTCGACCGCCACACCGAGCTGCTGCGCGAGGCGGCGCGGACGCTGGTCGGCTAGCTACTCCACGAGCTCCGAGTCGGCGGTCTCCACCAGCCGCCGGAGCTCGGCGCGCACGTCGTCGGGGAGCGGGTCGGGTGCGTGCGTCCGCAGGATCTCACGTGCCTGCTCCTCCGCTTTCGCCAGTGCGCCCTTCTTGCCGGCTGCCAGCCACGCGTCGTACGGCGTCCGGTCCCACACGCCCGGACGCCAGATCTCGCCCATGTGCGCCCGGGTGTGCCTCTCCGCAAGGTAGGTGCCGTTCGGCCCGACCTTGCGGATCACGTCCAGCGCAAGCGTCTCGTCGCTCACCTCGATCCCCCCGGCGACCTTCTGCACGATCCGGTAGACCTCGGCCTCCATGAGGAGGTGCGCGTAGCTGAGGGTCTTCGACCCGTCGAGCAGCCCGCAGCCGCTCATCATCTCCGCGCCGACCGAGACACTGGCCAGCGTGGAGAGCGCGTCGTCCACTGCGGCCTGCCAGCCCGGCTCCTTGGCGCCGCTGGCCATGGTCCCCATGTTCATGGCGAAGCCGAAGTGGTGGGCGAGCTGGATAGCGGCCGCAGCCAGGAGATAGTCCTCGGGGCTGCCGCCGGTGTAGCCGCCGGTCTTGAGGTCCATCACGGAGGGCGCGCCGGCAAGGAACACGGGCGCGCCGGGATGGGCAAGCTGCAAGAGGACGATCCCCGCGAGCACGGCCGCCATATTGACGACCAGGTTACCCGCCATCGTCGCCGGCGCGGACGCGCAGGCGAGCGTCAGCGAGAGGAAGCCGACGGGCACGCCGGCCTCCGCGCAGACCAGCGCGGCCTCGAGGCTCACCGCTTCGTTGCTCAGCGGGTCGATCGGACAAGCGATGAGGCTCATGATGGGCCGGCGGCGGAGTTCCTCGGCCCCGCCCGCCACCGCGCGCGCCATCTCGACGGCGCGGCGCGTCATGTCCTCTCCGACGATGTCGACCGCCTGGAAGTGCTTGCTCGTGCCGGCGAAGACCGCCTCGAGCTCGTGCAGCGGACGCGTCGCGAGCGGCACATCCTCGGCGGTGACGATGGGGCCCCAGTAGAAGCTCACCTGGGGGACTGCATCCACGAAGCGAGCGGAGTCGGCCACGTCGGCTTTGGTGCTCGCGCGCAGCTCGCCGGCCTCCGGGTCGATGACGCGCACCCCGCAGCCGTCGTTGCTCAGGTGGCAGGCGGAGCCGTCGAGCACGATGTCGCAACGTGGGTCGCGGGCGGCGAGGCGCGGCGCCCGGGGCGCCGCCTGGAGCGCCGCCCGCACGACCTCTTCAGGCATCCGCGCGACCCGCGTCGCGCGATCGACGCGGCAGCCGCCGCGTTCGAGCGCGTCGAGCGCGCGCTCCAGCGGGAAGCGCACGCCAACGCCGGCCAGTGTCTCGTAGACCGCCGACTCGAGCCGCTCGATATCGGCATCCGTGAGCACCCGCCACTGCAGGCGTGGCCTGATGGGGTCGATCCGCACCGTCTGCTCCGCCATGGATGGTCCCTCCCGGTCGCCGCCGGAGATGCTATCGGCCGGCGGGCGGCGCGTCACGCCGGCGCCGGCGACCATCGGCGCATTGTCACCCTTGCCCATCTTCGGAGGCCTTGCGGGAGACTCCTCCGCCTCGCTAGGGTCAACCGGCCTGCAGGCATTGCACCGGCCTATCGAGCTCACGTTTGCCGCTCGATCGCCGGAGTCGACCGAGCGAGAAGCGCATCGTCTCGGACCATCCGCATGACGCGTCCCGGGGCCGGCCGGTCGGTCTGTCGCCTGCTACCTCACTGCGGTAGTGGCTCGAGGGCCGGACCCCGATCACAGCTCGCATCGTGGCATCACCTCCATCGATCAGGCGATGGGATGGAGCGGTGGGCCAAGAGCTCAACGGACAAGAGGAGAGATCATGATCAAGCGATTCACCTTGGCACTGGCGCTGTCCGCGGCGGTGCTGGTCCTGCTGCCGGCGTCCGCTTTCGCCGTGTGGCACGCGGAGAGCACGGTGAACAGCCGCACCTGGCAGTACCCGAACGGTGCGGCCAACCTCAGCCTCTGGGTCAGAGTCAACTTCGATGTGTCGGACTCACACCCCGGCGTGTACCGGCTCACCAGCTACAGCATGCGGCAGACCAAGAACGCGGGCAACGTGTACGTGATCGGCAAGATCCGCGGCTGCGTCTGCGGGCACGACTACTACACGGATACTGGCGGACACGGCGCGGTCACCGACGTGGACCTGGTGGCCCGGCGCCGGAAACGCATGGGTCACGGTGCCGATGCAGCGGAGCATGACGTCGGGCTACACCTACTCCTTCACGCAGGGCAACGATACCTGGGGGACATCGATGGCCGCGTGGCACTTCATCGACCAGTGCAACTACATGGGCGAACCGGAGCGGATCCGGCTCGAGGCGAAGTTCGAGGTGCGCGCGAGCTCTGACGGCCGTCTCCTGGCGACGGTCCCGCTCAACGTGAACGCCAACGTGCAGTAGCCCTCGGCGCTCCGGCGGCGGAGACCCGCCTCATGCCGACCGGCGGCGGCGGGCGCTACCGCGCCCGCCGCCCCGGTCGGCTTCTCTCTGTCGGCCTCACGGCCGGCCCTCTCAGAGCTTCTCGTTTCCCGGAGGCAGGGGTGTCTCGCCCATCGGGCCGTTGGAGAGCGGGACCTCGGGGATGGCGGTGTCGGCGAGGTTGTCCTCACTCAGCGCCGCGCCGGGCGGGCCCGCATGTCCGCGCCGGGCGGGCCCTGAAGCGGGACCTCGTCCGGCTCGGGCAGCTCCTGGTCGACCTCGAGAATGCCGAGCTCCTTGGCGTGCTCGGGCTCCTTCTCCGGCAGGATGTGCCGCAGGAATCGCTTGGTGCGGTCGTCCTTGGGGTGGAAGAACACCTCGCTCGGCGGGCCCTGCTCGATGAAGTAGCCGTCGTCCATGTACACGACCCGGTCGGCGACGTCGCGGCTGAAGCCCATCTCGTGGCTCACCACG
>CAVTPJ010000004.1:0-251202 GCA_963736645.1 uncultured Thermoleophilia bacterium | reverse complement strand
CCGCCTTGCCGCCGAGCGGGCCGCAGCCGACCTCGTCGCAACCCTGCCGCCACCGCGGCGGGCACCGGCGCGTCCGTGACGCCCCAGTACTTGCGGCCGAACCACAGGGAGACGCTCACGAGGCCGATCAGCACCGGCACCTCGACCAGCGGGCCGATCACCGTGGCGAACGCCTCGCCGGAGTTCAGCCCGAAGGTGGCGATGGCCACCGCGATGGCCAGCTCGAAGTTGTTGCTCGCCGCGGTGAAGCTCAGCGTCGCCGTCTTGGAGTAGTCGGCGCCGATGCGCCGGCCCATGTAGAAGCTGACGAAGAACATGATCGCGAAGTAGATGGCGAGCGGGATCGCGATGCGCACCACGTCGAGCGGCAGCTGCACGATGAGGTCGCCCTTGAGGCTGAACATCACGAAGATCGTGAACAGCAGGGCGATCAGCGTGAGCGGGCTGATGCGCGGGATGAACTTGTGCTCGTACCACTCCCGGCCCTTGACCTTCAGGCCGACGTAGCGGGTGATCATGCCGGCCACGAACGGGATGCCGAGGTAGATGGCGACGCTCTTGGCGATCTGGCCGATGGAGACGTCCACCGTCGCGCCCTCGAGCCCGAACAGCGGCGGCAGCTTGGTGACGAAGACCCAGGCGAAGACGCTGTAGAACAGCACCTGGAAGATGCTGTTGAAGGCGACGAGGCCGGCGGCGTACTCGGTGTCGCCCCGGGCCAGCTGGTTCCAGACGATCACCATGGCGATGCAGCGCGCGAGGCCCATCATGATCAGCCCGACCATGTACTCCGGGTAGTTGTGCAGGAAGATGATCGCGAGGAAGAACATCACGAACGGGCCGATCAGCCAGTTCTGCACGAGGCTGAGGCCGAGGATCCTGTAGTCCTTGAAGACGTCGCCGAGCTCCTCGTAGCGCACCTTGGCGAGCGGCGGATACATCATGATGATGAGGCCGATGGCGATGGGGATGTTGGTGGTGCCCACCGTCCACCTGTCGATGAACTCGGGCACGCTGACGAAGGCCCAGCCGACGACCACGCCGATGGCCATGGCGAGGAAGATCCACAGCGTCAGGTACCGGTCGAGGAACGAGAGGCGGCGGCGCGGGGCGGCGACGGTCATGCGGGCTCCTCCGGCGCGGCGTCCGCCTGCGGCGGCCCCGCGAACGTCGTGATCAGGTCGGTGCCGGCGAGCGCCGCCTGCAGGCGCTCGTAGTCGTAGGGCACGCGGACGAACTCGACGGCCGGCTCGCCGGCGGCCAGCCGGCCGGGGTCGACGACCGCGTAGCACACGCGCCAGTCGCCGTCCTTGGGGCGGCCGCCGCTGCCGACGTTGACGAAGAGCGTGGTGGCGCCCGCGTCGCCGTGAGCGACCTCGCGGGCGTACGGCACGTGCGTGTGGCCGAAGAGGATGGCGCGGTACGGGTTCTCCTCGGCCATCCGCGCCATCGCGCGCTCGGGCCGGTCCTCGAACAGGTACTCGTTGATGCGGCGAGGGCTGCCGTGCACGGCCAGCAGCTCGCCGGCCGGCGTCTCGAGCACGAAGCGGTCCTCGAGCGTGCGCAGGTACGCGCGCGTCTCGTCGGTCGTGACGCGGTCCGTCCAGGCCAGCGACGCCGCGCCCTCGGCCCGCTGCTCGTCGGTCTTGTAGACGCAGCCGCAGTCGCCGGTGCTGAAGCCGATGCCCTGGTCGTAGTTGCCCATCAGGCACGGGATGCCGCGGTCGCGCACCAGCGCGGCGACCTCGTCGGGGTACGGGCCGTAGCCGACGAGGTCGCCGAGGCAGAGCACGTCGGCGATGCCCCGGGCCTCGATGTCCGCGAGGATCGCCTCGAGGCCCGGCAGGTTGCCGTGCACGTCGGAGAAGACGGCGAAGGGCCGATCGGAGCGAGATGGTCCGCACCGTCTGCACGCTCCTGATGACGAGTCGATAGGCATGCGCTTATATAAAGCTACGTTGACCATAAACCGTTGTCAATGTAAGCTTCCCGAGGCAATGGCCGCACCGGGAGGAAGCATGACGAGCGCACGCCAGGCCGGCGCCGACGCCGCCTCGATCGCCGACTTCACCGCCTTCTTCAAGGCCTTCTGCAACTCCACCCGCGCCGACATCGTCGAGCAGCTCATGAGCGGCGAGAAGTGCGTCTGCGAGATCGTCGCGCACGTCGGCGGCAGCCAGCCGCTCGTCTCCCATCACCTCGCCACCCTCCGCGACGCGGGCTTCGTGACCATGCGCGGCGAGGGCGCGCGCACCTACTACGCCATCGACTGGGACAACTTCGACGCCCGGCTCGGCGCGTTCCTCGAGACCACCCGGCGGCTGCGAGCTGAGGACGACGGTCCGAGCTGTGCCTGTGGCTGAGTCGATGACAGTCTCCCGCCGGCGCGGCGGAGCCGCGAGCCTGCGCGGCGGCTGCTGCGGCTCCGCGCGAGCCCGCGCAGGAGTCTCTTGCTGCGGCTCCGGCGCAGCCGGCGAAGTCATCCGGCATGCTGCGGGCGGCCCTCGGCTCCCTGGAGCCGCGCCAGAGCACCTGCTGCGGATCGACCCCCGCGCCGCCGGCGGACTACGCCTACGGACCGGCGGCCTACGTCATCGGCGAGCTGGAGACGCCGGCGGGCCCGGTGCCGCGTCATCTCCACAGCTACTCACCCGAGCCGACCGGCTCGGCACCTGGCGCATGCGCTGGGGCTTCTCGCGCGACGACTACCGCGTGCGCCCCGGCCTCTACGCCGTCGGCGCTCCGGACCACTGCCAGTCCCGTCCTGGTCACCGCGAACTACAAGCTCACCCTCGACGTCCTGCGCAGCTCGCTCCAGCCACCGACGCGTGGCTCCTCGTCGTGGACACGCGGGGCATCAACGTCTGGTGCGCCGCCGGCAAGGGGACCTTCTCGGCGGAGGAGGTGGCGCGCATGGTCGACGAGACGCGTCTCGCGGAGGTCGTCGACCACCGGCGCCTCGTCCTTCCGCAGCTGGCGGCGCCCGGGGTCGCGGCGCATCGGGTCAAGGAGCTTTGCGGCTTCCGCGTGACGTTCGGCCCGTGCCGGCCGGCCGACGTGCCGGAGTTCCTGCGTCGGGCATGAAGGCCGACTCGGCCATGCGCACCGTCAGCTTCGACGCGCGCGAGCGCCTCGAGCTCGTGCCGGCGGAGCTGCAGTATCTCTGGGACCGCAGGATGCTGCTCGCCTACGCGCGCGTCATCGCCGCATCGAGCGTCGACGCCGATGGGATCTCGCTGCGGCGCGGCCTGCGCAAGACGCTGCGGTCGTCGGCGCCGCCGGCCTGGCCGTCAGCGCCGGCGGCGGCATCACTCCGCACTGCTGCCTTGGCTGCCCGGACGCTCATTCTCGCTCAAGGGCGCCGTCGCCGGCGCCGCCGTAGCGGCTGCGACTGCGGCGGCGCTGGGCGGCCGGCTCTCGCCCGCAGCGCGACTGGCCTGCTCGCGCCTTCATGATGCCGGTGCCGATCGCGTGGTCCGCCGGCTCAGCAGACCCCGTCGGCGTTGACGACGCTGGCGAGGTCGCGCATCGCCTGGGCGATCCGCTCCCCGTCCACCGTGTAGAAGCTCCACTTGCCGCGGACCTCCTCCGTCACCAGCCCCGCGTCCTTGAGCACGCGCAGGTGATAGGACGCCTTGGACTGCGCGAGCCCGAACTGCTCCTGGAACTCGCAGACGCAGATGCCCGCGGGGTCGCCCGAGCCGGGGACGCCGCGCTCCTGAGGGTCGATGAGCCCGCAGCAGCCGCGGCCCTGCGTCATCACGTCCAGCATGCCCAGGCGGATGGGGTCGGAGAGCGCCTTGGCGACGCGCGCGAGCCGCTCGAGAGCCTCCGGAGACAGTGCGGGTGCAGCGACGGCGACGGCGGTCGTCCTGTCGGTTTGCGTGGTCATGTCGTCAGCATAGCACAAGAAATCTTGATTTGGTATTGACGCTCAGGCGGCCGGGTCGTAGAATAACAACAACAAAAGTTGATTTGACACTTCGACGACAGGGAGCCGGGGATGAGCGAGACCAGACGTCCAGACCTCAAGGGCAGGATCCGCGACCACTACGCGGAGCGCGCCGTCGCGGCCACGGACGCCACGGCGCCGGCCAGCTGCTGCGGGCCGTCCAGCAGCTGCTGCGGCGGCAAGGCCGTCGAGGCGCAGGACGAGATCGCCCGCGGCCTCTACGACATCGACGAGACCGGCGACCTCCCCGACGGCGCCGTGCTCGCGAGCCTCGGCTGCGGCAACCCGACGGCGCTCGCCGGCCTCAAGCCCGGCGAGACGGTGCTCGACCTCGGCAGCGGCGGCGGCATCGACGTGCTGCTCTCGGCGAAGCGTGTCGGCCCGACCGGCAAGGCCTACGGCCTCGACATGACCGACGAGATGCTGGCGCTCGCGCGCAAGAACCAGCAGGAGGCCGGCGTGACCAACGTCGAGTTCCTCAAGGGCGAGATCGAGGACGTCCCGCTGCCGGACGCGTCCGTCGACGTGATCATCAGCAACTGCGTCATCAACCTCTCGCTCGACAAGGACAAGGTGCTGGCCGAGGCGTTCCGGGTGCTCAAGCCCGGCGGGCGGTTCGCCGTCTCCGACATCGTGTTCCAGGGAGACATGAGCCTCGTCCCGGAGCACATCATGCGCAGCATCGAGGCGTGGTCCGGGTGCGTCGCCGGGGCGCTCGAGGAGCAGGACTACCTCGAGAAGCTGCGGCGAGCCGGCTTCGCCGACGCCGCCGATCGAGGTCACGCACGTGTACGAGGCGGAGCGGGAGCTCTGCGGCGTGGACCTCAGCGAGGTCCCCGAGGGCATCCGCGTGGTCAGCGGCTTCGTCCGCGCCACCAAGCCGGCCGCCTGAGCGCGGCCGCAGCAGGCTGGAGGAGTCATGGAACGCGTCATCGGCATCGAGCATCGAGGCGGCTGGGTCCGCGACGACCAGATGAAGGCGGAGCGGCTGCGCCACCGCCGGGCGGCGGACGAGCGCTGCGAGCGCACCGGCGTCCTGCGGCGCTGCACCCCGGTCGTCCCGGGGCAGGAGCGCCGCTCCGCCTGAGCGACGTCACCGCGAGCGTGACCGACGCGCCGCCCCGGCCGCAGGGCCCGGGCGGCGCGTCGACGTCAGGCCGTACGCGGCCAGCGACCGGTAGAACTCCTCCAGCCGGCGGCGGTCGTCCAGCGTGAGGTGGTCCGGGTCCGCGTCCGGCGCGCCGTCCAGGTACGACGCGTCGCACCGGGTCTCGAGCCGGCCGCCGGCCTCGTGGAGTCCGTTCGATCGGGTACCAGCAGGTCCTCGCAGAGCGGCCGGGCGACGATGACGAACTCGGCGTCCGCCGTCACTCCCCTGACCTCGCCGACCTTCCGGTCGTCACGCGAGTACACGTCACGCCCGACGAGGATGTGACGATCGATGGTCATGATCGCCTCCTCCGTTGACCCATGTCCGGGCTGTTCCCGGAGAGGCGACGGAGCGGCGTGCGCCCGTCTACCGGGTGGCGAAGTGCGCGAGCACGCCGGCCGACCACACGGCCGCGGCGGCGCACAGCAGCCCGAACTCCACCAGCACGCCGGCGCCCATCGCCTTCAGCGTCTGCAGGCTGTAGTGCACGGCCCGGCGGACGTCGCGGTGGCGCACCGCCTCGCTCACCAGCAGCCCGACGGCGAACCCGACGAAGATGCCGACCACCGGGATGAGGAACATGCCGACGAGGCCGGCCAGCGCCGCCACGAGGATGGACCACTTGGGCACCTCGAGCTCCTTGAGCTTGCGTCCCGTGAGGACGGCGCTCGCCGACCACCCGACCGCGCAGAGCAGCGTGCCGATCACCGCCGCCACCCAGGCCGGCCACGAGCCGATGACCCAGGCCCAGACCAGCAGCGTCACGATGGCGATGAGGCTGCCGGGCAGCACGGGGTACACCACCCCGACGGCGGCGACGACCAGCAGGATGCCGGCGATGACGGTGGCGAGGATGTCCGTGTCCATGCCGCGAGCCTACCATCGGGGCGAGGCGTACGATGGACCCGGGTACAGAACAGCCGAGGGAGGTGTGCATGCGTCTCGTCGGCCGCCTGATCGTCACGCTGCTCAGCCTGGTCGTGCTCGCCGCCGCGATCTACGGCGGCGTGCGCGCGTTCGAGTGGCTGCAGAGCAGGGACGCCTTCGGGCTGCTGGCGCGGGAGCCGGTCCAGCCGGTGCAGCTCACCACCCTGGACCCGTACACGCGCAAGGTGGCCGGCAAGGCCTGGTTCGGCAACTACTTCACGACCATGGTCCTCGGCGTGGGCGGCGGCTCGGCGACCCATCCCAGGATCGTCGCCAAGTGGGAGCGGAGGACCGTGACGGTCGAGCTGCTCAACGGCGGCGGTCCCGGCGTCCAGAGCTACGTCCGTCTGCTGCTGCGGCGCCTCGACCGGCTGCAGGGAGAGGTGGACTTCCGCCTCGGGAGCACGGACCCGCTGATCACCGTCCAGTTCCTCGAGCACGCCGCGTACGTGCGCCAGAACGGCGCCGACAGCGTGGGCAACACGCGGACGCGGTTCTACCAGGGCTCCCCGGGGCTCATCCGGGCCAGGATCGCCGTCGACGCGGGCGTCCAGGACACGCCCGACGAGATGAAGTCCACCCTGATCCACGAGCTGACCCACGCCATCGGCGCGAGCGGGCACTTCCTCTCGGCGGCGGACCGCCGGCACAGCGTGATGTACAAGGCGAACACGCTCACCAACTGGAGCCAGAACGACGCCGCCGTGATCCGCATCCTCTACTCGCCGTTCGTCAGGTCGGGGATGTCGGAGGCGGCGGCCCGGGCGGGGCTGCGCAAGTACGCCCGGGCCGGGAAGTAGGCCGGCCGCGCCGAGCTGGGCGAGGCCGGCCGCGGCCGCGCCGGGCGCGTCAGCTCCTCGCCCGCTCCCAGCTGATGCGCATGGTGGCGAGCCCGCCGCCGGTCACGACGGGCGCGGCGCTCCTGAGCACCAGCCGGTCGCCGTCGAGCTCCACCACCCGCACCTGGCCGTCGCCGACCCACCGCGGGAAGAGCGCCACGGCCATGTGGTGGGTGACGGCGCCCGCGGCCTCGTCCACCTCGAACGTCCCCGCGTAGGCGAAGTACGTGCGGGCCTCCGCGGCGTACTCCTCGGGCGTGAGCGCGGTCCAGTCGGCCGAGGCCGGGACCGCGCGGTCCGCCGCCATGATCTGCACGGCCATGTGGCCGTCGGGCGTGTACAGGATGAGCCCGACGGGGCGCTCGCCGTGCGGCCGCTGCGGCGGCGAGCCGTCCACGGGCTCGGCGACCGCGTCGAGCAGCCGCCAGGCGCCGAGCAGGCGGGCGCGCAGGGTCTCAGCGCATCCGCGCCCGCCGCGCGCGCGACGAGCGCGTCCACGCCGTCGAGCAGGACGCGCAGGTCGAACTCGAGGTCCGGGAAGGGCCGGTCCGGCGTGAACGCCCCGCCGGCCACCGCCGCCAGCAGCGCCGGGAACCTCTCGGGGCCGGCGACCTGACGCAGCAGGCCGGCGAAGGCGGGAGCCTCGTCGCCGGCCTCGAAGTAGCCGCGCCGCTCGCCGTCGGCCGCGGTGGCCGAGAGGCGCGCGTAGGAGAACGTGTAGCCGCTGAGCAGCAGCAGCACCTCGATCTTGGCGCCCTCCGCCAGCGGCGTGCGCGACAGCGCCCGCAGGCCCAGCTCCATCCACATGAGCTGGCTGGGCGTACCGGCCCGCTCGATGTGCCGCACCTGCTCCAGCCACGGATGGCGGTCCAGGATCGCGACCTGCCCGCGCGTCCAGATCTCGAGCCCGGCGCGCCAGTCGTCGGGCGAGATGTCGAACCCCTCCGGAGGCCGCCAGCACGTGTCCTGCATCATCAGCAGAAGCTCGTCCTTGCCGGCCACGTGCCGGTACAGCGCCATGGTGGTGAAGCCGAGTCGCTCGGCGACGCGCTTCATGGACACGGCGCCGAGCCCGTCCTGGTCGGCCAGCATCCACGGCGCTCTCGACGATCCGCTCGAGGCTCAGCCCGACGCGTGCCGGCCGCTCCGGGCCCGCCACGGCGCCCCAGAGCCGGTCCAGTGCTGTGGGTACTGCTTCGGTCATCTCAGAGCTCCTCAACGGCGATTGCTTGCAGTGTACACCGAGTGTATGTCATACTTCTTGTGTACATGATACACGTATGCGTATCTGACTACACAAGTGCGAGGTGAGAAGACGATGACGACGGCGATCTCGGTGACCGGCCTGCACAAGCGGTTCGGCCGCCACCCGGCCCTCGACGGGCTCGACCTGGACGTACGGGCCGGCGAGGTGCACGGCTTCCTCGGCCCGAACGGCGCCGGCAAGACCACGACCCTGCGCGTGCTGCTCGGCCTGCTGCACGCCGACGGCGGGGCGGCGTCGGTGCTGGGGCTGGACCCCTGGCGCGACGCCGCCCGCCTGCACCGCCGCCTCGCGTTCGTGCCCGGCGACGTGAGCCTGTGGCCGAACCTGACGGGCGGCGAGGTGATCGACCTGCTCGGCGACCTGCGCGGGGGCCTGGACCCCGCGCGCCGCGCCGAGCTCATCGAGCGCTTCAAGCTCGACCCCGGCAAGAAGTGCCGCGCCTACTCCAAGGGCAACCGGCAGAAGGTGGCGCTCGTCGCGGCCTTCGCCTCGGACGTCGAGCTCTACCTGCTGGACGAGCCGACGTCGGGCCTCGACCCGCTGATGATGGCCGTGTTCCAGGACGTCGTACGCGAGGCGAACGCCTCGGGCGGCACCGTCCTGCTCTCGAGCCACATCCTCTCGGAGGTCGAGGCCCTCTGCGACCGGCTCACCATCGTGCGTGCCGGCCGCACCGCCGACACCGGCACCTTCGAGGAGCTCCGGCACCTCACGCGCACCACGGTGGCCGTCGACACCGCCGCCCGGTCGACGGCCTGACCCGCCTGCCCGGCGTGCACGACGCCGTCGTCGCCGGCACCCACGCCGAGTTCTCCGTGGACCACGCCGACCTCAACCGCGTTCTGGAGCACCTCGTCGACCTCGAGGTGCGCTCCCTGCGGACCTCTCCCCCGACCCTCGAGGAGCTGTTCCTGCGGCACTACGCGGAGGACGGTCGTGGCCGCCGACCGTCCCGCCGCCGACCATCCGCGCCGACCGCCACGGCCTCGAGGTCCTGCGATGAGCGCGTTCACCGGGACCACACGCCTGCTGCGCCTGGCGCTGCGCCGCGACCGTATCGTCCTCTCCGGCTGGGTGGTCGCCCTCGCCGTCCTCCCCGCCCTGTTCGCGCTGGCGTTCGCAAGCGACCTGCCGACCCAGGCCGACGTGCTGCGCGAGACGCGCCTCATGGCCGGCAACGCCGGGTTCCGCATGCTCAGCCTCTCGCCCGGCGCGAGCATCGGCGCGTACGCGATGAACCGGGGGTTCGTCACGCTCGCCGTCCTCGCCGCCGTCATGAGCATCACGCTGCGTGGTGCGGCACACGCGCCAGAACGAGGAGACCGGCCGCGCCGAGCTTGCTGGGCGCGGCCGTGGTCGGCCCGGCGGCGGGACTCGCCGCGGCCGTCCTCGTGGCGCTCGGCGCCGGACCTCGTGCTCGCGCCGCTGACCGCGCTCGGCCTCGTCGCCGCCGGCCAGCCGGCTCGCGGGCTCCTTCGCCGCCGGCGCGGCCGATCGCCGCCGTCGGCGTGGCCTTCACCGGCGTGGCGGCCGTGACGGCGCAGCTCTCCCGGTCCGCGCGCGGCGCGACGCGGACTGGCCGTCGCCGCGCTGGCCGTCTCGTTCCTGGTCAGCGGCGTCGGCAACGTGCTCGGGCACACCGACGCCACCGGGACGGTGGCGTACAGCGCCTGGCCCGGCTGGCTCACGCCGCTCGGCTGGGGCTACCAGTTGCGACCGTTCGGCGACCGAGCAGTGGTGGGTGCTGCTGCTGCCGGCCGTCCTCTCGGTCGCGCTCCTGCTCGGTGGCCGGCCGCCTCGTGACGCGCCGGGACCTCGGCGCCGGCGTGCTCCCCGAGCGCGCCGGTCGCGCAGCACGCCTCGCCGCTCCTCCGCGGGCCGGCCTCCCTCGCCTGGCGACTGCAGCGGCCGGCGTTCCTCGGCTGGCTGGCGGCGCTCGTCGGGTTCGGCCTGATCTTCGGCTCCGTCAGCGAGAGTGCCGGCAAGGCCGTTCGGCGCGAGCGCGCGACGGCGCGACGCCGCGGCGCGGCCGGGATCGCTCGACGCCTGGTTCGGCCCGGTCGTCCTGATGGGCGGCATCGCGGCGGCATCTACGTGGTCCAGGCGGTCCTGCGCATGCGCGAGGAAGAGGCCGGCGGCCGTCTCGAGCCGGTCCTGGCCGGCGCCGTGGGCCGGCCGCGCTGGATGCTCGGCCACCTCGCGGGCGCGGCCGTCGGAGGCCGCCGTGCTGCTGCTCGCCTACGCCGCGGCCGCCGGCGTCACGGCGGCCTGGGCGACCGGCGACCGCGGCATCCCGCGCGAGCTCGTCGGCGCCTGCCTCGCGGAGCTGCCCGCCGTACTCGTGATCGCGGCGGCGGTCGCGGCGCTCGTCGCGCTGCTCCCGCGCCGCGCCGTCGCCGTGTCGTGGGTGCTGCTCGCCGCGGCAGTCCTCCTCAGCCCGCTGTTCCAGCTCGACCTGCCGCAGTGGCTGCAGGACGCCTCGCCGTTCACGCACCAGCCGGCGCCGACCGTGGAGGTGAGCGCCGCGCACGGTCGCTGCTCGCGCTGCCGGAGCCCTCGCCGGCGTAGCCCTCGCGCATTCCGCCGCCGCGACTCGTCGCCTGACGCAGAGAACGACGACCGGCTCGGCGCTGCGCGTGCCGTGGCGCGGGGAGGGGTGCCGATTTGGCCCTGGCGCCCCGGATGGTGCCATCGAAGGTGCCATCGAGGTGCCATCGAAGGTGCCATCGAAGGCTCCTACCCCCGAACAGGCATCCCCCCACGCGACGCCGGCGCCGGCCGGACCGCCGCGCACCCGCAGCCTCGCGATCCGACCCGGCACGGTCCGGCCCCAGCGCTACGGCGTGTAGATCTCGTCGATCTTGTCGGAGTGCAGCCGCAGGAACTCGCGGCGACGCAGCTTCAGCGTCTGGCTGAGCTCGCGGCCGATGCGGAACTCGTCCAGCCACAGGCGCACGCGGTGCACGCGCTCGTACGGGGCGAACCGGCGCGCGTCGCCGCTGATCACGCTGGCGAGGTGCCGGTAGTGCTTGAGCACGCGCTCGTCGGTGACGAGCGCCGCCAGGTCGTCGATCGGGAGGCCGAGCCGCCGCGCCAGCGCCTCGAGGTGCGCGCGGCTCGGGGCGAGGAACGCGGCCACGAACGGCCGTCCCTCGCCGACCACCACCGCGCGCTCGATCCACTCGCTGGCGCAGAGCTCGTTCTCGAGGTACGGCGCGTTGACGTTCTCGCCGTTGGTGAGCACCAGGGTGTCGTCCGAGCGGCCGAGCACGCGCAGGCTGCCGTCGGCGTGCACCAGCGCCATGTCGTGGGTGTCCAGCCAGCCCTCCGGCGCTGAGCACCTGCGCCGTCCGCTCCGGGTCCTTGTAGTACCCGCGCATGATGTTGGGCCCGCGGACCTGCAGCCGGCCGACGTCGCCGGGCCGGCAAGGACGGCCGTCCCCGGTGGTCAGCTTGTACTCCATGCCGGGGATGATGTGGCCGGCGGTGCGCAGCCGGCGGTGGAACGGGGCGCGCATGGACATCACGACGATGGCCTCCGTCATGCCGTACCCCTCCAGCAGCGGCATGCCGGCGGCGTCGAAGAACTCGTCCACGGCGTCGGGCAGCGGGCCGCCGCCGACGCAGGGGAACCGCAGCTGGCCGCCGAGCCCGGCGCGGACCTCGCGGAAGACGAGGCGGTCGGCCAGGGCGAACGCCGGCCTGAGCGTCGCGGTCGCCACGCGCGCCCAGCCGCGCCACAGCTTGCGACGCAGCGGGCCGCGCGGCCGCACCTCGGGCTCGCGACCCTCGAGCACCCGCCGCGCGCGAGCGTACGTGAGCGCGCGCGCCACCAGCCAGCGCGCGAGCCTGCGCTGGGTGGGTGGCCGCCCGTCGATCTTGAGAAACACGCCCTTGTACAGCTTGACCCACAGCTCCGGCACCGTGGCCATGACCACCGGCTTGACCTCGGGCAGGTCGCCGCGCAGGTGCAGCACGCTGCTGTAGTGGATGTGGCAGCCCTTGCTCAGGTACATGAGCTGCATCTGGCGCTCGTAGGCGTGCCACGGCTGCAGCACCGTGACCACCGGCTCGCACTCGATCTCGAGCAGCTGCGGGAGCTCGCGCAGGTTCAGCTCGTAGTTGGCGTGCGTCAGCGCGACGCCCTTGGGCGTGCCGGTCGTGCCGGACGTGTAGATGACGGTGGCCAGGTCGTCCGGCAGGACCTCGTCGCGGCGCCGGGCGACCTCGTCGGCCGCCGGCCGGCCACGCGGCCTCGCCGGCCGCCATCAGCCCGGCCAGGGTGTACATGGCGGGGCCGGGCCCGGCGGAGGAAGGCGGCGCGGCGGTCGCGGCGGCGCTCCGCTGCCGTCCGGCGACGCGCGCGCGTCGATGACCACGACCGCGCGCGCGTCCGGCAGCGCCTCGCGCACGAGCGGCAGGAGCGCCGGCTTCTCCACGATCACGACCGCCGGCTCCGCGTGCCGCAGGATCGCCTCGAGGATGTCGTGCGGCGTGTCCGAGGCGCGCGGCACGTCCACGGCGCCGACGAAGTGGATGGCGAGGCTGCACACCATCCACTCGGGGCGGTTGTCGCAGACGAGCGCGACGAGCTCGCCGCGCCGCACGCCCAGCTCGTGGGCGAGCGCGTACGCGAGCACGCTCGCGCGCCTGTCGAGCTCGTTGTAGCTGAAGGAGGTGAAGACGCGGTCCACGCGGCTGCTGAGCGCGGGCTCGTCCCCGTAGCGGGCGACCCACGCAGCGAACGACCGGGGCAGCGTCGTCGCCCCAGCCGTGCCCTGATCCGGTGACGATGCTACGGTCAAGCGCCCTCTCCGAACGTGCCGGCCACACCCGTGACCGGCTTCGGCCATTGTCCATGGGGGCCGCCGGGTGTCAACTGGCCGGCGGCCGCCACTCCACGATGATGCTGGTGCCGCGCCCCGGAGCGGACTCGACCCGCAGGTCGGCGCCGGCCTCGGCGGCGCGCTCCAGCATGGAGCGCAGCCCCAGGTGCGCCGGCCCCTGCGGCCCCGGCTCGAAGCCCTGCCCGTCGTCGCTCACCGAGAGCCGCACCAGCGACGCCCCGGCCTGGAGCTCCACCCGAGGCGTGCTCGGCGCGGGCGTGCCGGGCGACGTTGTTGAGCGCCTCCTGCGCGATGCGGTAGATCGCCACGTGCAGCGCGGCGGGAGTGTCTCGTCCCCCTCGATGCTGAGCTCGACCCTCGTCTGCGTGCGGCTCTCCGTGGCCTCGACGACGTTGCGCAGGAGCTGGCGGATGGGGATCTTCTCCAGCGCCTCCCCGCGCAGCTCGAGCAGCATCGTGCGCATCTGGGCCAGGGCGCCCGCCGGTGAGGCGGCGCACCTCCTCCACGCACCTTGGCCGTCTCGGGCGCGACGTCCCCCGCGGTGGTGAGCGCCTCGGCCTTGAGGCTCGCGGCGAACAGGGCCTGCGTGACGGAGTCGTGGAGGTCGCGGGCGAGCCGGCTCCTCTCCTCCTGCGCCGCCGCCGCCAGCTCGCGCTCGCGCAGGACCTCCTCCGTGCGCAGGCGCTCGGTGATGTCGCTGTGCAGGGTGAGGTTGCCGGTGTGACCGCCCTCAACGTCGAACATCGGCGTGGAGCTGAACACCGTCCAGATGGGCGTGCCGTCCTTGCGGCGGAGCTTGAACTCGCCGCGCACCGCCTGCCCTTCGTCGAGCGCGCGCGGTTGTCCAGCACGGCCGGCGACCAGTCGGGGAAGATGAGGTCGAAGCCGTGCATGCCCTCGAGCTCTTCCCGCTCGTAGCCCAGCATGTCCGCCATGCGCTGGTTGACGAAGGTGATGCAGCCGTCGGGTCGCCGATCATGATGCCGTCGCCGGTGGTCTCGACGATGCTCCGGTAGCGTCTGCTCGCTGGCCTCCAGAGCCTCGCCGCTCCTCTGCAGCTCCGCCTGTCCGGACCCGCCTGGTGACGTCGCGGATGCTGGTGAGGACGGCCTTGCGCTGACCGACCGTCACCCAGTCGAGATTGATCGACAGGATCATCTGATCTCCGTCACGGGTCTGCCGCGGCACCTCGACCTCCCGCACCACGCCGTCCTCGGCGAAGCGGCGCGCGACCTCGGCCTGCGACTCCGGCTCCGAGATGCCGAGCTCGGGGCTGGACTTGCCGACGAGTGCCTCCCGCGAGAAGCCGAAGAGCTCCTCGAACGCGCTGTTGACGCGGGTGATCGCGCCGGACGGCATCTCGGTCAGGGACATGGCGAAGGGCGACGCCTCGAAGACCGCCTCGAAGCTCTGCTCGCTCTGCCGGAGCGCTGCGAACAACTCGTCGCGGTCGCTCTCACGCCGCCTCTCGTCTGTGACGTCACGGACGTAGATCGCCAAGCCGCCGTCTCCGAGGGGATACCGCTCCCGAGATACGCGCTCCCGTCTGGTCCGGAAACCTCGTACTGGGTGGTGACTCGCTCGGTCATCGCGCGCCGCAGGTGCACGGCGGTCTGCTCCTGCCGGACCGACGGCATAGACCCCACAGGTCGCCGCCGACGAGCTCGTCGATGGGCCGCCGGACGATCTGCGCAGAGGCGGAGTTGGCGAACGTGATGCGCCAGTCCGCGTCGACCGCGACGAACGTCTCGAGACTGCCGAGGATGGTGTCGAGGAAGCGCTCCCGCGCCTGCAGGGCGAGGATCGAGCTCGTCGCGGTCGAGCGCGACGGAGTCTTGTGGCCTGTAAGACGACGCGTGCATCACTCGGCTCCGCGGCACGAGAGAAGGAACCTGCGGTCGTACCGGCAGCATACGCGGAGGCGTGCGGGTGTCACTGGCGACGGCCACTGGCGCGGCCGCCCTCGGCCGGGCTCAGCCCAGGCGCGGTTGGGAGCGGTGCAGGTACGCGTCGACGCCGGCGGCGACGGTGTCGTAGAACAGGTCGTCGCCGACGAGCCTGGTGATGCCGTTGCGCTCCAGGTCGTGGATGAGGCCGGTGGTGGCCCTGGCGAACGCCAGTGAGACACCGGCCTCGTCCAGCTCCTTGATCAGGCTGCGCAGCATGTCCGCCGCCGTGGTGTCGATGTGCGGCACGGCGCCGGCGTGCACCAGCAACTCCCGCACCGGCGGCGTCTGCCCGCGTACCAGCGAGCGCACCACGTCGCGGAACCAGCGCGCGTTGGCGAAGAAGAGCTCTCCGTCCAGACGCAGGATCACGAGCCCGGGGAACGTCTCCGCGTCCGGGTGGTCCTCGACGCCGCGGTAACGGAACTGCTCGTCGTCCACCGCGCCCGGCGCCCGGCCCAGCACCGCGTAGCTGGGCCGGTACGCGCGGTACACGAGGGCCAGCAGCGAGAGCCCCACGGCGATCGCCAGGCCGACGAGCAGCCCGAACACGAGCACCCCGGCGAAGCACAGCAGGGCGAGGACGAAGTCGGTCTTGTCGATCCGCCGCAGCCGGCGCAGCGACTTGATGTCGACGAGGTGGGAGACCGCGGCGATGACGATCGCCCCGAGCACCGCCTCCGGCAGGTCGTGGAACAGCGGCAGGAGGAACAGCATCGTCACGATGAGGAACCCGAACAGGATGATGTTCGAGAGCTGCGACTTGGCGCCGCTCGAGTCGGCGACGGCCGACCGCGAGAGGCTGGCGTCGACGGCGAACCCCTGGAAGAGGCCGGCGCCGACGTTGGCGACGCCGAGGGCGATGAGCTCCTGGTCGGCGTCCACCTCGTAGTGGTGCGCCGCCGCGAGCTGGCGGGCGCCGGCGATCGACTCGGCGAAGGCGATGAGCGCCAGGGCGAACGCGTCGGGCAGCAGTTCCCTGACGTCGTCGAGGGAGAAGCCCGGGACCGTGAACGACGGCAGGCCGTCCGGGAGGGAGCCGACGACCGCGACGCCGTGGTCCTGCAGGTCGAACGCCTTGACGATGAGGACCCCCAGCACGACGGCGATGAGCATGCCCGGCACCTTGGGCGCGACCTTGCGGAGGACGAGGATCAGCGCCAGCGCGCCGATCCCGATGAGGAACGACGAGCAGGCTGTAGCCGGGGAGCTGCTCGATCAGCTCGTACAGCTTGCCGAAGAACCCGGTGCCGCCACCCTCGACGCCGAACAGCTTGGCGAGCTGGCCGACGGCGATGACCAGCGCGAGGCCGGCGACGAAGCCGGTCATCACCGGCCGGGCGAAGAAGTCGGCGACGAACCCGGCTCGGGCCAGGCCGGCGACGAGCAGCAGGATGCCGGCGAGAAGCGCGAGCAGCGCGGAGAGCGCGATGAAGCGGCTGGTGTCGCCGAATGCCAGGGGCATGATGGCCGCGGCGGAGTACGCGGCGACCGCGGAGCTCGGCCCGACGGTGAGCTGGCGGCACGTGCCGAGGACGGCGTAGACGAGCAGCGGGGCCAGCGCGGCGAACAGCCCCGCCTGCGGCGGCATGCCGGCCAGCGACGCGTACGCCATGCCCTCCGGCACGAGCACCGCCCACACGGCCACCGCGGCGATGACGTCCGGCCGCAGCCAGCGGCGCCGGTAGCGCGGCAGCCACTCGCGGACGGGCAGCGACGGCGGGTCGAGCCGGTACCACCGCACCATGCGCGTCGCCATGCCGTGCCTCCTCGAGGGGCCCCGCCGGACGACGGGCGCTCATGGGCGGCATTCTACGCCGCGCCCGGACCCTCCTACGTGTCCGCGCCCGGCCGGCCTCCAGAGCCGCCCGCTTCACCGTGCCGTCCGCACCGACCCGGCTGGGGCCGGGGGGTATGTCGTTCGGGGGTGTGAGCCTTGGATGGCACCTTCGTTGGCGCCACGAAGGCTCGCAGGGCCAGATCGGCATCCCCCCGCGGCTCGGTCAGGCGGAGGCGTCGACGCGCTCGCGCAGCAGCCGCACGGCGGAGAGCGCCGCGACCTGGCCCTGGCCGACGGCCTTGGCGACCTGGTACGGCCCGCCCGCGCAGTCGCCGGCGGCGAACACGCCGGGGACCGACGTGCGCATGTGCAGGTCGACGACCAGGTGCGGGCCGTCGGCCGGAGGCCGTCGAGGAGCGTGCGCGGCGCGACGGCCTCCCGGTAGAAGAAGACGGCGTCGGCGACGAGCTCGGCGTCCTCGCCGCCGGCGGCCGGCGCGCCGGCCGCAGCGAGACGTGCACGCCGTCGTCGGCGCGGGCCAGCCGCTCGGGCTTCTCGCCCGCGCGCACGTGGACGCTCGCGGGCAGCCGGTACTCGCCGCCGTACTGCGGCAGGTAGGTCACGTCGACGCCGAACGCTTCGGCCAGCTCGGCCGCCTCGTCCTCGCCGGGCGGCCCGTAGCTGATGAAGACCACGCGGCGGCCGGCGAACAGCCTGCCGTCGCAGGTGACGCAGTAGCTCACGCCCTGGCCGACCAGGTCGTCCTCGCCGTCGATGGTCGCGTCGAGCACGACGCCCGTGGCGAGCACGACCGTCTTCGCCCGGTAGAACTCGCCGCTCCCGAACAGCACGTAGCCGTCGTCGCCGGAGCCGTCACCGTCCGCGACGATCTTCGACACCCTGTCGGGAGTGACGGCGACCTCGAAGGCCTCGAGATGGCGGCGGAACGCGGCGACGATGTCGTCGCCCTTCGCCGCCGGGAAGCCGGCGTAGTTGCCGACCTCGTGCGGACCGTTGACGCGTCCGAACGGCGCCGACCGCCGAGCAGGAGCACGGAGCGGCCGCGATTCCTCACGTTGATCGCGGCCGACACCCCGGCCGGGCCGGCGCCCACGACGGCGACGTCGTACTGGGTCGGCAGGCTGTCGGTCTCGGTCACGGTGGCTCCTTGTCTCGCTGTCGGCGGCGCGCTCACCTACGGGCGGCGCGCCTCTCCCGGCCCGTACCCGCCCCGGCCGCCGGGAAAACGGGTGGGCCGCGACTCTGCGGGGCGCGGCGACGCAGACCGGATACGGCGTCACGTGGTGCACACGCGGGCAAGATGGGTGAGAGGTGGGCGACAGAGGGGGCCTGGTGGGCGGACCGACACATAGGGCGAGGGAGAGCGCCCGCCCTGACCGCCGATGAACGACGACGCGCGCAGGCGGGCCGAGGAGCAGCTGGCGGTCAGCGAAGAGCGCCATCGCCTGCTCGCCGAGACCGCCGACGACGTGATCTGGACGATGTCGCTCGACGGCCGTATCACGTACATCAGTCCCGCCGTCGAGCGGATGCGCGGGTACACGCCGGAAGAGGCGATGTACCAGCCGCTGGACCAGATCCAGACGCCGGCGTCGGTCGCCGTCACGGTGCGCTACTTCGAAGAGCTCGGCACCGCCCTCCAGGCCGGCACGCCGCCCCCACGCTTCCAGTGGGCGAGCTCGAGTACTACTGCAAGGACGGCTCGACCGTGTGGACGGACGTGCAGGTCATCCCGCATGTCGGCCCCGAGGGCGAGGTCATCGAGATCCTCGGCGTGACTCGCGACATCAGCGAGCGCAAGCGCGCCGAGCAGGAGATCCGCAGGCTCAACGACGAGCTCGAGGAACGCGTGCTCCAGCGCACGGCCCAGCTCGAAGACGCCAACCGGGAGCTCGAGGCGTTCGTCTACGCCGCCTCCCACGACCTGCGCGCGCCGCTGCGGGCCATCGACGGCTTCAGCCAACTGGTCGCCGAGGAGGCGGCTGCCGCGCCTCGAGCCGGCCGAGGTGGAGCAACTGCAGCGCGTGCGCGCGGCAGCCCAGCGCATGGGCGTGCTCATCGACCACCTGCTGGTGCTCTCGCGCTCCAGCCGTGAGGACCTCGACTGCGAGCACGTCGACGTGAGCGCGATGGCCGCGTCGATCCTGGAGGAGCTCCGCCTGCGGGAGCCGCACCGCGACGTCGAGGCCGTCGTCCAGCCGCGCCTGTGTGCGACGGCCGACCCCGCGCTGCTGCACCTCGATCCTCGGCAACCTCCTCGACAACGCGTGGAAGTACACGAGCGGGCACGCGACGGCGCGGATCGAGGTAGGCGGAGAGGACGGCGGCAAGGAGCGCGTCTTCTTCGTGCGCGACGACGGCTGCGGGTTCGACGGCGCCGCGGCCGAGCGCATCTTCGGCGCGTTCCAGCGCCTGCACACGCGCGACGAGTACGAAGGCGACGGGATCGGTCTCGCGACCGTCAAGCGCCTCGTGGCCAAGCACGGCGGCCGCGTGTGGGCGGAGGGAGCGCCCGGGCGCGGCGCGACCTTCTCCTTCACACTGCCCGAGCCCGGCGCCGGCGCCTGACGCACATCACTGCGCGACGGCGAGCCCGGACTGCGCGCCACGACTGCGCCACAGGCGCGCGCTCGTCAGTCGTCAGGCGCCGGCGGTCCGGCGGCCGTAGCGGTCGAGGACCTCCAGGAGCGCTTCGCCGTCGAGCGCGTGCACGGTCACGCCGTCGCGCCCGACCATGGTCTCGGCGGCCAGCATGGCGTTGAGGATGGCCTCCGACGTCGCCTCCACCACGGCCTCGAACAGCGGGTCGATGTGGCACAGCGAGAGCATCTCGACCGGCACGCGGGCCGGGCCGCCGCTGCCGTAGTTCATCGGCGGCAGCCCGGCGTTGGCCGTCGAGAAGGCGAGGAACAGGTCGCCGCTGTAGTTGTCCGCGTACGCGCCGAGCCGCGCCACGCCGAGCCCGGCGCGCTGCGCCAGCCGGTCGAGCTGCGTCGGCAGCAGCGGCGCGTCGGTCGCGACGACGCCGATGATGGAGCCGGCGCCGGCCGGAGGGGCGTCCTCGGGCAGGACGGGCACCGGCACCTCGGCGTCGCCCAGCACGGCGCCCACCGGCGCGCCGTTGACGACGAACCCGTCGCGCACGCCGTGGTTGGCCTGCACGAGCACGCCGACGGTGAAGCGCTCGCCGCCGCACTCGACCACCCGTGAGGCGGTGCCGGTGCCGCCTTTGAAGTCGTGGCAGACCATGCCGGCGCCGCCGCCGACGCTGCCCTCCGGCACCGGCCCGGCGCTCGCGGCCGCGAGCGCCTCCCGCACGTGCTCCGCGCGCACGTGCTGGCCGTTGATGTCGTTGAGGCAGCCGTCCCACGTCTCCCCCACCACGGGCAGGCTCCAGTACAGCTTGCCGCCGCCGCGCGCCTCGATCTCGCGGCGCACGAGCGCGTCGCGCACCACCCCGACGGAGTGGCTGTTGGTGAGGCCGATGGGCGAGGTCAGCAGGCCGGACTCCCGGATCCACTCGAGGCCGGTCAGCTCGCCGTTGCCGTTCAGGCGGTGGCAGCCGGCGAAGAGCGGGTGCTCGCTGATCTCCTCCGCGCGCGGCACGATCACCGTGACGCCGGTGCGGACGGGCCCCTCCCCGACGACCAGGGGCCCCTCTCCCTCGATGAGCGTCACGCAGCCGACGCCCACGCCGGCGACGTCGGTGATGGCGTCCAGCGGGCCCGGCGTGCCGGCCCCGATCTCGATGCCGAGCTCCCGCGCCCTCTTCTTGTCGCCCATCGCACGCCCCTTCGCGAGTGGCCGGCTGCCCTGACCGCCGGCAGCGGGATTCTACGTCGCTAGCCCCGCAGGCCGTCTGCGGTCGTGCGGGACCTCTTGAGGGGTCCCAGCAGCTCCAGGGCCTGAGACAGAGCAGGCTCGGCTCCGAGACGCTTGAACACGCGAGCGGCGCGGCGCAGCGGCTCCGCCGCCGACTCGCCGCGCTCGAGCGCCACCAGGCAACGACCCTGTCCGAGCAACGCGTGCGCCTCTTCGTAAGGCACGCCGAATGCGCGCCAGCGCGAGGCGGCCTCCGCGTAGCGTCGGGCCGCCTGCTCCAGCCGTCCGTCGTGTTCGGTCTCGAGTGCGGACAGCAGGACCAGTATGTGGCTGTCCATCGGCCTGCTCGCGATCGTCTTGGCCCCGAGCCGGCGGGCAAGGTCGAAGTCCCCCAGCTCGCCTGCTGCCCGGAGCTCAGAAGGCAAGGTAAGGCCGTACTGAAAGCAGCTGGTGATCGACTCGCGCACCTCCGCGATCCGCGTCAGGAACGACAGGGCCTGCCCGCGCGCTCCGAGAGAGCCGTGCGCACCCGCCAGCGCATCGAGGACGCACACGGCATTCGCAGGGTCCGCGAACTCCCTGTCGCCGGCCCACCGCACGAACGCCTGCACGTCCGGCCCGGCCGCCTGGCCACGAGCCGTCAGGATACGGGCGACGGTCGAACGGACACCGGCGAGGTCGATGATCTGGTCCGCGGCGGCCAAGGGTCCCTCGATCGTCCTCGCGAGGGCGAGGGCGACGTCCCACCTGCCTGCCCAGCAAGCGACCTCGGCCTGCTCGGACTGCAGGCCGAGCAGGGACATCCGGTCCCCACGTCTCCCGGCGAACTCGATGCCCCCGCGCCGCAGGCGCCACGCAGCCGCAGTACCGCGGAAGCTCAACACCTCATCGGCCAGATTCGAATACAGCATCGCTGCGAACCGGCCCAGGCCCTGACGCTTGGCGAGGCCGAGCGCCCGCCGCATGTCGTCGAGACCGCCGGCGTCGCCGAAGTGCGAGCGCGCCAGACCGCGCCATCCGAGAGCGCGCACCGACACCGGCAGCTGGAGCTGGCGGCCGAGATCGAGTGCGCGATCGGCCAGCGCGATCGCGGTCTCGCTCTCGTAGGAGGCAGCGCACATGGCGGCCCAGCCGGCCATCACCTTCATCTGATCGGCCGACGGCGGCTCGCCCTCGAGAAGGGCGGCGGCGCGAGCGACGACCTCAGTCGCAGTGGCGTCTCCCAACATCCAGAGCGTGGACGCGAGCAGGTCGGTGGCGACCGCCTCAGCCCGCGTCTCTCCGGCCTCACGAAGGCCCAGAAGGCCTCTCTCGAGGACGGACCGAGCCTCCGCGAGATCCCCCCGCTGCAGCAGTGACTCGCCGTGGGCGACCAGCAGACCCGGCTCCAGCTCGCTGCCTCGAGGACAGAGAGCCAGCGCGCGGCGGTAGTGCCGATCGGCCACGGACACGTCCAGCGGCAGCGCCTTGTCGCCCGCTGCCCACAGCGCGCGCACCGCGGGCTCGGTGAGGCGGCCGGTGAGCTCGCCGTCACCGACCGCCTCGGCCAACTCCAGCGCGCTCTCGTAGTGATGCGCGAGGACCTCGGCGGCGGCTCCCCTCTGCTCACCGCTCTCGATCCACTCCGCCACGGCCGCGTGCTTCGCCGCTTTGACGCCGCGTGGCAGCGCCGCGTAGGCCACCTCCCTGGTGAGGCCGTGCCAGAAGGCGTACTCGGCCTCGCCGGCGAGGGACGAGACGGGCACTCGCCGCACGAACTCCCGCCTGCCCAGCTCTTCAAGGCGGCTTTCGACCTCGCTGCGGTCGCAATCGCCCGCAGCCTCCAGAGCCCCGGGCCAGAAGGTCTGCCCCACCACGGCGGCATCGGACACGACGTCCTTCAGGCTGGGATCCAGCGCGTCGAGCCGGGCGGCCACGAGCGCGGCCAGCGAGTCGGGCAGGACCGGCTCCGCCGCCTGCGCGGCCGCCGGCGAGAGGGGCGGGTAGAGCGACCGCTCGAGCAGCAGCCGCACGAGCTCCTCGGTGAAGAAGGGGTTGCCGCCACAGCGCTCGGCGACCGACGGCTCGATCTCGGCGGCCGCGTCGCCGGCCAGGAACCCCACAAGGCGACTGGTCTCGCCGGCGGAGAGCGGGTGCAGGTCGATTGCGTGCCAGCGTTCACCGGCCGCGATGTCGGGCCGTTCATCACGCAGCTCCGGCCGCGCGACGACGAGGACCAGCACGGGGACGCCCGAGAGATGAGCTGCCAGGTGCTCCAGGAAGGCGAGAGCGCCGGCCTGCGCCCAGTGCATGTCGTCGAAGACGAGCACGGCGGGGCCCTGCGCGGCCATCACCTCGAGCAGCCGCTGCCAGGCCGCGAAGTTCTCCTCCTGGGATGCAGATGCCGCTTCGAGACCCAAGAGGGGACGCACGCGCTCGAGGATCCACCCGGCGTCCGGCGCCGCAGGGACTGCCCGGCGCAGCTTCTTCTCCACCGTCGCCGGATCGTCGTCCTCGAGTACGCCCGCTTGCTGGCGCACGATCTCCGACAGCGCCCAGAACGTGGCGCCGTCACCGTGGGGCAGGGCCCTGCCCTGACGCCAGGCCGTCACGATCTCGGGCGTCTCGTCCACGTGGCGCGCCAGCTCGAAGACGAGGCGCGACTTGCCGATCCCGGCCTCGCCGGTCACGAGGACGAACTGGGGCTCGCCGGACGCGACGGTCTTCGCGAACGACCCCTTGAGGACGCCCAACTCCACCTCGCGACCCACGAAGGGGCTCGCGAAGACCCGCTGGACATCGATCCCCGAGCGAGCGACCGGCGCCTTGACCCGCCACGGCCGCAGCACCTCGGCCTTGCCTTTCGCAGCAAGAGGCGCCATAGCCTCACAGTCGAAGGCGCCGCGCGCGAGCTTGCGCGTGAGCTCGCCGATGACGACGCGCATCGGCGCTGCGTGCTGCTGAAGACGCGCCGCGATGTTGACGGCGTCCCCGACGACGAAGCCCTCGCCGGCGCCGGGCACGACGTCGAGGCGCACGAAGGCGGGGCCCGTGTTGATGCCGACCCGCGCCCGCACGTCCCCCCCGGGGACCAGCGGCGCGAGCGCCGGGAGCCGGTCCAGCAGCCGGAGACCGGCCCAGACCGCGCGCTCGGCATCGTCCTCGTGCAGCCTGGGCACGCCGAACACGCCGGCCACGGCGTCTCCGATGAACTTCTCGACGACGCCGCCATAGGCCTCGATCGCCGTCCGCGCGAGCATGTCGTACTCGCGCAGAAGGCGATCGACGTCCTCCGGGTCGAGTTGACCGGAGAGACTGGTGAAGCCGACCAGGTCGGCGAAGAGCACCGTGATGACGCGCCGCTCGGTGGGGTGTGCCCGGCCCGCGGCCAGCGGAACGCCGCACGCCAGGCAGAACCTCGAGCCGTCCGGGCACTCGGCCGCGCACGCCGGACAGGCGATCATGCTCCAGAGCCCCGTTGCCTCGGGAGTCCCCCTCCGCACCCCATGGCGCCTCCTGCCGAAGACCCTCCAATCATAGGCGGCGGGGACCGTCCGCAGGAAGCGGCAGCGCCGTCACGGACTCACGCGGCGGCCGAGCCGGTCGTCCTCTCCTGGATCTCGCTGCGGGCTCTCTCCGCGAGCTCAGGCCGGCGCTCAGACGAGGTAGCGGATCTCCCAGCCGCCGGTGGGGTACGCCCAGGGCATCGCCTTGAGGTCGGTGGTGGTGAGCCCGGCGACCATGGCCGTCGCGAACACGTTGATCACCTCGTCGGCGTGATGGCCGAGCAGGTGCGCGCCGACGATGCGCTGCGATGCCGCGGTCGACGAGCACCTTCGCGCCGGCGGCCCTGTCGCCGACCCGGCGCGAGGCCGCCCACTGCGTCCTGTCGACCAGCGAGGCCTGCGACGTCCAGGCCCTGCTCGGCGGCCTGCGCCTCGGTCAGCCCGACCGCGGCGAGGGGCGGGTCCGAGAAGACGACGCTGGGCGTGACGGCAGGGTCGTACTCGGCCGCGTCCCCGAGGATGTTGCGCGCCAGGACGCGCCCCTGGATCACGCCGACCGGCGTGAGCGGCAGGCCCAGGTCGGCGGCGTCGCCCGCGGCCCACACGCGCGGGTTGGAGACGCTGCGCAGCGTCTTGTCCACCTCGATGCCGCGGCGGCCGAAGGTCACTCCCGCGGCGGCGAGGTCGAGCGCCTCCAGGTCCGGCACGCGGCCGGCGCCGTGGACGACCATGTCGGCGGGGATGCGCGTGCCGTCCTTCAGGACGACGACGAACGCCCCCGCCTCCTCGCACCACGGCCCGGACGGGGGCGTCGGTGCGCACGTCGATCCCGGCCTTGCGGTAGGCGTCGACGAGCATGCCGGCCAGGTCCGGGTCGAAGCCGCCGAGCACGTGAGGGCCGCGGTGGCAGATCGTCACCGACGATCCGGCGGCCGCGGCGACGTGCGCGAACTCCATGCTGATGTAGCCGCCGCCGATGAAGACGACGCGGCGGCCCAGCGTCTCGGCCGCCATGAAGTCCTCGCTCGTCAGGACGAGGTCCTCGCCCTCGATGCCCAGCGGCGCCGGCCGCGCGCCGGTGGCGACGACGACGTGCTCGGCCGAGTACGCGGCTCCGTCGACCGTGAGCGACGCCGGGCCGGTGAAGCGCGCCTGCCCGTGCAGCGTCTCGACCCCGACGCTCTTGAGGTAGTCCTCGATGCTCTGCGGGGCGGGGTCGGTGAACGTGCGCTTGAAGGCGATGAGCGCCGGCCAGTCCAGACGCAGGTCGCCGGCGGGCCCGTTGCCGGCCTGGGCCCGGGCCCGCTCCACCACCTCGGCCGCGGTGACCAGCACCTTCTTCGGCTCGCAGCCGCGCAGCGTACAGGTGCCGCCGTACTCGCGGCGGTCGACGATGGCCACGCGCCTGCCGCCGCGGGCGAGCTCCTCCGCGACCGTCTGCCCGGTCACGCCCGTGCCGATCACGATGACGTCGAAGTCGCTCACTGGCCGTCCTCCGGGGCGTCCCCCTCGGGCGCCCGGTCGATCTCCGCGGGCCACGACGTCGAGTGGCTCCTGCACGTTGAAGTCTCCCTTGGTCGTCAGGATGAGGGTGTCGCGATACTCGTCGCTCGTGCCCACCCCCGGGCGCCCGAAGTGCCTCTCCTCGCGCAGGGCGATCACGTAGCGAGGGTTGATGTAGACCGCGGAGCCGTTGGCCTCCTTGAACTCGATGAGCATGGCTGCGCTCCTCAGATAGGGGATGGTTGATTCTGCCTGGATGTAGTGTCGACGCAAATGCCCGTCGATCACGCGGGACGCCGTTGGCCTCGCGGCCTTACGCGACGCGCGTTAGCGCGCGGCCGCGCCGGGGTACGAGCCGGTCACCCGAGACGAACAGGTGAGCCCGTGGCCAGGCTGCAGCACGAAGGCACGATACGACCGGTCGCCCCCTTCGATTTCGACCAGGCGATCGACTTCATCCTGACCTTCCCGCCCATGCACGGCGAGCAGGTCGTCTCGGACAAGTCGCTCACCCGCGCCGCCTGGGCCAGCAAGACGCCGGTCGCCTTCAAGCTCTCCGCGACCGGCACCGTGGAGGAGCCGGAGCTGCGCTACGAGCTCCACACCGACGAACCCCTGAGCGAGGCCGACGTCGCGGGGCTCGTGCGCCGCATCGAGGTCTACCTCAGCGTCAACGACGACCTCCGCCGCTTCTACGAGCTGATCGACTCCGACCCGCCGTTCGCGGCCGTCAGGCAGGAGCTCTACGGCTACCACCAGGTCAAGTTCCTCACGCCGTTCGAGAACGCGTGCTGGACGATCCTCTCGCAGCGCAACCTGCTGGGCGTCGCCCAGCACATGAAGCGCAGCCTGATCGACGAGTTCTCGGCGTCCGTCGAGCTCAACGGCAGGGAGTTCTGGCCGTTCCCCGGAGCCAAGGCGGTCGTGCAGGCGAGCGTCGAGGACCTCACGGGACTGCTGCGCAACAAGCGCCGCGCCGAGTACATCCACGGCGCCGCGGTCGCCTTCAGCGAGGTCGACGAGGCCTTCTTGCGTGAGGGGTCCTACGACGAGGTGTCCCGCTGGCTCCGCGCGATCCCCGGCGTCGGACCCTGGTCGGCCACCTTCATCATGATCCGCAGCCTGGGGCGCATGGAGCGCGATCCCGCACGACGACCACGCGCTGCAGCGCATCGCGGGCGCGGTCTACGGCGGCCCGCCGCTGCCGGCCGAAGACCTGCGGCGCCTCGCGGACCACTACGGCGACCTGCAGGGCTACTGGGCCCACTACCTCCGCGTCATGGGCCGGGTCGTGCTCACCCCGTAGACCCGGCGGTCACCCGCCGGGCGGCCTGTAGCGGGCCAGCGCGAAACGGACGAACCGCGACTGCACCTGCTCGCTCGCGAGCAGCTTCTCCGCCGGCGGCAGCTTGAGGATCGCCCCCAGCACGGCGTTGGCGAAGGCCGGTCCCCGGCCGGCCGAGCCGTCCACGAGCAGGTCCGCCAGCCTCCCCTGCTCGAGCATGCGCCTGGTGAGGTGCTCCACGGCGTTCAGCGGCACGTGAGGCGCCTGCGGGCGCCGGACCATCGTCAGGGAGTGCTGGGCGCAGGCCCCGACGCAGACGCCGCAGCCCAGGCAGCGGCCGAGGTCGACGCTCGCACAGCAGCCGCGCCGCGGCCTTGTCTCCGTCGCCGCGGCCGGGGCCTCGGGCGACCAGCGAGATGGCCTGCACCGGGCAGGCGCGCACGCACTTGCCGCACCCGGTGCAGAGACCGTCGTCGGCGGTAGGCTGGAAGGCGCTCGGCTGCATGACGGGCATGCCCATCCGCGCCGAGCGCAGCTCGACGCAGCAGCACGAGCAGCAGCTGCAGATGTAGTTGAGCTCCTGCTGCACGTTGTCGGCGATGTGCACCAGGCCCTGCTCGCGCGCGGACTCGAGCAGCTCGCGTCCCTCCGCCCGGCCGATCTCCCGGGCGTAGCCGTGACGGACGAGGTAGCGGGCCGCCGTCCCCAGGCTCATGCAGGTCTCCATGGGGTAGTCGCAGGCCGTGCCGAGGTGCTCGGCCACGTGGCGGCAGAAGCAGTTGGAGACGGCCAGCACGCCGGCGTTCTCCACGTACGCGGTGGCCCGGTCCCAGTCGAGGACCTCCGAGAGCAGGTCGTCGAAGAGGGCCGTCTCCTGCACGAGCGTGCGGCTGACCAGGGTGGGGCTGCCCGCCACCTCCTCGTCGAAGGAGCGGTCGTCCCCCATGTAGGCCTCGTAGGCCCGGGCCAGCCGCTCCTTGGGCAGCCCGTCGTTCAGACGCATCATGGAGAGCTCGAAGAAGCCGACGACGGGCGGCGCGAGCATGTACGTCGTCGCGCCGCTGCGCGGGTCGCGCAGGTCCAGCACGAGCCCCTTGCCGGCCATCGCGTCCAGCCGGGTGCGGAGCCCGGCGGCGTCCATGCCGGTGCGCCGGGCGAGGTCCTCGACGGTGGTGGGGACGACCGGCAGACGAGCCGCCAGCGCGGCGTCGCCGGGCGAGAAGAGGATCTCCAGGATCTCGCGCCAGGCGCGCTGCGCGGCCGGGTCCTGCGGCTCGACCATGGCCACCGGCCCTCGCGTCAATCTCTTCGCCAGATCCTGATGCGAGCGCCCCAGGCCCGATGCGTGTCCTATGACTCCTCCCTCGTTCGAGGACCCATGGTAACCCTCAGGCCCATGCGCGGACAGGAACCATGAAAATCGCTTGCCAACAAGATGATTTGCATGGTGAATACGGCTCGTGACCCTCGCTACATCCGGCATCGGCGGCGCTTGGACGCAGCCCGGTCGTGGTGCTGTCCGGGCCGCGACAGTGCGGCAAGACCACCCTGGCGCGGCAGCTGCTCAGCCCGCGACTCGCGTCAACTACTTCGACCTCGAGGACCCGGCGAGCCTCGCCCGGCTCGACGAGCCGATGACCGCCCTGCGCCCGCTCGAGGGCCTCGTGGTCATCGACGAAGTGCAGCGCCGCCCCGATCTCTTCCCGGTGCTGCGCGTGCTGGCCGACAGGACGCCCAACCCGGCCCGCTTCCTCATCCTGGGCAGCGCCTCCGGCGACCTGCTGCGCCAGACGTCGGAGAGCCTGGCCGGCCGCATCGAGCGCGTCGTCATCGGCGGCTTCTCGCTGCACGAGGTCGGCGCGGCGCGCTGCGGCGACCTCTGGCTGCCGCGGCGGCTTTCCGCTCTCGTTCCTCGCGCCGAGCGAGGCGACAGCGTCGTCGTGGCGCAGCAGTTCATCCAGACGCTGCTCGAGCGCGACCTGCCGCAGTGGGGGGTGCGCGTGCCCGCCGACGGCCCTGCGCCGCTTCTGGACCGTCGTCGCGCACTACCACGGCCAGACCTGGAACGCCGCCGATGCCGCGCGCACGCTCGGGCGTGAGCGAGCCGACCGTGCGCCGCTACCTCGATCTGCTCACCGACGCGTTCATGGTCCGGCAGCTCCAGCCCTGGCACGCCAACCTGCGCAAGCGCCAGGTGAAGTCGCCCAAGGTCTACGTGCGCGACAGCGGCCTGCTGCACACGGCTGCTCGGCATCGGTACCGCGCAGGACGCTGCTGAACCACCCCAAGGTCGGCGCCTCGTGGGAGGGGTTCGTGATCGAGCAGGTCCTGGCGGTCGAGCCGCACGACGACGCGTTCTTCTGGGCGACCCATCAGGGCGCCGAGATCGACCTGGTCCTGCGCCGCGGCGACCGCCTGCTCGGCGTCGAGTGCAAGCAAGGCTCGGAGGCGGTCGCCACGGCCCGGCGCGACTCCGCGGACCAGAGCCCGACCTGACACCGCAAGCTGGACGCAGAGGCAATCCGGGAACATGGCCGTCATGACCAGCAGCGCCGGCGGACAGCCACAGCTCAAGCGGACGCCGCGGCACCCCTTCTGGAGCGAGCACGTCGCGCCGTGGCTGGGCCGCCGGGCCCACGGCGCCGGCGACGCGTTCACCGAGCGCCTCGGCGGCCCGGCCCGGCGGCGGGTCATCCTGTCGCTGGGGCTCGTCCTGGGGCTCAGCGCCGCCGACGTCAGCTCGATCGGCGCCATCGCGGCGCAGCTGCAGGCCGGGCTCGGGATCGGCACGGCCAGGATCGGCCTGCTGGCCACGGCCTCCGCGCTGGTGGGGGCGCTGGCGGCGATCCCGTTCGGCCTGCTCGTCGACAAGACCCGCCGCGTGGACGTCCTGGCCGCCAGCGTCCTGCTCTGGGGCGTCGCCGAGGCCGCGAGCGCGTTCGCCGGCTCGTTCACCATGCTGCTGGTCACACGCCTGTTTCTCGGCGCCGTGACGGCGACCGCCGTGCCGGCGGTCGCCTCTCTGACCGGCGACTTCTTCCCCGCCGGCGAGCGCGGCCGGATCTACGGCTACATCGTCGCCGGCGAGGTCGTCGGCGCCGGCGTCGGCATCGGGGTCTCGTCGCTGGTCTCGGCCGCACTGGGGTGGCGGGCGGCGTTCCTCGTGCTCGCGATCCCGAGCCTCGCCCTCGCCTGGTACCTGTGGAGGCGCCTGCCCGAGCCGGCGCGCGGCGGGCAGAGCCGGCTCGAGCCCGGCGCGACCCGCATCATCACGGCCGAGGAGGCCGGCCCCGCCGTGGCCGGCGACGGTGACCGGGCGCCTGTGCGCGAGGACGACGCCGTGCTCATCGGGGTGCGGCGGCGCGGCGTGCAGCCCAGAGAGGAGATCGTCGTGGAGGCCGACCCCGGCCGGATGTCGCTGTGGCAGGTCGTGACCTACGTGCTGCGCGTGCGCACCAACGTGGTCATCATCCTCGCGTCGTCCCTGGGGTTCCTGTTCCTCTCCGGCATCCGGACCTTCGCGCTGGTCTTCGCCCGCGGGCACTTCGGCATGGGGCAAGCGGCGGCGACCCTGCTGCTGGCCTTTGTGGGCATCGGGTCGCTGCTCGGTCTGCTGACGTCCGGCCGCCTGGCCGATCGGCTGATCCGGCGGGGGCACGTCGACGCGCGCATCGTCGTCGCCGGCGTGTCGTTCATCCTCGCGGCGGCGCTGATGGTCCCCGCGCTGCTCACGACGCGCCTCGTCTTCGCCGTGCCGCTCCTGCTCGTGGCGCTGGCAGCACTCTCGGCGCCGAACCCGCCGCTCGACGCGGCGCAACTCGACGTCGTCCCGTCGCAGCTGTGGGGGCGCGCGCAGGGCGTGCGCACCGCGCTGCGCAACTTGCTCGAGGCGTTCGGCCCCCTGCTGTTCGGCGTGACCGCCGGGCTCTTCGTCGCCGGCGGCTCCCGGCCCGAGGGGGCCGCCGCGGAGATACCGCCCGGCCAGACCCACGGGCTGCTCATCACCTTTCTCATCACGCTGGTCCCGCTGGCCGGCGCCGGCGTGCTGCTGCTGGTCACGCGCAGGCACTACGTGGTCGACGTCGCCTCGGCCGGCGAGTCCGAGCGGCGGGGCAGGGCGCAACCGCCGCGGGTGGCCGGGCGCAGGGTCGCCACCCCAACGGCTCGTACCGATTGTGGCGAGCATCCCACGTAGGATTTCCTGCGACTTGCGGCGAGCACCGAGGCGGCGAGCAATGACTGCATCCTCCGGCGATCCACCTGAGATGCCATTCCAAGAGCAGGTTCATCCGGAAGCGGGACAGGACGCGCGAGTCAGGCCCGACTCAGAGCAGGCGCTTCTCACACGCCTCCTCGAGATGCTGCCCTGCCCCGTCTCCTACATCGACGCGGACCTCATCTACCGGCGCTGCAACGAGGCTGCGCACAACGGTCGGGCACACGCCAGACCAGGTCATCGGGCGGAGCGTGGCATCTGTGGTCGGCGCGGAGTCCGAGATCATCCCCCTGCTTCAGGGCGTCCTCTCCAGCGGCGAGCCGTATCGTCGCATCGTCGAGTGGTACCAGGTCTCGTGCTTCCCGACACCGACGAGGAGGCTGGCGCGGTCGGTGTCCTCATCAACGTCGCCGACGTCACCGGCCTCGTCCAGAGCGAGAGTGCCCTGCACCGAGAGCGAGGAGCTCTACCGGTCGATCCTGCGGGCATCTCCGGACGACATCACCGTCACGGACCTCGAGGGCCGCATCCAGCTCGTCTCGCCGGCCGCCGTGAGCATGCTGGGGCATGAGAGTGAGGAGGAGATGCTGGGGCGCCCGATGCTGGACTACCTCGCGCCCGAGGACCGGCAGCGTGCCGAGGCCAACCTCGGCCTCATGTTCGACGGGGTCTACACAGGGCCCGCCGAGTACACGGCGGTGCGCACCGATGAGACCAGGTTCCCGATCGAGGTCAACGGCGAGTTCACCCGCGACGCGCTGGGGCGACCCACGGCATGGTCTTCATCGTCCGCGACGTCACGCAGCGCAAGCTGGCCGAGCAGGCGCTGCGCGCGAGCGAAGAGCGATTCCGGGTCCTGTTCGAGGATCACCGCGCGGTCATGCTGCTCGTGGAGCCCGACGGCGGGCAGATCCTCGACGTCAACGAGGCGGCCGTCCGGTTCTACGGGTACACGCGCGAGCAGCTGCGGGCGATGCGCATCGACCAGATCAACCAGCTCCCGCCCGAGGAGGTCGCCGCTGGGCGCCGCAGGGCGGTCGATCAAGAGCAAGACCTGTTCACCTTTCCCCACCGGCTGGCCAGCGGCGAGGAGCGCATCGTGGAGGTGTACTCCACGCCGGTGACGATCGACGGCCGGCCGACGCTCTTCTCCATCATCCACGACGTGACGGCGCGCAAGCAGGCAGAAGAGGCGCTGCGTGAGAGCGAGACCAGGTTCGACTCCCTCTTCGAGAGCAGTCCCGACGCCGTCTTCCTGACGATGCCGGACGGCTCCATCCTCAACGCCAACCCTGCGGCGTGCAGGCTGTTCGGCCGGTCTGAGGAAGAGTTGCGCCATTTGGGGCGGTCCGTTCTGTTCGAAGCGGGCGATCCACGGCTCGCCGCCGCTCTGGAGGAACGGCGGCGCACGGGGCGACTACGTGGGTGCAGCTCCTCGCCATCCGCAAGAACGGCGAGCGGTTCCCGGTCGAGCTGGACTCGGTGGTCCTCCCGGAGAGCCGACGCGCACCTTCGTCATCCTCCGCGACATCACCGAGCGCAAGCACGCCGAGCAGGTCCTGCGGGAGAGCGAGGCGGAGCGCGCGGCGCAGCAGGAGCGCGCGCGCCTCGCGCGCGACCTCCACGACTCGGTCACGCAGGCGCTCTTCGCGGCCACCCTCAAGGCGGAGGCGCTCGCCATGCCGCGGCGACGCGGCGAGCGTGGCCGCCGCAGAGGACGTGCGCCGGCTCAATCGCGGCGCTCTCGCCGAGATGCGCACGCTGCTGCTCGAGCTGCGCGGCGACCCAGTCGAGGCCGTGCCCCTGCCGCAGTTGCTGCGGAACGGGTCGAGGCGGCGGAGAGCCGCGCCCGCGTGGAGGTGACCCTGACGCTGAACGGTGAGTCCCCACCTCCCCCGAAGGTGCACGAGGCCGTGTACCGGATCACCCAGGAGGCGCTCAACGACGTCATCCGCCACGCGAAGGCCTCGAACGCCTGGGTGCGGCTCGACAGTGAAGCCTCGCAGACCCGCCTGCAGGTCGGCGACGACGGCTGCGGCTTCGACCTCGCCTCGGTCGACCCGGCCACTTCGGACTGAAGACCATGCGCGAGCGCGTCGGTGACTCCGGAGGGCAGCTCGCGGTGACAAGCGCGCCGGGCAAGGGGACGGTGGTCGAGGCGGAGTGGCGCTTCGCCGAGTCCGGCGGCCTCGAGACGTAACGCCGACGAAAAGGCGAGCCGCTGGCCGCTCGAACTCCAGATGAACGACTGAGTATGTTGCATTCTCGAATCGAGAATGTAACATACATGACATGGACATCGACAGCCGACTTCTGGGCGGCGCTGGCGACCCTGGGGGAGCCCGCAGCTCGTGGCCTGACGTACAAGATCGTTGCGGTCGGCGGCCGCGCGCTCATGCTGCTGGGGCTGGTCGAGCGCCCCCACGAAGGACCTCGACGCGCTCGCCCTCGTCGAGAATGGCACGTACATCACGGCCGACCTCTTCCTCTCCCCCTCAAAGAGGCGATCACGAACGTCGGACGGGCATTGGGACTCTCGGACGACTGGCTCAACCCGGGGCCCACGAGCTTCTCCGCTTTTCGGCCTCCCCGAAGGGTTCGAGCAGCGCGTGCAGCGCAGATCCTACAGAGGGCTGACTCTTCAGGTGGCTGGGCGTCTCGACCCAGATCTGCTCTCAAGCTCTACGCGGCGGTGAGCAGGACAGCCGGAGCAAGCACGCCGCGGACCTGCGACGGCTGGACCCGACCCGGGTGAGCTCTGTCCGCGGCTGGATCCGAGCCGCACGCCAGGATCCCTCGGAGGGCTACCGAGATATGCTCCTGGGGACGCTCCGGGACCTGGGTGTGGAGGCGCGACGATGCCGACCTCTAGCGAGCGCCTCACAGGCGCCGCGACCGCCCTCGCGTGGAGCCTCTGGGCGGAGATGGGCGTCTCGGGATGGCAGCGCAACCACACCTCCCACGCCATCGACCCCGAGCGGCTCATCCTGTTCACCGCATTCCTCGGCGACGCGGACCCTAGGCTGCGCGACGAGGCGACCGACTGGTGCATCGCGTACGGCCGTTACGTCTCGGCGGCGAGGCTGCGCAACCTCCTGTCGACCCAGACGCCGGAGGTGCGGGCCACCCTCGCCGGCCTGGCGGCGACGGTGAACGCCCACGCGAACCTGCGCTGGCCGAGCCACCGGCCCGCGCGACACAAGCCCGTCCCTACGCGCGCACGCAGCGCTCAGCCGTCGCCGACTTCACAGCTCCATCGCTCGTGGTGCTGCGCTTGCGCGCCCTGTTCGGCGTGAGTGCACGCGACGAGGTCTACGCGAGCCTTCCTGGCCGATCCGTCGGCGCGCCTCTCGGCGGCCGACGTCGCGACCGACGCGGGCTACACCAAGAGGAACGTCGCGGAGGCCATGGACGCCTTGCGGGTAGCCGGGCTGCTTCGAGTGGAGACACTGCGAAACCAGCGACTGTTCGGACTGGCCGACGTCGAGTGGCTCACCTCCCTGCCGGGCGGCCTGCCAGAGTCCTGGCCGCGGTGGAGCAGCATCTTCCGCGTGCTCGAGGGCCTCGTCACGGGCGCACGCGCGAGCAGACCGGCTGACGGCGAGAGTGCGGACGGTCGAGGCATCGGCGATCCTGCGCGACCTGCACGGCGACTTC
Source organism: uncultured Thermoleophilia bacterium (assembly GCA_963736645.1). GTDB lineage: Bacteria > Actinomycetota > Thermoleophilia > UBA2241 > UBA2241 > CAIXSE01. The sequence continues at coordinate 216,505 of CAVTPJ010000004.1, read as the reverse complement.
GAGCAGGTCGGCGTGCGCCTGTCACAGGTGGAGTCGGGCCCGGATGCCTGGACGACCCTGCAGCGACTCTCGACGGACTCCCGGCGGCGTGGGCCTCCGGTTCGTTCTCGAACGCCGACCGTCACTCCTGAACAGCGCGAGCGGCGTCCGCGATGCGACGCGACCGCCGGCCGCACCTGCCCCGTCACCCGCCAGGAGCATTGATACGATACCGAGATGATGAAGGCGGTCGTCGAGGGAGGTGGCACAGTCCGTGAGTGGAGATGAGGACCGAGCTGAGGCCGGCGCAGCGCGCGTGGTCGGTGAGCCGTTCCACGGCGCGCGCCGTCACGGTGTCACGCGCCTGCGCGTGAACGGCCGCGACCACGAGCTCGTCGCCGGGCGCGACTACGCGGCCGGCGACTCCCTGGCCACCGTCCTCCGCGAGCGCCTCGGGCTCACCGGGGTCAAGGTGGCCTGCGACCAGGGCGCCTGCGGCGCCTGCACCGTCGTCCTGGACGGGCGGCCGGTGCTCAGCTGCATGACCCTGGCCGCCGAGGCCGACGGCTGCTCCGTGCTCACCGTCGAGGGACTGGGCGAGGACGATCCCCTGATCGTCGCCTTCGCGACCCAGGCGCAGCCGGGGCACGGCACGGCGCTGCAGTGCGGGTTCTGCACCCCCGGCATGGTGATGACGGCCAAGGCGCTGCTGCTGCGCACGCCGCAGCCGACCCGCGAGCAGGTGGTGGAGGGCATGGCCGGCAACATCTGCCGCTGCGGCTGCTACCCGGGGATCGTCGAGGCCGTCGTGAGGGCGGGGCGGATGGCCGGCGAGCAGGCCAGCGACCCGCCGCCGACGCCGCGCCTGCCGCGCCCGAGGCGGAGGTCTAGGCCGTGGACGAGAGCGACCCGGCCGCCGGCGCCGCCCCGTTCGTCGGCTCGTACTCACCGCGCATCGACGCCCTGGAGAAGGCCGGCGGCCGCGCCGACTACCTGGCCGACCTCGCCGTCGGCATGCGCGCGCAGGGCCTGCTGTACGCCAGCTGCCTGCGCAGTCCGTATCCCGCCGCCCGCATCGTCAGCCTGGACACGAGCCGCGCCGAGGCCATGCCCGGGGTCGTCGCCGTGCTGACCTGCGACGACGACGAGGTGCGGGGGCTCAAGCCGACCAACGCCAGCTGGACGCCCTTCTACACCGCGTCCTACGAGCGCATGTCCTGGCCCTCCTACCGCGACCGCCGGGTGCTGGGCGACACGGCGCACTGGGCCGGCGACGAGGTCGGCGTGGTCGTCGCCGCCGAGACCAAAGAGGCGGCCGACGCGGCGCTCGCGGCGCTCGACGTCGAGTGGGAGGAGAGGCCGTTCGTGCTGGACCTGTGGGAGGCCATGGAGCCCGGCGCCCCGCTGGTGCACCCCGAGATCAACCCGGACGGCAACACCTTCCCGCCGCCGCCGCCGCTCACCGGGCCGACGTTCCTCGAGCGGGGTGACGTGGAGCAGGGGTTCGCCGAGTCCGACGTGCAGGTGGAGTTCGAGACCTCGTACCACAACCCCGACCACGGCTGCCTCGAGACGCGCGGCTGCATGATGCAGTGGGACGGGGACCGCCTGACCTGCTGGACGAGCTACTACGCCGCCGACCAGCCGCGCATGTCGCTGGCCAACATGCTGGAGATGCCGCTGAACAAGGTGCGCGTGATGAACCCGTACATCGGCGGCAGCTTCGGGCGCGGCAACGAGGCGGACCAGCCCTTCCTGGTGTTCACCGCGCTGCTCGCCAGGCGCTGCGGCGGCCGCCCGGTGCTGTACCGGATGGACCGGCGCCAGGACTTCCACGACACGCGCTCGCCGGTCCTCTACCGGGTGCGCGCGGGGGCGCGTGCCGACGGCACGATCCTCGCGCTGCACACCAAGGCGTACAGCCGGGCCGGCGCCTACGCCGACGACACGATGGGCGCCGCCGACGAGGTGCCGCGCGAGGTCGCCGAGCTCTCGCTGGCGCCCATCCCCAACCTGCGCATGGAGGCCTACTGCGTCTACACCAACACGATCCCCGGCGGCGTCAAGCGTGGCATCGGCAACAACGAGCTCAACCTGGCCTGGGGACGGCTGCTCGACGAGGTCGCCGAGCGCCTCGACCTGGACCCCGTCGAGGTCGCCCTCAAGAACATGGGCAACCCGTGGGTCTCCCGGCCCGACGAGAGCCTGGCGGCCGTGCTGCGCGAGGGCGCCGGCAGGATCGGCTGGGACCGGCGCCGCGCGGCGCCGGCGGACCGGCGGCCGAGCCGGCGGCCGGGCCGGCGCCGGACCGCAAGCGGCGCGGCCTCGGCATGTCGGTCCACAACACCTGGCACGCGGCCTGGCAGGAGATCCCGCGCGGCCGCGTGCAGGTCCGCCTGACGCTCAACCCGGACGGGTCGGTGGTGCTCGACGCCCCCACCGCCGAGACGGGGACCGGCTCGAGCAGCTGCACCGTGTTCGCCTGCGCCGACGCGCTCGCCTTCCTGGGCGTCGGCGCCGCCGACATCACCTACCTCGCCCACACCGACACCGACCGCGGCCTGAAGGACATGGTGCAGACCGACAGCGCCGTCTCGTACCTGCAGGCCGAGCTGATGCCGAAGGCCGCCGAGGAGCTCAAGCGCGAAGCTGGTGGCGCACCTCGCGCGCCTCCTCGAGGCGCCGGAGGACGAGGTCGACGTGCGCGCGCGGGCGGGTCTTCTGGGGCGGCGGCCCGGACGACGGCCGCCCGCTGGCCGGCATCCTGCTGCAGCAGTCCGACCTCGGCTCCATCGTGGTCGAGGTCGAGGACCTCCCTCCCGCGCAGGTCACGGGCTGCCCCTTCACCGCGTGCTTCGCCGAGGTGGAGGTCGACACCGAGACCGGGGCCGTGGAGGTCGTCCAGCTCGTGCAGGCGACCGATTGCGGCAAGGTCATGTACCGGGCCGGCGCCGACGGACAGCTCGTCGGCGGCGTGACCATGGCGGCCAGCGAGGCGCTCCTCGAGCAGATCGTCTACGACGAACGGACCGGCCTGCCCCTCAACTTCAACTGGGTCGACTACCGCATGGCGACGCTGGCGGACGCGCCGCCGGTCGAGCCGGTGGCGCTCGAGGTGTGGCAGGGCGCCGGCAACCACCCGGCGAGCGGCCTGGGTGAGTCGGCGGTCACAGCGGCGCCGGGCGCGATCGCCAACGCGGTGCACAACGCCCTCGGCGTGCGCCTCAGCGAGCTGCCCATCACCCCCGAGAAGGTCCTGGAGGCGCTGGGTCGCCCGATCTCGCCGGGAACCGGAGGCGCAGCCATGAGCGAGGTGCGGATCGACTACCGCGCGGCCGCCGGCGTGGCGGAGGCCGAGGAGCTCCTGCGGGCCGGCTCCGGCAGAGCGCGCCTCCTGGCCGGCGGCACCGACATCTACGGCGCCCTCAAGGCCGGCGTCCACGGCCACGACGACGAGGTGCTCCTCGTCGACCTGAAGACCATCCCCGGCCTCGACGGCATCAGCGAGGCCGACGGCGAGGTGGTGATCGGCGCGCTCACCCGCCTCGCCGACCTGGCGCGAGACGACTTCGTCAACGCGCGCCTGCCGCTGCTTGCAGAGGCTGCGCGCGCCGTCGCCTCACCGCAACTGCGCGAGATGGGCACCGTCGGGGGCAACCTCTGCCAGGAGACGCGCTGCTGGTACTACCGCTACCCCGACGACACCTTCCACTGCCACCGCAAGGGCGGCGAGCTCTGCGCCGCGGCCGTCGGCGACAACCGCTACCACTCCATCTTCGGCTCGGCGCGGGTGGTCGACCCGCCGTGCGTCGTCGCCTGCCCCAACCACAACGGCATCCCGATCTACCTGGAGGCGCTGCGGCGGCTCGACATGGAGGAGGCCGCCCGTCTGCTGCTCCGCGAGAACCCGCTGCCGGCGATCACCGGCCGCGTCTGCCCGCACGCGTGCGAGCAGGGCTGCAACCGCTGCGGCCTCGACGAGGCCCTCTCGATCCGCAGCCTCGAGCGCGAGGTCGGCGACTACGCGCTGGCCCACCCCGAGGTGTTCCTCGGCTCCGCGCCGCCGGCGACCGGCAAGCACGTGGCCGTGGTGGGCTCGGGGCCGGCCGGCCTCTCGGCCGCGTACTTCCTCCGTCGGCGCGGCCACGCCGTGACCGTCTTCGAGCGCGAGGAGCGCGCCGGCGGCATGCTCGCGCTCGGCATCCCGCCCTTCCGGCTGGCGCCCGAGGTGGTCGGTGACGTCATCGGGCTCTTCGAGCAGCTGGGCGTCGAGTTCCGCTGCGGCGTCGACGTCGGCGGTGCGGTCTCGCTCGACGAGCTGCAGGCCGGGCACGACGCCGTCGTCGTCGCCTGCGGCGCCTGGGAGTCTCCGCGCATCGGCGTCGAGGGCGAGAACGCGACCGTCTCCGGCCTCGACTACCTGCGCCACGCGGCGCTCGCGCCCGACTGGCGCGAGGCCGGCGAGGTGCTCGTCGTGGGCGGCGGCAACGTCGCCGTAGACGCCGCGATGACCGCGCTCGCGCGCGGCGCGACCTCTGTGACGATGGCCTGCCTCGAGTCGCGCGCTGAGATGCCGGCCTTCGAGGAGGAGATCGCCGAGGCGCTCGAGGCCGGCGTGCGGCTGCGGGAGCAGTGGGGGCCGCGCGCCGTCCGGATCGAGTCGGGCGCCGTGACCGGCGTCGACCTGGTGCGCTGCACGAGCGTGATCGACGAGCACGGCGCCTTCTGCCCGACGCTCGACGAGTCGGAGCGTGACTTCGTGCCCGCCGGCAAGGTCGTCATGGCCGTCGGCCAGCGGGTCGACCGCTCCTGTGGCTCGGCGGCCTCGCCCCATCCCACCGTCGTGTGCGGCGACGCCGCGACCGGCCCGGCGACGATCGTCGAGGCGATCGCCTCCGGGCGCAGCGCGGCCGACTCCGTCGCGCGGCTGCTCTCCGCCGAAGACGGCGCGGAGCGCTCCGGCCCGCGAGCGCCCGGCGCAGCAGCCGGCCGCCCTGCTCGCCGTCGACGACGAGAGCCCCGGCCGCACGTCCCGCCGGGACGACGTACTCGAGGAGGCCAGGCGCTGCCTCGACTGCAGCTGCATCGCGGTCTCCCCGTCCGACCTGGCGCCCGCCCTCGATCGCCCTCGGAGCGACGCGTCGAGACCACGGCGCGGACCCTCGACGCCGAGCAGCTGTTCGCGGCAGCGCAGGGCGGCTCCACCGTCCTCGAGCCGGACGAGATCCTGCTGCGAGTACGCGTCCCACTCCCCACCGGCTCAGCCAGGGGCGCGTTCAAGAAGTTCAGGGAGCGCAAGTCCATCGACTTCCCCATCGTGAACCTCGCCGTGCAGCTGGAGATGGACGAGACGCGCATCGTCGCGGCCCGCCTGTGCGCCGGCGCCGTCGCGCCGATGCCGCTGCGCCTCATCGAGGCGGAGCGCTGCCTGGTCGGGCAGGAGCCCAGCCTCTCCCTCTGCCGCGAAGCGGCCGCGGCGGCCGTGCAGGAACGCCAGCCCGCTCCGGCGCAACCGCTACAAGAGACAGATCCTCCAGGCGCTGGTGAGGCGAGCGCTGGAGGAGGCCATGGGGCTGGAGAGCGTCGACCAGTAGGCAAATGGCGTGAGGCCTGCGCGGCCACGGACGAGCCACGGGCTGTCAAGTCCCTCGTGCGGGTGGGGCTCCTTGAGTCCGCGAACAGACCCACGCAGGGGTTCAGGCGTCGCTGCCCTCTTCGAGAATCACATTCAGCCGCTCGACAAGGCCCGGCAAGTCCTCGCGCACGGTCTTCCAGACAAGCGTCAGGTCGACGTCGGCGTAGTCGTGCACGACGACGTTGCGCATCCCAATCATCTCGCGCCAAGGAATCTCCGGATGTGCCGCCTGCATCTCCGCTGAGACACTCCGCGCCGCCTGGCCGATCAGCTGGATCGCGCGTATCACTGCGTAGCCGACCAGCCGATCAGCAGGCGAAGCTCTCGGCTGTGTGCCCGTGCTGAACTCAAGCGCGGCTTCGGCGGCTTCGACCATCTGCGCGATGAAGACGCTGTCGCGCCTATGCGGCATATGCCACCTCGGCGGAATCGACGACGTCCTTGCGGAAGAAGTGGCTGAGGCTGGCCGGCGTGTGCAGGTCGACCTCGCGTCCGAGGAGCTCGCCCAACTCGCGCTGCAGATCGACGAACTCGAAGAGGCCGACCCCGGCATCGGGAGCGAATTCGACCAGCACGTCAATATCGCTCCCGGGACCGAAGTCCTCACGCAGCACCGAGCCGAAGAACGAGAGCCGGCGGATGCCGCTGCGCCGGCAGAAGGCGGCCAATCCCTGTGCGTCGACATCGATCTGCAGGCTCACGTCGCACCTCCCACTTCGTCCTGAGAGCCGCACGCTCTGGCGCCCGCATTGTACGTCACCTCAAGCCTGGGTCGTCGGTATCTTGAACACCCTGCCTGCCTCCGCCACCACTCGGAGCCGATCGTGCGCAGGTAGGCCGCCAGCGCCGCGGACGCGCCGGACACATCCCGCCCGGGGGACTTGCCCCAGCGCGCGCCGCCTCCACGGTGCGCCGCAGCTCCTCCCGGGGCAGTACCTCCGTTCAGGCCGCCGTGGGTTCGAGGTAGTCTGGTGCAGGCCCGACGGGACGACACGGGAGGCGCACGTGAAGGGACTCATCGCCTACGACAGCTACTCCGGCAACGGCGCGTAGGTGGACGGCGCCGTCATGAAGGCGATCGTCTGCACGGCATACGGCGGCCCGGAAGTCCTCCGGCTCGAAGAGGTCGAGACGCCACGTCCCGGGGCCGGCGAAGTACTCGTCCGCGTCCACGCCACGACCGCCTCCCGCGCGGACTGCGAGATCCGCAAGTTCGAGTTCCCGGCGTGGGTCTGGCTCCCGATCCGCCTCGCGTTCGGCGTCTTCAGGCCGCGCAAGCGCATCCTCGGCCAGGAGTTCGCCGGCGAGGTCGAGGCCGTCGGCGACGGGACGACCTCCTTCGCGCCGGGAGACCGCGTCTACGGCACGACGGGCATGGCCCTCGGCGCCTACGCCGAGTTCGTGTGCGCCGGCGGGCGCCGCGTCGGGAGCGTCCTGGCGCCCCTGCCGGCGACCTTGAGCTACGACGAGGCCGCCGCCGTCCCTTACGGCGCCATGGAGGCTCTCCGGTTCCTCCGCAAGGCCGGCATCGCCGCCGGCCAGCGGGTCCTCATCGTCGGCGCCGGCGGCAGCTTCGGCACCTACGCGGTCCAGCTGGCCAGACATGCCGGCGCCGAGGTGGTCGCCGTCGACAGTGGCGGCAAGCTCGAGATGCTCCGCGAGCTGGGCGCCGGCCAGGTCATCGACTACACGGCGGGGGACTTCTGGGACGACGCCGGGGACTTCGACATCGTCTTCGACGTCGTCGGCAAGGCGCCGTTCCGCCGCATCGCCCGCCTGCTCCGTCCCGGCGGACGCTACGTGGTGGCCAACCCCCACACGGCCCAGCTCATCCGCGGGCTCTGGGCCTCACTGACCAGCGACAAGAAGCTGGTCTTCAGCTCCGGCGCCGTCGCAGACGAACACCTGCGCGCCGTGACGGAGCTCATCGAGGCCGGCGAGCTCCGGCCCGTCATCGACCGGCGGTACCCCCTCGAGCAGACGGCGGACGCCCACCGGTACGCCGACTCGGAGCAGAAGGTGGGCAACATCGTCATCGTGGTCGAGTGACGCTCAGGGAACGGCGAGAGGGCTCGGGCAGGTAGTCCAAGAGCCCGGCATTGCCTCCGACCCCGGGCGCGGCCTTCTGTGCGGCTGCATCTTGCCCAGATAGACGTAAGTGCCGTTGTGGTGCCCGACGATGCGGTACCCGTGGCGCCGGAAGCAGCGCACGTGCACCTGGACGCAGCGCCGGCGGCGGGGCAGGGGGTGCATAGCGATAGCCTTACATCCGTCAGGCGCCGCCGGAGAGGCGGGCGGCTATCATCGCGGCTGTCCACCGAAGCGTCGGAGGGGCCATCCAGCGTTTCGTTGTCATCCTCTTCATGCTGTCCGTCGTTGCGCTGTCAGGCTGCGCGCTTGAGCAGCGAACTGCTGACACCGCCACAATCGAGGGCGCGGCGGCCTACCCAGTGGTCCTCAGCGTCACCAAGGCGGTCGACGGACCGGTGCACTGGATCGAGGTCGCTCGAGAAGACGACCGCCGCCGGGGGCGACCGGCAAGGCCTCGCGACCCCCGGCGTCGACGTCGCCGAGTTCCCCGCGTTCTCGCCCGACGGCGGGCAGGTCGCCTTCACCGGCTGGCGGCAGGACGGGGACGACACCGCGGTCTACATCGTCGGCTACCGACGGCGGCGCCGCGCAACGCCTGACGCCCGTGGGCGTCGGAGGCCTACGGGCCGGTGTGGTCGCCCGACGGCGGGACGATCCTGTTCACCGCTCCGGGTGCGCGCCCGAGAGACCCTGTTCACCGTGAGCTCCCACGGCGGCAGGATGCACCGAGTCACCCCATCTTCGCGCCGGCTGCGCTTCCCGGCTTGGTCCCCCGACGGGAAGCGCATCGTCTGCGAGTCCTACGACAACCACGGCGACAGCGAACTGGTCGTCATGCGCGCGGACGGCACCCGGATCGAGGCAGATCACCGAGGGTGTCAGCCGCGCGTATCACCACACCAGCGCGACCTACCCTGACTGGTCCCCCGACGGGCGGTGGATCGTCTACTGCTCGCCGCTCGGCGACGACTTCAACGGGCCGCGATACCTCTTCGTGATCCACCCCGACGGGAGCGGCCGGCGACAGCTCACGGTGGGCCCCGACGTGGACGACACGAAGCCCCGCTGGTCACCGGACGGCAGACTCATCCTCTTCTGGCGAAGCTGGGACGAGTGGAAGCTGGTGGTGCTGGACGCGGACTGACGCCGATCTCTGCGGACGGACAGGTGAAGGCTACCAACGCGGCCGGCCTGGTTGCGGAAGACATTGCGCCCACTGGCGAGCACTGGGACAGCGAGCCGGCCGGGGCGGACATCGGCCCAGCGGACCGACCATGACGGCTGCGAGCCGACTTGAAGGGCGGCTGGGAAGACGACGGCGCCGCCGTCGAGCCGGCGCGCCGCGGCCGCCTGACTCTGCTGGTCGTCATCCTGATCGTGGTGATCGGACTTGGCGCACTTGGAGTCATCGGCGTCGTGCTCGGCACAAAGGCCCTCCGCCTGGTCGGCTCGTTCGCCGTGCACACTCAGCGCACCAAGCTATCGCCCGACGGGAAGTGGGCCCTGGTCATCGACAGCAACGACGAGGGCGCGCTTGGCGGGTCCACCGACGTGTACCTGGAGCCGGCCGGCAGCAAGGCGCGGACGTACACCCTGCACGAAGCCGACTGGCTCAACAACTGGGCGGTGCGTTGGCTGGACCAGCGGACAATCATGCTCGACGGCCAGCTGAAGATGCCGTTCGTAGCAGAGTCGGTCGACACGGGCTCGGGGCCACGAGCGGCGCCCGAGCGGACGCGGCAGGGTACGTGCACAATGCCGTCGGCGTCCGGGCGAGCGCGTGGTCATGCTCAGCGGCCTCTCCTTCGTCGCACCCAACGGTTCCGCTGCGACCCTCCTGACGCGCCGCGAAGCTGGCCGGGGCGGGCCTCTTCAGGAGTTGCGTCCCGCAGCCGGTACGACCTGGCCCGGGCATGCTCGACTGCAGCATCCTCGCGATCAACGCTCGCCACGAGCTGCCGGACCCCCGGATCGCCACGGCCGGCCGCGTCGTCACGACTGCACTCGGCAAGAGGATCGAGGTGCGGTGGGACGCTGACGGTCACGCTGGCTCATCATCCACGCGCGCCTTCGCCGCCGCCTCATCGGGCTCGTGTGGGAGCGCGGTGTCGAAGTGCAGACCAGCGCCGAGGCCGCCGCGCGCGCTGGAGGTCTCTGGCGCCTCTTCCAGATCCAGAGGGTCCCGCCCAGCTGACGGCCCGTGCCCGGCAGGCGCTTCACGCCGACACAGCGATGGGGCTGGCGCCGGCCGACGCGTAGCCCAGGATCAGCCGGCGGCGGCCTTCTTGCGTCCGGTCGCGCGCGGGCGATCGGCAAGTCGGCCCGTCACGTACTTGTGCAGCACACTCGCGATCAGCGTCTGGTACGGTACGCCCTCCTCGAGCGCCCGCGCCTGGATGTCGCTCAGATCGCCGGACGACAAACGGATGTTCACGCGCCGGTCCTTGATGGCCGTGGCGCGAGCCACCGACTTGATGCGCGCAAGCTCTGCCTTGGTCGCGACCGACTTCAGCGCGCCCTTCTCAAAGGCGCCGAGGACTTCCTCTTCGTAGGGGTCAATCTTCGGCATCTGCCTCACCTCTCTGCAGGTACTCCCGGGTCGCTTTGCGACTGGGGATGATCGTCTTGAGGAACAGGTAGTCGTCTTCTTCCACGAACGGCACCAGGTACACGTAGTCGTCCACGGTCACCACGAGGATGCGCTGGCGCGGGTACTGCCTCTGGTTGGGATGCGCCAGGATGTCGAGCAACCCGCCCGCTCCGATCGCCACCACGACGATCTCGAACGAGATTCCCCGATCTGCCGACAGCGACTCGTTCTTGTCGGAGTTCCAGTGGAACGGCTTCATGGCACCAGAATACACTCATGTGTGCCTTTTGTCATCGGTGCGTGCTCGGAGAGGCACGTTCAAGGATCACCGTCGGACCCGGCGGGATCAGCGCGCTCCGGCTGCGTCCTGCAGCTTATGGATCACCGCCTCAAGGCCGAACTCGAAGACCTCCTCGGGCGAGAGGAAGGCGCCCGCGACGGCTGCCTCGCTCATGGCCGGCAGGTCGGAGTGCGGGAGCATCGGCGGGTAGAGGTAGATCTCTCCGCCCGCCGCCGCATGCTCGCGCCAGAAGGCCTCGAGCAGCACCGAGCCGGTCGTGAGCTGACCGACGGCCTGCACTGCGGTCGCGGCGTCGCGCAGCGGAACGTCGGCCTGGACGAGGATCGCGACGGCGTGCTCGATGACGCGGAGCGACTCGAGTGAGTTGATCGGCAGCGTCGCCGCGAGGCGCGCGACCGCCGGGCTATGGGCCAGCAGAGCAGCCCGGTACGCGCGCGCCACATCGCGGAACTGCTCCTGCCACGGCGCCGACGGATCGGTCTCGACGTCGGCGCCGGCGAGCACGGCCTCCACGACGCCGGCGAGCAGATCCTTCTTGCCCAGCAGGTGCCGGTACGCCGCCGTCGCGTCGACGCCCAGCTCGGCCCCGAGACGACGCATCGACAACGCCTCCAGCCCTTCGCGGTCGGCGATCTCAAGGGCCGTCGCGACCAGCACCTCCCGGCTCAGTCGTCCACGCGCGCGATTCTCGTGGGCCATCGGTCGCCTTTCCTCGTCGTCGCACACACCCTAGTCCACACTGTTGACAAGTGTCAACGCTGTGGACTAAGCTGAGTCAACGGTGTTGACTTCAGAGCCCGGACGGAGATCGGAGGACATGGATGGCACGCATCACCGGTGAGCTCGTCATCGACCGTCCGGCGGAGGAGGTCTTCGACTTCGTCTGCGACGAACGCAACGAACCCGCCTACAACCCGCAGATGCTCTCGGTCGAGAAGGTCTCCGACGGACCGATCGGCAGCGGCACACGGTTCCGGGCGGTGATGAAGTCGGGCCGGCGGACACTGCCCATGGACCTCGAGCTCACCACGTATGCGCGACCGGCTCGCCTCGGCTCCCACTCCTCGTTCGCCGGCGTCGCCGTCGACGGAGAGCTGGCCTTCGAGCCGCAGGGAGAGGCGACGTTGCTGCACTGGACGTGGGACGTCGCTCCCGGCGGCGCGCTCCGTCTGTTCTCGCCGCTGGTCGCGTGGATGGGCCGCCGTCAGGAGCGCAGGATCTGGGCCGAGCTCAAGCGCGTCCTGGAGAGGAGACCGTGATGGGCCGGCCGGCACTCGACGAGCGGGTGAGCACCGCGGAACGCGCCGGGTTCTGGGCCGCGGCGCTGACGGCACTCCTCGCCGCCGTGTCCTTCGCCGTGGCGGTGACCACGCCGCCGCGTACCGGCCCCTTCGCGGCGCCCGGCAGCGCGCTCGAGTATCCCTACGCCGCCGCCGCGCGCTACGTGCCGCGCGACTTCGTGTGGATGTACCTCGCGCTGTTGATGATGCTGGCGTACCTCGTGCTGGCCGCCTGCCTCCGCGAGCGCGCGGCGGAGGGCCGCCGGGTGTTCGGCACGATCGGCCTGTCCCTGGCGACCGCGTCCTTCGCGATCATCGCCCTCGACTACTTCATCCAGCTCCGCACCGTGCAGCCCGCGCTCCGGCTCGGTGAGGCGGACGGGCTCGCCATCATCTCCCAGTACAACCCGCACGGCGTGTTCATCGCACTCGAGGAGCTCGGCTTCCTGGTGCTGGGCCTCTCGTTCGCGTTCCTCGCGCTGTCACTGGATGGGACCCGCCTGGAGCGCGCCGCGCGGTGGGTGTACGGGGTCTCCGCGGTGCTTCTCGTCACGGCCTTCGTCGGCCTGTCGTGGTACTTCGGCCTCGGCATCGAGTACCGCTTCGAGGTCGCGGCCATCTCCATCACCTGGCTGACGCTGACGGTCACGGGGCTGCTGCTGGCGCTCGCGTTCCGCGCGCGCCGCCACCTCTCCTGATACGCACGAGTTGTGGCATCATGCGGCTGCATGCCGGAGCTGCCTTGCACCGGCCAATGACCAGGAGAACGATGTCCGACGCATCGCCGGGTGACCGGCCCGCGAACTCCGACCAGACCCCGCTGAGCCGGCTCGACCCGGAGAGCGAGTTCGATGGCATCGAGCTGGACGACCTGATCGAGTCCGAGGACCTGCAGCGACTGATGGACGACTTCCATCAGCTGGCCCACATCCCGATGAGCATCATCGACCGCCACGGCCGCGTGCTGGTGGGGGTCGGCTGGCAGGAGATATGCACCACCTTCCACCGTCAGCACCGGAGACGGCCGCCAACTGTCTTGAGAGCGACACGCAGCTCTCGGCCGGCCTTGCCGCAGGGCGAGTACCGCCTCTACCGCTGCAAGAACAACATGTGGGACATCGCCACCCCGATCGTGGTCGGCGGCAAGGTGCTCGGCAACATCTTCTCGGGCCAGTTCTTCTTCGAGGACGAAGCCGTCGACCGCGAGCTGTTCCGCGCACAGGCGCAGAGATACGGTTTCGACGAGAGGCGTACCTCGCTGCCCTGGACCGCGTCCCGCGCCTGAGCCGTGAGACGGTCGATCGCGGCATGGCCTTCTTCCTTCAGCTGGCAGACACGCTCTCGCAGCTCGGCTACAGCAACGTCAAGCTGGCTCGGCTGCTCGGCGAACGGGACCAGCTGACGGCGTCCCTGCGAGAGACCCAGAAGGGGCTCAGCCGAGCACAGGCGATGGCCCATCTCGGCAGCTGGCAGCTGGACCTCGCAGACCGGTCACCTGAGCTGGTCCGACGAGGTCTACCGCATCTTCGGACTCCAGCCCCAGGAGTTCGGCGCCACCTACGAGGCGTTTCTCGAGCACATCCACCCCGACGACCGAGCGGCCGTGGACGCAGCCTACGGTGACTCACTGGCCGACGACCGCGACACCTACGAGATCGAGCACCGGGTCGTGCGCAAGGACCGGCGAGATACGCACCGTCCTGGAGCGCTGCGAGCACATCCGCGACGACGCCGGGCAGATCGTGCGCTCCATCGGCATGGTCCACGACATCACGGAGCGAAAGCAGGCCGAGCAGGCCCTGAGGGAGAACGAGGCGGAGCGCGCGGCGCAGCAGGAGCGGGCGCGCCTCGCGCGCGACCTCCACGACTCGGTGACGCAGTCGCTCTTCGCCGCCGCCCTGAAGGCCGAGGCGCTGACATTTGCCGATGACTCGCCCTCCAGCGGGACCACTCAGGCCGCTGAGGAGGTGCGCCGCTTGAGCCGCGGCGCCCTGGCGCAGATGCGGACACTGCTGCTCGAATTGCGCGGCGAGCCTCTGGAGGAGGTGCCCATCGGTCAGCTGTTCCGGCATCTGGTCGAAGCAGCGGAGGGCCGTGCCAGCATCGATGTCCGGCTCACGATCCATGGTGATGGCCAGCTGCCGCGCACCCTGCACGTACCCGTCTACCGCATCACTCAGGAGGCCCTCAGCAACATCACGCGCCATGCTCGGGCGTCGAAGGCCTGGGTGGACCTCAGTGCAGAGGCGGACGCGGTCCGCCTGATCGTCGGCGACGACGGCTGCGGCTTCGAGCCCTCGGACTTCGACCCCACCCACATGGGCCTGAGGTCGATGCGCGAGCGCGCATCGGAGGCCGGCGCGCAGTTCGACATCGTCACCGAGCCGGCGGCGGCACGGTGATAACCGTTGACTGGCGGCGGATACGGCGACCTTCGGCGTGAAGCGCGAGAGCGGCACGCGCCCAAGATCCTCGCTCACGTGGTCACGCAGGATGCTCTCGGTCCGCGTGTAGGTGGTCCCGGCGATGCCGACTTCGCGGTCATCGAATGGTGGACCGCAGGGGGCTCGAACCCCTGACCTCCGCCGTGCAAGGGCGGCGCTCTCCCAGCTGAGCTAGCGGCCCACGAGGGGGACAAGTATAGCTGAGGTGGCCGGGAGAGGCCGTCAGGACGGCTCAGGGTTGCGAGAAGGTTGCGGTCCCGAATGGCCTTCCATCTTCTGCCCGCCTTCGACATGCGCGGCGTCGCCGGCTATGGGGTGGGGCCGCCGCTAGCCACGCACGCTGTTCCAGTCGAGCGCGAGCGGTGACGGGGCGAGGACTCCTTGTGGTCGCCGCGGCTGCCAAATCGTTGACGGCCTCCCGGAGCGCGATCTGCCGCCGCCTACTGCTTCTTTGGCCGCCTCAGACGGCGTGCCCGAGCCGGGATTGCGTCGTCACGCGTCAGGGACTGCCCGGCGTCTCGCACGCTTGTGGAAGATGCAGCCCAGGCCGCGGTCGACGATGAGGTCCAAGCACTTGTTGCACGAGATGCAGGTCGCGGGTGTCAGGTCGCCGTCTCGCCAGCGGGCCGCCAGGCGGGGCTCGCGGATGAAGGGGCGGCACAGTGAGACGGCATCGATGCGCTCCAGCGCCCCCGCCGAATCCACAGAGGTGGCGGGCCAGCCTTCAACCGAGTCACCGGGCAGCGGACGTTGCGTTTGATGCTGAGCGCGTAGTCGAAGAACCTGCCCTCGGGGATGGGCGCCGGCATCATGTGGTCCCAGCCGCCCAGCGCGGCCCCCTCGGGCGTGCCGGCGCTGACCTCGATGGCGTCGATGCCCAGTCGGTCGAGCTCTGCCGCGACCTGCACGGCCTGCCGCGGCAGCGTGCCGCCGGCGTAGCCGTCGTGGGCGCTCATCTTGACGAACACGGGGAAGTCGGGGCCGACGGCGGCGCGCACCGCTTCGTAGACCTCGTACAGAAGGCGCGCCCGGCGCTGGAGCGAGCCGCCGTAGGCGTCCTCGCGCCGGTTCCGGGCGGGGTTCAGGAACTGGTCGATCAAGTAGCCGTGCGCGGCGTGATCTGCACGGCGTCGAAGCCGGCCCTGCGGGCCCTCGACGCCGCGCGAGCGTAGATCCCACGACGTCCGCGATCTGCGGCGTCGTCAGCGCCCGAACCGGGGCTCCGCACACCGGATCGACCGGTTCGGCCGACGGCCCGTACCGCCCTTCCTTCTCGGCCACCATCACAGGTCGGAGCGTGGACCCGCTGTGCAAAAGCTGCGCCGCAAGCAGGCCGCCGGCGGCGTGGACCGCATCGCACATCCGGCCCAGCGGCTCGATCAGCGCATCATGTCGATCCCGGTGACATTGGTTGCGCGCCCGGCCCTCGCGGCAGAGAACGCGCTGCCGGCCACGATCAGGCCGACGCCGCCCACGGCCATGGACGGTGGTGAGGTCGATCAGCCGCTGGGTGGGTGCGCCGTCTCCGGTCGAAAGACCCTCCTCGGTGGCGCTGCGCACGAGGCGATGGGGACCTGGAGTGGCCCCAGCCGCCAAGGAGCGAAGATGCTGTCGAGGTCGGTGCCGTATCTGCGGCTCCCCGCTCGCGGTGTCACGGCACTCGCTCCTCGCTCTAAGTCATCCGGCCTCTCAGCGGCACGACCGCTTGGCGGTGGCGGGCTCGGCCTCCTGACGGCGGCTGCAGCACACACAGGTGCGCTTCGTTCGCGATCACGGTGCCGGATTTGCCGCATTGCACACGCTTCTTCATCCGCCGCCTCTGAATCTCCTCCGGACACCTGCACGAGGAGTGTGGGGCACGATGCCGCATGCAAAGGCGGGCGCTCTCCCAGCTGAGCTAGCGGCCCACGAGGGGAATCAGTATACCTCGGGAGCCCGGGGAGACCCGTCGCGTCCCTCTGAGGACCGGGGATTCCGGTTGCGGAATGGTTGCTGCAGCCGACATGAAGACCAGGAGGACCCGAATCAGCCCTTCGATCCTCGGGGCCGGCCGGTGCCGGCGGTGGGTCGAGCGGAGCGCCGAAACCAGGGCACGAACGCGCTCGTCGTGCGCTGGTACTCGCGGTAAGCGTCGCCCCGACTCTTGAGCGCCTGCCGCTCGGTCGCCGGGATGCCGGTGACGCGCAAGAGGAAGAAGCTGATGATCGCCGGGCTGATCAGCGTCATCCACCACCCGGGCGCGCCGATCGCCGCGATCACGTACGTCCACCAGTGCAGCCACTCGAAGAAGTAGTTCGGATGCCGCGAGTAGCGCCACAGCCCCGTCTCACAGACGGTCCCCCTGGTCGACGGGTCGGCGCGAAAGGCGGCGAGCTGCCTGTCGGCGGTCGCCTCGCCGACCACCGCGACCGCCCAGACGGCGACCGCGATCCACGACCACGCGCCCAGCCCGGCGTCGTTCCTCGCCACGACGAGGAAGGGAAGCGACATGACGGCGGCGCCGAACCCCTGCACCTGGAAGAAGACGAACAGCCGCACCTGCGCCTGCGCTCCCCACTTCGCGCGCAGCGCCTGGTAGCGGCCTTCCTCCTCCTTGCCGCGGATGCGGTCGAGGTAGACGTGCAGCGCCAGGCGCGTCGACCAGATGCCGACGAGGACGGCCACCAGCAGACGCTGCGCCGGGTCGCCGCCGGCGAACACGGCGTAGAAGACGGCGAGGATGCCGAGCCCGGCGGTCCAGCCGACGTCGACCACGCCGGCGGCTCCCTTCGCCCTCTGGACGAGCCAGAGGACGCTCATCATGACCGCCATGAAGGCCCAGCCGATGAGCACCAGAGTGCCCGAGTCCACCGCGCCTCCTCGAGGAGCAGATCAGGGTGAATGCGTCGGCAGCGTGAAGAAGAACGTCGCCCCCGCGCCCGGTGTCCCCTCGGCCCAGCAGCGCCCTCCCAGGCGCCCGACGATGCGCCGCACCGTGGCCAGGCCGATGCCGGTGCCGGAGAACTGCTCGTCGGTGTGCAGACGCTGGAACGGCTGGAAGAGCTTGTCCGCGTAGGCCGGGTCGAAGCCGGCGCCGTCGTCGCGCACGAAGTAGACGGTCTCGCCGTCGCCGGCCTGACGACCGAACTCGATGTGCGCCTCGGCGCGCCCCTTGGTGAACTTCCAGGCGTTCCCGAGGAGGTTGCGTGAGCACCGCCTCCAGCAGGCTGGCGTCGCTGACCGCGGTACACCCGGGTTCGACCGCGTAGGCCACGCGACGCGCCGGGTCCTGCTCGGCGAGCCTGGCCAGCACCTTCTCGGCGAGGGCGCTCAGATCGACCGGAGCGAGGTCGATCCGGCTCCGCCCGAGGCGAGACAGACTGAGCAGGGCGTCGATGAGCTCTCCCATGCGCTGTGCAGACGCTCGCACGCGGGCGAGGTACTCGTGGCCGGTCGGGCTGAGTGCGTCGCCCTCTTCTTCGAGCAGGATGTGGCTGAAGCCGTCGATGGCGCGCAGGGGCGCGCGCAGGTCGTGCGAGACCGAGTAGGCGAACGCCTCCAGCTCCTCCATCGCGGCGCGCAGCTCCCCGGTGCGCTCCTCCACGCGCTGCTCGAGCTCGACATTGAGGGCGGCGAGGTCGTGCCGCGCCGCACGTGCCTCCTCATACAGCCGTGCGTTGTGGATGGCCACGGCCGCCTGCTCGCCGAAGGCCCGCAGGTAGTCGAGCTCGTCGGCGCTGAACCCGCGCTCCGCGACCGTCTCGATGAGCACCAGCATGCCGAAGGGTTCTCCTCCGTAGCGGAAGGGCACGTTGACGAGCGTCTTCTCTCCCCACTCCTCCATGAGACGCCGGTACTCGCCGGGCAGGCGGGGGTCGGACATCGTCTCCACGACGACCCGGTCGCCGGCGAGGATCTCGCGGTCACCCGGTGAGTCCGCAACGGCGGACTCGAACCCCGGCGGCTCGTCCCTCCCCGCCCCGGGCGAGCCGAACCGCGACCTCGTGATGAGCACGTCCCGCTCCGTGTCCAGCTCGTAGATGTACGCGAGGGGCGCGCCCACCGACTCGGCGGCGTAGCGCGCGATGTCCGCCAGCAGCTCGTCCATCTCGAGCCGCGACGCGGCCTCGCGGCTGGCGGCGACCAGCGCCCCCAGCCAGCGCACATGCGTCTCCTGCTCGCGCACCAGCAGGGCGTTCTCCAGGGCGACCCCCGCCTGCTCCGCGATCGCGGCGACGAGCCGCCGCTCCTGCTCCGTGAACCGGCGCTCGCGCTCGGTCTCGCTCAGCGTCATCACCCCGAGCAGTCCTCGCTTGGAGACCAGCGGCACGGTGAGCCAGGTCTTCTCGCCCCAGGCGTCCATCATCTCGCCGGTCGAGCTCAGAGAGCTCCGGGTCGGACCGCTGGTCGAGCACGAGCTCTCTCCGGCGCAGGGCGTCGACCCCGCCGGTGTGCTGCGCCACCTCGTAGACGCTCCCCACCGTCGCCTCCGCGAGACCCGGGAGCGGCTCACGCTCCCACAGGTGCCGGCACACGAGCACCTCGTCGCCCGGCACGTACTCCCAGATGTCGCAGCGCGGGCAGCCCAAGGCCTCCGCCGCCGCGCGTGCCGCATGAGCGAGCACCTCGTCGTAGTCGATGCTCGAGGCGAGGGCGCGGCTCACGCTCAGCAGCACATCCAGCTCCTCCGTCCGCGCCTGCAGCCGCGCCTCCCGGTCGCGCAACTCCTCTTCGGCAAGCTTCGTCGCCGTCATGTCCTGGATGAAGCCCTCCAGGATGGTGGCGCCGTCGTCCGTCGACGAGAGCGCTGCCGCGCTCCCACACCCACCTCACCTCGCCGGCCGCGGTCGTGATGCGATAGGTGATCGTCCACGGCTCGCCTCGTGCGATCGCCGCCTGGATGCTGTCCCACACCGCCGCCGAGTCCTCGGGATGGACAAGGTCGCCGTACGCGACCACGGCATTGCCGATGAGGGCCTCGGGCGGGTATCCGGTGACGTCCTCACACCCGGCGCTGACCACCTCCATGGTCCAGGAGGGGTCGTTGGCGCAGCGGTAGACCATGCCGGGCAGGTTGCCGAGCAGCGCGCTGAGGGTGCGCTCCCGCTCCTGGAGCTCCGTCCTCGCGGTCTCCGAGGCGGTCATGTCGCTGAAGGACCAGACACGGCCGGTCGACTCGAGCCCCTCATGATGGGCGCGGAGTGCCGCTCGAAGACGCGCCCGTCCTTGAAGACGAGGGTGTCGAACACGGTCGCGTCGCTGCGCATGAGCTCCTCGACCTTGCCGAGGAACTCCTCCGGCCGCGCCAGCTGATCGGCCACGTAGTGGAGCAGGGCGGTCTCATCGCCCGCCTGCACGAGCTCATCCGGGATGCGCCACAACTCGGCGAAGCGCCGGTTGGTCAGGATCACGCGACGGCCCTGATCCACGGCGAGGATGCCGTCGGCGGTCGCGTCGAGGATGGCCTCGAGCTCCTCGATGACCGAGCTGGCAGCGCGCGGCTCTCGCCGAGCTGCTCCTCGGTGTGCCGGCGCTCGGTGATGTCGCGGGCACGCACCAGCACGCCGACGATCTGACCGGCGTCGTCCCGCTGGGGCTGCGTGTACCACCTCGAAGAAGCGCTGCTGCGGGCCCTCGCCCGTGAACGCGCTCCCGGTCACCAGCTCGCCGGCCAGCGCCCGCGTGAGGTTCGTCGTGGCGGTCTGGCGGTCGGCGGCGACCGACTGGTAGTCGGTCAGGCGGCCTCCCACCGCGATCTCCGCGCCATAGAGGGCGCGCATGACCGCGGCGTGGGCCCGGTTGAAGGCCGTGTAGCGCAGCTCGCGATCCACTGCGAACACCGGCTGGTCATCGGCGTCGATGAGCGCCTGGAGAGTCTCTGCTGTCCCCCGTCTGAGCTGCCTCTCATCTCATGCGCTGAGCGAGGCGGCCGGGCTCCACACCCGGTGCCTCAGACCGCCAGCGCGCGCGCGCTACCCCTAGACACGGGTTTCTCTCCCGTCCGGCCGACAATCATGCACGGCGCGCACCCTGAAGCTACTTGAGCTCGAAGACCACGACCACGTTCGCGGTGATGTCGAGCTGACCCGGCTCGATGGGCACCGACTTGGCCGCCCCGGCCGCGTCGGCCGTGCCGTAGGCCATGGGGACCGCGCCCGCGTCGCTCGAGCTCATGCTCAGCACGTCTCCGACGCTCTTGCCGGCGGCCTCGGCCATCGCCTCGGCGCTCTTGCGGGCGTCGGCCACGGCCTCGTCGATCGCCTCGGCGCGGGCGGGCGCCGGATCGTCGATGGTGAACGTGGGGCCGCTGATGTTGTTGGCGCCGGCGGCGTTGGCGGCCGAGATGACCTCGCCGAGCTTGGCGATGTCGCGCACCTTGACCCGCACGCTGAGCGACGCCTGGTAGCCGGTGATGACCTGCTTGCCGTCCTGGTCGGCGGTCTGCGGGTAGACGCTGACGTCCTGCGTCTGGATGTCCTCGTCGGCGATGCCCTGCTTCTTGACCGCGGAGGCGATCTGCTCGGCGCCCTTGGAGGCCTCGTCGAGAGCCGACTTGGCGTTGGGCGACGTCGTGGTGACGCCGAAGGACATCTCGGCCGTGTCCGGCACGGCCTGAGCGGTGCCGGCGCCGGAGGCGGTCACGGTGTTGGCGGCGGCGGCCGCCGTGACGTTGGTGGTGTCGCCCGCAGCCGGCGAGCGCGACGAGCGCCAGCGAGAGAGCCGCGAGCAGTGCGGCGGTGGCGTACCTGGTCCTGAGTGCCATGACGTTCCCCCTTTGAAGTGTGAGCGCGCCGCAAGCGGCTGCGCCGTCCGTGCCCCTGCCCGTAGGACGCTCGTGCGCAGACAGAGGTTCGCGGCGATCCGCGCGTCGTACTGCGTCGAGCGCAAGCTGCCTGCGAACCCGCCTGAGCCCCTCAGACAGTCCCGCGACGGCGCGCGTGGATGCTATGGTCCCAAGAGGACTCCCACCGCGTGGAGACGGGAACTGAGCTTGGCCGACATCACCGCCCTTCAAGCGCTCGGCTACTCCCCGCACTGGCAGGCGCTCTTCGAGCCCTTCGCCGGGCAGGGTCTGACGCCCGCGCGCGTGGTCCGCAGCGACCGCGGCAGCGCGCTGGTCGCCACGCCCGAGGGCATCGTCCGCGCGCAGCCCTCCGCGCGTCTCTCGAAGGCGGCTCGCGGACCCGCCGACATGCCGGCCACCGGCGACTGGGTGGCCGTCACGGCGGACGACGACCTCGAAGTCGCGCTCATCGAGGCGGTGCTCGAACGCGCGAGCGCCATCACGCGCGGCGACCCGGGCAAGGCCGCGGACGTCCAGGTCCTGGCCGCCAACATCGACACCGTGTTCGTGGTCCATCCGATCGCCGATCCGCCCAACCTCCGCCGCATCGAGCGCGAGCTCTCCCTGGCGTGGGACTCGGGGGCCGTCCCGGTCGTGGTGCTCACCAAGGCGGACCTCTCCGCCGACCCGGAGGCGGCGCGACAGGCGACCGAGTCGGTCGCGCTCGGCGTGGACGTGCTCGTCACCAACGCGCTGGCCGGCGAGAGCGCCGAGCTGCTCCTCGCCTACATCACGGGTCATCGCACCGCGGTCCTGGTCGGCCCCTCGGGCGCCGGCAAGTCCACCCTCATCAACGGGCTTCTCGGCGAGCAGCGACAGGCGACGCACGACGTGCGGGAGGGCGACGGGCGCGGGCGCCACACGACGGTCGCCCGCGAGCTCATCCCGATGCCGCGCGGCGGCGTGCTCATCGACACTCCCGGGCTGCGGTCGCTCGGCCTGACGGGGTCGGAGGACGGGATCGCCTCGGTCTTCGCGGACATCGAGCTGCTCGCCGAGTCATGCCGCTTCCGCGACTGCACGCACGACCACGAGCCCGGCTGCGCGGTCCGGGCCGCCGCCGAGTCGGGAGCGCTGCAGCCGGAGCGTCTGGCCAGCTACCAGAAGCTGCTGGCCGAGGCGCAGGAGGCGGCGGCCAAGGCGGACGGACGTCTTCGCGCCGAGAGGGACCGCAAGTCGAAGACGATCAGCAAGGCCGCCAAGGACTACTTCAAGCTGACCGGCGGCGGCTGAAGCCGACCTGCAGCTCGTGTGCCGGCGGGACGGGGTCTTGACTCTGAAGAGAGCTTCATTGTCCGGCTTATCGGGCTAGTATGGGGCCGAGCTTACGCGTCATGAGTCCGGGAGTCCGTCCCGGTCGTCGAGTCGATGGAGGTCCGTGATGCGCCGTCTGTCCCTGACTACTCTGGTAGGCGTGCTCGTCGCGACCGGGCTGCTCTGCTCGGCCGGGCTGCTCGCCTCGGCTCCTGCCGCGCAAGCCGCCATGCCGCCCGAAGGCGAGTGGGCCTGGTCGTACCCGTACGTGCCGGCCGGCGGGCCGCCGCCTTCCGCGCCGTGACCGCCGGCCCCGGCTTCTCGTTCTACACGGCCGGCGACGTGGTCGTCAGTGGGTCGTCAACCGCGTCGACTGCGGCGCCGACACCGAGGGCTCCACCGAGTGGACCGACACGCGCACCGGGCCCGACGGCGCCGGTGCGTCGGCCATGCTCGTCGCCACCGACAAGGCGAAGAACCTCTACGTGGTCGGTACCGACAAGACGAGCGCCGGCGACATCTACCTCGTCAAGTACAGCCCCGCGGGGGCCGTCCTGTGGCAGAAGAGCTGGGACGGCCCGGCGCACCTCGCCGACTTCCCCTCCGGCCTCACCGTGACGCCGACGGGCACCGTCTACGTCGCCGGCAGGGCCGGCAAGGACGCCGGCTACGACGACGCCGTCCTGCTCAAGTACACGACGGCGGGCAAGCTCAAGTGGAAGTACGTCATGACGACCTCGAAGTACGACTCGTTCGAGGCCGTCGCCGCCGACGCGAAGGGCAACGCCTACGTCACCGGGCAGACCGGCGGCAATGTGGGCGTCGGGACCATGGTGACCGTCAAGGTCGACGCCTACGGCAAGCGCGTCTGGCAGCGGACGGTCAGCGGGCTCGGCATCAGCTACTCCGGCCACTTCATCAAGGTCAAGGGCTCGGCCGTGTACGTGGGCGGCGACCTGTACAAGTGGCACGAGTGGCCGGTCGCGGTGAAGTACAGCCTGACCGGCAAGCGGATCTACGCGTGGACGCCGGGCGGCCACGTCAGCACGGTCGACGCCATGACGGTGGACGCCAAGGGGCGAGTGGTGCTCGTGGGCACGTTCCAGACGAGCCTCGGCGGCGCTCCGCTCACGACCGCCTGGGTCGACCTGCTCAAGGCCGACGGCTCCGACCTGGCCGCGTCGGGCATGTACTGGGCCGACTACAGCCCCGCCGCCTACCCCATCGTCTTCAACGACGTGGCCGTCGACCCGGACGGCAGCCTCTACCTCGCCGGGGAGTGGTACACCAACGCCGCGGGCACCGAGGGCAACGCGCTGGTGGCGCGCATCCCCTCGATCGACCTCCCCGGTGCGACCTTCCGGATGGACAAGATCTGGCGCTGCGACGGGCCGCGACCGGCCCCGACCAGTTCCGGGCCATGCTCGTCCAGCCGGGTAACGGCATCTTCGCCGTCGGCACCGAGCACGCCGGCGACGGCTGGAAGGCCTTCGCGCAGCGCGTGCAGCCGTAGCCCGAGGGCTCGAGGGCGCGCAAGGAGGAGCACCATGTCGCAAGGCGGCGGTCCGCGGTTGCGGCTCGAGTTCTGGCGCGAGTTCATGCAGTTCATGGCGGACCGGAGCGCTATCACCTGCGGACGCGCGTCGTCCGAGACCTGGATGCACCATGACGCACGGCTCAACTGCGGCCGGCTCTTCTCGATGGTCCGCACCCGGGACGGGGAGATCGGCTCGCAGTTCGCGATCGACGACCTGACGGCGAGGACCGTCTACGCCCTCCTCGCCGACCACCGGGGGGAGATCGACACGGCGTTCGGGCGGCCGCTCGCCTGGCGCGTGGTGAGCGAGCGGATGCACGAGATCGAGGTGCGCCGGCCGGCCGACCTCGGACGGCGAGCGGACTGGCCGGATCTGTTCGCGTGGCTGGCGGCCAATCTCAACGGCCTGGCTGAGGCGCTCGGCCCCTTCGTCGGCCGGTCGATCCCCGTGCCGCACCGGGGCGACTGGAACGAGCACTCCTTCTTCGCCGCGCTCGCCAAGCACAACCCGGCGGCGGCCGGCCCGGCCCGGCAGCTCCTCGAGTGGGGCTGGTCGTCCCTGCCGCACCTGTACTGGGGACACGGCAAGCAGGTCGGGTCCTTCATGGCCGGCATTCTCCGGTCCGGCATCGAGCACAGCGTCGTCAGCGTGTGGACGGACGGCCTGTTCTGCCTCCGCTTCCAGGCCCTCGGCAAGACCCCCGCGTTCGCTACCGAGGCGAAGCGGGCGGAGCTGCTGGACCGCTTCAACGAGGTCCCGCGCTTCGACCTCCCGGCCGGGGTCCTCGACAAGTACCCCGGCCTCCCCCTGCGTCTCCTGGACGACCCCGCGAGCATGCGCGCGTTCCTCTCCGCCCTGGACTGGTGCGTCGCGGAGATCAGGCGGAGCTGAGCGGCAGGCCACGACCGCCCGCGCCGGCCGGCGCGCCGCGGCAAGTACTTGCGTCCTGAGCGGTCTTGTGCATAGTCGCCGCGCGACCCAAACCGCGACCGGAGGTGGACCATGCGCCAAGCCGCGACGACCGATCACACAGACAAGGCCCAGGGACTGGGCATCGGGAGCTTCTTCACCCGTCTGACAGGCGCGCAGTGCGAGCGGCTGCACGAGGCGACGTTGCAGGTCCTCGAGAGGACCGGCCTCATCGTCGACGAGCCGGAGGCGCTGAAGCTCCTGGCGGCCGCCGGCGCCGAGGTGGACGGCACGCGCGTACGCATCGGCGCGGAGATGGTGGAGCGCGCGCTCGCGAGCGCGCCGCGCGAGGTGACCCTGTACGACAGACACGGCGAGCCGCGCCTCGTGCTGTCCGGCCGCCGGACCTACTACGGCACCGGCAGCGACTGCATGTACTGCTACGACCACCGCACGCGCGAGCGTCGCCGGGCCGTACTGCAGGACTGCGTCGAGGCGACCACGGTGACGGACGCGTGCGACAACATCGACTTCGCGATGTCGCTGTTCACGCCGAGCGACGTCGAGGCGAGCATCGCCGACCGCTACCAGATGGCGACGATGCTCGCCAACACCACCAAGCCCATCGTGTACATCACGATGGGTGACGAGACCGCCAACGGCGACGCGGTCGCCATGGCCGAGGCCGTGGCCGGCGGCGAGCGACAGCTGCGCGAGCGGCCGTTCGTGGCCTGCTACAAGAACACGCTGTTCCCGCTCGTGCACAACCGCGAGGCCGTCCGGACGCTCCTCGACCTCGCAGGCAAGGGCCTGCCGTGCATCTACAGCCCCGTCTCCACGGCCGGCACCGTAGCGCCGATGACCGTCGCCGGCTCGACGGTGGTCGTCAACGCTGGCGTGCTTGCGGGCCTCGTGATGGCCCAGCTCAAGCGCGAGGGCGCTCCGTACATCGCCATCGGCTGGGCCGGCGAGGCCATGGACATGCGCACCATGGTCGACGTCTTCGCCTGGCCGGACCACCGCGGCGTCTACTCGTCGCTGCTGCACTGGTACGGGCTGCCGCTGTGGACGCTCGGCGGCGTGACCGACAGCAAGCTGCCCGACCAGCAGGCGGCGGCCGAGACGGCCCTCACCCTCATGGCCGACGCCGTCATCGGCGGGCACATCAACCACAACATCGGCTTCATCGAGTCCGCGTTCACCGGCTCGCTCACGCAGGTGGTCCTCGGCGACGACATCGTCGGGTGGATCAAGGCGTTCGTCGCGCCGGTGGACCTGAGCGACGAGGCGCTCGGGCTCGACGTGATCGACGAGGTCGGGCCCGGCGGGCTGTTCCTGAAGCACAAGCACACGCGCGTGCACGCGCGCGACAGGTTCCAGCCCGCCATCTTCGACCGCAGCACCTACGAGGACTGGCAGCGGGCGCGGCGGCAAGGACGCCACGGCGATGGCCGCCGAGCGCGTGGACGAGCTGCTGGCGACCCACCGGCCGGAGCCGCTGCCGGCGAGCGTCCAGGCGGCGGTCGACGACGTCGTGGCGCGCGCCCTGGACCGCGCCCGCCGCGGCTGAGCGGAGGAGGCGTCACATGACGACGGAAGAGCGGATCCCGACACGGCTCGGAGACGGGTCGCTCCTCATGCAGACCCGGAGCGAGATGCGGGCGGACATCGAGGCCGGCGTCGGCGCGGCGGTGAAGCGCTCTCACGTCCCGGCGCTGACCGACGATGAGGCGGAGCACCTGCTCGACATCTGCGCCTCACGGGCCAGGTTCAGCAGCGTCGACCTGGGGTCGGAGGTGGTGCTCAGCATCGACGGCACCGGCGGCCAGCTCGTCGCCGGCCGTCAGGGCGACCTGCTGGCGTTCGAGCAGTACCTGGGCGCCGACATCGTCGAGCTGTACCACATGGACTACTCGTTCAAGGCGGTGAAGACCGTCCTGCCGTTCGAGCGACAGACGCTCAAGAACGCGCAGCAGGCGCTCACGGTGCCGGTGCAGTACGGCGCCATGCCGGACCTGGGGCGGTACTCCCGGCCGGACGGCCCGGTCGCGAACTGGTCGGAGCTGCTGCCCCTGGGGCGCATCGCCGAGGCGCGCGCCGCGCAGGAAGAGGCCGCGGAGATGGCCGCGCACGACATCGCCTTCGTGGCCGAGGGCGTGTGGGAGGCGGGAGCCGACGGCGATCGACCTGGACACGTCGGGCGCGGCCGGCGACGCAGACCTGCTGGCCGCGCTCAACGCCACCCGCGCGATCCGCGACCGCTGCCCGGACATGGGCATCGAGATGGGCATGGCGAGCGAGATGGTCCTCGGCATGCACGGCGAGCTGGAGTGGCAGGGCGTGCGGCTCGCCGGCCTCTGGCCGCACCAGCAGGTCAAGCTGGCCGCCGCGGCGGGCGCCACCGTGTTCGGGCCCGCCGTCAACGTCAACTCGACGAAGTCGCTGCCCTGGAACCTGGCCCGCACGCTGACGCTGTGCAAGCCGTGCTGCGAGGAGTCGCAGATTCCCGTCCACATGAACGTCGGGATGGGCGTGGGCGGCGTGCCGATGGCCGTCCGGGCGCCGGTCGACGCGGTCTCGCGCGCCGCCCGGGCCTGCGTCGACATCCTGAAGGTGGACGGCTTGTAGGTGGGCGCCGGCGATCCGCTCGGGATGAGCGCGACGCACGCCAACGCCGCGGGCATGGGCGGGATGCGAGCCGCCGGAGATCTGGTGGCTCGCATGCAGATGACCCGGGGCATGAGGCTCCCTGAAGCGAAGCGCTACGTGGCCGGCAAGCTGGGCGTCAGCCCGTCGGACCTGTCGGACGCTCCGACGATGCACGAGGTGAGAGGCGAGCTGGGGCTCGGACGCATCTGCTACGGGGGAGCGGCGCTCTACCCCGAGCAGCCGAGCGCGATGGAGGCGAAGTTCCGCATCGCCGAGGTGCTGGGCATCCCCGTGAACTGCGTCGAGCCGGTTCCGCACCAACGCGAGGATCTGAGAGGAGCGGGGATGGACGACGTGCGTGACGGCAGGCGGACCGGCAGCGCTCAGGTCCGCCTCAGCGTGCTGAGCGAGCGGGACCTGGACGACCTCCACGAGGCGACGCTGAAGGTACTGGAGGAGACCGGGGTCTGGGTCGAGGACCGCGAGGCCCTCGACGTGTTCGCGGACGCCGGGTGCGCGGTGGACAGGGACGCGCGGTCCGTCCGCATCGCGCCCGGCGTCGTGGATGCGGCGATCGGCTCGGCGCCCGCCGAGTGGCTCCAGTGCGGCCGGGACCCCGGCCGCGACGTGCTCCTCGGCGGCGACCGGGTGACGTTCACCAACTTCTGCGAGGGCCTCTTCATGATCGACGCGCGCAGCGGGGAGCGCCGGCCGGCGACCACGCAGGATGTGGAGGACACCGCGCGCCTGTCCGACCGCCTCGGGACGATCGACTCCTACATGGTCGCCGTGACCGCGTCCGACGCCCCCGGGCCCACCGCCTCCCTGCACGGCTTGCGCGCCGCCTTCCGCGGCACGAGCAAGCACATCGTCGCGGGCGCGACCAACGCGTTCGAGTGCGAGGCGAGCATCGACATGGCCGCGACCATCGTCGGCGGGCGAGACCGTCTTCGCGAGCGCCCGATCATCGAGTTCGGTGGCTGCCCTGTCAGCCCACTGCGGCTGCCTCGCGAGCTGACCGAGGTCGCCATCACGGCGGCGCGGAACGGCATCCCGTTCGGCGCCTGCTCCATGGTCATGGCCGGCGCCTCGGCGCCGGTCACGCTGGCCGGCGCGCTGGTGACCCACAACGTGGAGGTCCTGGCGACCCTCGTCCTCGTCCAGTCGGTGGAGCGAGGGTCGCCGTTCCGCGCTTCGAGCTCGAGCACCGGCATGGACCTGCGGGTCGGTACGTGCCCCGTCGGGTCGCCCGAGTGCTCCATGCTCAACGCCGGTGTCGCGCAACTGGCGCGCCGATACAACCTGCCCAGCCTCGTCGCCGGGTTGTAGTCGGATTCCAAGACGTGTGACGCCCAGGCCGGTCACGAGAAGACGCTCACCGGAGTGATGACTGCGTTGGCAGGCGCCAACCAGATCTACGGAGCGGGCATGGTCGAGTCGGGCGTCACGTTCGATCTGGGTCAGCTGGTCGTGGACGACGAGATCGCGCGCATGATCCGCCACGTCCTGGAGGGGATCCCTGTCGAAGAGGACACGCTGCTGCTCGGGGACATCCAGGACGTCGGCTGGTCCGGGGAATTCATGTCCCGCGAAAGCACACTGCTCGGCATGAGAGCCATGTCGGCCCCCCGGCTCTTCGACCGCGGGGTATACGAGGCGTGGGACGCCGCGGGGAGAGTGGACCTGGCGCGGCGCGCGCGCGACGAAGCGCTGGCGTTGCTCGCCGAGGATGACGACTGCGACCTGCCGTCCGACGTCTCCGCCGAGCTCGACGCCATCCTCACTCGCGCGGACCGGGCTGCAGGCGTCCAGAGCAGTCCCGGGTGAGTGCGATCGAGCTGAGCTACTTGAGCTCGAAGACCACGACCACGTTCGCGGTGATGTCGAGCTGACCCGGCTCGATGGGCACGTCCCTGGCCGCCCCGGCCATGTCGGCCTGGCCGTACATCGCTTCGGCGACCATGCCCACGTCGCTCGAGCTCATGCTCAGCACCTCTCCGACGCTCTTGCCGGCGGCCTCGGCCATCGCCTCGGCGCTCTTGCGGGCGTCGGCCACGGCCTCGTCGATCGCCTCGGCGCGGGCGGGCGCCGGGTCGTCGATGGTGAACGTGGGGCCGCTGATGCTGTTGGCGCCGGCGGCGTTCGCGGCCGAGATGACCTCGCCGAGCTTGGCGATGTCGCGCACCTTGACGCGCACGCTCAGCGACGCCTGGTAGCCGGTGATGACCTGCTTGCCGTCCTGGTCGACGGTCTGCGGGTAGACGCTGACGTCCTGCGTCTGGATGTCCTCGTCGGCGATGCCCTGCTTCTTGACCGCGGAGGCGATCTGCTCGGCGACCTTGGAGGCGTCGTCCAGTGCCGTCTTGGCGTTGGACGACGTCGTGGTGACGCCGAAGGACATCTCGGCCGTGTCCGGCACGGCCTGGGCGGTGCCGGCGCCGGATGCGGTCACGGTGTTGACGGCGGCGGTGCCGCCTGCCGTGGTGGTGGCGGTCTCCCCGCAGCCGGCGAGCGCAACGAGCGCCAGCGCGAGAGCCGCGAGCAGTGCGGCGGCCGCGTACCTGTTCGTGAGTGCCATGACGTTCCCCCTTCGCAGTGTGAGCGCGCCGGAATGCGGCTGCGCCGTCTGTGCCCCTGCTCGTGGGACGCTCGTGTGCGGTGGGAGGTTCGCGGCGACGACCCTCCGAGCCTTTGGGGCCGGAGAGCGACCTATCCGTTCCGCTTGCGCGACAGCCTGCGCCATGCGGCCACGGCGACCGCGGCGACCACCGCCGCGGTCAACCCAAGGGGGATGAGCGCAAGCCAGTTCCACCGAAACGGCGCACCGCCGTAGGCGCCGAACCAGATCAGAGGGAGCTGCCAGAGCGTATCGGCGATATCCCTCGCCTTGAACTGCTCCGGCCCGGCGAAGACGACGACGTAGCGACCGGACTGCGAACCCGGGCCCGGCTGAACGCGCAGCGTGTAGAGGACGCCGGGCTCGAACGTCACCTCCCGCTCGCCGCCGTGCCAGAAGTAGGTCAGCGAGAAGGGCTCGAACTCCCGTTGACGCGGCGCCGTGGCCCCGTCCAGGATCTCGAGCCGGTCTCGCTCTTCGGCGGTGATCACGAGTCCGGGGCGGAAGTCGGTGTGTTCAGGGTAGGCGGGCACGATGATCCCTACGGCTCGAGTCACCTGCTCGGGGACGGTGAACCGATACTCGTCGTAGGGGTCTCCGGGCGCCAGGTAGCCGTACGTCGCACGGGAGACCTCGGGGCCGCCGATGGAGACGGGACCGTCGCCGGACCCGGGCTCGAGGCCGGGCACGTGTGCTGCGGCGGGGCATGCGCCGGGCAGGACGACCATCAAGGCGAGCGCGATCAGCGCGGCCGGCCATACGAGGGCTCGCGCGGGCATGCGCAACCGGCGGGGACGTGTGCTCACGGCATCTCTATTCCCGAATGCGCTCGGTCCGACCGCGCGCCATGCGAGCCGCGGATTCTTCATCGTCGCAAAACGCGATCCGTCCGTCGGTTCGTCTCTCGCGTCTTGGGGGGAGGTCCGGGCTCGGGCGAGGCGCGCAAGCGCGGCGCCCTCCCGCCTGAGCCGGCGGCACACGAGGGGGACGCAGCGGAGCTCCTCACTGCCGACGCTCACCGGCCCCGGAATCACCCGATTCCGGTGAAGACAACGCCGCTCACCCGCGCCTACAGTGGGGGTCGGAGGGAGGTGAGAACCGCGAAGAGGACCAACGCCATCCCGGTCGTCCTCGCCGTCGCCCTGCTGCTCGTCTCCATGACCGTAGTAACCGGCGACTCATCCGGCGGGCATCCGGGATGAGCCGCAGAAGGAGGAAGGGGACACCATGAGAACCCGTGTTCTTGCCGCCGCGCTCGTGATCGCGGCGGCGGTCATGCTCGCCGTGGCGGTGCGTGGGCCCGGATCGCCGCCCACGGCGCCGCGCGCCGGCCTCGAGATCGTGCCGATCAACCCGCACGCCTTGGCTGCGCTCAAGGCGCAGGGCAAGACCCTGAAAGACACGCTGCCGACCGGCGTGAACCAGGGAAGGAAGTTCAACCCCAAGGGCGACCTCGTGCCGGCGCTCACCACGCCTGCGCAGCAGAGGGTCCTCGTCCTGTTCGTCGACTTCAGCGACGAGCCCCCGGGCGGGCCGGCGCAGCGGCTCGACCTGTCGTACTTCGACGACATGCTGTTCGGCACGACCTACGACCCGCCGGAGTACGCGGCCTATCCGGCCATCCGACCGACCGGACGCTCGTCAACTACTTCAAGGAGGCTTCGTTCGGCAAGATCGACGTCGTCACGCCGGACATGCCGACCGCGACAGGCTGGCTGAACGTCGGCAAGCCGTACTCCTACTACTGCCGGGGCGACGGGATCCACGACTACGGCTTCGGACCGTATCCCGAGAACGCCCGGGCCTCGCGGTCGACGCCATCAACGCCGCCGACGCGCAAGGCGTCGACTTCAGCCAGTACGCCGTCGACGGCGTGGTCCCGAACCTGTTCATCGTGCACGCCGGCACCGGCGCCGAGTGGAGCGGCGACCCGGGCGTCATCTGGTCGCACAGCTGATTCGGGGGCCGACGCCGGCGAGGGCTACACGATCGACGGCGTCACGGTCTACAGCTACGCGATGATGCCGGAGGTCGGCGGCGACCTCACGGGGTTCACCGGTGACGCCTTCGGGCCGTTCCCGCCGACCGTCGGCGTGTACGCGCACGAGTACGGCCACGTCCTCGGCCTGCCGGACCAGTACGACTACGGCTACGAATCCGAGGGGACCGGCATGTTCAGCCTGATGGCCGGAGGCAGCTGGAACCAGTCCTCCCCCGACTGGATCTTCGCCGGCGACTCCCCGTCGATGCTCGACGCCTGGAGCAAGTACCGGCTGGGCGTCATCACTCCCAAGACCGTGACGTCGACGAGCTCGGTCACCCTGAAGCCGGCCGAGACGGATGCCGTCGCCTACAAGATGGTGGTGCCGGGCTCCGGGCGGCAAGGAGTACTTCCTGTTCGAGAACCGGCAGAACATCGGCTTCGACCAGGGGCTCCAGGCCTACTATCTCGACGCCGGCGGCAACGTGGTCGCGGCGCCGGTGCACGGGATGACCGTCTACCACGTGGACGACTGCGTGTTCACGCTCGACTACTGGCTCCCCAACGAGGCCGAGAACTGGAAGGAGTTCCGCTCCGAGGGCTGGCGCAAGGCGCCCAACGGCGCGAGGCACTACGCGATCTCGGTGGTGCAGGCCGACGACCCCTGGGACCTGGAGCACGGATGGAACCTGGGTGACCCGGGCGACCTCTACCCGGGCTGGTACAACGTGACCAGGCTCGGCAACACGACCCGGCCCAACACGAGCAGCTACTACTTCTGGCTCGGCAATCTGCCGAAGTACGGCTACTCGGGCGTGACGGCCAGCGACATCAAGGAGACCGGCGCCAACGTCTCGGCGACCCTGTCGTTCCGGCCGTGGAAGACCACGGCATCCGCGAAGTCCAGACAATGAATCCACGCGAGGCGGGCGCACCCGCCTGACCAGCGCCGGGCAAGGACCGGCGGCCCTCCGGCCGCCGGTCCTTGCCCCCACCGTCCTCCCCCGGACGCCCCGCCCGGTCGGCCGCGCTAGGAGTGCCTTCGCCTCGAAGCGCTCCGTGAGACTGGCAGCACACAGGGTGGAGCGCGCGACCGCGGACCAGGCGCAGCGGACGTCGCACATCGCGACCACCTACGGCGTCGCTGCCGGTGCGGGGCTCGCGGGCGTGCGGAACGTGAAGTTGGCGGTGAAGGCGTTCACAAGATGGATCGCCTTCGTCCGCCACGGAAACGCGAACTCCCCAGGGACGTAGCAGTACGTGACGTACCGCACCTCGGGCGCCCAGGCGGCGTCGGTGCCCCCGGCCTGGATGTCGTAGGGGGCGCCCGTGCTCCCCGCTACCACGTAGGATGTGCCGCCCTTCAGCACCACGGGAGTGATCCGCTCGTAGCGGAAGGCGCCCTCCAGCGCGCTGCCGCCGTCGATCGTGACGGCATCGCCGACGAGCTGCCGGTTCGACTTCTCGAAGATGCCCACCGTGTGCTCGTTGACCAGTCCGTCGCCGCCTTCGTCGTAGTATCCCAGGGCGGTGACCTCGATATCGACCCAGGGTACGAACTCGAAGCCGTTGGCCTCCCTCTCGTATTTGCTTTCGGGCACGGACTCCTGCGAAGAAAGCGCGTAGGCGGCCACGGGGGTGGTCCGCGTCGGCAGGTCGGCGGGCGCGGCGTCCGAACCGCCACAGGCGGCGAGCCACACGGCAGCGAGGACGAGCCCCGCGAGCGTCGCAGCCCGGATGGGCCCTGTCCGATGTGACCGTCTCATGGCCTCGTCCTTCCACGTCGTGCCGGCGGCGCTTCGGCGCCTCCCCCAGCATCAGTGTGGAGGGCCCAGGGGGCGGTGTCTTCACCGGAATCCGGTGAATCTGGTAGAAACGACCGCGATGTGCTCACGGCGCGGTCTTGAGTCTGGCCAGCGTCCTGCCCAGCGCCTGGATCTGCCGCCCGAAGGCGGCGAGGTCGCCGCGTCGCAGCGCCGCCTGCGCCGCCGCGTACTGCGCGTTCGCCTTCGCGATGAGCGCGGCGGTGGCGGCGGTCGTCACTTGGGGCCCGGCGCCCGGCTTGACGCCCGGTTGCGTCCCCGGCGGCGGCGCACCGCCGAAGATCAGTGCCAGGGCCTCGCCCAGCGTCTGCGCCATCACCACGCTCTGCTGCTGCCCGCTGGGCAGGTCGGGCGTCGCGGACGGCGAGCGATAGAACACGATCACCCGCTGGAACTGCGGCAGCGCGGTGGTCGCTGACTGCAGGTACAGCGGCTGGACGTACAGCAGCGAGTTCTGGATCGGCACCGTGAGGAGGTTGCCGAAGATGACGTGCGAGCCCTGCTGGCCCCACAGGGTCCGCTGCGCGGAGATCACCGGGTCCTGATTGATGGCGGCCTCCACCTGGGCGGGGCCGTAGACGTTGAGGCTCGCCGGGAACTCGAAGCTCACGGCCCGGCCGTAGTTCGGGATGTCCGACTGCGCGCCGAGCCAGGCGATCATGTTGGCGCGGCCGTTGGGGACGTAAGGAAGGATCAGCACGAACTCCTCACGGGTCTGCCCCGGCAGCCGCATGACCATGTAGTAGGCGCTCTGGGGGGCGGTGCCCGAGATCGCGAGGTTGCCGGGGATCTCCCACTGATCGCCCTTGTTGTAGAGCAGGGACACGTCAGTGACGTGATAGGTGGCGAACTGCTGCGCCTGGATCTTGAAGAAGTCCTCCGGGTAGCGCACGTGCTGGCGCAGCTCGTCCGGCATCTGTGCGGCCGGGACGAAGACTCCGGGGAACAGACGCTCGTAGGTCCGGATGAGCGGATCCTGCGGGTCGAAGACGTAGAAGCGCATCGAGCCGCTGTAGGCGTCGATCACCACCTTGACCGAGTTGCGGATGTAGTTGAGCCCTCCGTCGGGCTGCGAGTACGGGATGCGGTCCGTGGTGGTGTAGGTGTCGGCGATCCAGTACAGCCTGCCGCCGGCCACGACCATGTAGGGGTTGGCGTCGAGCTTCAGGAAGGGCGCGGCCGCTCCGAGGCGCGCCCTGATGTTGTTGAGGATGATCACCCTGCTACGACTGGTGATCGCCGTGGTCGTGAGGAAGCGGATGTCGCCGAAGCGAAGGGTGAAGGCGAGCCTGTTCAGCAGGGAGCCGATCGGGATGCCGCCGTCGCCGGTGTACGGCGCGTAGACGTTACGGCTCGGCCCCGGGTAGTCGAACGTCTGGTACTTGGTCTTGACCAGCACGTAGTCCGTGCCGAGCAGGCCGTAGTAGATCTGGGGCTGCGTGATGGCGAGCGACGGCGCCGACGACACGGGGGGGACGTCCTGTACCAGGAAGTCGGGCGCGCCGCCGGACGACACCTGGTTCACGGCCGAGACGGCGACGCCGTAGCCGTGCGTATACGTGATGTGCTGGTTGACCCACGTCTGCGCGTTCTGTGGCAAGCCGGCAACGTGGAGCTCGCGCGGCGCGAGCATCGTCTGCGTGTACACCCCGTTCACCGGATAGCGATCCACGCTCACCGTGGTGAACGAGTAGTAGGGCCGCAGCTCTTGCAGCTGCCCGTAGCTGCGCAACAGCACCTGCGGGTCCCACAGGCGGATGTTGCGCAGCGTCACCTTGTTGACTTCGAGCGCCGCCGACGTGAGGTCGCCCTTGAGCGAGTAGGGGGTCTCGGAGATCGCCGTGAGGTCGTACGCCCGGCGGGTGGCGGCGATGTTGTGCGCGATGTACGGCTTCTCCTTCGCGAGCTCGTTGGGGTTGACGATGAGCGCCTGGAACACGGCGGGGACGATGCCGAGCAGCACGATGAGCGAGACCAGCCAGACGCCGAACGCCGCCGCCGGCCACCACGGGTGGCGGCGGCGCGCCGCGTTGTAGACGAGCGCGGCGGCGAGCACGAAGACCAGGACCATGAGAACGCGGGTCATGGGCAGGCGCACGTGGAGGTCCGTGTACCCGACCCCGTACACGACGCCCGCCGTCGAGTAGAGCAGGTTCCACGCCCGGAACAGATAGCCGATGCCACCGAGGATGAACAGGGCCGCCATCAGCGCGGACAGGTGGATGGCGGCCCCTTCCTCGATGCGCAACCCGCCGACGCGCGAGAGCTGATCGGCGGCGCGCGCCTGCGGCGGCAGGCGCGCCCACTGCTCCGGCGCCATCTGGGGACGTGGCGACGACCGTTCCTTGACCTCGATAGCGCCCACCGCGAAGTGGGCGGCGACCGACACGACCAAGGCGACGATCAGCGAGGCGAAGAGGAACCCGTAGGCGTACTCCCACGCCGGCAGCCGGAACACGTAGAACGACAGGTCGTGGTGGAAGATGGGGTCGCGGACGCCGAACGACACACCCTCCAGCGCGCGCGCGAACACCAGCCACGACCCCGCCGCCGAACGGGCGGCGATGAACGCGCCGAGAAGGGCTGCGACAAGTCCGACGCGCCCCACCCAGCGCAACGCCGTCTCGTGCACGGCCTCGATAACGTCGACGCCCTCGACCGGGCGGTACTTCGGCGCCAGCCGGCGCGCGATCACGAGGTTACCGTAGACGACAGTGAAGAACACGGCACCGAAGCCCGCGGCGGTGACGGCGCCGATGATCAGGCGCCTCCAGAAGACCGTGCGCAGGCCGACCTCGCCGAACCAGAGCCAGTCGACGTAGAGGTGGGCGATGATGACGGCCAGGATGACGACGACGGCCGCGACGGCCGCCGCGACGGCCAAGCGTCGCCTCACCACACGGCGACGCGGACGTCGGGTGTCACCCTCTTCGGACGCGCCTCTGCTCGGCACCGGGCTCATGATCGTCCCGCCGAGTGCGTGTTGCCGGCCTGTTCGCCAGCAGCCGCCGATCTCTGTAGCGGCGACCCTGATCTGCGCGGCGACGACCGGGCTCGCGCTCTGCATCCTATGTGTTCCCTCATCGGAGCACGCCGAAGACTCGGCGGGATCCCCAGGCAGCGGGCCTGTGTGGCGCGCTCTGTCGTGCTGGAAGGTCACCTCGACCGCGGCCAGCCCACCGCAGGTGGCGCCCGCCCATGGGCGCCGGCCTTGCCGCCAGATCAGAAGGGCGTCTTGTCGCTGTTGTAGTAGAGCGTCTCGCGGCAGATCTTGCCGTTGCGGATCTCCAACATGGTCACGCCGTCGCCGCCAGATCCAGCCGAGAAGGCGGTCCAGATGACGGCCGCCCAGCCGCGGCCGAAGGCATAGCCAAGGTTCGTGAAGGCCAAGTCGGCCGGTTTCTTGAAGATGTTGGCGTAGTGGTCCAGCTCGCTGGCTGGGGGCGCGTCAAGGCCGGCGGTGTCGCGGAACTCGCTCGAGGGGGCGCCAAGGACGAGGATTGCGGCGGCGTCTTTCGCCTGGAGCGCCGCCGCGTACCCAAGCGCCACGGCCTCCGCGGCCTCCGGCGTGTCCGCCGGTCCCGGCGCCGACCTGAGAGGATTCGCAGCTCGCAGCGGGCTCAACTGGCTTTCGATGGGCTGGTAGTAGTTCGCAAGGCTCACGATCATGCCGCTGCGGGTCTCGATGGCCTGCAGGATCTGCATCGACCCCTCTGCGACGTCCTGGCGCAACTCGAACACCCCCCAGCCGCAGCCGGCGTGGCCTGCGAGTGCGCGCGTGCTTGTGGTCATGCCGAAGACCCCTCCCACGAGCTCGAGAAACGCCTCCCGGCCATCTACGTGCGCCCCAGTGGCGTGGCGTCGAAGACGACGTCGCGCGCGCAGACTCGGCCGAGCTGGGCGACGCTACGCGCGTCCCAGGCGGCGGCGTAGGCGTCGACCGCCTTCTGGGTGACGGCGACCGAGTCGCTGCCGACGAGGCGCTCGGGGGCGGCGGCGACCTGCGGCGTGGCCGTCGCGCTCGGCGACGTGGACGCCGCGGTGCTCGAGCCGCCGCAGGCGGCCAGGGCGACTACGCCGGCGATCGCGAGGAGCGCGAGGGCGACACAGGCGCACTATCCGCAGCCCCCTGGCCTCTTCATGACTTCCCCTTCCCTTAGGCCCTTGAGTCAGAGCCGGAACGGCATGCTGTTGGCGTTGTAGTAGAGCGTCTCGCGGCGGATCTTGCCGTCGCGAATCTCGAGCATGGTCGCGCCGGACCCGCTCGACGACGCCCAAGACGGGGAGTCGGCGACCCAGATGAGGGTCGCCCAGCCGGGACCGACGGCATAGCGGAGGTCCGTGAAGGCCAGGTCGGCCGGCCCCTTGAAGATCCTGGCATACTGCGCCTGCACCTGACCCCGGCGCGTGCCGGCGGCGCTGTAGGCGGTGTCCATGAAGGCGATCTTCGGCGCGCTCAGGGCGGCAACGGCGGCGGCGTCCTTGGCCTGCAGCGCCGCCGCGTACTTGAGCGCCACGGCTTCCGCCACCGCAGCCGTGTCTGCGGGCGCCAGCCTTGACGTGAGTGGTTTGGGCTCGAGCGGCTTGCCGTCGGGGAGATTGACCGGGTCCTGGTAGTACCACGACTCGGTCACGATCTTGCCGTCACGGATCTCGAGGACCGTGATCGACTGGATCCACACTGTGTGGAAATCCCAGCGGTGCTCGAGCACGCCCCAGCCGCGATCGGCGTAGCCGGCAAGGACGCGTGCCCCGTCGGCGCCGCGGAGGCTCCGCCGGAGCTCCTTGAGGACGACGGCCTTGCCCTCGCCGTGCATGCCGAAGGCGAAGTCGTCGAAGACCACGTCGTCCGCGTAGAGCGGCGCGAACCGGGCGCCGCTCAGCGTGGCGACCCCGGCCCCGAAGGCGTCGACCACCTCCTGCGTGGCCTCGACCGAGTCGCTGCCCGCAAGGTGAACGGGCGTGGCGGAAGCCGCCTGCGTCGCCGTCGCGGTCGGTGAAGCCGACGACGACGTGCTCGCCGGCGTGCTGCTTGCGCCGCAGGCGACGAGCGCGAACGCCGCAACGACGACGACAAGCGTCAGCGCAGACGCGGCAGATGCCCGTCCCCAGAATCCTCCTGGCCTCTCCATGACCTGCCCCTCTTCCTGTGGCCTGGCCCGCCGCCCTCAAGGATGGCGGGCCTTCTGCCGGCCGCCGGTCGGCAGCGGCCGGCGACGCCGTCTGCCGAGTGCCCGGCCAGCCGGATCTACTTCACTGCGTAGACGTAGCCGTCCATACTGCCGACGTACACGACCCCGCCCGAGATGGCCAGGGGGGACTCCTCCGGGACCCCGGTCTCGAACTTCCACTTCTCCTGCCCGCTCTGAGCGTCGAGCCCGTGGAGATAGCCGTCATTGCAGCTGAAGTAGACCACCCCGCCGGCGATCGCCGGGGGGCCGAACCAGTGCCCGACGCCGTCATGGTCGCTGCCGCCGGGGTCGGCGAGCGCCTCGTCCGCCCGGAACACCCACTTCTCCTGCCCGCTCTGGGCGTCGAGGGCGTGGAGATAGCCGTCCCAGCCGTGACCGCGGTCATAGTCTTCATAGTTGGCGACGTAGACCACCCCATCGGAGATCGCTGGGGGTGAGCTGAAGTCCCCCGTCTTGGACTTCCATCGTTCCTGCCCGCTCTGGGCGTCCAGGGCGTGGAGATAGCCGTCATCGGTGCCGATGTAGACAACCCCGTCCGAGACGGCCGGGGTCGACAGAATCCGACCGCCGGACTCGAACTCCCACTTCTCCCGCCCGCTCTGGATGTCGACCGCGTAGAGATAGTTGGCATCAGTACCGACGTAGACCACCCCATCCGAGACGGCCAGGGCCCAGCCTTCACCGAAGGTCGCGAACGTCCACTCTTCCTGCCCGGTCTGGGCGTCCAGGGCGTGGAGGCCGTCATCGGTACCGACGTAGACCACCCCATCCGAGACGGCCGGCTTGGAACGAATCAGACCGCCGAGGTCGAAGTGCCACCTCTCCTGCCCGCTCCGGGCGTCGACCGCGTAGAGATAGCTGTCGGTGCCGGCGACATAGACCCCGCCGTCGGAGACGGCCGGGGCGTAGACCAAGCCGCCCAGATGCCCTGTGCCCGTCTTGAACCTCCATCTTTCCTGCCCGCTCTGGGCGTCGACCGCGTAGAGATGGCTGTCAAAGCTGCCGACGTAGACCACCCCATCCGAGACGGCCGCCGAGGCCGCAACATCTCCAACCATGCCGCCCGTTTTGAACTTCCACTCCAGTTCGCCCTGTGAGGGCGCGTTCGCGACGTAGCCACCCGCATAGACCGCCCCGCCGCCGAGAAGCACTGCACCGGCGACGAGTACGGCGAGCGTGCGGCCTCGGAGGCGTCGCCACCAGGGCACGGCGTGCGGCTCGAGGGGGGTGGCGACGATCGTGCGGCGCAGGCGCTCGCGCTCGTCAGCGTCGGGTTCGGGCATGGCCGCCGCCGGATCTACGGCGCGCAAGCGCTTGAGGACGTCAGTTGCCATCGAGAACACCTCCATGGGGAACGGAGATGCCGTCGCTCTCCGCCTCGACCAGCGACAACGCGTCCGCGAGCCGCCTCCTCGCCCGATGCAGCCGCACGCCGGCGGCCGTCCTGGAGCAGCCCAGAGCCGTAGCCAGGCCGGCCCGGTCGAGGCGCTCCCAGGCCGCCAGCAGCAGGACCTCGCGGTCGCGCTCGGACAGGCGGCGGAATGCGGCGGTGAGCGAGGAGCGCGCCTCCAGCCCTTCCATGAACGAGGGGGCGTCGTCACGGTCAGCCTGGGCGGACCGCAGCTCGCGGTCCCGGCGCCGGCGCTCGCCGCGCTCCTGGTTGAGACGCACGTTGCGAGCGATGCCGATCAGCCAAGGAAGGGGTTCCGCCGGCAGGCGCTCGAGGCGCTGCCAGGCGAGCATGAACGTCTCGGCCACCACGTCGTCGGCCGTGTCGGGCTCGCGCCGCCACGCGTAGGCGCGCACGGCGGAGTAGTGGGCTTCGTAGAGGCTGGTGAAACGAGCCTCTCGTGCCTGCCCGTCCTGACTCATTGCCCCTCCGTGCTCACAGTGCTCGCGCTGCCCTCTATTCAGTAGTGTCCGCAAGGGGCCCCGCGATTACGTGTGTGCCGTTGCCTGTGTGAGCCGCGCGCGACGCGTCGCCTCAGCAGGCGCTCGCGCGCGCATCTACAGACAGCGCCGCCGCCTACCAGTCGACTCTGCGCGCGTGGACGCCGCTCTCGACGTAGTACGCGCCCTCCTCGCCGAGGAGGAGGAGACTCGTCTTCTTCGGCAGCCTATCCGGTGTCAGGATGACCCCGGTGCGCTTCGAGAAGAGTACCGGCCATAATGTCGCGGCGTACTTCACTGCCGGGAGACTCGAGTGCGTCTGGACGATCAGCCGGGGTTTGAGCTGCTGCATCAGCTTGAAGGCCTTTCTGTTCTTCACATCGACGTCGCTGAACTGAGCGTTGTCGAACTGGGTGATCGCAACGTCCACGCGGCCCAGAGCCTTCGCCTGCCCGGGCGTCAGGGCGGGTTGACCGATGTCTCCGAGATGGGCGATGCGCAGCCCGCCCATGTCGATCACATAGATGTAGTCAGTGCCGCCCTTCGGCAGGAGCGGATCGCCCTCCGTGTGCGCCGCTGCGACGCCCGGATGCGGACGCCCGGCCTCTCGATGTGGCCCTCCTGGGCGAAGAGCTGGGTGCCTGGGAAGCTGCTTGACGAGGTCGTTCGAGAGGTGGTCCGGATGCTCGTGTGTGGTGAGGAGGATATCGTCCGCCGTCGGGGGCCACGCCAGACTGGCTGGTCCCTGGACGTCGATGAGCACCCGAGGAGCGCCGTCCGAGGTGAGCTCGACCTGGGCGTTGCCCTCCCAGTCGAGCTGCACGCCGGAGCGCGGTGCGGTGGGCGTCGTGGCCGCCGAGGGCGCCGACGCAGACGTCGTTGCTGCCGGCGGCGAGGCCACCTGCAGTGACGCGTCAGCGTTTGGTGGTGAACTGGATGAGGCCGTGCCTACACCGCCGCAGGCGGCGATGGCGGTCGCCGCGATGACAACGATCAGCGCGACCACGGACGCGGCCGCGGATGGTCCAGACCGAAGTGCGGACGTCATGGCCCTGCTCCTCCCCACGTCGGCCACGCACTCCAAAGCCTGCGCGGCGTTACGCTCTCAGGGGCGTCGTACTCTGATCATCTACGC
This sequence comes from uncultured Thermoleophilia bacterium, assembly GCA_963736645.1. Lineage (GTDB taxonomy): Bacteria > Actinomycetota > Thermoleophilia > UBA2241 > UBA2241 > CAIXSE01. The sequence continues at coordinate 174,374 of CAVTPJ010000004.1, read as the reverse complement.
CTTGGCGGCGGCAAGTTCAAGTGCTCTGGGCCGGCGAGTCACGTGCGCAGGCACATCCGTCGTCGCGCTCCAGGGAGCCGAGCGGAGCCGGCGTCGGCTTGTTCGGATACTCGTAGCGCACGCCGGCGTAGGACGCCTCGACCATGACCTCGCACACGGCCACGTTGCCGCTGACGAGTATGTCGATGCCCATGGGCCGGAAGCGGATGGTGGGCGTGGCCTTCCAGTCCCAATCGATCACCCGTCTGATCCCCTCCCTGCCCCTGGACGTGCCCGGGGCCAGGGAGATGACGGCGTCCCCAGCGAAGAGGTCCGCAACGGCCCGCTTGTCTCTCCGTTCATAGGTGTCGTGGTACTGCCCGACGAGCTCCCTGACACGTCCCTCGGCCAGCTGCTCGGTCGCTGCATCCGACATGCTGCGCCCCCTTCCACCGACGTTGCCTCGTGCCGAAGGCCGTGGTTCTCGTATGCGACCCTCAGCGCGGCCTCTTCGACCGTCTCAGTGTGGGCGAGGGGATGCCCCCGCGTCTTCACCGGAATGAGGTGATTCGCGGCGAGACGAGACGGCCACGCGGTCTCTTGTGGTCGCGCCGGACCATCAGGTCGGCGCCCGTGACCGCGGCCGCCCCGAAGACGACCGGCATCACCAGGGAGAGGACGGTCCCCATCCCGGCGTTCCCCTGGTCCTGCGGCGACCCCGGCTTCAGCGTCACCAGGGCGATGACGCCCACGACGTACGCGGCGTAGGCCGCCGTCGCGGCCAGCCGGGCCACGTCGAGCCCCACGTGCTCGCGCGCCCGCACGAGGTCCCGCACCGCTCCGACGTCCAGCCAGACGGCCGCGGCGAGGAAGAGCGCCGCGGCAGCGATCCCCACCGCGCCTGCTCCCTGGCCCCACGACATGGACCCCCCGGCGAGCGACACGATGTCTGCCACCGCGTGGCCGAGCAGCCCCCCGACGGGCAACACGACCCACAGCGAGGCGAAGCCGGCGATATCGCCGAGGACGGCTCCGGCGGTGGACGACTCGTCGACGCGGCGCCCGTGCAGATGCCATGCGGCAAGCGGCGCGCCGGCGACGACCACGAGGCCGAGGACTCCGGCTCCCACGGTCGGGGCGTGCAGCACGGACCCGAGCGCGACGACCAGTCCCGCGGCCGCCGCGAGCGCTCCGGCCGTCAGCAGACCGCCGTCCCCCGCGAGGATCGTGCGCCGCCCTGCTCTGAGCGTGCGTGTCGCGCTCATGGCGATCACCCCTTCGGCTCCCACTGCGACATGAGATGGATGAGCCGCTCAGGCAGAGTATTCCCGCCCGTCGCAGCTCTCTCGCTCGTTCGGAGAAGGGGTATTGTACCCAGCCGCCAAGCACACACCGCGTACTCGCGGACTCAGACCCTGAGCAGACTCCGGAATCCCCGGGCGGCGTAGTAGGACTCCGCCCCGTTGTGATAGGTGAAGACCGTATCGTAGCGGCGGTCACAGAAGACCGCGCCGCCGAGCTTCCTGATGCTCGCCGGGGTCACGACCCAGCTGGACGTCTTCAGATCGAACGCTCCCGACTGCTGCAGCCCGCGGTACTGCTCCTCCGTCAACAGCTCGACGTCCATGGCTCGCGCCATGTCCAGCGCGCTCGATCTGGGCTTCGCCTGCTTCCGCGACGCCAGCGCGTCGCCGTCGTAGCAGAGGCTTCGCCGGCCGCTCGGACTTTCGGCGGAGCAATCGACGAAGAGGAACTCGCCGGTCTCCTGATCCTGACCTATGACGTCCGGCTCGCCGCCGGTGTGCTCCATCTCGTGGAGCGACCACAGCTTGCCGGGATCCCGTTCCAGTCGGGCGCGCACCCCGGCCCAGTCGAGGCCCGGATGACGCTGCGCGTTCTCCTCGAAACGGGCTTCCAGTACGCTCAGCACCTCCTCGCGCTGGTCAGGCTTCAGGTCCTTTGCTCGTGCCATCGTCGTCCTCGCCTTCCTGCCTTGACTGGGCGGCTGGGCTGTTCTCTCGGTGGGCGCGGGCATCGGGCTGTCCCACGTCAGTGGTCGTCATGCGGGCACCCCGTCTCGTCTCCCGTCAGTCGGCGTCCGCGGGATGGAAGGCGAAGGCTCCGTTGTGCACGTACACGAGCCGGCAGGCTTCGATGTAGGTGGCGTCGTGGACCCGGCCGGCGCGGATGTAGCCCACATCGCCCTTGTCGAGGTAGATCCTGTCGCCGTCGGGGACCAGCGTGCGCGCCTCCCTGCGGTAGAACTGGACCGACATCTTCCCCTCCACGACGACCGTCATGTCGTCGCCGGGGTGTGAGTGAGGCGGCTCTTCGGTGCCCGCCTGCCAGCGCTCGAGCATCACCTCGACCCCGTCGGGGTTCGTCGGATACGTGGTACGGACCGTGAATCCCTCCGGCGTTCCCGGCAGCGGGGACGTGAGCGCTCCACACGTCGCTGGTCGCCGAGGTGACCTCCTGGGCTGAATCGTCAATGGACATCGCCTGACTCCTCTCTCCGATCTGAGGCGAAGGCTATGCCCGGGGAGGCCTCGCGTCGACCTCGACGGAGCTACCGGCCCACGAAGGAGGCCGGCACGACGCGCGCGGTCACACCGGCCTGCCCACGCCGGCCGACGAGCGTGCGTCCTCCAGCTGAGCCAGTGTCGGAATGCCCTTGTTGCCGAGCTGGGAGACCTTCAGCCCGGCAGACCAGGCGGCGATCTCGAAACCCTCGGCGGGCGACAGTCCTCTCGCCAATGCCCAGGCGTACGCGCCGTGGAAGGTGTCGCCGGCTCCGCAGGAATCCATCGCGGCGACCGGGGCAGCCTCCCATCGCCTGACGCGCTCGAGCTCTCTCCCCGTCGTGAAGACCCCACCCCTCGGCCCCTGGGTCACCCCGAACACCGCGCGGCAGCAGTCGCCCCAGAGCTCGGCGGTGGCCTGTTCGGCGGAGTGCCCTGTCTCGTTCAGCACGTACGTCTCGGGCGCGATCACGTGATCGACACGGCCCAGCAGCCCTCGTGTCCACGGCCGCCCGGACCCGGTGTCGATCACGGTGGTGATCCCTCGCTCCTCGCACTCGTCGAGCGCCGCCCTCGCCAGTGTCTCGTCGGTCGCGTCCAGCAGAGCGACATCGGCGCCTTCAAGGAACTCCGGCAGGCGCTCGATCAGGCGCGCATCCGCCATCGGCTGTGGCAGCCAGATGATCGTCCGGGTCGCGTCTCCCCGCGCGAGGAGGACCGCCGAGTGCTGCGACGGCTGGTCGGAGGAGACCCATGTGCACTCCACTCCCTCGGCCTCCAGCTCCGTCCTCAGGACCTGCGCGTGCTCGCCGGTCCCGCACGTGGCCAGAAGCCTGGTCGTGCTCCCCAGTCGCCTCGCGGCGATCGCGCTCCGACCGGCCAGCCCCCCGACCGCTATCTGATGGTCGAGCGCCCGGGTCACCGAGTCCGCCTCCGGATAGTCGTCGAGGACGTACAGGTAGTCCACCGTCGCCATCCCGATCATCGCGACCACCGGCGGGCGGCTCGGTTCTGCTTCAGGACCCACTCGGCTGCCTCCTCCGGGCTCGGCATGATCGTGACCGCCTTCTCGGCGAGACCGGTCTCCTCAGGCGATCGTGCGCGTGCTCAGGATATGGGCATCGACGTGTCGCAGCGCGACCTGCCCGCGAAGAGGAACGCGTGACCGGCAGCGTGCCGGAGTGCGGCGCCGCCGACGCCGAAGGAGGAAGGAGATGTCTCCCTCCGTCTCGCCCTCAGGCACCCACCTTGCTCATGGGGATCCCCAGCGCAGCGGCAACGCCCTCACCGTAGGCCGGGTCGGCCCTGAGGCAGTTGGCGATGTGGCGGATCTTGACCTCTTCCGCGGCGTCGCCCATGGCGCGGGCGGTGTTGCCGAAGAGCGCCTCGCGTTGGGCGGCGGTCATCAGGCCGAAGAGCAGGCCCGGCTGCGTGTAGTAGTCGTCGTCGTCCGCGCGGTAGTCGTAGCGGTCGGCGGCGCCGTCGAGCGCCAACGGCGGCTCCGCATACTGCGGCTGCTCCTGCCACGTGCCGTTGCTGTTGGGCTCGTAGTGCGGCGTGGAACCGTAGTTGCCGTCCACGCGCATGACGCCGTCGCGGCTGAACCCGTGCACGGGGCAGCGCGCCTGCGTTCACCGGGATCAGGTGGTGGTTCACGCCCAGGCGGTACCGCTGCGCGTCGCCGTAGCTGAACAGCCGCCCCTGCAGCATGCGGTCGGGCGAGAACCCGATGCCCGGCACGATGGTGGCGGGGTTGAACGCCGCCTGCTCCACGTCGGCGAAGTAGTTCTCCGGGTTCCTGTTCAGCTCCATCACGCCCACCTCGTGCAGCGGGTAGTCGCCCTTGAGCCACACCTTGGTGAGGTCGAACGGGTGGAACGTGTAGGTGGCCGCGTCGGCCTCGGGCATGAGCTGGACGAAGAGCTTCCAGCGCGGGAACTCGCGGTTCTCGATCGCCTCGTAGAGGTCGCGCTGGTGACTCTCGCGGTCCTTGCCGACGAGCTCCGCCGCCTCTTCGTCGGTGAGGTTCTTGACGCCCTGCTGGCAGACCCAGTGGAACTTGACCCAGGTGCGCTCGCCGGCGGCGTTGACGAGGCTGTAGGTGTGGCTGCCGAAGCCGTGCATGTGCCGGTAGCTCAGCGGGATGCCGCGGTCGCTCATCGTGATGGTGATCTGGTGGAGCGCCTCGGGGAGCAGGGTCCAGAAGTCCCAGTTGTTCTGCGCGCTGCGCAGATTGGTGCGCGGGTCGCGCTTCACGGCGTGGTTCAGGTCCGGGAACTTGAGCGGGTCGCGGAAGAAGAAGACGGGCGTGTTGTTGCCGACGAGGTCCCAGTTGCCCTCGTCCGTGTACATCTTGACGGCGAAGCCGCGGATGTCGCGCTCGGCGTCCGCGGCTCCGCGCTCGCCGGCCACGGTGCTGAAGCGCACGAAGAGGTCCGTCGTCTTGCCCAGCTCGAAGACCTTGGCTCTGGTGTAGTTGGTGATGTCGTGGGTGGCGGTGAAGGTGCCGAACGCGCCGGAGCCCTTGGCGTGCATCCGGCGCTCGGGGATCACCTCGCGGTCGAAGTTGGCGAGCTTCTCCAGGTACCAGACGTCCTGCAGCAGCATCGGCCCGCGCTTGCCGGCGGTCAGCGAATCCTGGTTGTTCGGGACCGGCGCCCCGAAGTTGGTGGTGAGCCTGTCGTGCTTCTCTTCAGTCATGGTCACGCTCCTTCTTGCGGCAGTCGATACAGACTCCCCGCAGCTGGACCTCGATCGACTCGACGCTGCCGAGGGACGCGGTGCTGTGCGGCGCCCGCACCGCGTCCAACCCCTCGTCGTCGACGTCGCGGACCAGCCCGCAGCGGGTGCAGACGAAGTGGTGATGGTGCGCCGTGTTGGCGTCGTAGCGCATCGGGCCCGGCGTCGCGGTGACACGCTTGACCAGGCCGAGCCTGCCGAGCACCGTCAGGGTGCGGTACACGGTGTCCAGCGAGATCGTGGGCACGCGCGCGCGCACCGCCCGGTAGATGGTCTCCACGTCGGGGTGCTCGTCGGTCTGGGCGACCTCGCGCACCACCTCGAGGCGCTGGTGGGTCAGACGGAGCCCGGACTCCCGCAGCGCACGGGAGAGCGAGTCGACCCGGCGCTGCACCTCGGCTTGGGCGACGACCATCGTCACCTCCTTTCTGCAAAAGAAACCTATATAGGAATCAACCGTCAAGAACAAGCGTTTGCCGGCGGGCGCGGCCGGCGTCTGCCTTCTACTTCCTCGTGCGGTTGGCGATCCACGTCACGATCCCCAGCAGGATGACCGCGCCGACGATCGCGCCGATGATGCCGCCCAGGTCGAACTTGTTCTCGTCGCCGATGCCGAGCAGCGCGGTGAAGATCCACCAGCCGATCCAGGCGCCGACGAGGCCGAGGACGAGCGTGAGCAGCCAGGAGAGGACGCCACCCATGCGCTCCATGGCGTCGTTCTTGATGAGCAGCCGGGCGATGGCGCCGGCCACCAGTCCGAGGATGAGTGCGCCGATCATGTCGTTCGCCTTTCGTCTCGCAGCATCAGACCCGAAGCCGCACGCGTGCGGCTTCGGGTGGCTTGTACCCGCCTCGCGTCAGAACCGCGCGCGGCGATCACGCAACGGTGTCGCCGGTCGCCGCGGGGGAACGCTCTCAGGCAGGAGGCCCGGGAGCCCCTGAGCGACCCTGCGTGAGAGAGACCGAGGGAGGAGGTGCCCTATGGCTCATCTCCTGCAAGAGTTCCACGTCGACGTGACCGTCGACAGGTTCGACGAGATCGTCAAGGACCCGCGCAACTGGCCCACGTTCTGGGTGGGGATGAGTGACCCCGAGCGGGTGTTCGGCGACGGAAGCCCCGGGACCAAGGCGGAGTTCACCCAGTTGATGATGGGCATGAAGCTGCGCATCGTGGACCGGACCATCGAGGAGCGCCACAACCCGGACGGCAGCACCGACTGGCGCTGGCAGTTCGAGGGATCCATGTCCGGCGAGCTCTGTTGCCACCACGGGCCGTCGGACACGGGGACCGACGTCAAGACCACCTTCGACTACACGATCCCCGGGAGCATCCTGGGCAAGGTCGCGGACCGCGTCTTCCTCGAGAAGCGGGTCCGCCGCGATTTCGAAGACAGCATGGACAACCTGAAGCTGTTCGCCGAGACCACCCCGGTCCCGGTGGCGGCCGCCAAGACAGCCTGATCCGAGAGCCGTTCCCGTCCCGGGCCTCCCTCCGGCCGACTTCCGCGATCTCCCGCTTCTTCGCGAACGTCGTGAGCAACGGAGTCCTGTCGCGGCCCACAGCGAGCGTAGAGCCAGGCGCCTTGCGAGAGAAGGCCATCACGCGTATCCTTGCGTACCTAACTACTGTACATCTGTACCCGTTTGAGGTTCACAATGCTGGCCACACTGCTGGGCTCAGAGACACGGGCGCGAGTGCTCGCCATCCTGCTGGCAGATCCGCGCCGGGAGTACCACCTCCGCGAGCTGATCCGGCTGGTGGGCGGCGGCGCGTCCGGCGTGCAGCGCGAGGTCGAGCGGCTCGTGGGGCTCGGGCTCGTCGAGTCGGAGCACACGGCCGAAGGCCGGCGTCTGCTCCGCGTCGTCGACGAGCACGAGCTGCTCGCGCCGCTGCGAGCGTTGCTCGCCGCGGATGCCGCCGGCGCCGCGCCGCCAGGCGTGCCAGTATGGGCGGCGAACCCGGATGAGCCCGGACCGCAGGTCCACGCCGTCCTGCGGCCGCGACTCCCCGCCGTGCTCGCCGTGCTCCGCGAGGCCGGTGCGCGCCGCGCCATCGTCTTCGGCTCCGCCGCGCTCGCCGGCGGTCGCAGAGCGCCGCGCGACCTCGATATCGTCGTGCGCCTCGGCGGCCCGTCCAGGGGCCGGGCGGCGCGCTACTTCGCGCTGCGCCGCGCGCTGGAGCTCGCCAGCGGGATGCCCGTCGACCTCATCGAGGACGACGCGGTCGACAACCCCTACCTGCGCGCCGAGATAGAGCGGACGGGGGTGACGCTGGTTGCGGCCGCGTGACGTACGCGTGCAGCTCTACGACGTGGTGACCGCGGCCGGCGCCATCACGAGCTTCATCGCCGGCCGCACCCTGCGCGACTACCGCGACGACCTCATGCTGCGATCGGCCGTGGAGCGCCAGTTCGAGATCCTCGGCGAAGCGCTCTCACGAGCTCTGCGCATCGACCCCGGGCTCACCGCACGGGTGGCCGCCTGCCGCGGCGCGATCGACTTCCGCAACGTGATCGCTCACGAGTACGATGCGCTCGCGCCGGCCACGGTGTGGGACATCGCCCGCAACGAACTCCCGGCGCTGGCGCGCGACGTCGGCGATGAGCTCGCGCGCCTTGACGGAGAGCGCCCGTGAGCGACGCAGGCAACCCCACCCGCACGCGCGACCTCGGCATCCTCGCGCTCGTCATCCTGGGGCCGGTCTGGGGCTATGGCTGGATCGCGACCAAGGTGGCTCTGGAGTTCTCCGACGCGATGACCTTCGCGGCGCTGCGCGTGCCCCTCAGCGCCGCCTGCCTCTTCCTTGTCATGATCGTGCTGCGAAAGCCGCTGCGTCCGCCGCCGCTCGGCTGGACGATGCTCATCGGCCTGCTGCAGACCACGCTGTTCGTCGGCCTCGTCATCACGGCGCTGCACGACGCCGGCGCAGGGAAGGTCTCGGTGCTCACCTACACGATGCCGTTCTGGCTGCTGCTGCTCGCCTGGATCTTCCTCGGCGAGCGCCTCCGCGGCGTGCAGTGGCTCGCCGTCGGTCTGGCGTTCGCCGGGCTCATCCTCGTGGTGAGGCCGTGGGCGTTCGAGAGCGCCATGAGCGGGCTGCTCACCGTTCTCGGCGGCCTCTGCTGGGCGGCGGCCGCCTTGGTCGTCAAGCTCATGCAGCGCCGGCACACCGTCGACGTCCTCTCTCTCACGACATGGCAGATGCTCTTCGGCTCCGTCCCGCTCATCGTTCTCGCTGCCCTGATGTACAGCGGTCCACCTGAGTGGACCTTCGGGTTCGCCTGGGGGCTCGCCTACACGGTCGTGCTCGCCAATGCCGTCGCCTGGTTTCTCTGGCTGTTCGCGCTGCACGCGCTCCCGGCCGGCGCCGCCGGGCTGGGGACGCTCTCGATCCCCGTGGTCGGCGTCGTCGCCGCGTGGATCCAGCTGGGGGAGGTGCCGACGCTCGTGGAGGGCATCGGCATGATCCTCATCATCACCGCGCTCGCCGTGCTCGCGGCCCACGGGCTCCTCGCCGGCCGCCGCGGCACGGCCGCGGCCGGCGAGGAGCCCGACGTGCGGCCCGTCACGGACTGACCGCCGGGCGCACGAGTCCGGAGGGCGCGCTCACGGACCGACCTCGGGACCCGTCGGTCCCGACCCACGCGGTATGCTTGCCCTGTGAAGCGGCTCTTCTTCATCCTCATGGTCGGCCTGTGGGGCGCCTTCATCGCCCTCGCCTTCGTCTCTCCGGACACGCTCAACGAGGCGTGGCGGTGGGTGGGCGACCTGTGGTGGCCGCTGCAGGTCCTCGTCTGGATCCTCTTCCTACCCTGGATGGTCGGCCTGTGGGTGTGGCAGACGGACTGGTCGTTCGGCGTGCGCATGGCCGTCGTCGCCGTGCTGGCCGTCGGCTGGTCGGCCGCCTCGTTCCCGCGCCGGTGAGCGGCTCGCCCACCCGCAGCGAGGCTCAGCCGCTGCCGCCAGGGGCGCGGGCTGCCTCCACCAGCCGGCGCGCGAGCTGGCCGCCGAGACCGGCGAGGTCCTCGGCCGGGAGGTAGTGGCCCGCGCTCGCGTCGAACAGCACGCGGGCCTCGCCCGGCTCCTCATCGTCACCGGCCCAGACCAGCACGGCGACATCCAGCCGCGGCAGGGCGGCGAACCGGAACGACGCGTCGCCCAGCGTCAGCGCTTGGCCGCCCACCCGCCGCGCGGCCTCGCGAAAGGCGTCGAGACCGGCGGGTCGGGAGTCCGGCGACGCCGGTCCGGCGAACGCCCGCGCAAGCGGCTCCTCCGCCCTGCGGGCGAACGACGCCGCGTAGAAGAGACCGTCCGGCAAGTCGCGGTACGCGGCCCAGGTCCCGGAAGCCGGCGTGCCGTCCGCGGTCAGCAGGTAGTGCAGCACGAGGATGGCGACGGCCGCGTGCGCGGGCGGCGTGGCCGCTTCGGGACGGTCCGCCCCGACGAGTCCGCTCTCCGCCGGCGTCACCTCGCCGCCCGGGTGCGTCACCAGGTGCGGCCGGCCGAGCAGCGGCACGAGCACGCCGTCGTCACTGCGCTCGCAGCCGGCGCGCGTGGCGCGGGCCGCCGCGTCCGCGGCGGCCCAGTCCGCGCGCGCCTTCGTGAGCGCATCGGCGAAACGGCGCTCCACCGTGCTCACCTCACGACCTCCATACTCGCGCGTCCGACCTCCGAGTCATCCTGCCGTGAGCCTACCCGACCCGCCCCGATAGAGCCCGAAGCGGCCTGCCCGCGACGGCCTGCCCGCGACGACCCCATGGGGCGGCGGCAACGCTGCGGCGCGGGCTTTCAGGAGTAGTATGCTCCAGATGGTCAGCGACCCAAAGGGAGAGTGATGGCCGGTACCACCGGGCGCCGCGGGCGCTCCTGGAAGCAGATCCTGCTCTGGGCGATCGGCGGCGCCGTCGTCGTCTTCATCCTCATCCAGTTCGTGCCCTACGGGCGCGCCAGCCATTCGAACCCTCCGGCCACCAATCCGTTCAAGTGGACCGACCCCAAGGCCGAGACGATCGCGAAGACCTCATGCTACGACTGCCACAGCAACCAGACGGAGTGGTGGTGGGCCACCAACATCGCTCCGATGTCCTGGCTCGTGCAGAACGATGTCGACGGCGCCCGCGCGGCCTTCAACTTCTCCGAGTGGGCCGGCGTGCCGTCGGTGGCCGAGCTGAGAGAGGCCATCGACGGCGAGATGCCGCCGGTGCAGTACACCCTGATCCATCCCGACGCCAAGCTGACGGACGCCGAGAAGCAGACGCTCGTCGCCGGCTACGAGGCCTCGCTGGCCGCCAACCGCGCTGCTTCGGGCGGCACCCCCGAACCGGTGCCCTCGGCCTCACCATCAGCCCCGGGTTCGACGACGGACGCGACGGCGATCATCGCGGCCCGCTGCGGCAGCTGTCATCCTGCGGACAGAGCGCTCGGCTTCCGCGCTGCCGACGCCGCCGAGGCCCAGGCACTGATCGACGACATGATCCAGCGAGGGGCGACGGTCCCGACGGACGAGCAGCAGGCGCTCGTCGAGTACTTCACGAGATAGGCAGCGGCCGGGCGGGCCGCGCAGCCGGCCCCGCCCTCGCGCACTCAGCGCGCGGCGAGAAGGTCGCGAAGCCCCTCGTCAAGGCTCCGCGGGGCGTACCCGAGCTCCCGCTCCGCCTTGGCGCTCGTGGCCCAGTAGGTGACGCCCTTGCTGGCGCGCACGACCTCATGCAGGTTCGGGCCGGCGCCGGTCCACCGGCCGGCGAGGGGTCCGAACGGCTCCACGAGCCTGATCGCCGGCGACGGCACCTTCACGCGCGCCCTCTTGTTGCCGGTGAGGTCGGCGACGCGGTCGACGACGTCGCCGAGACGTGTCACCTCTCCGCCGAGGATGTACGACTCGCCCGGTCTACCCTTCGTCAGGGCGAGCACCATGCCGTCGGCGACATCGTCGACGTAGCTCATCGTCAAGCCGAGCTCGGGGAACGCGCGCAGCCGGTGCTTGCCGCGCGCCGCCCGTTCTATCTGCGCGCCGAGTTCGCTGCCGTCACCGGGTCCGTAGACGGCGCCGGGCTGCACGATCACCAGCGGCGCCCCGGCGGCCGCGCGAGCCACGGCGACGCGGTGGCCCATGTACTTGGTCGCGTCGTAGTAGCTGAGGAAGTCGCGGTCGGGCCGCTCGTACGTCTCGTCGACGACCTTCCCGCGCGTGTTGCCGAAGACCGTCACGGTCGAGACGTAGACGATACGTCCCACGGATGCGGACACGGCGGCGTCGAGCACCGTGACGGCGCCGTCCACGTTGGTGCGGAACATCGTCTCGTGCTCCGACTCCTTGATGCCGACGCGGTAGTCGCCGGCGATGTGGAGCACCGCCTCGGCGCCGCTCATGGCGACACCGAGCAGCCCCGCGTCGACGATGTCGCCGCGCAGCGGGATGGCGCCGAGACGAGTCAGCCTGCCCGCCGCGGCCTCCGACCGCGCCAGGCCCAGCACCTCGTCGCCGCGGGCGACCAGACGGGAGACCACGGCAGAGCCGAGGAACCCCCCGCCGCCTGTGACGAACGTCTTCATGCGCCTGTCCCTACCCGCCCGGGCCTGGGCTCACGCCTGTCGCCGGGGTGTTGTCTCTCGCCCGCGCGCTGCGCCGCGCGGCGCGACGATGCAGGACGACGCCCGTGAGCACCACCCCGGCCGCGACGACCGCCGCACCGAGCAGACCGGAGGTAGTCACGAGAGCCGCACCGCCATGGCCCGGCGCAGCCGCGGGCTCCGCGCCGGCGATCGACCACTCGAGACCGTCTGGCCGCGTGGACGCCAGGCGAGCGAGTCCGGCGCCCGCGACCAGCGCCGCCACGGCGAACGCCAGGACGACCGGCCAGAGGCGCAGCCCTCGCAGCGAGCGCCTCACGGCGCTTCGCGAGAGCAGCTCGGGCTGCGCCCGGTAGACGAAGAGCACGACGACGGCCGTGACCAGCCCCTCCGCGAGGCCGATGAAGAGGTGGATCGGCTGCATGAGCAGCAGGAACGTCGAGAAGGGGAGGTCGCTGACCCCGGAGGCGGTCGTCTCGAGCACCACCGCGAGGGCGCCGAGCTGGAGCCCCACGACCGCTGCCAGCAGTGAGCCGGTGAACACGCGGCCGGTGCGCAGGTCCGGCCCGTGCCCGACGACCCTGCGGTACACCAGCGGGTAGGCCACGAACGCCGGGAAGAAGCCGAGGTTGAAGATGTTGCAGCCGAGCGCGAGCAGCCCGCCGTCGGCGAAGAACAGCGCCTGGACGCCCAGGATGGACGCCATCACGAGGAAGGCGGCCTCCGGCCCCAGCAGGATGGCGAGGAGCAGCGCGCCGCCGAGGTGTCCGCTCGATCCCGTGCCGGGGATGGCGAAGTTGACCATCTGGGCGGCGAAGACGAAGGCGCCGGCGACGCCCATCAGCGGGATCTTGCTCTCGTCCAGGTCGTCGCGCACCTTGCGCGCGCTGTACGCGACCACGACGCCCGTGGCTCCCCACATCGCTGCGCCGACGGCGGGAGAGATCAGGGCGTCGGCCATGTGCACGGAGCGAGGTCCTTTCGGGAGAGCCGGAGCCGGGAGCACGTGGAGCGAGATGGTGCCACGGAATCCAAACTCGTGCTACTGTGGACTCCCACTGTAGGTCTGCCTGCAGCGAGCGTCAAGGAACGTGCGGGTGGCGCCACGCCTCTTCCGCCGGCGGCGCGAGACGTGCCGTACCGGCGTCTGTCGCGGGGCGCACCGCGACCGCGAGAAGGGAGGAGCGCCGTGACCGATCTCGTCCGCTTCGGCGTCTCGATCGACGAGCGCCTGCTCGAACGCTTCGACGAGCTCATCGCCGAGAAGGCGTACGTGAACCGCTCGGAGGCGCTTCGCGACCTCATCCGCGGCGCGCTCGTCGAAGACCAGTGGGACGCCGGCGACGCCGAGGCCATGGGGACCGTCACCCTGGTGTACGACCACCACTCCCACGACCTCGCCGACAAGCTCACCGACCACCAGCACACGCACCACGAGGAGATCGTCTCGACCCTGCACGTCCACCTCGACGCCGTCTACTGCCTCGAGGTCGTGGTGTTGCGCGGCGTCGCGCGGGAGATCAAGCGCATCGCCGACGCGCTCATCGGCACCAAAGGGGTCAAGCACGGCAGGTTCGTGGCCACCACCACGGGCGAGATCGCGTAGGGCCGGCGAGACGTGTCCTCGGTCGCCTCCGGCCTTACCGCGCTCGACCGGCTCGACCGCTTGGCGCGGCGCGACACCCCGGTGCATCGCGTCGATCCTCGCGCCAAGGTCGTCACGACGGCCGTCTTCATCGTCTGCGTCGTCTCCTACGGCAAGTACGAGCTGCTCGGCCTGCTGCCGTTCGCCGTCTTCCCGGTCGTGCTGGCGACGGAGGGCGGTCTCCCACTCGGGTTCCTGGGCAAGCTCCTGCTCATGGCGTCGCCGTTCGCCCTTGTCATGGCCGCCTTCAATCCGCTCTTCGACCAGGAGGTCGTCGCCTACGTCGGATCCGTCGGCGTGGCCGGTGGCTGGGTCTCCTTCGCCTCCATCATCGCGCGCTTTCTGCTCACGGTGGCGGCGGCCCTCGTGCTCACCGCGACAACGGGCTTCACCGGCATCTGTCTGGCCCTGGAGAAGCTCAAGGTCCCGGATGTGCTCGTCACTCAGCTCCTGCTGCTGTTCCGCTACATCTTCGTGCTCGGCGACGAGGCGGGGCGCATGGGGCAGGCGCGGCGCCTGCGCAGCTTCGGGCGCCGCGGCATGGGCTGGCGCATCTACGGCCAGATGCTGGGGCAGCTGCTGCTGCGCGCCTTCGCCCGCGCGCAGCGCATCTACCTGGCGATGAAGTCGCGCGGGTTCGACGGCGAGATCCGCGTCGCGCGGCGGCTGCGCTTCGGGGCGGCCGACCTCGCCTTCACGCTCCTCTGGTCGGCCGCCTTCGTCGTCTTCCGCCTCGTCGACGTGCCGCTCGCCGTCGGCCGTCTCCTCACGGGACTGTCCTGATGAGCCATCACACGATCAGCGTCCGCGATCTCAGCTTCTCCTACCCGGACGGGACCAAGGCGCTGGACGGCGTGTCCCTCGAGGCCGGTCACGGTGAGGCGATCGCCGTCGTCGGCGCCAACGGCGCCGGCAAGTCGACGCTGCTGCTGCACCTGAACGGCCTGCTCACGCCGGCCCACGGAAGCGTCGACATCGGCGGTATCCCCGTGACGAAGAGCACGCTGCCCGACATCCGCCGCACGGTCGGCATGGTCTTCCAGGACCCGGACGACCAGCTCTTCATGCCGACCGTCGCCGAGGACGTTGGGTTCGGTCCGCTCAACCTCGGGCTCTCGCCGGAGGACGTGGCGGCGCGCGTCGCCCGCGCCCTCGACCGCGTCGGCGCCGGGCACCTCGCCGAGCGGCCGCCCTACCGCCTGTCCGGCGGCGAGAAGCGGGCCGTCGCCATCGCCACCGTCCTCGCCATGGAACCGAACATCCTCGTCATGGACGAGCCCTCGAGCGGCCTCGATCCGCAGGCGCGCCGCCGCCTGATCGGCCTGCTCGAGGGGTTCGAGCACACGCGCATCATCGCGACCCACGACCTCGACCTCGCCGCCCAGCTGTGCGAGCGGACCATCGTGATGGGCGGCGGCCGTGTGCTCGCCGACCGGCCGACCGCCGACGTGTTCCGCGACGACGTCCTGCTCGCGGCCGGCGGACTCGAGCGGCCGCTCGGCATGCTCGCCTGTCCGGTCTGCGGCGGCGCGCCGGTCGCCGCCGCGGACGGCTGAGTCGGCGCCCGCAGCTCAGCCTGCTGCCAGCCGCCGGACGTGCCCGTGAAGCCGCCGGGGCTGTCCCAGGCCGTCGAGCCGTTCAGGTTGCTGACGCCCACCGGGAGGGTGGTGAGCTGTGCGAGCTTGGTCCAGGTGACGCCGTCGGTGGAGGCCTCGACGTTGCCGTAGTCCCAATCCGGCTCGATGTCGAACCAGGTCTGGAAGCTCAGCGTGGCGCCGGCCGGGACGCCGGTGAGCGTGCGCTCGAGCGTGCGCTGCAGCATGTTGCCCATGCCCGAGTACCACTCGTAGGTACCGCTGTAGGCCTTGATGCCGTCCTGGGCGGAGCCGGTGAAGCTCATGGTGAAGCCGGGCTGCGTGCCGCCGAACGTGCGGTAGTACGCGCCCCAAGGCTCCGTGACGGTGAGCCGGCGCACGTTCTTGCGCGTCGGCGGCATGTTGCCGTTCACGTTGGACTCGTAGAAGGCGATCCCCTGGTCGACGGTCATGTTGTCCGAGTCGGGGCCGTTGAGCTGGAGGTACAGATAGGAGAGCGACGGGGTCGTCGTGTTGACTCCGGTGCGGTCCTTCCAGTTGAACGAGTCGATGAAGATGGCGTTGAGCTGCAGCAGATCGTTGAGGCCCGGAGCTGAAGTACCCGGCGATGTAGAAGCGGTACGGGCCCCAGTAGGCGTCGTCGCGGATGTTGTGGACGAAGATCGCCGCGCGCTTGCCGTCGATATCCGGACGCGGCGAGCGAGACTTGTAGTTGCCGAAGTGGAAGACGTCGCTCTCCCAGATACGCGCGTCGAACTCCTGGCCCATGTAGTCGACCTGGTCGGCCGTGATCGTCTGGTCCTGCTGCACCGAGTCCGGCGAGGACGCGAGGTTGTCCCAGCCGATGTAGATGTCGGAGTGGGCGCCGACGTACTCCTTCCAGAACGGCACGTCGTACGGGCCCTGGTGGCCGGGCGTGTTGTCGTAGAGCGTGAGCACGAGATCGGGCGCGCCGTGCGCGGCGAGCGATGCCGGGGCGACGAGCGACGTAGCGGTACCAGCGCGGCCGCGGGAAGTTGCGCCACAGCGGCCCGGGCTTGCCGAGGCGTCGCAGCAGCCGAGGCCCCCAGGCCGCGCTCCAGTCCCTGGCACCGGGCAGGAACCAGCTGCGGCGCGTCGCCGCCGCGTCGCGCACCCGCCGCGGCAGCCACGCCGTCTCCGGGTCGCCGGCGAGCCGGCCGGCGGCGTAGAACCGCGGCTCGAGCAGCGGCTCCCGCTCGCCGATGACGCCGGCGGAGCGGGCCAGACCGGCGAGCGCCGTGCCCGGGTAGATCCGCAGGCCGACCATGGCGACGACCGCGGTCGGCGCCAGTTCGTCGGTCACGCGCACCGTCTCGTCCACGGTCGACGGCGTCTCCCCCGGTCCGCCGAAGAGCAGCGAATGGCACACGTCCAGACCCGCCGCCTTCGCCGCCGAGGTCGCCAGCCTCAGATCGGCCACCGTGAAGGACTTGCCGAGGCCCGGCAGCAGTGCCTCGGCGGCGGAGTCGACACCGAGGTCGACGGAGGTGCAGCCGGCGGCGCGCAGCAGTCCGAACACGTCCCGATCGCCGACGCGCGGCTGCAGGTAGCAGGAGAAGCTCACGTCCGCCAGAGCGAGCGCCGGGCCGGCCGCGCCGTCGACGGAGCTCCTCGCAGACCGCCGCCATGTGCTCCTCGTCGGCGTTGAACGAGGAGTCGACGATGAACTGCTCGGTGACGCCCAGCTCGAGGCGCAGACGCTCCATCTCGTCGGCGACGGCCTCCGGAGGGCGCCGCCGCAGGCGCGCGCCCTCGAGACGGGGGTAGGTGCAGTAGATGCAGCGGTGCGGGCACCCACGGGCGGTCTGCACGCCGGCGGTGCGGTAGCGTCCGGCGCTCGCGAAGACCGCGGCGAGGTCGCCGGGCAGACGCACGCCTCCGAGGTCCTCGAGGGGCAGCTCCGAGACGCCCGCCGGCAGACGGCCCCCCGCGAGCAGCTGCGCCGCGACCTCACCGTCGCCCATGATGCCGTCCGCGACGAGCAGCGCCCGCCGCAGCTCCCGCGGGAAGATCGAGAAGGCAGGGCCGCCGAGGACGAGCCGCGCCTCCGGCGCGGCCTGCCGCACGGCGGCCACCACGCGCGCGTACCAGTCCGTGTACGTGCGCGTGCAGGGCCAGGCGGCGTTGTCGGCGTTACGCAGGGAGATGCCGACGACGTCCGGCCGCGAGGCGGTCAGGTCGGCGCGCAGCGCCGCGACGGGCCGCCGGTGAAGGCCCGCGTCGAAGACGCGGGCCCGACCGCCGGCGGCCTCGACCGCCCCGGCGACATACAGCGCCCCCACCGGGAAGGCCGGCTCCGGGAACTGCTCGCGATTCGCGACGACGATCGAGACGCGCGTCATGCGCCCAGTATGGAGGACCCCCATGGGCGCGGGCCTCCGCTACCGCTTGGTGTGGTGTTTCCTGCCGCCCTTGCGCTCGCGGTGATTCCCTTCGGCGGTCGTCTTGCGGCGCGCGTGGACCTGGTTGTTGCGGCGCGTGTACAGCCAGAGCAGAAGGCAGGACACCGCGATGGAGCCGATGAGGCCGCCGGGGCGGATCTTGAGTCCCTCGCCCATGGCCAGATTGACGACGATGCCGGCGATGAGCGAGCCGGCGACACCGATGATGAACAGGGCCAGCCAGTCGTTGGGGTGCATGTCGTGGCGGATCAGCAGGCTGGCAGCCCAGCCGGCCACCATGCCGAGGACGATGAAGATGAGGATGGTCCACATGTCGGGCGACGCTCCTGTTCGGATGGGCAACGGCGGGCAGGCGGGATGATACCGCATCGCCCGCCGTCGCCTCTCTCCGCGGCTAGTGGTGGAACCCGCCGCCCTGATCTCTCGGGACGAGTGGCGCAGGCAGCTTCTCAAGCCGACCGACCTGCTTGCGCAGGTCGGCGAGCAGCATGTCGGCCACGTCGAAGGTGAAGCCGCGGCGCACGACGACGCGCAGCGCCGCGAGGTCCTCCCGATTCTTGGGGAAGGTGTACGCCGGCACCTGCCACCCGCGTTCGCGAAGCGCCGCGGAGACGTCGAACACCGTGTAGTTCGTGACCTCGTCCTTGAGCTTGAAGGCGAAGACCGGCAGCTGGTCGCCGCGGGTGAGCAGCTCGAACGGGCCGATCCTCTCGATCTCCCCCGCCGTGTACACCGCCACGTCACGCGAGAATCCCTGCACGCGCCGGTAGCCATCGAACCCCAGGCGGAGGAAGGTGTAGTACTGGGCCACGACCTGCGCGCCGGGCCTCGAGAAGTTGAGCGCGAAGGTGGGCATCTCGTCACCGAGGTAGTTGACCCAGAAGATCAGGTCCTCGGGCAGCGCTTCCGCGTCGCGCCAGATCGCCCAGCCGACGCCGGGATAGACGAGACCGTACTTGTGGCCGGATGCGTTGATCGACTGCACCCGGGAGACGCGGAAGTCCCACTCGAGGTCCGGGTCGAGGAACGGCGCGACGAACGCGCCGGAGGCGCCGTCCACGTGGATGGGGATATCCAGGCCCGTGCGCTCCTGCAGGTCGTCGAGGAGTTCGGACATCTTCTTGACGTCCTCGTAGCTGCCGTCGAAGGTCGAGCCCACCACGACCACGACCCCGATGGTGTTCTCGTCGCAGAGCTTGACCGCCTCCTCCGGCGAGAGGTGATAGCGGTCGCCCTCCATAGGCACCAGGCGCATCTCGACGTCCCAGTAGTTGGCGAACTTGTCCCAACAGACCTGGACGTTGATGCCGGTCACGAGGTTGGGCCTCTCGGCCGGCTTGCCCTCGGCGCGGCGGCGCTGCTGCCACTTGCGCTTCAGGGCGAGACCGCCGAGCATCGCCGCCTCGCTGGAGCCGGTCGTCGAGCAGCCGGTCGCCTTCGTACTGTCCGGAGAGTGGAAGAGGTGGCTCAGCATGTTGACGCAACGCATCTCCATCGCCGCCGTCTGCGGGTACTCGTCCTTGTCGATCATGTTCTTGTCGAGCGTCTCCGCCATGAGCCGGTCGGCGAACGGGTCCATGTACGTCGTGACGAACGTGGCGAGGTTGAGACGGGCGTTGCCGTCCAGCATGAGCTCGTCGTGCACGATCTGGTAGGCGACCTCGCCGCGCGTCTCGCCCGCGGGCAGCTCGTGTTGCGGGACGCGCGCGGTCTCGGCGCTGAAGACCTCGTCTGTAACCGCCTTCCGGGCGCGCGCGTACGGTCCTTTGGGATGCTGAAGCGCCACGTGGTCACCTCCCGGTCACTCGGATCTGTCGGGCACATCGTATACCGCGCGTGCGCCGTGTCCGTTGCAGGCGCCGCCCGCCCGGGCGGGCGTCAGGGCGAGGCGGAGGGTGCCGGCGTGGCCGACGCTCCGGGCTGCGGCGACGGGCTTCCGTCCGGCGAGGGCGACGGCGAGGGCGAAGGCGAGAGGGACGGAGGGGCCGAAGGGGACGCCGTCGCGTGCGCCGGCGGCGTCTCCGTCGGCGAAGGCGTTGCCGACTCGATCGCGACGCCGAGAAGCGTATCGTCCGGTGCGGGTCCCGGGACCGCCGCGGGCGAGGCGGGCGCCACGAGGCGTGCCCGAAGGCGAGGGAGACGGCGCGGACGTCCCGGGGCTCGCCGCGGACGCTCGTGACGACGGCTGAGCGCTGCTCGCACCGGAGTCGGGTGCGGCGGCGGTCTGCCCGGGCGTGGCGACCACCGCCACGCTCTCGGATGGGCGAAGCGGCCGGTCTCCGCCGCGCGTCACGGCCACCTCGGCAGTGCCGACAGTGGCGGCCGCGGCGGCGATGAGCACGGCGGTCTTGACTGAAGCCGGGAGCCCCAGCGCGGCGCCGATGCCGCTGCCCGCCGCAGCGGCCAGGGGCGGTACGAACGCGGCGGGCGGCGGCAGGACGACCGGCACCTGCGCGAGCGCCAATCCCGGGGGCAGGGCATGCAGCGGGAGCGCGACCAGGCCGCCGGCGGAGCGCGGCAGCGGTCGGCCGGCGGCCACG
This sequence comes from uncultured Thermoleophilia bacterium, assembly GCA_963736645.1. Lineage (GTDB taxonomy): Bacteria > Actinomycetota > Thermoleophilia > UBA2241 > UBA2241 > CAIXSE01. Next base: position 154,361 of record CAVTPJ010000004.1, on the reverse strand, counting down.
CAGCGCTCCTCGAACCTGACCCGGAAGGCTTTGCGCGCCCGGGCGAGCAGGACCTCCACCGACCCGGGCGTGAGGTCGAGGCAGTCGGCCACCTCCACCAGCGAGAGGCCGTGGACGTCCTTGAGGAGGAGGGCGGCGCGCTGCCGGCGAGTCAGGTCGCCGATGGTGGCCTCGAGGAGCCGATGAAGCTCGGACTGGTCGTAGGGGTCCAGGGGCGAGGGCGCCTCGTGGCCGGGCGCGATGGGAGGCGGGCGACGGGAGGCGGTGCGCAGGTAGTCGTAGCAGCGGTTGAGCGTGAGTCGGTAGAGCCAAGGCCGCAGCATGACGTCGCGGTCCTGCGGCAAGCGCTCGTAGGCGCGTAGGAGGACGTCCTGCGTGATGTCCTCCGCGTCCGGAGCGTGCCGGACCACACGGAGCGCGAGGTTGTAGATGCCGGTCGCGTAGCGCTCGTGCAGACCGGCGAACGCGGCCGGCCTCTTGCGGCGCAGCCCGTCGATGAGCCGCGCGTCGCACGATCCGGCGTCGTCCTCCGGATGCGCCGTCCTCCAGACCCTGCCCACGGCCCTCCCCGGTCCACGGCGGCGGGAGGCGGCCGGCGGCCGCGCCCCACCTCGGCGACTTAACGCCGCCGCAGCTCGGACCCTAACACCGGCAAGACCGGCCGTCAGCGACAGCTAGGCTTTGCCGGCGGCGGGCGTTCCTCGTCCTGAACGCGAGTCCCCGCGTCGACCAAGGAGGAACCATGAAGAAGCTTCTGCTCGTGGTGCTCGTGGCGATAGGCGCCCTCGCCGTCTGCGCCCCGGCGCTCGCCTGGCCGGTCGCGATGCCGTGGTGGGAGCCGTCGCAGCACTTCACCGCCGTCGGCAAGATCCAGGCAGTGGACCCTGCGGCGAACACGGTGACGGTCCGCGTCCACCTGGCCTCGAGAGGCGCCGCCGACTGGCTCGGCGAGGATCTGACCGTGAGCGTCGCCAAGGATGCGCGGATCTTCAAGGCGTTCGGCCGCCGCCTGCAGAGCATCGCCATCGGCGACCTCGTCGTGGGCGAGAAGCTCCGCGTGGAGGGCGTGGTCGACTACTCCTCGGGCGCCGCCGTCCACGTCGGCAAGCGCCTCGTGATGCGCCGGCTGCCGCTCAATGAGATCAAGCGCTTCGCCTTCCGTGGGCCGGTGACGGCCGTGGACGCCGTGGCGGGGACGCTCACCGCGACGATGAATCGCGTCACCCGCGCTCTCAGCCCCTACTACCACAGGTCGTGCGACTTCGTCGTCGCGCGGGACGCGCGGATCTGGGTGATGAGGGACGGGTGGCCGGTCAGGGCCACGCTGGCCGACGTGCTCGTCGGCGACCGCATCTACGCGCAGGGCGGCGCGGACCGCGGCATCCCGTCGGCCCCGGTGTTCACCATCCGCTGGATGGTCGTACGCCACCCCACGGTCCCGGTCGCCCCGACTCCCTGACCGGGGCGCCGAATGCCGAGAGGCCGGGCGGCGCTGCGCGCCGCCCGGCCTCTCTCATCCCTCATCCCTCGCCTGCCGCAGGGCGGCGTCGAGCTCATCCTCGTCCAGGTCGAGGACCTCGGCGATACGCCGCACTGCCTCCGGGAAGACCTGCTCGATGCGCGGTCCCATGGCCGCGTCACCCACGACCGCCAGGGCAGCTTCGCCGCTCTTCAGGGCCTCGGCCAGATCCTCGGCATCCTTGGTCGACAGGCTGCCGCGGGCGTGGCCGACCAGGGCGCCGGTCCCGGCGCCGAGGAGCGCGAAGGGGATCGCCGTGAGCGGAGAGAGGACGGTGAGGATCGCGCCGATGCCGATACCCGCCCACACCGGATGCCCGGCGTGCTTCTTGCGGTCGATGTGCGGCGCGCCGTCGGCGTCGGTGGTCACGACGGCGGCGTCGTAGGCCCCGACGAGGCCCTCGGCATGCAGCTTCTTGAGGCCCTTGAGGTCGCGTTCCGCGCCCTCCCGCGCATCGTACAACCCCACGTACAGATGAACAGCGCGTCGCGCCACAGGTACCACCTCCATCAGCAGGGACACCCGGCGGTGTCGGCCGCCGTCGGTCCCGGCTCCTCGTGTCTCCTGCCGCCGTTGTACACCATCGGGCGGATCTGTTCGACCGGCGTGCCCCAGCCGGCCCGCTCCCCGGTCATCCGGGGCAAGGATGAACGTCGCGATGACGCCATCGCGGGCGTGTGACAGGACGACCGGTATCAGGTAGCGTCTGCGAGCATGTCGAGCCTGTCCGTCGCCAATCTCCTGCCCGGCTGGCTGGAGCTGGTCTTCTTCGTCTACTGGACGGTCACCATCGTCCTGTTGATCATGGACGACCGTGAGCCGTCGATCACGCTGGCCTGGCTGTTCATCCTCTTCTTCCTGCCGCTGATCGGCGTGTTCTTCTACGTCTTCTTCGGCCGCGACTGGAAGGTCGTCGCGCAGCGCAAGGGGTGGATCCAGACGCTCAAGCGCGTGGAGACGGAGGAGATGGCGCCCATCTACGATCGCAACGCCGGCGCCACCGCGCGCTTCGAGCGCGAGTGGGCCGGCACCATCGCCGTCCCGGTCAAACGCGCGATCACCAACGAGAACGTCGCCACCGTGCTGCCTGCCGGCTCGGTCGAGCTCTTCTGCACCGGCAGGGAGAAGTTCGCGCGGCTCAAGCAGGACCTCGCGGCCGCGCAGCGCTTCATCCACCTGCAGTACTTCATCTGGGAGCAGGACCGCCTCACTGCGGAGCTCGTGCCGATCCTGCTCGACCGGCTCGCTGCCGGAGTCGAGGTCCGCATCATGTACGACTGGATGGGCTGCATCTCATTCAGGAAGTTCGAGCTCAAGCAGCTTGCCGGCGCCGGCGCCCTCGTCCGCGCCGACGTGACCGATCTGGCGCGCATCAACTACCGCAACCACCGCAAGATCGTCGTCATCGACGGCGAGATCGGCTTCACCGGCGGCATGAACGTGGGTCAGGAATACATCGACGGCGGCGAGCGCTTCGCGTCCTGGCGCGACACCCACCTGCGCCTCACCGGCCAGGCGGTGGCCGCCCTCGAGAAGCTGTTCGCGTCGCGCTGGTTCGAGCACAAGAAGGACCACGAGGACCTCTTCTCGCAGCGGTACATGCCGGCGCCCGACCCCACGGCGGTCGAGACCGGGACGCTGGTCGAGGTCGCCGCGCAGGGGGTCGAAGACCCCTGGAGCGCGGCGCGGCGCGCCCACATGGTCGCCATCGGGCAGGCGGAGGAGTCGGTCTGGATCCAGTCCCCCTACTTCGTGCCCGACTACAGCATCTACGACGTGATGATCAACGCCGCCCTCAGCGGCATCGACGTGCGTTTCATGATGACCGGCGTCCCCGACAAGCCGATCGCGCTGTGGGCCGCCCAGACGTACTACCGCAAGCTCATCGAGGCCGGCGGCCGGGTCTTCCTCTACAACGCCGGCTTCTTCCACAGCAAGACCATCGTCGTCGACGGCACGATCAGCGCGGTGGGCACGATGAACATGGACCAGCGCAGCCTCAAGCTCCACAAGGAGATGATGTGCTGGGTGTTCGACAGGGGGTTCGCACAGCAGGTCGCGGACTCGTTCGTCGCCGACATGGCGCAGTGCCACGAGGTGACGCTCGACGACGTGCTCGCCGTCGGCAAGCTGAAGCGCTTCCGCAACCAGTCCGCACGTCTGTTCTCCAACGTCCTCTGACACGCCGGCCCGAGGGGGAGTGACGGCCCAGCCAGACCAACAGGACCGGCCCGCCGAGGCCGGGAGGACCCGCCTCGGCGGGATCGACCGTCACGCGGTCTGGATCAAACGCGCCGTGGTCCTGGGGTTGACGGCCATCGGTCTGTACGTCGTGTGGCCGAGCCTCGCCGCCGTCTTCTCGTCCGGGCCGCAGCTGCGGCACGTCAACCCCCTGTGGGGCATCCCGATCGTGCTGGCCGAGATCGCCAGCTTCGCCTGCATGTGGGCGCTCCTGCGGCTCGCGCTCGACGTGAAGCCGTGGTTCCCCGTCGCGTCGGCGCAGCTCGCCGGCAACGCCTTCAGCCGCATCGTGCCGGGCGGCGCCGCCGCCGGCGGCGCCATGCAGTTCGACATGCTGCGTCAGGCCGGCATCGGCACCACGTGGGCGGCGACGGGTGTCACCGCCGTCTCCCTGATCTCGACCGCGACGCTCCTCGGGCTGCCGGTGATCAGCATCGTCTCGATCCTCATCACCGGCGCCTCCGTGGAGCGCAACCTGTTCCGTGTCGGCTCGATCGCCGTGGTCGTGTGCCTCGGGGCGATCGCGGGCGGGGCGGTCCTGCTGTTCGCCGACCGCCCCCTCCTCTGGCTGGGCGAGGTCCTGCAGAAGGCGCGCAACCGGATCTTGCGCAGACGCGCGCGCCTCGAGGACCTGCCCGAGCGCCTGGTCGACGAGCGCGACCTGATCCGCCGCGTGCTCGGCGCCGGCTGGTGGCAGGCGCTCATCTACAGCGCCGGCAACTGGCTGCTCGACCTCACGGCGCTGCTCATCGCGCTGGCCGCCGTCGGCGCCGAGCCGCGCGCGTCCGTGGTGCTCCTCGCGTACGTGGTCGCCGCCTTTCTCGGCATGATCCCCATCACGCCGGGCGGCCTCGGCTTCGTCGAGGCGGGGCTGGTCGGCACGCTGAGCCTCGCCGGCATCGGTACCGACCAGGCGCTGTTGGCCACGCTCGTCTACCGCCTCGCCGCCTACTGGCTGCCGATACCGATGGGTGCGGTGGCCTACGCGCTGTTCACGCGCAAGTACGGCCGGCCGAAGCACGTGGACGAGGACGCCGCGGGCAGCACGGCGCCTGGCGCCGGCTAGCCGTCCTCGCCGCCCGGCGTCTTGCGGCCGTCCACCAGGTGCGCGACGGCGAGCACCGGGTGACGCTTGAGCATCCGCGGACCGCTGTACCGCATCACCTCGCGGACGCGCTCGCGCATCGCCGGCTTGTAGCAGTGGGTCTCGCAGGTGGCGCACGTGGGCTTGTCGGCGCCGTAGCGGCACTTCTCGAGACGAAGGCGCGCGTACTCCAGAAGCTCGCTACACGAGGGGCAGAGCCCGTCGCCCACGTCGCCGGCTGCCGCGTGGTGCCGGTCGCGGCAGGAGAGCGCGATCATCGCCGCGATCGTCTTCTCCTCGCGCGCCAGGCGGCGCGGCGGTCTGGAGGTCTCCCCGCCCATGAGTGTCTGATACCCCGAGCGGCGCCGGCGGCGCCTTGACTCTGGTCAGGCGGACGGACCCGCGGGCGGCCTGATCACCCGCTCGAGGTCCGCGCCGCGCTTGCGGGACTCCTCGTCGCCAGGACCGCTGCGCTGGCGGGTCATGAAGCGCACGAACGCGTACAGCCACAGCGCGAACAACACGACGAACTCGATCACGAAGAGTCCCGTGGGCCAGTCCACCACGTCCACGAGCGAGCTCCCGAGCAGGAACTGCAACACGAAGAACGCGCCGCCGGCCACGAGGAAGCCGAGAAGGTACGGGTTGCGAGCGCCCTTCTCCCACTCTCGAGAAGCGTGGCGCACGAGAAGGACCATGAGGCCGGCGTACATCAGGAGGACGACCAGCTGTGCCGGCCACGACTCCATCACGTCCCGCAGCCACCGCGCCCACGCGGCGGCGTCCGGGTCTGTGGCGCCGACCAGGACGAGCAGCTTCATGTGGCCCCCTTTCCGGACCCGGGCGACCCCGGACCCGTCACCGGCCTCAGCATACTCCTCACGCTTCATGCTGTGGACGTCACCCACGACTCGACACCGAAGGCCGACGACGGGGTAGTCTTACCGGCATGGACGACGACTGGCGCATCGAGCACGACAGCATGGGTGAGGTGCGCGTACCCGCGGAGCACTACTGGGGCGCGCAGACGCAGCGCTCACTGGAGCACTTCCCCATCGGCACGGAGCGGTTCCGCTGGGGCCGCAGGGTCATCTGGGCGCTCGGCGTGCTCAAGCTGGCGTCGGCGCGGGCCAACGAGGAGCTCGGCCGGCTGCCACACGACAAGGCCGAGCTCATCGCGCGCGCCGCCGCCGAGGTGATGGACGGCGTCCTCGACGCCGAGTTCCCGCTCGTCGTGTTCCAGACGGGCAGCGGCACGCAGAGCAACATGAACGCCAATGAGGTCATCGCCAACCGCGCCGACGAGCTCGCCGGCACAGGGCGCGGGGCCGGGACGCCGGTCCACCCGAACGACGACGTCAATCTGGGCCAGTCGAGCAACGACACCTTCCCGGCAGTGATGCACATCGCCGCTGCCGTCGAACTCGAGGACACGCTGATCCCCGCCGTCGAGGCGCTCCGCGATACGCTCGCGGCGAAGGCCGAGGCCTTCGCCGGCGTGATCATGGTCGGCCGCACCCACCTGCAGGACGCCACGCCGGTCACGCTGGGGCAGGTCATCTCCGGCTGGGTGGCCCAGCTCGACCAGGCGCTGACGACGGTGCGCGGCACCCTGCCCGGGCTTCACGAGCTCGCGCTCGGCGGCACGGCGGTCGGCACCGGGCTCAACACCGACCCCCACTTCGCCGAGACGGCTGCCGGGCACATCGGCGCGCTCACCGGCAAGCCGTTCCACCCGGCCGCCAACTTCTTCGCCGCGCTCTCGGCGCACGACGCCGTCGTGAACGCGAGCGCGGCGCTCCGCACGCTGGCCGGCGCGCTCATGAAGCTCGCCAACGACGTGCGCTGGTACGCCTCCGGCCCGCGCGACGGCATCGGCGAGCTGCGGATCCCCGCGAACGAGCCCGGGTCGAGCATCATGCCCGGCAAGGTGAACCCCACGCAGGCCGAGGCGCTCACCCAGGTCGCCGTGCGCGTGTTCGGCAACGACGCGACCGTGGCGTTCGCCGGCTCCCAGGGCAACTTCCAGCTCAACGTGTACAAGCCGGTGATGCTGCACGCCCTGCTCGAGTCGGCGCAGCTGCTGGGGGAGTCGGCGCGCGCGTTCGACGCCTTCTGCGCGCGCGGCATCGAGCCGGACCTCGAGGTGATCCGCCGTCACCTCGACGCGTCGCTGATGCTGGTGACGGCGCTCACGCCCCACATCGGCTACGAGAAGGCGGCGAAGATCGCCCAGACGGCGCACCGCGAGGGTCTCACCCTGAGGGAGGCGTCGCTCGGCCTGGGCTTCGTCACGGCCGAGCAGTTCGACGCCTGGGTGCGGCCGGAGGACATGACCCACCCCCTGGACGCGTGAGCGCGAAGTCGCGACCCGAGCGGCGACGCGCCACGCGCACCGCCACAGCGCGAGACCAGGATCGGGCCGTGCGGCAGGCGAAGCGGGGCTCGCAGCCGGCGGCGCGGCGGCCCCGGCCGTCGGCCCCGGTGAAGCCGGCGGCGCGCGGCGCCGGCGCCGGCTTCCTCGACTACCTGATCATCGCCCTGCTCGTCGTGCTCGCGATGATGATCGTCGTCGGCCTGCTGGTCATCCTCCGCGGCGGCTTCTGAGCGGGTCGGGGACCCCCGGCCTCACGCTCGTCGGCAACGGATCTCCCCTTGGCACGCTCGCCGCGCGGCGCCGGGCGGTCATCACGCCGGCGCGATGCCGCGTGCGCTCAGAGGTTCGTGAGGCTCGGCGGCTCGATCTCGCTCAGCGCCGCCTGAGCCGCGAGGGCGAGCTCGCGCTCGTGCTCGCGGCCGACCGCGAACACCCGGTACAGATGCGCCTTGGCGGGCACGAACTCGAGGATGCCGCTGAGGAGCTGCTCCTCGATGCGATCGGTGGCGGGGTCGTAGACGGGCAGCCGCTTGGGCCCGACGAACGGGTTGAGCGGCCGCGGGTCCTGGGAGGCGATGTCGACGACGAACTCCACGTCGCGGAGCTCGAGCGGCAGGCGCCCCACGATGGCCGCGTGGAACTCCTCGCGCGTCAGGTCGCGCGCCGCCGGCAGCGGCTGTTGCCGCTCCACGTGGTGCTCGTAGACCACGCTGTACTTGACGTGGCGGTGGATGATGCTCTGCCACTCCTCCGCCAGCTCGCGACGCAGGCTGTGCAGCGGCTCGTCGAGCCAGGACTCGACGGTGGTGAACAGCGACCACTCCGTGAGCCTGCGGTACGCGGCTGGGTCGTCGAGCGGGCTCTCGGGGAGGATCAGCTCCATGGTGGGCCGGAAGATCTCGCGCAGGTGCAGGTCGATCGCGTGACCGATGCGATGGAAGTAGACGTTCTCGTACATGTAGAAGCGCGCATTGAGGAAGGCGCGCAGCGAGCTCAGCGCGCGCTTGTGGAACGTCAGGCCGTCGGCGGTGCAGAACGTGTAGTAGATCAGCCGGTCGACGTCGATCGGACCGAGGCCGACGCCGCACATCCGGGCGTCGCGGCGCACGTAGTCGAGGTTGTCGACCGTGACCGCGCCGGAAAGGGCGCGGTGCAGCAGCCTCACCCATCGTGGGATGGGATCGGTCGAGGAGGTCACGGGTGCGGCCGGGCCGGCGGCGGCCGCGGCGGCGGCAACGGCCGGGCCGCCCTCGTCCGCCCGCACGAGGAAGGCCACGTGCCACGGATCGACGGCCTCGCCGGCGGCGAACGTCCCCGAAGGGCTTCGCCGCAGCTCGGCGAGCAGCGACCCCAGCTCATTGACGATGAGGTGCTGGGAGATCTGTTCGTGATCGACGCCGAACACGGGCAGGAAGTACTGCTCGTCGCAGAAATGGCTGAACGGCCCGTGCCCGAGATCGTGCAGCAGGCCGGCGAGCCGCAGGGTCTCTTCGACGAGCGGCGCCGAGGGTGTCGTGGCCTCGACGTCGGCCAGCGTGGGATACACCTGGCGCGCCAGCTCGCCGGCGAGGTGCATGGTGCCGAGGCTGTGGGCGAAACGGCTGTGCTCGGCCGTGGGGAACACCCACCACGAGCTCTGCAGCTGGTGGATGCGCTTGAGGCGCTGGACCCACGGGTTGTCGATGACGTCGGGCTCCGCGATCTCGCCGGCACGCGAGAGCGTGATCCGCAGGTACCCGTAGAGAGGATCGGCGATGAGGTGGACGTCGTCGTAGGGGAGTCTCATGGGCCTCACCCTATCGCCGGGCCCGGACGGCCACAAGGAAGCGGGGGGTGGGCGCGGCGTCACCATCTCCCGCCGTCCGGGCGGCTGGAACATCCGTCCAGATCCCCGTGGCGACGGCGACCGACACGCGCCGTCATGAGGAGGTTTGGGTAATTTTATCGCTCCCGACCGCGGGACAGGAGCGTCGTATGCTCTGGAGCAGGCCGAATGTGCCTGCATGCCCATCGCGCGCCGCGCCGATGACGGCTCAAGCGGCTCCCGTGCCTGCCGATAGAGGAGTCATGCCGAGGTCGACACAGTGAACCACGTCGTGCGCTGGAACGTGCGCAACCGCTTCATGGTCGCGTTCATCCTGGTCGCGGTCGTACCGCTGGTCATCTTCGCAGCCCTCGTCTACTCGCGCACGGCGAAGGCGCTGCGCGAGGTGGAGCGCGGTCAGATCGCGGCGCAGGCCGCAGGTGCCCGCGAAGCGCTCCGCCAGCGCATCACCGACGAGCGCGCCTTCCTGCGCGACTACGCCGTGTGGGACGACTTCCACACCGCCATGCGCGAGGGGCGCCGTCAGTGGATCCGCAACAACGTCACGAGTTGGGTGCCGGACAGCAGCTCGACCGATCTGGTCACCGTGTACGACCCCACCGGTCACGTCGTCGCGCGCGGCGACGGCGGCGTCTCAGCCCCGCTGTGGGCGAACGAGCTCGTACGGGCGGCGCGGCGCGGCGACATCGGCGCCGACCTGGTCGATCTGGACGGGAGGCTCTACGTGCTGGCGGCGGCGCCCATCGTCGCACAGACCCATGCGTCCCGGCCGGCGGGTGTGCTCGTCTTCGGTGAGGCCGTCACCGACGAGGTCCTGAAGGACGTCGATCGCTTCACCGGAGGGCAGGGCCGGCTGGCCGTCACCACCGGCAGCGGCGTGTCCGCCGCCTCCGAGCCGACCGAGGGTGACGCCCTCGCGGCGCTCGGGCCGGCCGACCTGGCCGGCGGGCGCATCGTCACGGAGGGCGACTACGCGACTCAGCTCGTCGCGCTCAAGGACAAGCAGGGCGCGACCGTCGCGCACCTCATGGTTTCCGTACCACGCGCCCGCTTCGCGACGGTGCTCAGCGAGATCGACATGATCACCATGGCCGCCTTCGTCTTCGCGCTCGTCGTCGCGCTCACCATGGGCCTGATCATGGCGCGGACGATCAGCACGCCGCTGACCCGTCTCGCCGCGGCGGCCACCGCCATCGCCCGGGGCGATCACCGGCAGGAGCTGCCGACCCAGCGCCGCGACGAGATCGGCAGCCTCGCGAAGGCGTTCAACTCGATGTCCGAGCGGGTTGCGGCGCGTATCGAAGGGCTCTCCGAGAAGACGCAGTCGCTCGCCCTCGAGATCAGCAACCTCAGCGCCTTCGGAGCGACCCTGGCGCAGACCCCCGATCCCCACGCCGAGCTCCGGCGTCTCGCCGACATGATCCGCGCCATGCTGGACGCGGACATGGTGAGCGTCTTTCTCGTGTACGAGGGGAACACGACGCGGGCGGCGTTCAGCGGCGGTCAGCGCAGCCCGGTGCCTGCGGCGGCGGCCGACGAGCTCGCCGCATGGGCCGTGGAGCATCGGCAGGGGCTCGAGGTGGCCGACGCCGAGACCGACGAGCGCCTGAGCGTGCTCGCGCGCGGCACGAACCAGCTGCGCAGCTTCCTGGTGGTGCCGCTCGCGCGCCAGGAAGGCGTCGTCGGCTCCCTGGTGGTCGGCTTCTGCGACCCGCACGACTTCGGGCCGGAGGAGCTTCCTCTTCTCACCACGATCGGCGGACAGATCGCGATCGCCCTGCAGAACGCGGAGGCCTACGAGAAGCTGGACCGCATGTACCTCGAGACCGTGACCGCCCTCGCCGCCGCAATGGAGGCGAAGGACCAGTACACGGCCTCCCACGCCGACTCGCTGGCGACCATGGCCGTGGCCGTCGGCAGCCGGATGGGGCTCACGGACGCGGAGCTCCGCATACTCCAGTACGCCGCCGTGCTGCACGACATCGGCAAGATCGGGATCCCCGGCAACATCCTGAACAAGCCCGAGGCGCTCACGCGCGAGGAGTTCGAGACGATGGCGCAGCACACGATCATCGGCGAGCGCATCATCTCGCGCATCGACTACCTGGTACCCATCGCGCGCGTCATCCGCTCGGCACACGAACGCTGGGACGGCACCGGGTATCCCGACGGCCACCGCGGAGAGGCGATCCCGCTCGCCTCCCGCATCCTGCTCGTGTGCGACGCGTTCGACGCGATGACCACCGACCGTCCCTATCGCAGGGCGCTGCCCCTCGACACCGCGCTCGGCGAACTCAGCCGCAACGCGGGCACCCAGTTCGACCCTCGGGTCGTGGACGTCTTCCTGGCGGCCTATCCCTTCGAGACGCCCGAGCCCGAGCGGCTCAGCGGGCGTCTCAGCTTCGCCGGGATGCTCGAGCCCAACTAGCAGGAGGCCGGGCTCAGCCGGCGCCGCCCGGGAGCAGCCGCGCATACGCGGCTTCGTGCGCGGCCACGAACGCCTCACTGCCGAACCGCTCCTCGACGGCTCGCCGGCACTCGGCCGGGTCGATCTCGTCGATGCGCGCGAACGCCTCCACCATCTCGTCGGCCGTCTCGACGATGAACCCGCTGCGCCCGTGTTCGATCACCTCGGGCACCGAGCCCTGGCGCATCGCGATCACCGGCGTGCCGCAGGCGAGCGACTCGATCATCACGAGGCCGAACGGCTCCGGCCACTGGATCGGGAAGAGCGTGCAGCGTGCGCGCTTGTAGAGCTCGACCTTGGTCTCGTGGTCGACCTCCCCGCGGTAGTGGATGTTGTCGGAGAGGTACGGCTCGACCTCCGCGGCAAAGAACTCACGCTCCGGTCCCTCGTTGACCTTGCCGGCCATGATCAGCCGCTTGTCCAGGCGCCTCGCCACCTCGATCGCGGTGTGGGCGCCCTTGTCGGCGGTCATGCGCCCGATGAACAACAGGTAGTCGTCCTTCTCGGCGCTGAAGGGCATGTGCTCGACGTCGATGGCGTTGGGGATCGTGCCGACGAACCGCAGGTCGGGGAACCCCTGCCGCTGGTAGTCGCTGATGGCGATGAACTGGAGGTCGGCGCGGAGGGAGCCGAGCAGCTCCTGGGTGATCGCGTCCGCCGGGCCGTGGAGCGTGGCCACCACCGGCGTGCCGGTGAGTTCGCGGACCAGCGCACCCATGGCGCGGCTGGCGAGCCCGTCGTGGTCGTGGATCACGTCGAACTCGCGTGCCCGCTTGTAGGCCTCGAGGCTGTGCATGACCTCGAGGTGAGCTCCCTTCTCGATCTGCTCGAAGGGGGCGCGGGAGAAGATGTAGCTGAGCCGCGCCTGCGTCTCGGAGTCGCCGCTGGCGAACAGGGTGACGTCGTGACCGCGGGCGACGAGGCCCTCGGTGAGGAGACTGACCACGAACTCGATGCCACCGTAGCGCTGCGGCGGCAGAGGGAACCAGGGCGGGGCGATCATCCCGATGCGCATCGCGGACCTCCAGGGCGGGACCATGTGACCGGACGACGGCGCGGAGGTCACCTGTGCCCCCGCGCGCTCCACCATCTTACCCGCGTGGCGGGCAGGCGCGCCGCGCGGCCGGGCGGGGTACGCTAGAGGGCGTGATCGACCTGCACACCCACACGACGTTCTCGGACGGCTCGCTGACGCCGGCACAGCTGGTGAAGGAGGCGGCGGCCATCGGCCTCACCGCCGTCGCCGTCACCGACCACGACACCGTGGACGGCCTGCCGGAGGCGCTCGCCGCCGGCGAGCGCTACGCCATCGAGGTCATCCCCGGCGTGGAGATCAACCTCGAGCACGACCAGGTCACCATGGACATGCTCGGGTACTTCCTCGCGGGGACGCCGACCGGCGAGCTCCAGCGCGAGCTCACGGAGCTGCGCGCCTATCGCGACGAGCGCAACGCGCGGATGGTCGCGCGGCTGACCGAGCTCGGCCTGCCGCTCGAGCCCGCCGACCTGGCCGCGGCCGGCGAGAACGGCGCCGTCGGCCGGCCGCACATCGGCGAGGCGATGATGCGCCGCGGGTACGTGAGCTCGATCAGCGAGGCATTCAAGCTCTACTTGCGCCGCGGCGCGCCGGCCTGGGTCGACCGGCGCCGGCTCTCGCTGTCCCACGCCCTCCGGCTGCTGCGCGCGTCGGGCGCCCTCCCCGTCCTCGCCCACCCCGGCCTCATCCGCACGGACGCGGCCGGACTCAACCACATCGTCCGCGACGCGGCCCGCGGCGGCCTCGTCGGCATCGAGTGCTACTACCCGCTCCACGACGAGGAGACGGTGGCCGCCTGTCTCGCCCTCGCGCGCAAGTACGCGCTCGTGCCCACGGGCGGCTCCGACTACCACGGCAGCGTGAAGCCCAAGGCGCGGCTCGGCGCCGGCTCCGGCGGCGCGCCCGTCCCCGACGGCGTGCTCGCCGACCTGCGCTGCGCCGCCGGGGACCAGCTCGAGCGCCTCACCTGAGGCGACGGCCGCCGAAGGCGCGCCATCGTCGGTGCGCGGCCGCCGACGATACCCCTACCCGGCGACCGTACCCGTGCGTTCAGTCTCAGGCTTTCACCGTATTGTCGACGATAGCCCCCGGGGGTATAGTCGCGGCGTGGAGGAGTACATGGATCAGGACGAAGCAGGGCGCCTGATCAACCGTCTGCGCCGGGTCGAGGGCCAGTCCCGCGGTCTGCAGCGGATGATCGAGCAAGGACGTCCCTGCGAGGAGATCTTCACCCAGCTCGCCGCCACCAAGGCGGCGCTCGACCGCGTGGGCGTGCTGCTCATCTCGCTGAAGATGCGCGAATGTCTCAGCGAGGAGGCGGGCGACGAGATCGCTCCGCCCGAAGCAGTCGAGAAGGCCCTGGAGGCCTTTCTCAAGTACGCCCGCTGCGTCAAGTAGCGGGTCCGGCGCGCCGCGTGGCCGAGAAGTTCGACCCCAGACACGCCGACAAGCTCGAGAACCCGGAGAGGCTCGTCGAGCTCCCGCCTGCCAGGCTGGTCGAGCTGCTCGGGCTCACCGGCGCCGAGACCATCGTGGATTTCGGCGCCGGCACCGGCATGTATTCGATCCCCCTCGCAGCGGCCGTGCCGCTGGGCCGCGTGCTGGCCGTGGACGAGCAGCCCGAGCTCCTCGACCGCCTGCGCGCCAAGCTCGCGGCGCGGTCGGCGCCCGGCTGCGTCGAGCCCATCCTCAGCGAAGACGGCAGAGCGCCGCTCGACGACGCGGTCGCCGACCGCATGCTGATCGTCAACGTGCTCCACCACGTCGTCGACGACCCGGGCGCGCTCGCCGAGATCGAGCGGCTCCTCGCCCCCGGCGGCCTGCTCGTGGCCGCCGAGTTCGCCCAGATGGATCGCCCTGTCGGACCGCCCAACGACCACGTGCTCGCGCTGGACGCCGTGCGCGCGTTGCTCGCCGGGATCGGCCTGCACGAGCTCGCCGTGTACGCGCCGGGCGACCTGGGCCGCTACCACAACGTCGTCGTCACGGAGAAGCCACGGCCGTGAGCGACGGCAGGGCGGAGGCGTCCGCCGGCATGCCCCAGGCCTCCACCGGCCCCTCGCTCGTCGCGCACGTGCGCGCCACGCACGGACCCGGGCTCGACGCGTCGCTCGAGCGCCTCGTCGAGCCGTTCGGCGGCTGGTCCGCCCTCGTCCGGCCGGGGGAGCGCGTGGCCGTCAAGATCAACCTGCTCCGCGCCGCCCCCCCCGAGAAGGCGGTGACCACCCACCCCGAGACGCTCGGCTGCGTGCTGCGGGCGCTCAAGCGTGCCGGAGGCGAGCCCTTCGTCGCCGACAGCCCCGGCGGCCTCAACGGGCCCGCCAAGGTCGCGCGCGCCTACAAGCTCAGCGGCCTCGCCGACGTCTGCGCCGCCGAGGGCGTGCAGATCGTCGACGTGGAGGACGACAAGGCCTTGCTGGACGCGCCCGACGGCCGGCTGTATCGCAGCTTCCCCGTCGGGCGCGCCTTCCTGGACGCCGACGCCATCGTGCAGGTCGGCGTCCTCAAGACCCACCAGCTCATGCGCCTCACCGGTGGCGTCAAGCTCACCTACGGCGTGATCCCCGGCCTGGCCAAGGCGCACCTCCACGTCAAGGCGCAGCGGCGCGAGGACTTCGCCGACATGCTCCTCGACCTGCACCTCGCCGTGCGCCCGCGGTTCACCATCATCGACGCGATCGTCGCCATGGAGGGCCAGGGGCCCGGCAGCGGCACGCCCAAGGAGCTCGACTCCCTGTTCGCCGCGCACGACTGCGTCGCGCTCGACGTCGCGCTCGCCGACCGCGTCGCCCACGAGCGCCGCTCGGTGTACACCGTGGCCGCCTCCGCGCGGCGGGGTCTCGTCGACCTGGACGACCCGTACCGGCTGGCCGGCGACCCCATCGAGCCGGACGCCGGGTTCAAGCCGGTGCGCCGCGACATGCAGGAACTCCTGCCCCCGTCGCTGCACCGGTTCACGCGCAACCTGATCACGGCGCGTCCCCGCCTCGTGGACCCCGGCGCCTGCATCGCCTGCAACGAGTGCGCGGCCATCTGCGGCACCAGAGCCATCGCCATGGACCCGCTGCCCGACTACGACGACTCGCTCTGCGTGCGCTGCTTCGCCTGCACGGAGGTCTGCCCCACGGCGGCGATCGACAACGTCTCGCCGCCGCTCGCGCGGCTGTTCTCTCGCGGCGGCTGAGTGACCGGCCGCCGCCGCTCTACTGGTGCTGCTGCAGCCGCTTGAGCACCGTGGTCTTGCCCGCGGTCTCGAGCTCCAGCGTGGCGTCGTCATCGCCCCGACGCACGACGGTCTGGCCGCCCATGGGCTCGGCGATGCGGAGCTCGTCGCCGTCGCGGAAGGCCTCGTAGGGCTTCTTCGCGGCGCCGTAGTACAGCCAGTACTCGTCACCGTCCTTGCGGATCTCGACGCGCCGTGAGGTGGACGGCTCCCAGTAGAGCCCTACGAACGGATCGGCGTTGCCGCCGCAGCCGGCCAGCGCGAAGAGACCCAGGACGGCGCTCGCGAGGAAGACCGCCACGAGACCGGCCGCGGGGTGTGCATGGCGGTTCACCGTCCGGCCTCCACGTGGAAGACGACGATCTCCGGCCGGCAGAAGGCGCGGAACGGCAGCATGCTGGTGCCCACGCCGCGCGTGACGTAGAGCTGCCGGCCGCCGACGTCGTAGGCCCCCTCGGCGAACTCGGCGCCGAGATCGCTGAGCAGGACCCGGCGGCCGGGCAGCGGCAGGCAGATCTGGCCGCCGTGCGTGTCGCCCGAGAGCGTCAGATGGAAGTCGCCCGGCGCCGTCCGCCTGACGACCTCGGCGTGGTGGCTCAGCAGCAGGCGGAGGACGCCCGGCCGGCGGTCGAGCGCAGCCAGCACCGCCGGCAGGTCGTCGTGCCCGCCGTCGGTGTCGTCGACCCCCGCTATCTGGATGACGGCGCCACGACGCTCGACGCTCGCCGCCTCGTTGACGAGCAGGCGCACCCCGCATTCCTCGACGATGCGCGGATCGGTCGGCTGGACGAACGGCGCCTTGCTGTCGCCGTGGTCGTGGTTGCCGAAGACGCCGAACACGCCGAGCGGCGCGCGCAGCCGCCGCAGCTGGCGCTGCAGCTCACCGGCGCCGTGCGGACCGCCGGCGAAGTCGCCGCTGATGAGCACGAGATCCGGCTCGGCGGCGAGCGCCAGATCGACGGCCTTGCGCGTGGCGCGCAGATTGAAGCTGGGGGTGAAGCCGGCGTGGAAGTCGGAGAGCTGCACGACGACCAGGCGGTCGAGCGCCGCGCTCGCGTCCGGCGCCGCCAGGCGCCGGTCGACGCGGCGCACCCACTGCGCCTCGTGCAGCAGGTAGGCGAGCCCGAAGACGGCGGCCCCGAAGGTCGCAGCCGCCGCCCCCAGCCCGTTGCGCGCCCGCCGGTTCAGCTCAGATCGCCGGGCCCGGTGCCGGCCGGGCCGCCCCAGGCGTCCTCGCCGCCGACGCCGTTGCCGCCGGCATCCATCTGGCTGCGCAGACGCTCGCGCGTCTCCTCGATCTTGCGCCGCAGCGCCTCGTTCTGGTCGGCGGCGGAGTCCTTGCCCGCGCCGATGGCGCCCCTGATGCGGTCGACCTGGGCGCCGAGGCCGCCCTCGCCCAGCAGCTGCTGCCGCGTCTCCTTGCCGCTCTTGGGCGCCAGCAGCAGACCGGCGACGGCGCCGATGACGACTCCGAACAGGAGTCCGCCGCGCCGCTTCTTGCCGGCGGCCTTCGTCGCGGCCTTGGCCGCCTTCTTGTCGGCTCTGCCCACCGTCCACCTCCACTCGATCAGGTTGTCCACTGGTATAGCACACGAGCGCCGCGGCGGCCCACCACCGAGGCCCTAGAGCACCCGCGTCCCGTTGATCACGATCCCGAACCGGCAGCCGAGGAACTCCGCCGCCCGCCGGCACATCACCATGCGGTCGAGGAAGATCTCGAAGTACTGCATGACCTGGATGGTCTCCGTGTCGATCTCCAGCTCGAGCGTGATGGTGTGCGCCTCGCTGTCCACGGCCAGGAACGACCGCGTGGTGGCCATGTTGACGCGGTCGTGGATGTCGTCGGTGTCCGGGTCGATCACCCGCACCCGGCTGCGGTGCACGTCGCTCTTGTCGCCGAGGATCACCGCCGCTGCCAGCGGGCTCACCGCCTCGCCGTACTCCTCTTCGTGGTTGCCGATGGCGCACATGACCTCGGCGTACTCGTCCGGACCCATCCCGAGGCGCTCCAGGACATGCTGGCTGAGGAGCGCCGCGGCGATACCGTGATCCAGGCGGTTGATGCCGTTGCCGACGTCGTGCAGGTAGCCGGCGATGGCGGCGAGCTCGGCCGTGCGCGGCGGATAGCCGAGCCGCAGCAGAACGCTCTGCGCGATGCCCGCCACGATGCCGCAGTGCCGCGGCCCATGCTCCGTGTAGCCGAGCACGCCCAGGTTCTCGTCGGCCTTGCGCACGAAGACCTCGACCTCATGGTCGTGGCGCACGTCGTCGAGTGTCACCCGGCGGTCTGTGGGCCTCTGGGCACTGCCGGACATCTACCTCACCTCGAAGCCGTGAAGGTTCTCGTCCGCCGGTGCGTCGCTGACCGTGAGCCGCGAGACCCGGGCCGCCGGCGGACCTTCGCGGCACCAGTCGAGCATGGCATCGACAGCTTCGCCGCTTCCCTGAAGGTGCAGCGCGACGGTGCCGTCGCTCAGATTGCGCACCCACCCGCGCAGGCCGCGCAGCGCGCCCTCGCGGCGCGCGCTCGATCGGTAGAACACGCCCTGCACCATGCCGCTCACCCTGACCTCCACCGACTTCATGCCGGCCTCCTCGTCCCAGTCGGGGCTGTCGCCGCGAGCATCCTCGCCGCCCGCGCGCTCCCGGTCCGGGTCCCCGCCGCGCCCGCCGCTGCGCAGAGCATCCTTGCGCCGCTGCTCGGGGCTCGGATCGCGGACCAGCGGCACGAAGCGGCAGCGCGTATCGTGGCGCTCCTCGAAGGCGTCGCCCACCCTCTCGACGATCGTGAGCACCTGGTCGCCGCGGCTGCGCCCGACGGGGACGACCAGCCGACCGCCGTCGGCAAGCTGGCCCAGCAGCTCGGGCGGCACCTCGTCGGCGGCAGCCGCCACCAGGATGCCGTGGAACGGCGCCAGCTCGTGCCAGCCTCTGGCGCCGTCGCCGATGGCGAGTCGCACGTTGTCGTACCCGAGGCGGACGAGCACTGCCCGGGCGCGCTCCGCCAGCGGGGCAAGCCGCTCGACGGCGCACACCTCACCCGCGATCTCGGCGAGGACGGCCGTCTGGTACCCGCTCCCCGAGCCGACTTCCAGCACGCGCGAGCGCACGTCGACGCCGAGCAGCGAGGTCATGATCGCCACCATGTAGGGCTGCGAGATGGTCTGGCCGAGGCCGATCGGCAGCGGCGAGTCGGCGTAGGCCTCGCGGCAGAGGTCCTCCGGCACGAACAGGTGGCGCGGCACCGAGCGCATCGCCGCGATCACCGCCTCGTCGCGCAGCCCGCGAGCGACGAGCTGATCCTCGACCATCCGCAGCCGCCGCACCCCGAAGTCGGAGCCGTCGGCGCTCATGGCACGCCCCCGCCCGCCCGTCTCATCTTCTTGTACTTCGCGCGCCGGCGATCGCGGACACGCCAGTAGGCGAACCCGGTGACGCCGAGATAGGCGTACCCCACGTAGGGCACCGCGAGGACCAGGGCGCTGCCGAGGTATGCGCCGAGGTCCTCGGCGGCGCTGATGAGCGCCACGACAGCCTCGCTGGGCACGCTCTTGGGACGCGTGAGGTGCTTGGTGTACTGGGAGAACCACGCCGCCCCGGCGCCGACGGCGGCGCCGACGACGATCCCTCTCCAGCCGAAGGGGATCGTAGCGGCGCCGGCCACCCCGCCGATGAACAGGCGGTAGGGCATGATGAGGCGGTCCTGCAGCCGGTCCATCTTGGACATCTTGTCGAAGGCCGACTCGAGGATCGCGAGCACGACGAAGATCCCGATCGCCAGCCAGCTGGTGAGGAACGAGAACACGTCGTTGGGCTCGACGCCCCAATCGAAGTAGCTGACGACCCCGATGACGGCGAGCGTGAGCGACGGCCGGATGCCGGCGATCGTACCGAGACCCAGCATCCGCCCGACGGCTATGATCCAGGCGGTCACGACGCTTCCTCCATCGTACGATTGTACCCGCCGGCGGGCCCGCACGCGCTCGACGGGCCGGCCGGCCGTTGGCTGGACCCTGGCCCTCCCTGGCGGGTGGAGGGTTGTCGTCGCGGTGCCGGTACGCCCAAGCGTGCGCCCCATGGTACGGACGTGTCGTTGCACGTACGCCCGGGCGTACGTGCCTTCGAGACACGCTCGACCGTACCCGGCGGCCTCGCCGGACAAGTGCCCGGCGCTACGCCTCGCGCGCGTACCGGGCGCGGCCCTCCGCGTACAGGTCGCCGCCGTGGCAGTCCATGACGACGATGGCCGGGAAGTCGACGACCTCGAGCCGCGCGACGGCCTCGGCGCCGAGCTCGGGGTAGGCGATGACCTCGTTGCCGACGATGCGCTTGGCCAGCAGCGCGCCGGCGCCGCCGGTGGCGGCGAAGTACACGGCGGTCTCGTCCCGCATGGCCTGCTTGACCTCGGCCGTCCGCAGCCCCTTGCCGATCATGCCTTTGAGGCCGTGCCGCATGAGCAGCGGCGCGTAGGCGTCCATGCGGCCGCTGGTGGTGGGGCCGGCGGAGCCGATGACGTTGCCCGGCTTGGCCGGGCTCGGTCCCATGTAGTAGACGACCGCGCCCTGCAGCTCGAACGGCAGCTCCGCGCCGGCCTCGATGAGCGCGACGAGCCGCTTGTGGGCCGCGTCGCGCGCCTGGTAGACGACGCCGGTGATCTCCACGGTGTCACCGGCGCGCAGGTCCCTGACGACCTCGTCCGTGAGGGGGGTCGTGATCCTCTTCGCAGCCATGATCCCCTCCCTCAGAGCGTCACGGTCTTGTGCCGCTGCGCGTGGCACTGGACGTTGACGGCCATCGGCATGCTGGCGATGTGGCACGGCATCTCCTCGATGAACACGTCGAGGGCCGTGGTGCGGCCGCCGAGGCCTTGGGGACCGATGCCGAGGGCGTTGATCTTCTCGAGCAGCTCGTCCTCCATCTCCGCGATGCGCGGGTCCGGGTGCGTGCTGCCGACGTCGCGCAGCAGCGCCTTCTTGGCGAGCAGCGTGACCATCTCGATGGTGCCGCCGATGCCGACGCCGATGATCACCGGCGGGCACGGGTTGGACCCGGCGCGGCTGACGGTGTCGACGACGGCGTCCACCATGCCCGCCCAGCCCTGAGCCGGCTTGAGCATGCTGAGGGAGCTCATGTTCTCGGCGCCGCCGCCCTTGGCCATCATCGTCAGGGTGACCTGGTCGCCCGGCACGATGCTCGTGTGGATGATGGCCGGCGTGTTGTCCTTCGTGTTCCGCCGCGCGTGGCCCGGCTCCTCGGCGACGGACTTGCGCAGGTAGCCGTCGCCGTAGCCCTGCCGCACGCCCTCGTGCACGGCCTCCTCGAAGTCGCCGCCGGTGAGGTGCACGTCCTGCCCCACCGCGGCGAAGATCACCGCGAAGCCGGTGTCCTGGCAGACCGGCACTCTGTCGGCCGCGGCGATGTCGGCGTTCTCCACGAGCTGCGCCAGCACCTCGCGGCCCACCGGCGACTCCTCGGACTCCTGCGCGTCCTTGAGCGCGTCGTACACGTCCACCGGCAGGTCGTAGTTGGCGGTGATGCACAGGTCTCTGACCGCCGCGGTCACCGCGGCGACGTCGAGCTCCCGGATGTCGCCCACCTCACTCGTCCTTCTTGGCGTCGCCTTCGGCGCCGGCCGGAGGCTCGGGCTCGGCGGCAGGCGGCGTCCAGGCCGGCGGCTCCTCGCCGACGACCTCGGCGTCGGTGACGCCGTCGTCCTTCTTCATGCCGGACGTGGCCTTCCTGATCGCCTCGGTGGCCTTGTCGATGGCCGCGGCCGTCGCCGCGGCGATCTTGTCGGCGGCCGGGCCGATGGCGTCGACCGCCTTGTCGGCGATCTCGCCGGCGTAGTCGCCGTAGCCGCGCGCGACGGCCTTGGCCGCGGCCTTGGTCGGCGCCGGCGCACGGCTCCCCTCGGGCATGGGGATGTAGCCGATCGCCATCTGGTCCTGCACCATGCCGCGGGCCCGGGCGATGATCGCCGTCGCCTCCGCGACCTCCTGCTCGAACGTCAGGTCGGTGCGCAGCGCGATGCCCTGCTCGATGGCCTTCATCGCGACTGCGGCCGCCTCACGCGGGAAGACCTCCCAGTCGTCCATGGTCGGCATGATGTAGTCGGCGGAGAGGCCCTTGTCCTCCGCGACCTTGGCGAGCTCCTCGGCCGCGGCGATGCACATCTCGTCGGTGATCGTCTTGGCGCGCACGTCGAGGGTGCCGCGGAAGATGCCGGGGAACCCGACCGAGTTGTTGACCTGGTTGGGGAAGTCGCTGCGGCCGGTGGCTACCACGGCGGCGCCGGCCTCCTTGGCGTCCCACGGCCACATCTCCGGGATGGGGTTGGCGCAGAGGAAGACCACGGGGTCGTGGGCCATCCCCCGGATCCACTCCTTCTCGATGGTGTCTGGGCCCTGCTTGCTGAGCGCGATGCACACGTGCGCACCCTTGAGCGCGTCCTCGATGCTGCCGGTGCGGCCCTCGGCGTTGGTGCTGTTGCAGTACTTCCACTTGTCGACCCACTCGTCCTTGACGGCCTCGACGTCCGAGCGGCCCTTGTGGAGGATGCCCTTGCTGTCGACGATGCGGCACTTCTCCGGGTCGGCGCCGTAGGAGAAGATGAGGCGGCTGATGGCGACGTTGGCGGCGCCCGAGCCGATGAAGGCGATCTCGACGTCGTCGATGCGCCGGCCCACGACTTTGAGGGCGTTGATGAGGCCGGCGAGCGTGACGCACGCCGTGCCCTGCTGGTCGTCGTGCCACACGGGGATCTCGCACTCCTCGCGCAGGGTGTCGAGGATGCGGAAGCACTTGGGCTGGGCGATGTCCTCCAGATTCACCCCGCCCAGCCCGGGCTGCACCAGCTTGACGAACTCGATGAACCTGTCCGGGTCCTTGGTGTCGACCATGAGCGGGAAGCCGTCGACGCCGCCGAGGTACTTGTAGAGGAGGCTCTTGCCCTCCATCACCGGCATGCCCGCCTTGGGGCCGATGTCGCCCATGCCGAGCACGCGGGTGCCGTCGCTGATCACGGCCACCGTGTTCCACTTGTTGGTGTACTCGTAGGCCTTCTCGGGATCGTCCTTGATCTCAAGGCAGGGGGCGCTGACGCCGGGTGTGTACCAGATGCCGAAGTCCTGGAAGTCGCGGATGCAGCACTTGAGGGTGGTCTCGATCTTGCCCCGGTAGAACGGGTGGAGGACCTTGGCGTCTTCCATGGGCTGGTACGCCTTGGCCTTGAGCTCCTCGACGGTGGGCTGATGGCCTTCGGTCTGGCCCGCGGCGCCCTGGGTGGTCTCGTCCGGCATGTGCCCTCCTTGTGACCGGCGGGACGGCCGCCGGGTCGTGACGATGCATGCACTCGCGAGGATGCTGCGGGTGAATAAGAAACGCTAGCACCTGCCCCTCGGGGCGACAACGTGCAGGAAGGACGAAGCGGACGGACGGCCCGGGCCCGGAGGGCCAGCCGGCCGGCAGCGCTGGTCCGGCTCAGCCGGCCGGGGGGGCCGGCTCCGCCGGCGTCTCCGGCCGGCCCGCGCCCAGCTGGGCGCGGTACCGCTTGGCCATGTCGCGGAACGACTGGATGAGCGCCTTCTGCGTGCCGGAGAAGTAGCAGCGTTCGAGCTCGGCGACGATGGCGTCCTCGTCGGTGGTCAGGTTGCGCCCGGAGAGGAGCCGATTGAGATAGTCCTTCGCGAGCTCCGTGGCCACGGTGAACTCGGCGGCCACGATGACGCCCGTGTCCATCTCGACCTCGCACACCACGCTGAGGATCGTGTACATCTGGCCGCTGACCGTGTTGGCGGGCGGCTTGGCGTGCCCGACGAAGATGCTGGTGCTCATGGTTGCGCGATTGTGCCACGCCGCGCGGCGCGCGTCACCTGGACGACCCGCACGAGGGCGACGACGGTGGCGTAGGCGAGCCCGAAGAAGAAGAGGACCCAGAGGCCGGGATGCAGGCCGCCGCTCACGGCGGCCCACACCGACCCGGCCGTGAGTCCCGCGGCCACGAGAAGCAGCGGCAGCCACACCATGGCCGAGCGCCGCTGGAAGAGAAGGAGCAGGGCGCAGGCGAGCAGGACGCCGAAGCCGGCCAGCACCAGAGCCCCGACGTACATGAGCTCGGTCGGAGTGACGATGCGCGTATAGCCGGCGTCGAGCCGCTCGAGGCCGTCGGCGAAGGCGCGCGCGCCGAGCGTCACGGCCCACGTGCCGGTGACGCCGTAGACGACCATCCACGGCAGCAGGACGGCGGCGGCGAGGAGACGCCGGCCGCCGCCGCTCGGCGCGCTCTGTTGAAGCGTGACCGCCGGTCCGGCTGCGCCCACCGGCTCTTGCGGTCCCGCTGTATCCGTGTCGCGCTCGTCCATGTGACGCCCTCTCCCCCCGGCGGCTGGCGTACAATCCGGAGCAGCCCCAGCATACGTCTCCGGAGGTTCCCGTGAGCGACCGGCTCGACGATCAGCGACCTGACGGCGACCTGCAGACCGCCGCGCGCGCCGTCGCGCGCTCGGCCCGGCTCGCGGTGTTCACCGGAGCCGGCGTGAGCAAAGAGTCCGGCATCGCGACGTTCCGCGAGCCCGAGACCGGCCTCTGGGCCCAGTACGACCCTATGGAGCTCGCCACTCCGGAGGCGTACCGCAGGGACCCAGCCTTTGTGTGGAGCTGGTACGAGCACCGCTTCGGCGTGGCGGCGGCGGCCGAGCCCAACCCGGGGCACCTCGCCATCGCCGAGCTCGAGGAGCTGCTGCCGAAGGTCGTCGTCATCACGCAGAACATCGACGGGCTTCACCAGCGCGCCGGCTCCTCGCACGTCATCGAGCTGCACGGCACCATGCACAGCTTCCGCTGTATCGACGGCCGCCACCGCGGCTACGCCTGGGACGACTTCGCCGGCCAGGAGGAGAAGCCGCCGCGCTGCCCCGCGTGCGGCGACTACCTGCGGCCTGAGGTCGTCTGGTTCGGCGAGGGCCTGCCGCCGGACGCCCTGAACGCCGCCCAGCAGCTCAGCGCCGGTTGCGACGTGATGCTGGTCGTCGGCACGTCCGGCGTCGTCTACCCCGCCGCGGCAGTGCCGCTCATCGCCAAGGAGGCCGGCGCCACGGTGATCGATGTCAATCCGGAGTGGGACGCGCTGGCGCGGAGCTGCGACCTCTTCCTGCGAGGACCCGGCGGCGAGGTGCTGCCCGAGCTCGTGCTCGCCGTCCGCGCGCACCTTGACGCGTGACGGCCTGAGTCTGCTTCAGCCGCGTGCCCCCCGACACTGACTCCGGGACGAGGGAGAGTGGCGCGCGGACATGTACGTCCGGACGTGCATCCAAGAGTACGTTGGTACCGTTGGACGTACGTCGGACGGTACCGGTCCCGAAGGGACTACCCCCCGGCGGGCAGGATGGGGGCTGGACGAGCTTGACCGGCCCGCGCAGGCCGGGCGGGGAGGTCAGGCGGGCTCGCCGGGCCTGATGCCGGCGGCGGTGCGGCGCACCGTCTCGGCCACGCGGCGCGCCCGCGTCTCCGGCCGCTTGGCGTCCAGCACCCAGTAGACGTACATGCGCCGCGGTGTGGCCGGCCACTCGTGCCAGCGGGCCGCAGCCGCGGGCACGCCGGCCAGCGCGGCCTCCAGGTCGGGCGGCGTCACGTCCAGCCTGCCTGACGCCGCCTCGTCCCACGTGCCGCGCCGCTTGGCTTCGTCGACGAGCGCCTGCCCGGCGGGCGTCATCCGCCCCTCGGCGATCATCCGGGTGACCCGCTCGACGTTGCTCTCGCTCCACACGCTGCCGGGCTTGCGCGGCGTGAAGCGCACGGCGTAGCTGCGCTCGTCCCAGCGCTTGGTGAGGCCGTCGATCCAGCCCCAGCACAGGGCCTCCTCGACGGCCTCGTCGTAGCGCACGCTCGGCTCGTCCACGTGCTTCTTGTGCAGGAGCAGCCAGACCTGCGTTCGCGCCGCGTGGTGCCGCTCGAGCCACGCGCGCCACGCGGCCCGGTCGACGGCGAAGAACGTGTCGCTATCGGCGATCGCGGTCACGGGGCGGCCTACCCTCCGGTCGGCGCATCGCGCCCCGGGTCCCTCGGGCGGCGGGGCCGGCAGCAGAACGCGGAGAGGTCGGCGCCGAGTCCCTGCTCCGTGTAGAGCTTGCCGCGGGCCGTGTAGCGGCCGCGGACGGCGGCCAGCGGCGCAAGGTCCTCGTCGGTCAGCTCGCGAGCCACCCTGGCCGGCGTCCCGACGAGCAGGCTGCGACGCGGGTACGCTCTCCGTCCCAGCACGAGGGCGTTGGCGCCGACGATGCATTCTTCGCCGATCTCGGCCCCGTCGAGCAGCGTGGCGTGCATGCCGATGAGGCAGCCGTCGCCGATGACCGCGCCGTGCACGATCGCGCCGTGGCCGACGGCGCAGCCGCGGCCGATCACGACCGGCGCGCCCGGCTCGGTGTGGATGACGACCCCGTCCTGGATGCTGGTCTCTGCGGCGACCGAGATGCGCTCGATGTCGCCGCGAAGGACGGCTCCCGGCCACACGGTGACGCCCGCCTCGAGCACGACGTCGCCGATGATGGTGGCGTCGGGGTGGACGAACACGCCCGGGTCGAACTGGGGTACCTTGTCACCGAGAGCGCTGATGGACATGCGCCGAGCATAGCGGAGCGCAGCGGAGGAGGATCACATGAAGTTCGTGCACGTCGCGACCAGGACGAAGGACCTCGAGGGAGCGATCAAGTTCTACGAGCAGCTCGGCATGCGCTGCTCACGCCGGCGAGAGCTGACCAAGGGCAAGGCGACGCTGGCGTTCATGGAGCCGGAGGCCGGCAACTTCGCCATCGAGCTGGTCTACAACTGGGGCAAGGACGACGACTACCCCGGCGGCGAGCGCTTCGGCCACTTCGCCTTTGAGACGGAGGACATCGACGCCGTGTTGCCGGTGGTCGAGCTGTTCGGCGGCCGGGTCACCCGCCCGCCGTACGTGCTCGAGGGCGGCGACGGCCCCAGGCTCGCGTTCATCGAGGACCCGGACGGCAACGCGATCGAGCTGATCGAGCGCTAGGACCGTCCCCGGCGCGACACCGCCCGCGGAGGGCCGAACGACGACAGCATCCGGCAGCGCGCCGGCGGACCTCCTCGCCGGCCGGCCCTCTTCGCTCAGTAGGACTGCGTCTCCGTACCACCCGCCTGGCTCGGCCCGCCCTGCCGCATCGCCGAGCTCAGCGCCGCGCTGATCGCGCTCTCCTGTTGGGCGGTGATCGTACCCTCTGCGACGAGCCCGTCGAGCGCTGCGGTAACCATCTGTCCAGGGTCGGGCATGGAGCCGGAAGGCGGGGTCGCGCCGGCGCTCGGCCGTGTGCCAGGGCTCGGCGGTTGACCGCCCTGGCCCACGCCCCCGCCGGAGGGCATCGAGGAAGCCAGCGCCTCGACCGCCGCATCCTGCTGCTCGGCGCTGATCGTACCGGCCTCGACCAGAGGATCGAGCGCCTGCGCGATCACCGCGCTCATGTCGGGCATCTGGCCGCGGCCGGGAAGACCGGAGGCGGCGGCCTCCGCCGTCGCTCCGCCGGACGATCCGCCGCAGGCCGCGAGGGCGAACCCACCGAGGGTCGCGGCCGCCAGGATCAGGGCCGCCACGGCGACGGCCATCGTCGGTCTGCGCATGACCCACCTCACTGTCGTCTCGTGCTGACGTCGTCGAGTGTGGCAGGCGCTTCTGGGCGCTCGCTGGGGCCGGCCTGAGGGGCCGCTGAGAGAACGAGCGTGGAGGCCGGCGAGAGACCCTGGGTCAGCCGTACCGCGGCGCGGCGTTGCGGCTCCAGCCCATCTTGCCGGCGGAGAAGGCGCGCGGGATGGAGATGAGGGCGAGCACCGCGAGGAGGATGTAGTACGAGAGGTTGAGATTGGTGGCCGCGCTGGTCATGGCCGAGGCGAGGAAATAGGCGCTGGCGGCGCCGCAGAGCACGGCGAGGAGCCCCCAGGAGCCGCGCCGGGGCGCGGAGCTGAGCTCGAGGATGAGCCCGGCGACGAAGAGTCCCGGCGGTATGAGCAGCAGCGGCAGCGTGGCGAGCGAACCGGCGGCGGTGGAGCTCGAGCCAACCGACGGTCCGGTGGCGGCATACCAGCCTTCGTAGAACTGCCAGGCGAACCCGGCGAGCAGGAAGACGAGTACCGCCAGGCGGGCGATGAACTGACGGTCGTGGCGGGTCATGGACGGCAGGCGGCGGTTCCAGGCACGCGAGCGCCGCCAGGCGCGCCCCATCAGCAGCACGGCGAGCCCCAGGAACACGGGAGCGAGCACCCACGGACTCGCCGTGAGCCAGGGAAACCAGCTGAACGGTGGCCAGGTCTGCTCCTCGAGCGTGAACCGGGTCTCGCCGTCCACCGGCATCACCTGCAGGATGCGCGCCCCGTCGGCGAGCACGTCGACGCGCAGGGCGGTCACGTCGCTGGCTCTGATGCGGTACATGCTGGAGTCGTAGGGAGCCTCCGGCGTCCCGTCTCCGGAGCGCAGTAGAGGCCACTCCTCGTCGATCGGCGCTGCCTGGGCGGCGGCCCAACGATAGACCAGGGTCGTGCCGGTGGGCTCACCCTGGGTGCCTCCCCACGCCCCGGCCTCCACCGCGGCGTCCTTGCCGGCAAGGACGGCCGCGATGCTCGAGTCCGCCGCTGCGGCCGCCTCCGCCGCGGCGACGGTGACGTCCGGCTGCGCCGCGGCCTTGCCCGATGCTGCCGGGGTCTCGTTGCCGTCGTCCGCGGCGCACACGGCGGCAGGCAATGCCACCAGTCCGCCGACGGCCACGAGAACGCCCAGGACGATCGACAGCAGAGGAGTCATGCGCCTCATGAAGCCGTCACCGTCTGGAGGCACGGCCGGGAGTACTCTCCCCAGCGCACCCACTCGCCGCCGGGGTGTCGCGCGAAGACGGTGTAGAGGTACGGCCGGGCGTCACTCAGGCCTGCGTCACGGAACGAGCCGGTCACGTCCTGGTAGACGACTTCCTGGCCGCCGTCGGGACCATCCTCGGCAGTCTCCGCGAAGGCGCCCGAGGAGCGCAGGATGCGGACCTCGAGCAGCGTGCGGCCCGGGTAGTCCCAGGCGATGGTGAAGCAGTCGTCGCGGGCGCGCGCCATGACGCGCCGCCGGTTCACGTCGGTGATGACCTCGTCGGCGTGGCTCACGAGCCTCCCAGAGTGCGGCCGCAGGGTCATCGAACCGTATCACGGGCTGCCGCATGAGGGGAGCCGCCGGACACCCCTCGGCCGGATGAGCGCGCGATCCCGCGCGGGACCCGGATCAGAACAGGCCGTAGCTGGCCGGGACGTAGCGGTCCAGCCGCCCGAAGGGACGGGAGGCGAGGAGCAGACCGGGCGTCGAGCGGTAGACGAGCCCGGCCTCCCACAAGGCGCGCTGGGCGCCCGCGCAGCGGGCGGGCACGCCGGCACGGACCTTCTCCGTGCCTTCGGCGGCGAGGGTCGCGATGCCGAACGACGTAGCTGCGCGGATGTCGGCGGCGCGCACGGAGGCTGCGGGCCCGACCCAGCCGTCCGGCCGCACCATGACGTAGGCGACCGGCCGGCCGGCGCGCCGGAAGAGCCAGCCGCGCCGGCCGCTCGCGGTGAGGTAGTAGTCGTGGTCGACGCTCCGGTCGACGCCGCTCGCCGCCGCGTCGATCTCCCCCAGCTCGGGGATCGACGCGGTTGTGAGCGGCTCCGCTGCGAGACTGCCCAGCCGCGGCCGCGCCAGATCAGGCCGGGGCCGGCCGCCGATCTCCACCAGCGCTTCCCGAGGCAGCAGACCCCGGTGCGCGTACAACGTGTTCGAGATGGGCTGGATCGAGTCGGTCACCGTGGCGCGCACCGCTCCCGGCGGCGCGCCCGTCCCCGCGAGCTCGAAGAGCCGGGCGCCGACGCCGCGCCCCTGCGCCTCCGGCAGCACGAAGAGGCTGCTGAGGAACCACCAGTCCCCGCGCACCAGCCCTGAGGTCCAGGCGACGATCCCGCCGTCGGCCACGGCCACCCAGAACCGCTCGCCGTCGTGCCGCAGGGAGTGGCGGTAGGCCGGCGTCGGGTCGTCCTCCTCCGGCACCGGCGTCTGACCGGCCGGCACCAGATACCCGTTGAGCGCTGCGCGGAACACCGCGAAGAGGTGCGGCAGGTCCGCCTCCTCCGCGCGCCTGTACGTGACCCCCGCGGATCCCACAGAATCCTTCATGGGCGCTAGCCTACACGCGGCCCGCCCCCCGCGGCGTGCGGGTTTTCCGTTCGCGGGTCTTGTGCTAGCCTTGTTCGCCGCTGCCGCTGCCGGATCGCGCGGCAGGCGGGATGAGCTCCGGGGTCCCGCCGAGGCAGCAGCCCCGTTCTTGCGTGGCGCATTCGTCTAGGGGCCTAGGACGCCGCCCTCTCACGGCGGTAACACGGGTTCGAATCCCGTATGCGCTACCAGCCTCTTCTCAGGCACTCGCATGCCACCAGCCTCTTGCCGACCGCCGACCGCCGGCCGCTCTGCCTCCCGATTTCGGGCGACCTGGTGCGCACGGACGGTGCTCTCAGGCACTTCGACACGCGAGCTTGCCGTTTCGTGCCCGACGCTCGGGCGTTCGGTTCGCGCACTCCCGCTCAGTAGTACATGACCTCGAAGCTCGTGCCGGTCGAAGCGCCGGCGCCACCGGCCGCGCCGTGCGGATCGAGCCAGGGGTGGGCCTCAAGGAACGGGCACTGCGCGCTTGAGGGCTGATCGGCGCCCTCGGCCCTCCAGCGTGGCGGGCGCGCCTCCCTTCTTCGGCCGCCGGCTCGGTGGGGAGGCCGCTTCCCTTGCACGGCGGCAGCCAGGAGTCCGGCGCCCCTGCGGTCCACCGTCGTCTACACTGTGCCTCGACGTCGGCTTCCGCCGGCGCGGCGAGCTTTTCGAGCCGCAAACGAGAGCGAGGACCCGGAATGAAGAATGCCGAGGCGGCGCCACTCGATGCCCGAGCCCTGGTCACTCCGCGCACCATGTGGGAGGCGCGCCACATCCGCTGGATGCACGCGCACACCCGGGAGCTGCTGCCGTCGGCCCGGGTGTCGCGTGGCGACGCCGCGACGGTGCTGCCGCGGCGTCCGCGCGACCTCGCGGACCTGCGCTTCGACCACACCGGGCGCGAACGGACCCTGGCCGCAGCGATGGAGCAGACGAACGTCGACGGCTGGATGGTGATCCACGACGGCGCGATCGTCTTCGAGCACCACGCCCGGGGCATGAGCCCGCAGACGCGGCACCTCTGCGAGTCGGTCTCGAAGTCGATGACCTCCGCCCTCGCCGGAGCGCTGGTCGGCGGCGGGCCGCTTCGCGGTCGAAGCTCTCGTCACCGAGTACGTGCGCGAGCTGGCCGGGACGGTCTGGGAGGGATGCACCGTCCAGCACCTCCTCGACATGACCGCCGGGGTGGCGTTCGACGAGAGCGACTACGACGACATGGACTCCGAGGCGTGGCGCGGGTTCCGGGCGCTCGGCTGGCTCGAGCGCCTGCCCGACGACCCGTCGCCGGCCGACTACATCGCCGGGCTGCGCCGGCAGGCCGGGCACGGCGCCGAGTTCGAGTACCGCTCGATCTGCACCGACGTGCTCGGCTGGTGCCTCGAGCGCGCCGCCGGCCGGCCGCTGGCCGAGCTGTTCTCCGAGCTCGTCTGGACGCCGCTCGGGGCCGCGCACGAAGGCGACTTCATCCTCGGGCCGGGCGGGTTCCCCCTCGCCGACGGAGGCTTCTGCGTCACGCTCCACGACCTCGCCCTGTTCGGCCTGCTCTACCTGCAGGAGGGCGAGATCGACGGTCGCCGGGTGCTGCCGCGCGAGTGGGTGCGGCGCCTGCGCACGACCGACCCGCGGCTGGTGGAGACCTACGCGCGGGCCTACCCGGAAGAAGCCGGTGGCCACCGCTTCTACCACGACTGCTGGTGGATCTCGGACGCCGAGGCCGGGGTCTACTGGGCATACGGCATCTACGGGCAGGCCGTGCTGGTCCACCATCCGTCGAACAGCGTCGTGGCACGGTTCTCGGCATGGCCGACGGCAGAGGACGACGAGAAGCTCGCCCTGTCGGACGCCGCGGCGATGGCGGTCTGCGAAGCGCTCGGCTGATCTTCGGAAGTCGTCTCGGTGGACGCCGGGTGCGTGCCGCCGGGCTCGCGTGGACGGCCAGCTCAGATGGGCGAGCGCCGCCTCACCCCTCTGCAAGCAGCGTTCGCCCCTCTCAGCCGCCGCGCCCGTACCCGAAGCTCCCCGCACATGCAGGCTGACGTGGCCGAACGGCGATGCGAGCCGAGACGAGGATGGCTGGCGAGGAAGGACTCGAACCTTCAATCCCCTGATCCAGAGTCAGGTGCCTTGCCAATTAGGCCACTCGCCAGCGGCGCCCGAGGGGCAGGCAGGAGTGTACCCCGAGACGGCAGCCTCCTCAACCGTCCTACGGCAGTCAGGCCGTGTGAGCGGTGCCGCTGGCGCCGCCCCGCTCGCTAGCGGAGTTGCGCTGGCTAGTCCGGCCGGCTCGCCCTTCGGATCGCCGACCGCTCAATAGCCCTCCCGTGCATTAGTCCTGCCGCCCCTGCGCCTGCAGCTTCGCCCAGGTGTCCCGGAGCGTGAGCGTGCGGTTGAACACGAGCGCGCCGGGCGCCGAGTCGGGGTCCGGGCAGAAGTAGCCGAGCCGCTCGAACTGCACGGTCTCGCCGATCGGCACGTCGGCGAGCGACGGCTCCACGAGGCAGCCTCGGAGCACGGTCTCGGAGTCCGGGTTCAGGTCGTCGAAGAGGTCGCCGTCGCCGGACCCGGGGTGCGGGCTCGCGAAGAGGTGATCGTAGAGCCGAGCCTCCGCGGGCACGGCGTGCGCGGCCGAGACCCAGTGGAGGGTGGCCTTGGGGCGGCGGCCGTCGGGAGCGTCGCCGCCGCGCGTCGCCGGGTCGTAGGTGCAGCGCAGCTCCACGACCCGGCCGTCCGCGTCCTTGACGACCTCGGTGCAGGTCACGAAGTAGGCAGACCGCAGCCGCACCTCGCGGCCGGGCGCCAGGCGGAAGAACTTGCGCACCGGCTCCTCCATGAAGTCGTCGCGCTCGATCCAGAGCTCGCGTGAGAAGGAC
The DNA here is from genome assembly GCA_963736645.1 of uncultured Thermoleophilia bacterium. Lineage (GTDB taxonomy): Bacteria > Actinomycetota > Thermoleophilia > UBA2241 > UBA2241 > CAIXSE01. Next base: position 121,513 of record CAVTPJ010000004.1, on the reverse strand, counting down.
ACCCGGCGGCTGCCGGCGGCCGGGTCCTCCGGGTTGTTGGGGACCTGCACCTCCTCGACCTGCCCCTCGGGGTAGTTCTCGATGACCACCTTGAGGGGGTCGAGCACGGCGAAGCGCCGGGGCGCCGTCCGGTTGAGGACGCCCCGCACCGCGTGCTCCAGCATGCCCACCTCGACGACGCTGTCGGTCTTGGCCACGCCGACCATCGCCACGAAGTCGCGGATCCCCTCGGCGGGGAAGCCCCGCCGCCGGATGCCGGACATGGTGGGCATCCGGGGATCGTCCCAGCCGCGCACGTGACCCTCGTTCACGAGACGCAGGAGCACACGCTTGGAGAGGACGGTGTGGGTGAGGTTGAGCCGCGCGAACTCGATCTGGCGCGGGCGCGACGGCACCGGCAGGTTGTCGATCAGCCAGTCGTACAGCGGCCGGTGGCCCTCGAACTCCAGGGTGCACAGCGAGTGCGTGATGCCCTCGATCGCATCTGACTGCCCGTGCGCGAAGTCGTAGGTCGGGTAGACGCACCAGGCGTCCCCCGTCCGCGGGTGCTCCGCGTGGAGGATCCGGTACAGCACCGGGTCGCGCAGGTTGATGTTGGGCGAGGCCATGTCGATCTTCGCGCGCAGGACGCGCGCGCCGTCCGGGAACTCGCCGGCGCGCATGCGCGCGAAGAGGTCGAGGCTCTCCGCCGCCGGCCGGTCCCGCCAGGGGCTCTCGCGGCCGGGCTCGGTGAACGTGCCGCGGTGCTCGCGGATCTCGTCGGCGGTGAGGTCGTCCACGTAGGCCTTGCCGGCCTCGATGAGGTCGACGGCCCACTGGTAGAGCTGCTCGAAGTAGTCCGAGGCGAAGTACAGGTGCTCGCCCCAGTCGAACCCCAGCCAGCGCACGTCGGCCTCGATGGAGTCGATGTACTCCTGCTCTTCCTTCATCGGATTGGTGTCGTCGAAGCGCAGGTGGCAGCGGCCGCCGAACTCACTCGGGATGCCGAAGTTGAGACAGATGGACTTGGCGTGGCCGATGTGCAGGTAGCCGTTGGGCTCCGGCGGGAAGCGGGTGACGACGGTCTCGTGCCGGCCCTCACGCAGGTCCGCGGCGACGATCTCGCGGATGAAGTCGCCGCGCTCGGGTGAGGATGGTGTCTCGGCGTTCACGGCGCCGAGGATAGCACAGGGCACCGCTCGGCCTCCGACCCTGGCCGACGAGCGAGACGCGTGACCTTCAGGCGAACTGCACCGAGCGCTTCGAGAGACCCAGCCAGAACCCGGCGATGGGCGTCGCCATGGCGGCGTCCGGCTCGGCGGCGCCCAGCGCGACGAAGAGCGGCGCGAAGTGCTCCACAGTCGGGTGGGCGAAGCGTGCTGATGGCACCGAGCGGAAGGCGGCGAGGGCTCGCGGACGTCGCGCCGCCTCGAGCGCCGCCGCCACCCACTGGTCGAAGTCCGTCGACCAGTCCGGCGGCGGCGCGTCCAGGTGGAAGCTGCTGAGAAACGGCAGGCCGTGGGTCATGAAGCCGCTGCCGATGATGAGCACGCCCTCGTCGCGCAGCGGCCGCAGGCGGGCGCCGAGGTCCAGCAGGGTATCCGGGTCGAGGCTCGGCAGGGAGACCTGCAGAACGGGCACGTCTGCCTCCGGGTACATGGCCACGAGCGGCACGTAGGCGCCGTGGTCGAGGCCGCGGCCGGGCTCGTGAGCGATCGCCCCCTCGCCCCCGGCGAGACTCGCCACACGCTCCGCGAGCCCGGGCGCCGGGGGCGCCGGGTACGTCGCCCGGTAGTACCTCTCCGGGAACCCGTAGAAGTCGTAGACGAGCGGCACGCCGGCCTCCGTCGCGCCGAGCGTGAGCGGGAGCTGGGTCCAATGCGCGGAGACCATGAGCACGGCGCTCGGCCGGGGCAGCGCCCCCGCCCAGGCTGCCAGCTCGGCCATCCACAGACGGTCGTCCAGGAGCGGCGGCGCGCCGTGGCCCAGGTAGACGGCCGGCATGCGGCCGGGAACGACAGCCTCTGCCGCGCGAGCGGCGACCGCCGCGGCTGCCGCGGTGACCTCCTCTTCACTGAGCGCCCGGAGTCGGGGCCAGGCTTCGTCGTCCATCGTGTCTCCATTCAGCGACCGTGTCGCGACTCTACCCGCCGGCGCGGATAGGAACGCGCGAATGGACCCCTAGGTGAGCCCGGCCATCGCCGGGTACAGTGAGGTCATGCCCGATCCCGAAAGACGGGGGCCCTCATGACCATCAGAGCCTTGATGACTCGCCGCGCGACGGCCTTCTTCCTCGTCGCCGTCCTCGCGCTCGTGACCTTCGCCGTGCCGGCGTGGTGCGTCGCCTCCGGCACGTGGGGCCGGTGACCGGCGTCCCCCCAGCGGTCCCGGCCCCCTACTCAGTGCCGGCGGCCCCGCCCGCGCCCCAGCGCTCGATCCACCACGCCACCGAGCGGTTCATCTCGGCGGCGTAGTCGGCGGTGAACTTGCGCGCGTAGACGTCCTGCACGCAGCCGGTGATCCCCGGCTGCGGACCGCGCGTACCGTGGAGCTCGTCGAGCTCGCGCGAGGCCTCGCGCAACTGGGTCGCGGTGAGCCGCCGGTACACGTTCTTGTGCACCACGTGGCGCTCATACCGCTCAGTCCGGTGCGGACGGACCTTCGGGCGGCCGAGGCAGAGCAGCGCGGCGGGGAACGTGTAGCGCGGCAGCTTCAGCAGCTCGGCGTGCGTCTCGCCGAGCTCCATGATGTCGCCGATGTAGCACGAGCCGATGCCGAGCGACTCGGCGGCGACCACCGCGTTCTGCGCCGCGATGAGCGCGTCGTTGCAGGCCATCAGCAGGTCGCCGGGGCCCGGCGCGACGCCATGCGGCACGCCGGGCAGCTCGTCGCACCCGCACGCCGCAAACAGGTCCATCCACTTCTGGAAGTCGGCGACGAACAGCAGCACCCAGGGCGCCCTCGCGATGAACGGCTGGTCGTCGCAGGTCACCGCCAGCCGGTCCTTGAGCGCCTGGTCCTCGATCTCGATGATCGAGTACAGCATCAGGTTGCCGGCGGTCGGCGCGCGCATCGCCGCGTGCAGGATCGCGCGCTTCTCCTCGCCGGTCGGCGGGGTCTGGTCGTAGGAGCGCGTCGAGCAGCGCGCGTCGAGCAGCCTGATGATCGCGTTCACGGCATCTCCTCCGGGCGGGGCGTCAACCGTACCACCGGGCCGTCACGCGTTCCCGCAGGCGGCGCTTCGTGGCGTGGGCCGCTCGCACGGAGGGAACACCCGGGGGAAACGGCCGGCGTCGCGGCGAGTGCCGCCAGGCCGGCCGCCCGAAGACTGGAGCGGACATGTCACCGACACAGGCGCGAGGAGCCGGGACTCCGGACGACCCGTGGATCCTCACCACCCCGCCCGGCAAGTCCGAGTACACGGCCTACCGCGACGAGGCGGCCGAACCGCCGGCGCTCGTCGTGGTCGTGGGCAAGACCGAGCTTCGCTATCAGCTGCGCTGCATCGACGACCTCCACGCCATGCTCACGGCGGCAGGCGACTGGGTACCGCTGGGCAGCGCCGACGAGCAGAAACCGGCCGCCGAAGGCACCGTCGAGGCGTGGGGCCGGTCGCCCGGCAACCCGGTCGGCGGCTGGTACGGGCTGAAGAAGGGACTGCGCGGACGCTTCGCCAACTACGTGCCGCCGGTACTGGAGGCGCTCGGCCTGGCTGAGGTGGAACACGGGGCGCGCACCAACCGCATGCGGGCCGCCTGAGACGGGCTCCGACCCCCTCGGCCCCTACGAGGCCTCGGCCTCCGCGACCTCGACGACTGCCCCCGAGGGCGCGAACTCGAGCACCACGGACGTGCGCCCGGGGCGCGTGCTGAGCAGGACCCGTTCGCACGTCTGGAGCATGATCGTGAATCCCATGCCGAGGCTGGAGACGGTCGAGAACCCGCTGACAAGCGTCGCCCGCGGCAGGGTGCGGAAGTCGATGCCGGGGCCCTCGTCGCGCACGAGCACCTGCAGCCTCTCGTCCCGGGAGAGGAGCTGGTAGGTGCCCCCTCCCGCATGGTTGAGGGCGTTGACCAGCGCCTCGCAGACCGGGAGGCGGACGTCCGTGCGCGGCGCCCAGCCGGGAAACCGCTCCGCGGCCTCGCTGGCGATGGTGTTCCGCGCCCGGGACAGCTCGCCCGGCGCGGCGATGTGGGCGAGCTCGGTGAACGGTGTGCCGAGCTGCCCGGAGAGCTCTTCGTCGGTGAGCAGGATGAGCTTGCCTCCGGTGACCGCGTCGAGCACGTCGACGTAGGCCCGACGGATGCTCTCCTCCTGCCGCCGGAGCGCCCGCTCGGCGTGCCGCACGCCGGTGACGTCCTCGGCGGCGAGCGCCCAGCGGTCGTGGCTCACCGGATACGCTTCCAGAAGCTCGTAGGCGTCCTCGCTCTCGAGGTGGAGCTCCGAACGTGCCGGCATGCCGGAGCCGGCGGCGCTGGCGACGACCTCGAGATACGAGCGGGTGCGTTCGTCGAGTCCGTCGGGCCGGCTCAGCCGTTTGCCGACGGCCTCGTCCCGCTGCAGCCCGGTACGCGCCAACTGGACCGGGTTCATGTCGGCCAGCTCGAGGTCGGTGACCCGGCCGTCGCGGTCGCGCAGGACCGTGAAGACGGTGATCCCCTCCACGGCGTTCTCGAAGAGGCGCGTGTAGCCTTCCTGTGACGCCTCGAGGCTGCGGAAGTAGCGCAGGGCGAGCACCATGAGGAGGGTCGCCGTGACGAGGACGAACAGGAGCCCCTTGACCGAGGAGAGAGCGAGCTCGAGGTCACGCGGAAGACCGAGCCATGCCAGCGTCCGGTCGGAGAGGACGATCCAGGCGGTGGCGAGCACCGCGTAGATCAAGGTGAGCCGAAGCGCCAGCCGCCGCGCCGCGCGCCGCCGTCGCCGTCGGGCCTCCGCCCGGTCTGTCACAACTGATGCTGCCATCGGATGGGTCTGTAGCTGGGGATTCCGCGAGGAGACCCGCGACCCTCTATTGACTGCCTCCCGCCCTCCGCGGAGGCGAGCCGGAGAACCGTTTGCCTGCTAATCATTGCCATGCTACCCTTCTCCGGCGACCACCGACTCCAGGAGCGACGTGACCGACCACCGCCTGCCCGCGCTGCCCGAATCGCTCGACGGCGTCGACGAGCTCTCGTCGGACGTCTTCCGCGCGTTCATCGCCACGCTGCGGCTGCACCGCCGCCTCATGATGCAGGCCCTTGCCGATCGCGGCATCCACCCCGGTCAGGCGATGTGCCTGCGCCTGCTCGTCGCCAACGACGACATCACCCAACGCGACCTTGCCAAGGCGATGTACGTGGCGCCGCCGACGCTGACGAAGATGCTGCACTCCATGGAGAAGGCCGGGCTCGTACGGCGCCGTCCCGACGCCGCGGACGCCCGGCTCACCAGGGTCGAACTGACGGACGCCGGCCGCGCGGAGGAGAAGGAGATGCGCGCGGCCGCCGCCGAGTACGTCAACGCCACGATAGGGACGCTGCCGGAGAACGACCGCCGGGACCTGGTGCGTCTGCTCGAGGCGCTCGGCGCCACGATCGAGAGCGCGTCCGCCGCACGCGAGGCGGACGCCCCCGACCGCGAGACGCGAGCGCGCGGTCGCGATACCGGTCCGCCCGTCGCCCGGGAAGCCACATGATCCGCCTCCTCCGCACCGGCCTGCGCCCCTACCGCTGGCTCATCGTGCTCGTCGTCTTCCTCGTGTTCGTGCAGGTGCTCGCCAACCTGTACCTGCCGACCCTCAACGCCGACATCATCAACAACGGCGTCGTCAAGGGCGACACCACGTACATCCTCGAGGTCGGCGGCATCATGCTGGCCGTCACGCTCGTCTCGGCGCTCGCCGCCATCGCCTCCGTCTACTTCGGCTCCAAGACGTCCATGGCGCTCGGGCGCGACACGCGCGGCGCGCTCTTCCGCCGCGTGCAGAAGTTCTCCCAGGCAGAGGTCAACCGCTTCGGCGCGCCGTCGCTCATCACGCGCACCACCAACGACGTGCAGCAGGTGCAGATGGTGGTGCTGATGATGCTCAACGTGGTGATCCAGGCCCCGATGATGGCCGTCGGCGGCGTCATCATGGCCCTGCGCCTCAACGTAACGCTCTCCACCGTCATCCTGGTCGCGATCCCCATCATGGGCGTGTTCATCGGCCTCGTGATCTCGCGGGCGACGCCGCTGTTCATGTCCATGCAGAAGAAGATCGACCGCATCAACCAGGTGACGCGCGAGTTCCTGAGCGGCGTGCGCGTCATCCGCGCCTTCGACAGGACGGTCTACGAGGAGAACCGGTTCGACGTCGCCAACGTGGACCTCACCGACACCACGCTCAAGGTCGGCCGGCTGTTCGCGCTCGTGTTCCCGGCCGTCACGCTCATCCTGAACTTCACGACGATCGCCATCATGTGGTTCGGCGGCAGGCAGATCGCCGACGGCAGCATGCCCATCGGCGACCTCACCGCCTTCCTGCAGTACGTCTTCATGATCCTGTTCTCGGTGCTCATGGCGACGTTCATGTTCGTGATGGTGCCGCGCGCCGCCGTCTCGGCGCAGCGCATCATGGAGGTGCTGGACGTCGAGCCGAGCATCGTCGACCCGGAGCGGCCGGCCCGGGACGTGCCCGAGGCCGGCCTCGTCGAGTTCCGCGACGTGGAGTTCCGCTACCCCGGCGCCGAGGAGCCGGTGCTGAGCGGCATCACCTTCACGGCGCGGCCCGGCGAGACCACCGCCATCGTCGGCAGCACCGGCAGCGGCAAGACCACGCTGATCAGCCTCATCCCGCGCTTCTACGAGGTGACGGGTGGCTCCGTGTTGGTGGACGGGGTGGACGTGCGCGAGCTCTCGCAGCAGGACCTGTGGCGCAGGATCGGCCTCGTGCCGCAGAAGTCGTTCCTCTTCAGCGGCACGGTGGCGGACAACCTGCGCCACGGCGACGACGAGGCGGCGGAGGAGCGGCTCTGGCACTACCTCGAGATCGCCCAGGGACGCGACTTCGTCGAGGAGATGCCCGAGGGGCTGGAGACACACGTCGCGCAGGGCGGCGCCAGCGTCTCCGGCGGACAGCGCCAGCGCCTCGCCATCGCCCGGGCACTCGCCAAGCGGGCCAGGATCCAGATCTACGACGACAGCTTCTCCGCCCTCGACTTCAGCACCGACGCCAAGCTGCGCGCGGCGCTACGCAAGCACACCGCGGACGCCACCGTGCTCATCGTCGCACAGCGCGTGGGCACGATCATGCACGCCGACCAGATCGTCGTGCTCGACGACGACGGCACCATCGCCGGCATCGGCACGCACGAGGGGCTGCTCACGACCAGCGAGACCTATCGCGAGATCGTCACCTCGCAGCTGGGTGTGGAGGGCGCCGCGTGAGCACGGCCGAGAACAAGGCCACGCCGGGCGGGCCGCAGGGCGAAGCCCCCAAGCGGCCTCGCGGCCCCCAGGGCCCCGGCCCAGGCGGTCCGGGTGGGCACGCTCTCACGCAGCCGACCGCGAAGGCCAAGGACTTCAAGGGCACCATGCGCCGGCTCGTCGGCGAGCTCCGCCCGGAGCGCACGCTCCTCATCATCGTGGTGCTGCTCGCGGTGGCCAGCGTGGCGTTCGCCGTGGTGGGGCCCAAGATCCTCGGCAATGCGACCAACATCCTGTTCGAGGGCGTCGTCAGCCAGCAGATCCCCGCCGGCACCACCAAGGAGGAGGCGGTCGCCGGGCTGCGGGCGCAGGGGCAGGACCGCATCGCCGACATGATCTCGGGCATGACTCTGGATCCGGGCGAGGGCATCGACTTCGACGCCCTCGCCCGCACGCTCGCCCTGCTTGCAGGCGTGTACCTGGTGAGCGCGTTGTTCCAGTGGATGCAGTCGTACCTGATGGCCGGCGTCGCGCAGCGCGCCATCTACCGGCTGCGGCGGCAGGCGGACGAGAAGCTGGCGCGCCTGCCGCTCAAGTACTTCGACGAGCACCCGCGCGGCGACGTGCTCAGCCGGATGACCAACGACATCGACAACATCTCGCAGTCGCTGCAGCAGAGCCTGACGCAGATCATCACCTCGGCGCTGACCATCATCGGCGTGCTGATCATGATGCTCACCATCAGCTGGCTGTTGGCGCTGATCTCCGTGCTGGTGGTGCCGGTCTCGGTGGTGATCACCGTGCTGATCGCCAAGCGCTCGCAGAAGCAGTTCGCCAGGCAGTGGGAGACCACCGGCGATCTCAACGGCCACGTGGAGGAGATGTTCACCGGCCACAACGTGGTCAAGGTGTTCGGGCGCCAGGACAAGGCCATCGCCGAGTTCGACGAGCAGAACGAGAAGCTCTACCAGGCGAGCTTCAAGGCCCAGTTCATCTCCGGGATCATCATGCCGGTCATGAACTCCGTCATGAACCTCAACTATGTGGCCATCGCCGTCGTCGGCGGGCTCATGGTGGCCACCGGGCGGATCTCGCTCGGCGACGTGCAGGCGTTCATCCAGTATTCGCGGCAGTTCACGATGCCGATCACGCAGGTCGCCGGCATCATGAACGTGCTGCAGAGCACGGCGGCGTCGGCCGAGCGCATCTTCGAGCTGCTGGACGAGGCGGAGGAGACGCCCGACCCTGCCGCGTGCGTCGTCTTCGAGCACACTCGCGGCCACATCGAGCTGGACGACGTCTCGTTCCGCTACGTGCCCGACACGCCGCTCATCACCGGTCTGACGCTCGACGTCGCGCCCGGTCAGACCGTCGCCATCGTCGGCCCCACCGGCGCCGGCAAGACGACGCTGGTCAACCTCCTGCTGCGGTTCTACGACATCGACGAGGGTCGCATCCTCGTTGACGGCGTCGAGACCCGTGACATCAGCCGCAGCGACCTGCGCCGCCTGTTCGGCATGGTGCTGCAGGACACCTGGCTGTTCAGCGACACCATCCGCGAGAACATCGCCTACGGGCGAGAGGGCGCCACCGAGGACGAGATCCGCGCGGCGGCGCGGGCGGCGCGCGTGGACCACTTCGTCCGCGCGCTCCCCGACGGGTACGACACCGTGCTCGACGACGAAGCGACCAACGTCTCGGCGGGCGAGAAGCAGCTGCTCACCATCGCCCGCGCCTTCCTGGCCGACCCGGACATCCTCATCCTCGACGAGGCCACCAGCTCGGTGGACACGCGTACCGAGGTGCTCATCCAGCAGGCGATGGCCCAGCTGATGAAGGACCGCACCAGCTTCGTCATCGCCCACCGCCTCAGCACCATCCGCGGCGCCGACATCATCCTGGTGATGGACAGGGGCGCGATCATCGAGCAGGGCAGCCACGAGGAGCTCATGGCCGCCCGCGGCTTCTACTACGACCTCTACGCGAGCCAGTTCGAGGAGGCGCTCGACGAGGCGTCCTGACGGCCGGAGCCAACGCGACTGATCGGCCCCGTTTGCGGCAATTTTCCATATGAGGACGTTCGGACTCCGCATGCTGAGGGGGTGATCGTGATGTTCGAGCGCATCCTGCTGGCGGTCGACGACTCCGACGAGTCGAAGAAGGCTATCCGGACCGCCGTCTCCCTCGCCACAACGACGGGCGGCGAGATCCTCGTGGTCCACGTCCACGCCAAGGACATGGGGTTCCAGGTCAAGGACGACGTCGAGACGCACATCGAGGCCGAGATGCTGATCGAGGCCGCCTGCGACCTCGTCAAGAAGGCCGGCGTCCCCGTGGTCGGGGACTTGCGGTCGGCACGCGCCGACCACGTCGCCAAGGAGATCCTCGACGCTGCCGAGAGCTTCCGTGCCGACTGCATCGTCGTCGGGTCCCGCGGGGACGGCCCGTTCACCCAGATGCTCCTGGGAAGCGTGGCCAACAAGGTCATCCATCTGGCGCACTGCCCGGTGATCGTGGCCCGCGAGGCGCCGGCGCTGGCGGCCTGAACGCCGCGGTACGACCGCCCATTCGGCGCGCCGCCGCCCACCGGCCGCCCGGCCGATGCGTCCCGGCGCGCGCCCTCGTTCCGGCCCTCAAGGAGAGTGCCCGTCCCCGGCCGGTCCGCTAGACTCCGGGCCAGAGGTCCCGGCCGCGGCCGCTCGGCCGCTCCGGGGGGAACGGGACACCTGGAGGATCCATGCCTGCACACACCGTCCGCCGCGCCGTTCTACCGGCCGCCATCCTGCTTCTTCTCGTCCTGCTGGTCGCGTGGCCGGCAGCTGCGCCCGCCGGCGACTCGCCCTCACCGGCGGCGTCGGACGCACCGCTGATCTACCGCGTCGGCCTCCAGAGCGAGGTCGACAACATGAACCCGTTCTCGACCTACAGCACGATCCCGTGGGAGTGCTTCCGCGTCGGCTACAACTTCCTCACGTGGTACGACGCCGACTTCAAACCGGTGCCGGACCTGGCGACCGAGGTCCCGTCGGTCGAGAACGGCGGCATCACCGAGGACGGCAAGGTGTGGACCTTCCACATCCGCCCGAACGTCAAGTGGAGCGACGGCGAGCCGCTCACCGCGCGCGACGTCGCCTACACGTACAACCGCGTCCTGCGACAGGAGATCGGGATGTACATCGGGTACTTCCCCAACGTGACCAAGGTGGAGGCTCCCGACGACCAGACCGTGGTCATCACCTCCAAGAAGCCCAACGCCGTCATGACCGCGCTGTACGTGCCCATCCTGCCGGAGCACGTCTGGAGCGAGGTGCCGGACAACAAGGTCGAGTCGTGGGCCAACGTCCCCATGGTCTCCAGCGGGCCGTTCCACGTGACCGAGGTCAAGAGCGGCAAGTACGTCAAGATGGAGAAGAACGAGTACTACAAGGACGGCTTCGGCGTCGACCCGGCCGTCGACCAGGTCTTCTTCAACATGTACCAGACGCAGGACGGCGTCGTGGCCGACTACAGGGCCGGCAACCTCGACGCCGCCATCGAGCTCGACCCCGGCTTCTATCAGAGCCTCAAGGGCGTTCAGGGCTCCACGTCCGTGGCCGCCCCCGGTCTCGGCTTCCACGAGCTCGGCATGAACTGCTACGACAGCCCCAAGAGCAAGGGCAACCCGCTCCTGCTCGACAAGAACATCCGCATCGCGATCGACTGCGCGATCGACAAGGAGGCCGTCGCCGCGGTGGCCATGGCGGGCCTTGCCCAGCCCGCCTCGTCGCTGCTCTCGCCGGTCGACACGTTCTACCGCTGGGAGGTGCCGGCCGACCAGCTGCGCACGTACGATCCGGAGAAGGCCGAAGCCGTCCTCGACGAGGCTGGTTACGCGGTGGGCTCCGACGGCATCCGCGAGGACGCCAAGGGCAACAAGCTCGAGTTCCGGCTGGCCGCCTTCAACGAGTACCCCATGGACATCACCGCGGCCAAGAAGATCACCTCGTACCTCAAGGACGTCGGCATCGGCACCGAGCTCCAGGTGATGGACGAGAACGCCTTCTACGACCTCAACTACGACAACGCCGACAACGACCTCTACATCTGGAGCTGGACGGCCGACATCGACCCCGGCTACATCCTCAGCACGTTCACGACCGACCAGATCCTGAACGGCAGCGACTCGGAGTACTCCAACCCGCAGTACGACGCGCTCTACATCGAGCAGTCGGAGGCGGTGGACCCGGCGCAGAGGCAGCAGCTCGTCCAGCAGATGCAGCAGATCCTGTACGCCGACGCCCCGTACTCCATCCTCTGGTACAACACCCTCGTCCAGGCGTTCCGCACGGACACCTGGACCGGCTACAGCCACGTGCCCAGTGCCGAGGACGGCGCTGCCTTCAGGAACATGCTCAGGGATACCTACGTGAACCTGAAGCCGGTGACGGCGACGCAGACCGCCTCCGACAGCGGCGGCAGCACCGGCGTCATCGTGGCCGTCGTCGTGGCGGTCGTGGCCGTCGCCGCGATCACAGCGATTCGTGCTGGCGCGGCGGCGTCCCAGGAGCGTCGAGGAGTGACGCGCGACGCGGACGAGTGACTCGCGCGAGGGGGCGCGGGCGGCCGGAGGGCCCCCCGCGCCCCTTCACGCGTACGCCACGCCGATGCGGCACGCCGGCGGCAGGTACCTGCGTTCGGATCACGGACGTCCGGATGTCTGCTGGCACCTGGCTGAGGCCAGGGCACGCGCGCGCCGGCCGGCCGGCTCGGAGCCTGACCAGCGGACTGCGTCAAGCGTTCGGAGAGCGCTCGAAGTGCTCGACGAGGCCGCCGAGCAGGGAGCGGTGCAGGCGGTCGTAGTCGGCGTCCAGGGAGCGCAGGCGCGTCATGCGGAGTACCGAGAGGCCGTGCACCAGCGCCCACAGGTTGTACGCCATCTCGTCCCGACCGTAGCCGGGCCGCTCGTGGAAGACGCCGGCGTCGATGCCCGCCTGGACGGCCTGCTGGGGGATGGCGAAGGTGGGCGCCCCGACGAAGCGCGGGCCAGGTGACCGACGACGGCCTCGCACCGGGGTGGGGGGAGCGCTGGTGACCGTCACGGAGCCGGCCGCGAGTTTGACCGGACGTCCGGGTGCGAAAGAATAGCGGGCGATGCCCGCGCTCCCGAAAGCCCGCGCCAGACTCTTCGCGCCGCTCAGTTACGGCGGCATCGTCGGCGCGCTGGTCTTCTTCGGCTTCTCGCTGACGCCGTCCCTGCTGCCGCGGAGCCCGCTGCTGCAGGGGCTGGTCAGCGGGCTCTCAGTCGCCGGCGGCTACGGCCTCGGAGCTCTGGTCTTCTGGGCCGGCGCGAAGGCGACGGCCTGGCGGCCGACGCGGCGGGGCCGCCGCTTCGCCTGGCTCGCGCTCGCGGTGGCCGGCATCGCCTTCGTCGTGCCGGCCCTCTACGTGGGCGGCGTCTGGAACAACGAGACCCGCGCGCTCATGACGCTCGAGCCGGTCTCGCCGTGGACGCCGGCGGCGGCGCTGCCGATCGCCCTGCTGATCTGGTTCGTCCTGCTCGTGATCGCGCGCCTGCTGCGCTGGGCCGCGCGCGCCGTCGGCAACCTGCTCTCGCGCTGGCTCCCGAGGATCGGCGCCATCGTGCTCGGGGCGGTGATCGTCGCGGTTCCGCTGCTGGTCGTCTTCAGCGGTCTGCTCAGCCAGGCCTCGTCGCTGGCCGACAGCGTCTACGGCAAGACCAACGACACGACGGCCGAGGGCGTGACGCAGCCCACGAGCGCCCTGCGCTCAGGGGGGCCAGGGTCGCTGGTCACGTGGGACTCACTCGGGTTCCAGGGCCGCAACTTCATCGGCCGCGGCCCCGACGGGGCGGCCCTGGAGCAGTTCAGCGGAGAGCCCGCCGAAGAGCCGATCCGTGTCTACGTCGGGGTGGAGAGCGCGCCGACGGCAGAGGAGCGCGCCGCCCTCGCGGTCAAGGAGCTCGAGCGCACCAAGGCCTTCTCCCGCGAGGTGCTCGTCGTGATGGGCGCCACCGGCACCGGCTGGATCGAGCCGCAGTCGGCCGACTCGCTCGAGTACCTCTGGAACGGCGACAGCGCCGAGGTGACCATCCAGTACTCGTACCTCCCGAGCTGGATCTCGTTCCTGGTGGACAAGCAGCGCGCCGAGGACGCCGGGCAGGCGCTCTTCGACGCCGTGCACGAGCGCTGGGCGCAGCTGCCGGCGGACGCGCGACCGAGGCTGTTCGCCTACGGCCTCAGCCTCGGCTCCTTCGCCCAGCAGGCGGCCTTCCCGGACATCGCCGCCGTCACCTCGCGGTCAGACGGGGCGGTGTTCGTCGGCACCCCCAACGACACCGCCCTCTGGCGTGCCGTCGAGGACGGCCGCGACGCCGGGAGCCCCCAGTGGCAGCCCATCGTCGGCCGGGGGCAGACGGTGCGCTTCGCCGCGTCACCCGAGGACTACGCGCATCCGCCGGGCGCGTGGAACGAGCCCCGGCTTCTCTACCTGCAACACGCCTCGGACCCCGTGGTCTGGTGGTACTGGAGCATCCTCTGGAGCCGGCCCGACTGGCTCGCCGAGCCGCGCGGGCCCGACGTCAACACGAAGTCCGTCTGGTTCCCGTTCGTCTCGTGGGTGCAGGTCACCGTCGACCAGTTCCACGGCACCGGCGTGCCCAACGGCCACGGCCACAACTACGGCAACATGATGGCCTCCGCCTGGGCGCAGCTCGGCCGCCCTGCCGGCTGGACCGACGCCGACACGGCGCGCCTGCAGCGGCTCATCGATGACTACGCGATCGAGTAGCGACGAGCCTGGCGCCGCGGACGCCGGCCGCACGGCAGGCGCGGACGGCGCTCACCGCGGAGGCAGCCCGGGTGCTACCGCGGCGCTGGAGTTCGGCGCCGCCGCGGCGCTCCTCGGCTACGGCGCCCTCATCCATCGCGTGATCCCGAGTGAGCTGTACGTCCCCGTGAACCTCGCCGCGGCCGGCGCAGCGATCGCCGCGGCCCACGCCCTCGGGACCAGCTGGCGTGACCTCGGCCTCGCCCGCGACCGCGTCAGGGCCGGCCTCAGACTCGGCGGTATCACCCTCATCCCCATCGCCGCCGCCGTCGCGCTCGGGCTCGCCCTCCCGTGGACGCGGGACTTCTTCCGCGACACGACGATCGTCGGCGCGAGCACGGCCGAGGCGGTCTACACGCTGCTGCTGCGCATCCCGTTCGGGACCGCGATGTCCGAGGAGCTCCTCTTCCGCGGCGCGCTGCTCGGCCTCTACCTGCGGCGCCACCGGCCGTGGGTCGCCGTCGTCATGAGCTCCGCCGTGTTCGGCCTCTGGCATGTGCTGCCGACCCTCAGCTCACTGGGGACGAACCCGGGCGCCTCGGGGACCGCCGGCAGCGTCGTCCTGCAGACCGGCGCGATCGCCCTCGTCGTCCTCGCCACCGGCATCGCCGGCGCCATCTTCTGCTGGCTGCGCCTGCGCTCCGGCAGCGTCTTCGCGCCGTGGCTCACGCACACGGGCTTCAACTCGATCGGCTACCTCGGCAGCCGCCTCGAGGGCCTGCTCTCGAAGTGACGCGCTCGTCGACCGCGTCGCCTCCCGGCCGGGGGCGCTGCACGGACGCCGGTCGCAGACCGGGCGCTACTCCTCCCCGAGCAGCGTCCGGTCGAAGAAGCCGATGACCCGGCGCTCGTACTCCTCGGGCTCGGCCGCGATGCCGCCGGTGTGCCCGGCGCCCGGCACCTCCCAGATGGCCTTGGGCGGATACGCCGCGTCGTAGAGCACCGGGTTCAGGGCCTTCTCGACCTCCTGGCCGTCCTCGCCGTAGATGAAGAAGACGGCCCGCGGCGAGATCTCCGCCGCCGCCTGCGTGAGCGGCGGCGGTACCGTCTCGTCGCCGAGCAGCCAGACCGAGACGGTCTGCACGAGGTCCTGCGGGTACTGCAGCGCGAGCTCCAGCACGTTGGGTCCGCGGCGCGAGAGCGCCTCGCGGACCGAGCGGATGCCCGCCCCCTCGCTGACGATGGCCTTGAGGCGGGGGTTCGCGGCGGCAGCCTCGATCATCTGCTCGCCGCCCATCGAGAGGCCGAGCCCGCCGATGCGCCGCCGGCGCACGTCGTCCTGGCGGCGCAGCCATGCCACCGCCGCGTCGATGTCCGCCGTCGACCCCCAGCCGTAGGCGTTGGGGTCGCCCTCGCTGTCGCCATAGCCCCTCGGATCGACCATGAGCACGCCGTAGCCGTTCCTCACCAGCATGCGCGCCTGCTTCACCGTCCAGGCGCGAGGGAAGGTGACGATCGCGGCGCGGTTCAGTGGCGGCACGTACCATGCGCTCAGCTCCACGCCGTCGCGTGTGAGCAGTGTCACATCCTCGTGAGGCCGGCCGAGATCGGCCTGCGCGACCGCGTCACGCGGCCGCTCCGTGGCGATGATGGCCATGCTGACCGGCAGGACGATCCAGTAGACGACGAGCAGGGCCGCCACCGCGAGGAGGGCGCGGCGAGCGACCGTCCACCAGAGCCTGCCGCCTCGCTTGCGCGACGTCCACAGCAGCCACACACCCATCCCGACGAGCACGACGCCGGCGACGAGCGGCAGCACGCCGGCCACACCGGGCGCGAGGTGACCCTCCGCGCGGACGCGAGCGGCGGCGACGAGGCTGGTGACCAGGGCCAGCGCGCCGAAGAGGAGCGAGAGAGACGCGCGGAGGCCGGCCGGCATGCGGTGCCAGAGCTCCGCGGTGGCGGCCAGGATGGCGACCGGCACCACCACGGCGAGCACGTGGTCCAGCCACGAGACGCCGGGGCGGAGGAGCACGAAGTAGTTGAGGACCAGGTAGACGATGATGGCCGCGACGCAGCCCAGCAGCACGAGCCGCTCGCGTGGCCCGGGCCGACGAGGCGAGGCAGGCGGCGCGCCGTCGGCGCCGTTGCCGGCAGCTCCGCTGCCGCCGACGGCGCCTCCCCCGTTCGCGGGGGCCTCGGCGATCGCCGTGGCCGGGTTGGACATGCTCACACCGACCCTCCCAGGCCGCTCGCAGGTGATCCCGCGCTAGCCTACCGGAGCCGACGTGGGCGGCGCATCCGGGCGCGACGCGTCCGGGCCGGACGCGACAGGCTCGGCCGCTCCCGCCGGGCCGAGGGCGGCATGAGTCCCGCCGCCGGCAGGTGCGGCGTCGTGCAGGCGTGAGACGGCGATCGCGGCGAGCAGCAGCAGGCCGGCGGAGAGCAGCAGCGACACCGTGAAGGAGCCGTCGGCCGTGCGCAGCGCCGCCATCACGTACACGTAGATGACGGCGATCTGCCCGAACAGCTGGACCAACCCGTTCGAGGTGCCCTCCGGAGTGGGGTGGGTGATCTCCGCGGCGTATTGCATGCCGACGGGAAGCGCGGGGACCAGGAAGAAGCCGAGCGCGAACGAGGCCACCAGCAGCAGCCACGTGGTCGAGACCAGCGCCATGCCGAGCAGGCCCGGGACCGCCAGCGCCAGGCACACGACGAGGTACCGCACGCGCCTGCCCTGGCGATCGGAGAGCGCCGAGACGATCACCGCGCCGAGCAGCCCGCCGAGCAACAGGAGACCGCCGATGAGTCCTGCGTCCGTCTCGCTGAAGCCGCGCGGGTGGACGATCTGCTCCACCCAGGTCGTGACGCCGTTGAAGATGCCCATGCCCACGAACACGACGGCGAGATACACGAGGAAGGGCCGGACGGTCAGGGCGTGCTTGAGTCCGTCCAGCATGAGCGCCCGCTCTTCCATGCCGGGCGGGCAGGGCGGCGTCTGCGGCCGCTCGCGCGCGAGCGCCAGGAACGCCGTCGCCGCGACCGCTGCGAACACCCCGTAGAGCAGCTGCACCCGGTCGATGGGCATGCTCTCGATGAGCACCGGCGTCAGCACCATGCCGATCCCCGTACCCACCAGGTTGGCCAGCGTGATGAGCCCGACCGCCGTCGCCCGCTGGCGCACGGGGAACCAGTGGGAGCCCATCGTCGTCCAGGAGTTGAGCAGGAACGGCTGTGCCGCGGCGATGCCCATGGTCGCCAGCAGCGCCAGCGTGTAGTCGGCGCCGGCGAGGCCGCGAAGCACGCCGAAGACCGCCATGAACACCACGCCGAGCCCGACAGCGACCCGCAGGCCGCGTGCATCGATCAACCAGGCCGATGGCAACGCCAGCGGGATGAAGGCGATCATGAAGACCATCGCGAGCAGCCCGATGCTCGACTCCGAGACGCCGTAGTACGAGGAGGCGCTGGTGGTGATGGGGGCGTAGGAGATCCAGAGGATCTGGATGGACAGGTTCACGAGCATGAAGACGCCGAGGACGACCCAGCGGTAGCCGTACAGGCGGTAGCCTCGCTCGACCGCCCGCCGCTCGCGCTCCTCAGCCCGTCCGCTCACGTCGCCCCCTGCGCCCCGCGGTCGATGCGCCTGTAGAGCGGGCGCATCCGCTTGTGGATCTCGACAAAGGTCCGGTAGCGCGCATCGTACACCTGGCGGGCCGCGGCAGACGGCGCGAACACGCCGTCGAACTCGACCATCCGTGGCACGTCGGCGAAGGCGATCTCGCCGAGCCCGGCGGCGGCGATCCACGCCGCGCCCCGGGCGTTCGCCTGGATGGGGTCACGCACCCGGCGGATAGTCACCCCGAGGACGTCGGCCATGATCTGGCACCAGACGTCCGACTGGCCACCGCCGCCCACGAGGTTGATGCTCTCGACGGGCCGGCCCAGGAACCTGCCCACCGGCCCGAGCAGCCAGCGCGTGTTGAGAGCCACGCCCTCGAAGAAGGCGCGCACGATGTCCTCGCGGGTGTTCTCGAGCGAGAGGTTGAAGAGGCCGGCGCGGAGCGCGCCGTCGTCAACGGGCGCGCGCTCTCCCCAGATCCACGGCGTGTAGAGCACGCCGTTGCTGCCGGGCGGCACGCGCGCCGCGATCTGGTCGAAGATCTTGAAGACGTCCGGCTGCTCCGCCTCGGCCAGGAGCTCGTCCGCGTGATACAGAACGTTGTCGCGCAGCCAGGTGAGGTTGCCGCCGGCGGTGGCCTGCAGCGCCGTGAGCAGCCAGCGGCCGGGCAGGGCGCATGGGAGCGACGCGATACTGGCGAACACGTCGGTCTTCTTGAACGGCACGTGCGCGGCGAGCCAGGAGGACGTGCCGAGGTACAGGTGCAGGGCGAAGTCATCGGTCGCGCCCGCACCGACGGCGGCGGCCGTGGTGTCGATGGCGCCGGCGACGACCTGCGTCTCCGGCGCCAGCCCCAGCTCCTCGGCCGCGGCAGGCGTCAGCCGGCCGAGCACCTCGGTGCACTTGACGATCTCCGGCAGCTTGTCGCCGTCGATGCCGCAGTCGCGCACCAGCTCGGCGTCGTACCTCACGCGGTCCGCGTCGCGGTTGTCCGTCACCCAGCTGGTCATGATCGAGTCGTACGTTGCCGCCATGCGGCCGGTGAGCCTGAGGTTCAGGTAGTCCGGCACGTTGAGGAACTTGTACGTGCGCTCGTACACCTCCGGCAACTCGTCGCGCACGTAGAGCATGTGCGCGGCAGGGTCCTTGCCGGTCGGCGAGGGCATGCCCCCGGTGAGGCGCACCCAGCGCCGGATTCGCGGCAGGCTCATGCCCCGCATGCTGAGCGGCCCGCCGAACTGCCGACGCAGGTGCGGCGCGCCGCGCATGTCCATCCACAGGATGCAGTCCGTGAGCGGCGCGCCCGCCTCGTCGACCGGCACCGTACCCTCGCTCTGCGTGCTGCAGCACACGGCGGCGATCTCGGCGGCAGAACCGTCGTGGCGGGCGAGAAGGCGCCGCGTCGCGGCGACCAGCGCACGCCACCAGTCCTCCGGCCGCTGCTCGGCGCCGCCGCCGGGCAGCACGAGCAGTTCGACCGGCTCGAACTCCCAAGCGGCGACGCGCCCGTCGATGCCGACGAGCGCCACCTTGGCGCCGGACGTGCCGAGGTCGACGGCGAGGACGCGCCTGGAGGGCACGGAGGACCCGGACATGCCGGGAGCATAACACCGGGTCCCGGGCTCAGAAGCGCCAGCTACAGCCAGCCGCGGCGGTAGAGGGACGTCAGCAGTCCGCCGCTCACGGCGACCATCACGACGATCACGACGCCGAAGAACCACTGGTGCATGAAGAGGTCGGGCAGCATGTTCATGCCGAAGATGCCCGCGATCAACGAGGCCGGCAGCAGCAGCGCCGAGATCACCGTCAGCACCTTCATCACGTCGTTGGTGCGCTGCGCCGTGCGCGTCATGTACAGGTCGAACGCGCCGACGATGAGCTCCCGGGCGCTCTGTGCGGCCTGCACCGCCTGTTCGACGCGCTCGCCGAGCAGGGCGAAGTCCCCGGCCGCGTCGCTGCCCGAGACCACGTCCGAGCTCGCGTGCGCCAGGGTGCCGTACACGTAGCGGTGCGGGCTTAGACCGCTGCGCAGGCAGCTCACCCGGCGGCGGCGGGCGACGAGCTCGTCGAGCGACTGCCTCGTCAGCTCGTCGCCCAGGATGTGCTCCTCGATGCTGTCGGTGGCGCGCTGCTCGCGCTCCATGGCCAGGAAGAACTCGTTGAGCTCCCACTCGAGCAGAGAGGCGAGGAAGTTGGGTGCGTCCAGCTCCCCCAGGGAGCTGTCCGAGCGGACGTGCTCGTAGAACGCGTCGAGGAACTCGATCTCCTCCCGATGCGCGGTCACCAGCCAGCGAGCAGCGGCGATGCAGGTGAAGGGAGTGAGCTCGGCGGCGTCTTCCTGCGAGGGAAGCGTGGGGATGGTGAACGAGAAGGAGCCGCCGCGCTCCCTGACCGGCAGGCGCTCCTCTTCGTCGAACTCACCTTCGTCGATCTCGACGAGGGTGCGGAGCTGCTCCACTGCGGCCGATGACGAGAGGTCGACGTCGACCCACAGGAGCTGATCCTTCGTGAGCCGGCCGGCGAGCCCCTCGGTGAGGTCGACCTCCTTGTCCTTGGCCTTGGCGTCGTAGAGGAAAGCGCGCAGGCCCTCGGCCTGCTTCGTCCTGGCCTTGCGGCCGAGACCCTGCGCGCCGCTTCCCGCGGCCTGAGTACCTGTCATGCTCACCTCCCGCCCTGGTGGTGCGTTCGTTCCCGGCGCGGGGGCGGCTCAAGCCGTCTGCCGTGGTCAGGGCTCTCGCCGGTGCAGCCCGGGGAACCGCGCGAAGTCGCGGTCGGCGCCGACGAGGATCGCGCGGGCGTCGAAGCGTCGGAGGTCCGTGAGGGTCTGGGTCGTGTCGACCCGGTCGATGTGGTCGCCCAGCACCTGGACGCCGTGCCGGATTCGCGGCAGGCTCATGCCCCGCATGCGAGCGGCCCGCCGAACTGCCACGCGGTGCGGCGCGCCGCGCCGGAGCGCGCCCGCCTCGTCGACCGGCACCGACCCTCGCTCGCGTGCGCAGCACGCGGCGATCTCGGCGGCAGAACCGTCGTGGCGGGCGAGAAGGCGCCGCGTCGCGGCGACCAGCGCACGCCACCAGTCCTCCGGCCGCTGCTCGGCGCCGCCGCCGGGCACAGCGTCGACCGGCTCGAACTCCCAGGCTCACCGCCCGACGAGCCCCCGCAGGACCACCAGCGCCACGCGAGGACGACGGCGAGAAGGACGGCGGCGGCGCGAGGGTCACGCCGGCGTCAGACGCCCTCGACGCTCGCGAGCACCCGCTCGAACCGCTCGAGTGCGTCGTCGATCACCACGTCGGTGTCGGCCATCGAGGTGTACATGCGCGAGCCGGCGAGCGTGATCAGGCCGTTCGCGGTGAAGGCCGCGCCCATCTCTTCCATCATGTGCTTGCGCGGCTTCATCTGCTTCGCGAAGCGCACCGGGTGCCTGAGGTCGAGGAGCATCACGCCCGAAGTCTCGAGGTGCACGATCGACCCCTGGTTGTAGGCGACGAACGGCAGGCCGTACCTGTCGATGATGCGGTTGAGACCGGCGGTGAGCCGGTCGCCGGCCATGCCGGCCAGCACCGGTGCGCCAGTCCGCTCCATCTCGCTGAGGGCGAAGTACCCTGCCGCGCAGCTCAGCGGGTTGGCGCTCAGCGTGCCGCCGATGTAGGCGCGCTCGCCGGTCTTGCCGCCGATGCCGCTGGCGAATCTCGCCATGACGTCGCAGCGGCCGCCGACACCGCCGGCCATCGGGTAGCCGCCGGTGATGCACTTGCCGAAGATGGTGAGGTCGGGGCGCACGCCGAAGTAGCCTTGCGCCCCGCCCAGCCCGAGGCGGAACCCCGTCACGACCTCGTCGAAGATGAGCAGCGCCCCGAACTCGTCGCAGAGCTCGCGCACGGCGGCGTTGAAGCCGAACGGCACCGGCCGCGTGCCGCTCTCGGGCCCGACCGGCTCCACGATCACCGCCGCCGTGCCGCCCATCCGCTGGTTCTGCTTGAGCTTCCTGCGCAGGGCGTCCAGGTCGTTGGGGAACACCTCGCGCGTCAGCGCCGTGGCGCCGAAGGGGATGCCCTTGGCCTCGAACCGCCAGGTGCCGGGCACGTGCAGGCCGTAGACCATCTGGTCGCTCCACCCGTGGTACGCGCCGCCGACCTTGACCACCCACTTCTTGCCGGTGAAGGCGCGGGCGCCGCGGATGGCCGCCATCACGCTCTCGGTGCCGGAGCCGAGCATGCGGAACATCTCCACCGACGGCATGAGGCGGTTGACCAGCTCGGCCAGCTTGAGCTCGTACTCGTGGAAGAGCCCCGTGACCGGGCCGGACTCCTCGACCACCTCGGCCACCTGCCGACGCAGCGGCTCGTAGTTGCTGCCCAGCACGGTCGGACCGCCCGCCTGCAGGAAGTCGATGTACGCGTTACCGTCGACGTCCCAGAGGCGGGCGCCCTCGGCCTTCTCGATCGCCAGCGGAAACGGGTAATTGAAGGCGAGGTTGTGCTGCACGCCGCCGGGGATGAGCTCCGCCGCCTGGTCGGTCAGCTCCCTGCTGCGGCGGCACTCCGCGTCGAACCAGGCGAGGTAGCCGTCCATCGCGTCGCGGCGGATGGGGCGGAGCGGCCGGGAGACGAGGTCGCCCAGCCGCCGGTACACCTCGGCGACGTCCGGGTAGCGGCTGATGGCGTAGCCGGCGAGCTGGGCGCCGGAGGCGCCACTGGGACCGGACGGCGCGGTCGCGGCATCTGTCGCAGGGCCGCCCGCGGCCGCCCGCGCCGCCGCCTCCGCAGCGCGCGCCTCGGCTGCCTCGCGCGCGGCCCCCGCCTCCTCCACCTGCCGCGCGAGCTCCTTCTCGTCCTTGCGCAGCTTGCTGAAGGCGATCTCGCGGATGGGCAGCGGCACCGTCTCCGCGCGCCCGTCGGTGAGCAGCGCCAGCAGGTAGTCGAGCGCGACCTTCTCGAGCAGCGCCATGTTGTGCACGGCCTGCTCGGCGGTGCCGCCGAGAACCAGCACGCCGTGATTCTCGAGAATGAACGCGTTGGCGCCGCCTCCGACCTTCTTCGTCACATTCTTCTTGAGGAAGCCCGTCCCCGACGGCGCGTACGGGACGAGGTCCACCGAGCGGCCGAGGTAGCGCACCTGTTCGTCGAACAGGGCGGGGATCGGCCGCTCCATCAGCGCGAGCGCGCTCGCGTAGGGCTGGTGCGTGTGGATGATGACGCTCACGTCCGGGCGGCGCTCGTAGACGGCGGCGTGCATCGACGACTCGATCGACGCCTTCCTGGCGCCGAGGATGCTCCGCCCGTCGAGCCCGAGCACGCAGATGTCGCCGGGCTCCATCAGGGCGTAGTCGTAGCTCGACGGCGTGATCGCGTACGAGTCCTCGCCGGGCACGCGCACGGAGACATTGCCCTCCGTCGCCTTGAGGTAGCCGCGCTCGAGCAGCGTGCGGCAGACGGCGACGACCAGTTCCCGCGACGGGGCGTAACGGCTCATATGGTCCTCCCGTTCAGATCGCGACGACGACCAGCGCGATGGTGCCGGCGGCCAGGATGAGGCTCGCCGCCGTGAGTACCCAGATCGTCCAGCCGTCCGTCGGTAGCGGCCTGCCAGCCGCCAGTGCCGAGCGGACGCGGTGCGTCCTGTACGCGGACAGGACGAGCAGGAAGACGCCGAGTGCCGCGTAGCCGATGCCGAGCAGACCGAAGCCGATGTGCTCGGTCTCGATCAGCGCCGGCAGCAGCCGCCCCACCGCGAGCGCGATACCGAGCGCGCCGAGGCCGGTACGCAGCCAGGCGAGGTAGGTGCGCTCCGCGGCCAGCCACGTACGTCGCGGAGCGGAATCGGTGAGACCCTCGTCCGGTGTGGGGCGGTCCTCCATCACCCCGGCATTCTAGTCCACTCCCGCGGCGGGGGTGTGCGGCGATTCACCCAGGTGGGGTGAGGCGAAGGCTGCCTCGGTGCCCGTAGTCTCAGAAGCATCAGCCCCCGCTCACCAGGGGACCGCGCTACAGACCAGACGACGAGGAGGCGCACCGATGAGCACGTACACCGTCCACCCGCACGAGCGCTATCACCACGGCGCCACCGCATGGAGCTCGCAGCATCCCCTGACCGCGACGATCGCCATTCTGGCCGCCGCCGTGGTGGCCGGGCTGCTCGTCGGCATCCTCTTCAGCGCGGTGTTCTCCGGCGCGGAGTCCGCGGCGCTGCACCGGGCCGGCGGGCACGCACTGGCCACCGTCACGCAGTCGCAGCATGCCGCCGTGGCCGCGGTCGCCGCCGTGGCCGCGACGGAGCCGGCCGTGGTCAAGCACATCTCGAGCACCCGCAGCCCGGCGCGCGGCGGCTTCGCCGTCGGGAGGTCGAGCGCTGCCGGTACCGGCTTCATCGTCATCGCACCAGGGACGCGCGCGCCGGCCAGGGGCGGATTCCCCGGACGCTCGATCGGCGCCGGCGACTGACACACGAGTCCGCGACCGCGATGGCTCCGTGGCCAAGGACCGCCGCGCCGACGGGGCGGCAGGGGCCGCCGTCCTGACGGCGAGTCGCAGGGGCCGGGGCGCCGCGGGGGCGCCCGGCCCCGCCGCGTACGGCTCAGGCCTCGAGCGTGCGCAGGTAGGCGGACACGGCGGCGAGCCCGCCCTCGAGCACAGCGCGGGCGCACGCGTAGCCGAGGCGAAACGAGTGCTCCTCGCCGAAGGCGGCTCCCGGCATGACGAAGGCGCCGTTCAGGTCGAACATGCCCTGGCAGAACGCGGTTGACGGCACGTCGTGGTCGTAACGGACGAGCGCCGTCGTGCCGGCCCGTGGCCGCACGTAGTGCAGCCGCGGTTCGCGCGCGATCCACGCGTCGACGACCGCCAGGTTGCCGCGCACGATCTCGAGACTGCGGGCGAGCACCGCGTCGACGTGCTCGAGCGCCACCGTCGCAAGCGCGTCGTCCAGCACGCCGCCGCTGATGGTCGTGTAGTCGCGCACGTCGAGGCAGCGTCGGATGACCTCCGTCGGTCCGGCCACCCAGCCGGTGCGCAGCCCGGCGAGCGAGTAGCTCTTGCTCATGCTGCCGCTGGAGACGCCCCTCTCGTAGAGGTCGGCGACCGACGGCGCCGTCGTTCCCGGCTCGTGCTCCAACTTGCGGTAGACCTCGTCGCAGAAGAGCCAGGCGTCGCGCTCGCGCGCGACCTCGACGATCTCGCGCAGCAGCGGCTCGTCGATCAGCGCGCCCGTGGGGTTGTTCGGGTTGTTCAGGACGATGAGCCGGGTGCGCTCGTCGGTGAGCGCGCGGAGCGCGTCCACATCGGGCAGGTATGCGTCCTCCTCGCGCAGACGCAGCTCCCGGACCTCGGCGCCGAGTGAATCGGGCACGGAGAACAGCTGCTGGTACGTCGGCTGGACGGTCACCACCGTGCTGCCGGGCTCGACGAGCGCGTAGAGGGCGAGGAAGTTGGCGCCGATCGCGCCGTTGGCCGTGAGCACGTGATCGGCCGTGATGCGCTCACCGTAGAGCGCCGCGACGGCGGCGCGCAGTCGCGGCGAGCCGACGATGTCGCCGTAGCCGAGCCGGGTCTCACGCAGCTGACTCAGGACCGCGTCGGCGTCACCGCTCAGCGCGAGCAGCTCGTCGAGCGTCACCGAGTCGACGCAGGTCTCGGCGATGTTCCACGTCGCCGTCGTCTCGTGGGCGTTCATCCACTGCTCGACGAAGAACGGTTCGATGTGCACGCTGGCCTCCGGAGCTTCAGACGCGAACGGCCGGCCCGGCCGGCGCGATGCCTGCATCCTGCATCGGCCGGCGAGCAGCGGCAACCGCACGGCGGCCCGACGCGTCGCCCCCGCGGGTAGGATAGACGTGGAATGGAGCCAAGGTTCGTGACCCATGAGCAGGCGCGGAGGTTCTACGACCGCATCGGCCGCGCCCAGGACGCCCGGCCGCTCTCCGAGCGTCGCGCTCTCGATGCCGTCGCGGCGCACGGGGATTTCACCTCCGCCGCGTCCGTCGTGGAGTTCGGTTGCGGCACCGGACGCTTCGCCGCGCGCCTGCTGCGCGAGGCGCTGCCTGCGAACGCCACCTACCTCGCCGTCGACGTGAGTCCGCGCATGGTCCAACTGGCGCGCGCGGTAGTCGCGCCGTGGGCCGGCCGCGCGCGCGTGGAGCTCACGGACGGCGCCATGCACCTGCCTGTCGCCGACGCCTCCTGCGACCGGGTCGTGAGCACCTACGTGCTCGATCTGCTCAGCCCCATGGAGGCGGAGGAGTTCGTCGCCGAAGCGCACCGGGCGCTGCGCCCCGGGGGGCTGCTCGCTCTTGCCAGCCTCGCGCAGGGGCGCACCGCGCCGGCGCGACTCGTCACCGCCCTCTGGCGCGCCGTCTGGCGCTTGAACCCCGCGCTCCTCGGCGGCTGCCGGCCGCTGGCGCTCCGCGGCCTCCTCCAGCCTCACCAGTGGGACGTGTGCGCAGGCATGACCGTCACCGACTGGTTCCTGAGCTCCGAGGTGTGTGTCGCGAGGCGGCGCCGAGATGATGCGCGCTCCACATCACCCCCTCCGGGTGGGGACCACCCCGCACGTTCGGGAGCACGCTGACGCCGTTCCGCGAGACACGGGCGCCTCCGTGCCCATCTGTTGCCGGCTTCTGCCCGCAAGGTGGGTCATGAACGGTGAGGGGTCCGACGGACTTCTTCATCAGCGGCAGATGATCAGGCATCCGCACGGCGCGTTTGCGGCGCCCCGCGGCGCCCGGCGGCTCGAGCCGCGGACCGGGATCGGCGGCGCGCGGTAGAATCGTCGGGCGGCGCGGCCGCTTCTCGCCGCCCGACCATCCGTCCGACCTCGGGAGCGCCGATGGACCCGCATGAGTTCCGCAAGCTCGGCCACGAGCTGGTCGACTGGGTCGCCGACTATCGGGAGCAGATCGGCGACTTCCCCGTCTTGAGCCGGGTGCAGCCGGGTGAGGTGGCGGCGCAGCTGCCCACCGAGCCGCCACTGCGCGGCACCGGTCTCGGCGACATCGTCGCCGACCTCGAGCGCATCGTCATGCCCGGCATCACCCACTGGAACCACCCCGGCTTTCTCGCCTACTTCCCCAGCAACACGGACCTCGCCTCCGTGCTCGCCGACCTCGTGTCTTCCGGTCTCGGCCCCCAGGGCATGAGCTGGCAGACCAGTCCCGCCTGCACCGAGGTGGAAGACGTCGTCATGGACTGGCTGCGCCAGATGGTCGGACTTCCGGAGGCCTTCACCGGCGTGATCGCAGACACGGCCAGCACGTCGACCCTCTGCGCCCTGCTCTGTGCCCGCGAGCGGGCCTCGGCGTTCTCGCAGAACCACGGCGGTCTGCAGGCCGAGGTCGCGCCGCTCGTCGTGTACGCGAGCGATCAGGCGCACAGCTCTGTGCCCAAGGCGGCGCTCCTCGCGGGATTCGGCGCCGAGCAGCTGCGCCTCATCGGCACCGACGACGAGCACGCGCTCCGGCTGGACCTGCTGGAGCGCGCCGTCGCTGATGACGTGGCCGCCGGCCGCCGGCCCTGCGCCGTGGTGGCCGCGGTCGGCACGACCGCCACCACGGCGCTCGACCCGGTGGCGGGAATCTTCGGCCTCTGCCGGCGGCACGGCCTATGGCTTCACGTCGACGCGGCGCTCGCCGGTTCCGCGATGATCTGCCCCGAGTACCGCTGGATGTGGGAGGGCGTCGACGGAGCCGACTCGATCGTCTTCAACCCGCACAAGTGGCTGGGCACGGGCTTCGACCTCGCCGCCTACTTCGTGCGCGACCCCGAGCACCTCGTGCGCGTCATGAGTACCGACCCCAGCTACCTGCGCACGGCCCAGGACGGCCGCGTGCGCAACCTGCGTGACTGGGGAATCCCGCTCGGCCGCCGCTTCCGCGCGCTCAAGCTCTGGTTCCTGCTCCGCGACAGCGGCGTGCAGGGGCTGCAGGCGCGGATCCGCCGGGACATCGCCAACGCGAGCTGGCTGGCCGCCGAGGTGGATGCGACGCCGGAGTGGGAGCTGCTCGCGCCGGCGCCGCTGCAGACCGTGTGCCTGCGGCACGTGCCGGCGGCACTTGCCGGCGACGAGGATGCCGTGGCCGTCCACAACGTCGCCATCGCCGCCGCCGTCAACGACGCCGGCCGCTTCTACCTGACCCCGTCGGTGGTCAAGGGCGTCCAGCTCCTGCGTGTCTCGATCGGCGCCGAGCCGACCGAGCGCGAGCACGTCGAGGGCGTCTGGGCGGCGCTGCGAGAGGCGGCCGCCGCCGTCTGACCTGCGCCCCCGCGACCGCCTCGTCACCCGGTCCGGCGGTGGCGCCCGCCCGCCCGCGCCACTAGGCTTGAGAGAGGGATTCCCGCACGCGGATCGAAGGTCCGCCTCACAGGCCGGCGCAGAGCGCCGGCCTGTCCAGCGGTCAAGAAGCGCCCGATCGGGCCGATACTCCCGAACAGAGAGCATCCAGGGCGGCGACATGGTCGGAGACAGATCCATCCCCTTCACGGCGAGCGCAGGCAGGAAGCCGCTCCGCGTCCTCGCGGCGAGCGCGACGCTCCTCGCCGTGCTCGTCGCGACGCTGGCGCTCGCCGCCGCATCCACTGCTCCGGCGGCGGCCGCCCCGTCGCTCCCCCAACTGCAGAGAGAAGCCAAACGCACGCGCGTGGAGATGGAGAGCATCCAGACCGAGCTGCAGACGGTGGGCCAGCGCCTCGTGGATGCGCAGAGCCAGCTCGACGAGGTCAACCGGCGTCTGCAGCTGTCGCGTCGCGATCTGGCGCGCGCCGACGGCGCGCTCGAACTGCAGCGCGAGGTCCTCGCGGCCCGGGCGGCGACCATCTACAAGACGGGCGACCTCAGCTGGCTCGACATCTTCTCCACCATCGGGAGTCTCGCCGACATCGACACCGTCCGGTCCCTCCTGCGGGCGGTCGCCGACGAGGACCGGCGCGCCGAGAACGAGGCGCAACGCCTCGCCCGTGAGGCAAGCCGCCTCGAGCGGCAGGTGGAAGACGAGCACGAGGAGGCCGTGCTCGCCGAGCAGGAGGTCCAGACCCAGAAGATCGAGCTTGACCAGAGGCTGGCGGAACGCGCGGCGATCCTGCAGGACGTCACCAAGCGCATCAAGAAGATCCTCGCCAGTGGCGGCTTGGGCGCCGCGCTGGCCATGGCGGAGAACGGGCAGTTCAACCAGCTCACCTGGGCGAGGGCACTGCTCGTCGCCATGCGCCTCCCGGTCACGGCGGACAACGTCGCCGCCGTCACGGCCTGGGAGATGGCCGAGGGCGGTCACTGGTACAACACCGCCTACCACAACCCGCTCAACACGACGCAGGGCATGCCGGGAGCCACCGTCTTCAACTCCGTCGGGGTCAAGGCGTACACGAGCTGGAGGCAAGGCCTCAAGGCGACGATGATCACGCTGAAGAACGGGTACTACGGCGGCATCCTGGACGCGCTGCGCCGCGGCAACGACTCCACGGCGGTGGCCGCGGCGGTCGGCGCCTCACCCTGGGGCACGGGCGACTTCAGCCGCCTGCTCTGAGCGCCGACCCGTCCGTCCGCCGTGACGCGGCCGCGAGGGGCGGGTATCACTGGAGTCATGGTCCGGCCACGCACACCCCGTGCTCGAGGAAGCGACCTGCTCGTGACCTGTCGCCACGGTCGCGTCGCCGGCGTGCGGGCACAGCGAAGGCTTCACCTGCGACCGCAGATGGATGGACGGGGGGACGACGGATGATCGACGACGCCGGGCAGCGCTACCTGAGAGCGACGAGACACGACCGGTCGCGCCTCGTCGGCGGCCGTATGGACTGGGCTCACCAGCCCGACTGGTTCAAGACCTATCCGGATGCGCCGCGCGTGCCCCTGCCCGACCTCGCCGTCGACGACGGCGGCCTCTTCGACGCGCTCTCCCGGCGACGGAGTCTGCGCGCGTACTCGCGGGAACCGCTCGAGCTCGGCGAGCTCGGAGCCCTGCTGTGGGCGGCCGCCGGCGTCACGGCGCGGGATGATGGCTTCGCCTTCCGCACCGCGCCGTCGGCCGGCGGCCTCTACCCCATCGAGCACTACGTGGTCGCCAACAGCGTCGAGGAGCTCGAGCCGGGCCTGTACCACTACGACGTGCTCGGCCGCGCGCTCGAGCGGCTCGTCGCCGGGGACCTGCGACTGCCGATCGCGCGCGCCGCGCTCGATCAGCGCATCGCCGCCGCCGCCCAGGCCGTGCTCGTGTGGACGGCGGTGCTGGAGCGCTCGCGCTGGAAGTACGGCGAGCGCTTCGTCCGCTACGTCCTGCTCGACGCCGGCCACATCGCCGGCAACGTCGCCCTGGCGGCGACCGCCCTGGGCCTGGGCAGCTGCCAGATCGCCGCGTTCTTCGACGATGAGGCGGCGGACCTGCTCGGCGTCGACCCCGACGTGGAGCCGGTCGTCTACATGAGCACCGTGGGGCGGCCGGCCGAGGGTTGATCTGCGGGACGCGCGGCGCGGACGGCTCCGCCGGTCCCGGGTTCTGCCCTGCCTACCCCGCCGGGACCCGCTCGGCGAGCCAGGCCGCGACGTCGGCGAAGACCTGCTCGCGGCCCACCTCGTTGAACAGCTCGTGGTACAGGCCGTCGTAGTGCACGAGCTTCTTGTCGGCCGACCCGGCCGTGGCGAAGAAAGCCTCCGTGAACGCCGGATCGGCGACCTGGTCGTCCTTGCCGTACACCACCAGCAGCGGCAGGACGACGCGCGGCGCGGCGGCCATGGCCGCGTCCTGGGCACTCAGGGTCTGCGCCGCCCAGCGCGCCGTGGCGACGTGGTGCACGAGCGGATCGGTCACGTAGGCCTCCACCACCGCCCGGTCGTGCGAGAGGTCCTCGGCCCTCACCGTGTTGCCGATGTCGCGTCCGGGCCAGACGGCGGAGAGCACTTTGGCCCCCAGGAGCTTGACCGGCTCCGGCTGCACGGCCAGCGCGAAGAAGGGCGAAGAGAGGACGAGCGCCCGCACGTCGCAGGGGCGCTCCTCCGCGAAGCGCGTGCAGATCAGACCACCGAGACTGTGCCCGAGCAGCACGACCGGCCTGCCGGGCTCGCGGCGGTGCACCTCTTCCACGAAGAGCGCGGTGTCGTCCAGATAGTCGTCGAACCGCCCGATCTGACCGCGCGTGCCCGAGGACAGCCCGTGGCCACGAAGGTCGTACGCATACACGGCGTAGCCGCGCGCGCCCATGTCCTCCCCGAACCAGGTGTGGCGACCGCCGTGGTCGCCGTACCCGTGGACGAGGGCGATCACGGCCGTCGGCTCCGGGGCCCGCTCGGGATCCGGGCCGGCCGGGAGCCACGCCTGCAGGTGCAGGCGCTCACCGGCCCCCATGATCTGGTCCGAGGTATGCCTGACCCTCATATCGTCGGCCGCGCCCATCACGTCAGAGGGTCAGCGCGGCCCGGAGCGACCCGGAGATGGCGGCGAGACCGCCCTCCAGCTCTTCGGGCAGCGGCCAAGCGTAGCCGATGCGCATGTGGCGCCTGTCCTGCTCGAACCAGTGCCCTGGCCCGACGTAGGCGCCGTGCACCTCGCCGAGCACGCGGTAGAACTCGTCCACGTCCACAGGGATGTCCGGCCTGATCCGCGGGAAGCACACCACACCTCCGGAGGGCTCGACCCACTCCATCATCTCCTCGTCCGCCATCCACTCTTTGACGACGCCGAGTCGCCGGGCGATGAACGCGTGCAGCTCCGGGAGCCACGTGCCGCTCTGGGCGAAGGCCCGCGCGGCGATCTCCTCGTCCACGACGCTGCCGCAGATGCCGATCTGCTCCTTGGCGGCGAGGAAGGTCCTCATGAGCTCACGGTCGCGGCACACCACCCAGCCGGTGCGGATGCCGGGGATGCCGTAGGTCTTCGAGAGCGAGCTGACGCTGATCGCCCGGTCGCTCAGCGTGGCCGCCGCGGGGAGCGCCTCACCGAACGTCATCTCCCTGTACGTCTCGTCCACGAGCAGGCGGCAGCCGGCGCTCTCCACCTCGGCGACGAGGCCGCGCAGTTCGGTGTCGCTCATCATCACCCCGGTCGGGTTGTGCGGCAGGGTGATGCTCACGTACCGGGTGCGCGACGTGACCAGCGCCATCAGCTTCTCGGGATCGATGCGAAAACCGTCCTCGAAGGCCAGATCGAGGAAGCTGACGTCCGCCTCGATGGCCCGAGGAGTCTCGATGTTGGTCGCGTAGTTGGGGCGGACGACGACGAGGTGGTCGCCCTTGTCGAGGAGTGAGGTGGCGATGATGAAGAGCGCCTGGGCGGCGCCGGCCGTGACCAGCACGTCGTCACGGCTCACGCCGGCCGCCTCGCCCCCGCTCTGGACGGCGACGAGGTCGCGGAGCGTCTCGTTGCCCTCGTGGTCGCCGTAGAAGAGGAGCATGTCGCCGAGGTCGATCCCGAGGTCTGCCAGGGAGCGGTCGCGCACCGAGCTCTCGGTGAGGTTGTAGCGGATGCGATCGTAGCCGAACTGCTCGGGAGACTCCTCCTCGATCGACATGCGACGGTACTTCACGGCGGGGACCTCCTCGCGGCTCACGGCCTGCCCGGCTCTCACCGGCCGCTGGTAGAGTACACGGTTGATGTCTACGCTGACACTCCTCGGGATCGCCATCGGCCTCGCCATGGACGCGTTCGCCGTGGCCATCGGCGCCGGGCTCCAGCTCAGGGAGGTCACGCCGCGCCAGACCTTCCGCCTCGCCTGGCACTTCGGCCTCTTCCAGGCGTTCATGCCGGTCCTGGGATGGCTGGCCGGCCTCACGCTCGTCGACTACATCGCGCCGATCGATCACTGGATCGCCTTCTGCCTGCTCGCCGGGATCGGCGGCAAGATGATCTACGAAGCGCTCAAGCCCGAGGAGGAAGCGGCCGACCGGAGCGACCCGACGAAGGGCTGGTCGCTCGTCCTGCTCTCCATCGCCACGAGCATCGACGCTCTTGCCGTCGGCCTGTCTCTCGCGCTGCTCGGCGTCGACATCTGGTATCCGGCGCTGGTCATCGGCGTGGTCGCCGGCGCCCTCACCACCGTCGGGCTGGAGCTCGGGACCCGCTTCGGAGCCCTTCTCGGACGCCGCATGGAGGTCGTGGGCGGCGTCATCCTCATCGCGATCGGCCTCAAGATCCTCATCGAGCATCTGTCCGGCTGAGCGGACCGACGCGACGGCGTCCGGCGTCAGCGGATGGAACCCCGCGGTCAGATCCGGCAGCCGAAGCGCGCGTGCTTCTCGAAGTAGCGCTGGTGATACTCCTCGGCGCGCCACCACTCGGGCGCCGAGGCGATCTGCGTCACGATCGGCCGCTTGAAGACGGCGCTCTCCGTGAGCTGTCCCACGGCGGACCGGGCCGCCTTCTCCTGCTCGGGCGTGTGGAAGAACACGGCCGAGCGGTACTGGTCGCCGACGTCCGGTCCCTGGCGGTTCAGCTGCGTGGGGTCGTGCATGCCGAAGAACGCCGCCAGGAGCTCCTCGAAGCTGACGCGCCCCGGGTCGTACTCGAGGCGCACAGCCTCTGCGTGACCGGTGGTGTGCGAACAGACCTGCTCGTAGCTGGGGTGCGGCGTGGTGCCGCCGGTGTAGCCGACCTCTGTGCTGGTGACGCCCGGCAGCGCGGCGAAACGCTGCTCGACGCCCCAGAAGCATCCGGCGGCGAAGGTGGCGGTTGCCATGGTCGCGTCCTGTCGTCCGGTGTGGCGCGCGCCGCTTCGGCGGCGCGCCGTGCAAGACGACTGTTCCCCGGGCGCGCCGCCGGCACGCCCCCACGCCGGGGCTACGCCAGCGGCGCTTTCTCGGCGGCGGGGACGCGGCCGGCCGCCGCCTGCTTCGGCGCCGGCTCCGGCGCGCGCGTCCGCGTCGGCGCCGGACTCGGCGGCTGCGTGCGGCTCAGCTCGCGGAGCCGCTTGCGCTGGGCACGGTTCTTGGCGGCGGTCCACCAGGTGCGCGAGTAGTACCACAGCCAGCCGTACTCGAGCATGCGATCCCAAGCGGCCTTCTTCTTCGCCGCCTGGTTCTTGCGGGTCCAGAGCCACTTGTGGAACTGCCAGACCGGCCGCCACGTGGCGTAGAACCGCTTGTTGGCCTTGATGGTCTCCTGCAGCAGGTGCAGCGGCGTCATCTGCCGGGGGCGGAAGACGACGTGCTGGGCGTCGTAGAACGACCAGTCGCGCTCGAGGATGCGGCCCTCCGCCTCGAGCTCCGCGAACTGCTGCGTCCCGGGAAGCGGCGTGAGGATGTTGAGCATGACCGTGTCGATCTTGTTCTTGAGCGCGAAGCGCACCGTGTCGCGGACCGAGCTCTCGGTATCGTGGTCGGCGCCGAGCACGAACATGCCGTGGCTGCGGATACCGTAGTCGTGAAGCACCTTGATGGCATGCTCGATGTCGCCCACCGTCTGCGCCTTGTCGAAGCTATCGAGCGTGTCCTGGTTGACGGACTCGAGGCCGAGGGCCATGAACTCGGCCCCCGAGGCCCGCATCAGCTCGAGCAGCTCAGGGTCGCGCACGACGTCGGTGCGCACCTGGGCGCCCCACGGCACCGTGATCCCCTCGTCGATCATCAGCCGGAGGAGCTTCTTGAGGCGCTTCCTGTTCGCGGCCATGTTGTCGTCGTAGAAGAAGATCCTTTCGGGCTGCTTCTCCTTGATCTCGGCGACGACGCTCTCCGCGCTGCGAAAGCGGTACTTCTTGCCGAACATGGCGGTGACGGAGCAGAAGGTGCAGTCGAACGGGCAGCCCCAGCTGGTCATGATCGGTGTGTTGGTGATGCGCTCGTGACCGTCGATGAGCGAGATGTCCGGGAAGGGGAGCAGGTCGAGGTCCGGACAGGCCTCGCGCAGGGGAGCGTCCACCCTCGTGCCGTCGCTGCCGACGTAGGAGATGCCGTCGATCGAGCCGATCTCTCGGGCGCCGGCCAGCGCCTCGGCGAGCTCGGTCATGATCACCTCGCCGCCCTCGCCGCGGGCGACGTAGTCCGCGTGCTGGAGCGCCTCGTCCGCCATGAAGGTCACGTGCGAGCCGCCGATGATGACGGGGATGCCTCGCCGGCGCAGCTCGTCGGCGATGCGGTACGCCTCGGGGATCGTCGAGGTGGTGCTGGAGATGCCGACGAGGTCGGAGCTGAACACGTCCGGCCAGTCGACCGGCGCCAGCTGCGGGTTGAAGATGCGCACATCGTGGCCCGCCTCAACGAGCGCGGCGCCGATCATGGGCAGTCCAAGCCGGACGAAGTACGACTTCGACCAGAGATGACGGCTCGGAGAGATGGGCTCTATCAGGCGGATCTTCATGGTGGGGGCGTCCTCGTGCGGGGTGGGTCCGTCAGGGTACTGGTGAGTCTTCGACCTTTTCGGCAAAAGAGCAACCTCGTGAGGATACAGGACTGAAGTAGTCCTGTCTCCCGCGCGGCGCGATCCGGGTCGCTCGCCGCGCCTCCGTGGCGGCGGGGCGCACGCCCGGGCGCCCTTCTGCTAGCCTGTGCCCATGGATCTCGACTTCGATGCCCACATCGACCGGCGGGGCACCGACAGCTACAAATGGGACCTCTACCCCGGCAGCCCTCTGCCGCTGTGGGTCGCCGACATGGACTTCGCCTCGCCGCCGCAGGTGGTCGAGGCGCTCACGGCGCGTGCCGCTCACGGCGTCTACGGCTACTCGTTGGTGCCCGACTCCCTCGTCGAGGCGATCGTCGCCCACCTCGAGCGTCGCTACGGCTGGCGCATCGACGGCGACTGGATCGTGTGGCTGCCCAGCGTCGTGCCGGGGCTGAACCTCTCCTGCGACGCTTTCGCCGCGCCCGGCGGGGCGGTGCTGACGGTCACGCCCGTGTACCCACCGTTCCTGGAGGCTCCCGGCGGACGCGGCCGGAGACTCGTCACGGTGCCGGCCGAGTTCGGTGGAGGCCGCTGGGAGCTGCCGCTGGACGGCCTCGAGGCCGCCGTGACGCCCGACGCCGGCGTGCTCCTCTTCTGCCATCCGCACAACCCGCTCGGCCGCGTCTGGCGCCGCGACGAGCTCGAGCGGGTGGTCGACTTCTGCCGCCGTCACGACCTCGTGCTCGTGAGCGACGAGATCCACTGCGACCTGATCCTCGACGACCAGGTGCACGTGCCGGCGGCGCACGCCTGCCCCGGCGACGCGGACCGGATCGTCACGCTGATGGCGCCGAGCAAGACCTTCAACCTGCCGGGCCTCAACTTCGCCTTCGCCATCGTCGCGAACGAGGAGCTGCGGCGGCGGTTCGTGCGGCCGGGCGAAGGCCTGTTGCCGTTCCCCGGCTGCTTCGCCGTCACCGCCGCCGAAACGGCATACCGTGAGGGCGGCGCATGGCACGCCGGTCTGCTGGACTACCTGCGCGGCAACCGCGACGCGCTCGAGGCGTTCGTCGCCGCGGAGTTCCCGCGCGTGCGCATGACGCACGTCGAGGCCACCTATCTCGCCTGGCTCGACGTGCGCGAACTCGGGCTCGACGACCCGCCGGCGGCATGCCGGGCCGCCGGCGTGGCACTTTCGGCCGGGGCCGACTTCGGCGACCCGGCCTACGTCCGCCTCAACTTCGGCTGCCGTCGTCAGATGCTGGACGAGGCGCTCGCACGCCTCCGCCCGGTCCTCGGCTGACACCGGCCGGATCTCGCGGCCCGGCGTCCGGGAGTCAGTCCGCCGGGCCGTTTGCTACACTCGCGCACCATGGACAGTCCCGACCACACCCCCCGTCCATCCCAGCGCCGGCGCACCCGCCGCGCCAGCAAGGCGCGCGTGTACCGGCGCCGGCGGTTCTTCGCCCTGATCGCCCTGATCGTGATCATCGCCGTGCTGGGCGGCGTGCTGTGGACGGCCATCGGCAGCTGCGGCTCCGATACGGGAGGCGAAGGCCTGGCCGGCTCCGCCGACTCCCGCGAGAAGGGTGACGAGCCGCAAGACGACCGGCCCACGCCGTCGCCGAGCCCGACCGTCTGGACGGGTCCGCCGTCCTCATCGCTCAAGCTCAAGCTGCGCAAGACCATCGTGAGTCAGGACATCTCGCCGAAGTCCGTCGTGAGCACCGGCACCGGCTACGTCTTCGCGCAGAACATGATGTACAAGCACACGATGACCGTGTACGACGCGAAGACGCTCAAGCTGGTCGAGACGATCCCCGACAAGATCGACGCCGACACGTTCCGCATCAAGGGGCACGGCGAGACCATCCGGGGAGCGCCCGTCGAGGCTGCGGCGATGCCCGACGGGCGCTTCATGTACGTCTCGCAGTACTCGATGTTCGGCGACGGCTACACCGAGGGACGGGACGTCTGCGCCCCGGGCGACGGCACCGACAAGAGCTACGTCTACCGCGTCCCGCTCGACACGCTCGCGATCGACAAGGTCATCCGCGTCGGGGCCGTCCCCAAGTACCTGACCGTCACGCCGGACCAGGAGTACCTGCTGGTGAGCAACTGGTGCTCCTACAGTCTGAGCGTCATCGACATCCACACCAGCAAGGTGGTCAAGAGCGTCTACCTCGGGCCCTACCCGCGCGGCATCGCCGTCTCGCCCGATTCGCGGACGGCGTACGTGGCCGTGATGGGCAGCTACGACATCGCCGCGGTCGACCTGCGGGACTTCTCGGTCTCGTGGATCCGCGGCGTCGGCAGCAGCCCGCGGCACGTGTGCATGGCCCCCAGCGGCAAGTACCTGTACGCGACGCTGAACGGCGAGGGCACCGTCGCCAAGATCGACCCGAGGACGCGCAAGGTCGTCGACAAGGTCGCCACGGGGGCGCAGCCGCGCAGCATGGCCATCGCCCCCGACGGCAAGTCGCTGTTCGTCGTCAACTACGACTCGAACACGATGAGCATGGTCCGCACCAGCGACATGAAGGTGATCGACACGGTGAACACCAACGCCCTGCCGATCGGGATCACCTACGACGCGCCCACCAGGAGCGTGTGGCTCTGCTGCTACACCGGCAGCATCATGGTCTTCAAGCAGGTCTGAGCTCGCGTACGCCCTCTGTGGTGCCCGCCAGCACGACGTCGGCGCGGCGGCGAGCGAAGACCCCGCACTCCACGACGCCGGGGATGGCGTCGAGCTCAGCCTCGAGTCGCTCCGGGTCGCTGAGGTCGAGGCCGGTCACGTCGATGATCGCCGCGCCGTCGTCGCTGCGGTAGCCGGCCCGGGCGGCGGGACGGCCGCCGAGCATGCGCACGCGCCGCGCGACGAGCGTGACCGCCATCGGCAGGACGGCGAGGGGCACCGGGACGCCGCCCAGGCGCGCGACCAGTTTGCCCTCGTCGACGATGCAGACGAAGAGCGCGGCGGCGCTCGCGACCACCTTCTCGCGGGCGAGCGCCCCCCCGGCGCCCTTGACCAGCCGCAGTTCCGGGTCGACTTCGTCGGCCCCGTCGACGTAGAGCGGAAGCGCCGCGACCTCGTCCAGCCCGACGACGGACACGGCGGCCGCACGAAGCGCGGCGGCCGAGGCCTCCGAACTCGCGACCGCACCGGTGACCAGGCCCGGCCGCGCCGCAAGAGCGGCGATGAACCGATCCGCGGTGCTTCCCGTGCCGACACCGACGATCCCGCCGGGCGTGACGTACCGCAGCGCCGCTACGGCGGCGGCGCGCTTCTGCTCCTCGCGAGTCATAGACTAGAGATGCCCGGGCAGGCTCCGGCCGTCACATGAGCGCCGGCGCCGGGGGACGGCCGCTGCCGGCGCAGCCGCAAGGAGGATCGATGGAGCGCGTCAACCTGTATTCCGTACCGACTGCGACGGATCCCGGCGATCCGCCGGGATACGTGGCCCCGCGCGCCAAGCTGGGGCCGATGCTCGGCGCCGCCATGATCGGCGGGAGTGTGTACCACCTCGACCCGGGTGAGAGCGTCTGCCCCTATCACTGCGAGTTCGGCAACGAGGAGTGGCTGCTTGTGCTCGCGGGGCGGCCGACACTGCGCCGGGCCGCCGGCGACGGCGAGCGCGAGGAGATCCTCGAGCCGGGCGACGTCGTGTGCTTCCCGCCCGGCCCGGCCGGCGCCCACAAGGTGAGCAACGCCGGCCCGGCGTCCGCGCGCGTCCTCCTGCTCTCGACGATGGTGGACCCGAGCATCAGCTACTACCCCGACAGCGACAAGTGGGGAGCCTGGCCCGGCGGAGACGTGGAGGGGCTCATGGTCAGACGCGAGAGCGCGGTCGACTACTACGACGGCGAGCTGTGACCCGGGCGATGCGCCCATGAGCATGCACGAGCCGACCCCGGCGGACGGCGCCGCCGCGCAAGACACGCTCGACTGGGCGATGGCGCGGCTCGCCGATCGACGGTCGGTGCTGCCTCCCGCCCCCCTTCGCGAGCCGTTGCCCACACTGACGCCCGGCGGGATCGGCACGGAGGCGGCCTTGCGCGCACTGCGTGAGGCCGTGATCCCGACCGCGATCCCCCCAGACCACCCGCGTTTCCTCGCCTTCGTCGCCGGGACGCCGACCGTCGCCGCCGCGATTGCCGACATGGCGCTCCCTGCGGCCATGGTGTTCGGCGGCAGCCTCCTCGAGGCCGGGGCTGCCGTGGAGGCGGAGGACGCCGTGGTGCGCTGGCTCGCCGACCTCGCCGGATTCCCGCCCTCAGCGGGCGGCACCTTCGTCAGCGGCGGATCCATCGCCAGCCTCAGCGCCCTCGTGGCGGCCCGCGGCGAGCGCTTCGGCGCGCCGCGCCGCCAGGCCATCGTCGTCGGCGCCTCGGCGCACGCGTCGATGGCGGCCGCGGCGCGCATCATGGGCTGCGACCTCGTGACGGCGCCCGCCGCGGACGCGCACGGGCGCCTCACGGCGCGCGTCCTCGAGGCCGCGCTCGCCGGCCGCGACCCAGACGACGTCATCGCCGTCGTGGCCACGGCAGGAGCGACGAACACCGGCGCCTTCGACGACCTCGTCGGTGTGGCCGGAGTCTGCGCCGCGCGCCGGCTGTGGCTGCACGTCGACGGCGCCTACGGCGGCGCGGCGCTGCTCTC
Source organism: uncultured Thermoleophilia bacterium (assembly GCA_963736645.1). Taxonomy (GTDB): domain Bacteria; phylum Actinomycetota; class Thermoleophilia; order UBA2241; family UBA2241; genus CAIXSE01. The sequence continues at coordinate 81,808 of CAVTPJ010000004.1, read as the reverse complement.
CGCGCGGACGCGGCCGCTGCTCGCGGGGATCGAGCGCGCCGACTCGTTCATCGTCAATCCGCACAAGATGCTGTACGCGCCGTTCGACTGCGCCGCCGTCCTCTACCGGGACGCCGCGGCGGCGCGGTGCGCCCTCACCCAGGAGGCGGAGTACCTCGACCCCATCAGCGGCCACGGCAACCCGTCGGACCTCGCCATCCACCTGACGCGCCGGGCGCGCGGCCTGCCGCTCTGGGCGTCGGTCCTGGCCTACGGCACCGACGCCTACGCCGCGGCGGTCGACCACTGCGTGGACACGGCCGCATACGCCGCCGCGCGAGTCGCCGCGGCGCCGGCGCTCGAGCTCGTGATCGAGCCGGCGTTCACGGTGCTCCTGGTGCGCCGGCTCGGCTGGGCCGCCGGGGACTATGCCGCCTGGTGTGCCGATGCGCTCGACCGAGGCCTCGCCGTGCTCATGCCGACCAGGCACCGCGGCGAGACCGTCCTGCGCTTCTGCTTCGTCAACCCGCAGACCACCCGCGAGGACGTCGACCTGGTGCTCACCGACCTCTGCTGAGGCGGGCGCCGGCCGCGGCCGCCGGCCGGTCCGAGGCGCCCGCGGCCGCCGTCAGGACCAGCGCGCCCGCGGACCCCAGCCCATGACGGCCTTGACCTCGAGGAAGTCCTCCAGCCCGAACCTGCCCCACTCGCGTCCGTTGCCCGACTTCCTGTAGCCGCCGAAGGGCGCGCGCCCGTCGGTGGGCGCGCCGTTCAGGTGCACCATGCCGGTGCGCAGCCGGCCGGCCACCCGCCGCGCCCGCTCCACGTCGGCGGACTGCACGTAGCCGGAGAGACCGTAGTCCGTCGCGTTGGCCAGCTCGACCGCGTGCTCCTCGTCCCGGAACGGGGTGAGGCAGAGCACCGGGCCGAAGATCTCCTCGCGGAAGATGCGCATGTCCGGCGTCACGTCGGCGAACACCGTGGGCCGCACGAAGAAGCCCTTCTCGAGGCCGGCGGGGCGGCCCAGGCCCCCGGCGACCAGCCGGGCGCCCTCCGCCGACCCGGCCTCGATGAAGCCCTGCACCGTCTGGTACCTCTTCCGGCCGGCCACGGGGCCCATGAACGTCCCGGGGTCGCGCGGGTCGCCGACGGAGACGCCGGCGGCGGCGCGCGCCGCGACCACGACCGCCCGCTCGTACACGGACTCGGCGACGAGCATCCGCGTGGGCGCGTTGCAGGTCTGCCCCGAGTTGTGCATGCACCCCAGCACGCCCTGGGCGACGACCCTGTCCACGTCGACGTCCTCGAAGACGATGTTGGCCGACTTGCCGCCGAGCTCCTGTGAGACCCGCTTGATGGAGTCGGCCGCGGTGCGCGCCACCAGACCTCCCACCTTGGTGGAACCCGTGAACGACACCATGTCGACGAGCGGGTGGCCGGCGAGCGATTCGCCCAGTGCAGACCCTGCACCGTTCACCAGGTTGAAGACGCCGGGCGGCACGCCGGCCTCGTCCACCGCCTCGGCGAAGAGGATCGCCGAGAGCGGCGCGACCTCGCTCGGCTTCAGGATCATGGTGCAACCGGCGGCGAGCGCGGGCGCGACCTTGGCCGTCACCTGGTTCATAGGCCAGTTCCACGGCGCGAACAGCGCGCACACGCCGACGGGCTCGCGGACGATCCTGGTCGAGCCCCAGTCCTGCTCGAGCGGGTAGTCGTCAAGCACCTGGATGGCCGTCTGCAGGTGTCCTACGCCGGCCATCACCTGGCCGCCCCCGGCGAGGCCACGCGGGATGCCCACCTCGAGCGTCATCGCTGCCGCGATCTCGGGCACGCGACGGCGGTACGCCTCGAGCACGCGCGTCAGGAGATCGAGGCGCTCCTCACGACTGCTGCGCCCGTAGCTCTCGAAGGCCCGATGGGCCGCTGCCACCGCCGACTCGACGTCGGCGGCGGTGGCGGCCGCCACCCGCGCGACCTCTTCTTCGGTCGCCGGATCGATGACCGCGATGGTCTCGCCCGGCTCGACCGGGTCGACCCAGCGCCCGTCGATGTAGAACTGCGACTCCCTGGTCACGTCGACCCCCCTTCGGTGCGGATCATCTGCGGACGTACTCTACCTGCGGGCGGAGGACGCTCGTCGCGTGACGTACGACCTGATAGTCAGCTCGTGGGGGCATGCCGTCGGCGCGAGAGCGCTTCAGGCGTCCGCAGCCCCGCGCTTCTCGAACTTCTTGCGCTGCTCGGTGCTGAGGATGTGCTTGCGCACGCGCACCGTCCTGGGCGTCACCTCGACGAGCTCGTCGTCGGCGATCCACTCGAGCGCGCTCTCGAGGGTGATGGGGCGAGGCACCTTGAGACCGGCGTCGATGTCCTTGGTGGACGACCGGTAGTTGCCCAGCTGCTTGCGCTTCGTCGGGTTGCAGAGCATGTCGTCGGCGCGCGAATTCTCGCCGACGATCATCCCTTCGTAGACCGGGGTCATGTTGCCGACGAACAGCACGGCGCGGTTCTGCAGGTTCTCGAGCGAGTAGCCGGCCGCCTCACCGCCGGTCTGGCTGACCAGCGAACCGCGCTCCCGCCCGGGCAGGTCGCCCTTCCAGGGCCCGTAGCCCGTGAAGCGCGAGCTCATCACGCCCAGGCCGCGCGTCTCGGTGAGGAAGTCGTTGCGGTAGCCGATCAGGCCACGCGTCGAGATCGTGAACTCGAGGCGCACGAGCCCGGTGCCGGTGGACTCCACGGCCAGCAGCTCGCCCTTGCGCAGGCTCAGCTCCTGGATGATCGCGCCCTGGTACTCCTCGGGCACGTCGATGATCAGCTGCTCCATGGGCTCAAGGAGCTTGCCGTGGCTGTCGCGGTGGGTGATGACCTCGGGGCGCGAGACGCACAGCTCGAGGCCCTCGCGCCGCATCTCCTCGATGAGGATGGCGAGGTGCAACTCGCCACGGCCGGAGACCTTGACGCCGTCGGGGCGACCGAGGTCCTCGACGCGGAGCGCGACGTTGACGCGCAGCTCGCGCTCCAGCCGGTCCTTGATCTGCCGCAGCGTCGCCGCCTTGCCGTCCTGGCCGGCGAAGGGCCCGTTGTTGACGAGGAAGAACATGCTGACGGTCGGCTCCTCGATCTCGAGCGGCGGCAACGCCGCGGCGGCCGCCACGAGCTCGGGCGACGCCAGCGTGTCCCCGAGCGTGATGTCGTCAGGGCCGGCGAGCCAGACGATGTCGCCGGCGGAGGCCTCCTCGACCTCGCGGTTCTCGAGGCCGCGCGTGACCCAGAGATGGGTGGCGCGCGCAGCCTCCGTGCCCGTCATCTCCCAGCCCGCCTCGGGATCGCCGATCTCGAGGTGCCGCGTGGTGATGCGTTGCAGCTCGTCGCCGACCTTGAGGCCGCCGGCGAGCACGCGGCCGCAGCCGATGCGGCCGATGTAGTCGCTCCAGGCGAGCGTGCTGACCTGCATCAGGAACGGCGCCTCCTGGTCGACCCGGGGCGCCGGCACCTCGGCGATGATCGTCTCGAAGAGGTCGTTCATGCCGGCGTCGGCCAGCTCGCGAAGCAGCGCCGGCGACAGGCCGCCGCCGTCATGGAGGTGCTCCTCGCGCTCGTGCTCCTCCTTCTTGTACTCCTCGATGTCATTGACGATCCAGCCCTCGAGGCCGGAGCCGTAGAGCACGGGGAAGTCGAGCTGCTCGTTGGTGGCGCCCAGCTCGACGAAGAGGTCGAAGGTCTTGTCCAGCGCGCCGGACGGGTCCGCGTTGGGCCGGTCGGCCTTGTTGACGATCACGATCGGCCGGAGGCCGAACCCCAGCGCCCGCATGAGCACGTAACGCGTCTGGGGCATCGGGCCCTCGTTGGCGTCCACCAGCAGGAGCACCGAGTCGACCATGCTGAGCACCCGCTCGACCTCGCCGCTGAAGTCGGCGTGGCCGGGGGTGTCGATGATGTTGATGAGGTAGTCCTTCCATTCCACCGTGCAGTGCTTGGAGCGGATGGTGATGCCGCGCTCGCGCTCGAGGTCGTTGCTGTCCATCACGCGCTCATCGACCTTGGCGTTCTCGCGAAACACGTGCGCGGCGCGGAAGATGCTGTCGATCAGCGTCGTCTTGCCGTGGTCGATGTGGGCGATGATGGCGAGATTGCGGATCTGGGAGGCGGCGTACACGGTGGGTTCTCTCTGTCGGGGTGGCTGGCGACGGACCGCTGAGGTCCGGTGGCCGTCGACTGACGTCCGAACGCCCGGCTGGGCTGCGCCGGCCGGGCGGACTCCTCCAGTGTACACGCGCGGTCCCCCCACGTCGCCCCCGACGTCCCGGCGCCGGGCCCTTGCCAAGCCGTCGACGACGAGTAAGGTGTAGGGGACGCTTCGTGGCACGTGGCGAGTCACGTGCCGACGACGAGAGGACGCCGTGGACACCCGTTTGAATGGGCGCGGGTACCCGGCATCGCCGGACCGCATCCTCGCGCGAGGTCGGACCGTCGCCGCGACGACGGTCACACACGAGCGCGTCCTCTTCTCGCTTCCCCCGCCGGCAGCCAGCGCCGGCGACCGGCTCTCAGCCGCGCCGCCGCCTCGTCCCGTGCACCCGACGCCAAAGGAGATGCCATGGCCAAGGTATTGATGATCCACCCCGACAAGTGCACGGGGTGCCGCAACTGCGAGCTCGCCTGCTCGTTCGAGCACGAGCGTAGATTCCGCCCCGGCGCCTCGCGCGTCCAGGCGTTCACCTGGGAGCGTGAGGGCATCTCCGTGCCGATGATGTGCCAGCAGTGCGACGATGCCTCGTGCGTCACCGTCTGCCCCACCGGCGCGATGCACAACAGCACGACCACCCAGGCGCTGGTCGACTGGGACGCCGACAAGTGCATCCGCTGCCGCATGTGCGTCATCGCCTGCCCCTTCGGCAACGCGCGCTACGACGCCGCCTCGAGCAGCATCTTCAAGTGCGACAACTGCGACGGGGCGCCGCAGTGCGCCGCCTTCTGTCCGACGAAAGCGCTGGAGTACGTCGACGACGACGCCCAGGTGAAGGCACGGAAGAAGGCCTACGCGGCGAAGTTCAAGGACGCGTTCCAGGAGGTGAGCTGAGATGTACGGCTGGACAGGCACCATCCTCCGCGTCGACCTCAGCTCCGGGAAGGCCACCCGTGAGGCCCTCGACCCGAAGGTCGCCCGCGAGTACATCGGCGCCCGCGGCCTGGGTGGCTACTTCATCCGCAAGGAGGTCGACCCCAAGACCGACGCGCTCTCGCCGGCCAACAAGCTCATCTTCGCGAGCGGTCCCCTCACCGGCACGTTCGCACCGTCTGCCGGACGCTACAACGTCGTCACCAAGAGCCCGCTGAACGACTCGATCGCCGCCTCCAACTCGGGCGGCGTCTTCGGCCCCGAGCTCAAGTACGCGGGGTACGACGCGGTCATCGTCGAGGGCAAGGCGAAGAAGCCGGTGTACCTCTGGATCAAGGACGCCGACGTGGAGATCCGCGACGCCGGGGCCATCTGGGGCAACACCGTGCCCGACACGACCGACATGATCCGCGCCGAGACCGACGACGACGCCAAGGTCGCCTGCATCGGCCCCGCCGGTGAACACCTGGCCCTGGTCGCCAACGTGATGAACGACATGCACCGCGCCGCCGGGCGCACCGGCGTCGGCGCGGTGATGGGCGCCAAGAACCTCAAGGCGGTCGCGGTGGTCGGGACCGGAGCCGTCGACGTCGCCGACCCCGACGCGTTCCTCGCGGCCGTGCTCACGGCGCGCCAGATGATCTTCGACGACCCGGTCGGCGGCACGGGCCTCCCTGCCTACGGCACCGAGGTCCTGGTCAACATCCTCAACCAGGTCGGCGGCCTGCCCACGCGCAACTGGCAGGACGGCTACTTCCCGACCGCCGACAAGACCGGCGGCGAGGCGCTGGCTTCCAAGCAGCTCGTCCGCAAGAAGGGCTGCTTCAGCTGCATCATCAGCTGCGGCCGGGTCACCAAGGTGGACGCGCCGGGCTTCGAGGGCATGGGCGAGGGCCCGGAGTACGAGACCGCCTGGGCCTACGGCGCCGACTGCGGCGTCGACAACCTCGACGCCATCACCAAGGCCAACTACCTCTGCAACGAGTACGGCATGGACACCATCGCGTCGGGATCCTCGATCGCCTGCGCGATGGAGCTCTTCCAGCGCGGCATCATCACCACCGCCGACACCGACGGCGTGGACCTCAGCTGGGGCAACGCGGCCGCCATCGTCGAGATGACGCGCAAGATGGGCGAGGGTGACGGCTTCGGCGCCAAGGTCGCCCAGGGTTCGTACCGGCTGGCCGACGGGTACGGCCATCCCGAGTTCTCCATGACGACCAAGAAGCAGGAGATGCCGGCCTACGACGCGCGCGCCATCCAGGGCATCGGCCTCAACTACGCGACCAGCAACCGGGGCGGCTGTCATGTGCGCGGCTACACCATCTCGCACGAGGTGCTGCAGAGTGGCGGCTTCGCCGACCCGCACGTCACCGAAGGCAAGGCCGGCCTGGGCATCGCGTTCCAGAACCTGACGGCCGCGCTCGACGCCACTGGATGCTGCCTCTTTGCGACGTTCGGGTTGACGGGCGTGCAGCTCGTCGAGGTGCTCGCCACGCTCACCGGCGTGGACTACACGCTCGATGAGTTCCTGCAGGCCGGCGACCGCATCTGGACCCAGGAGCGCCTCTGGAACATCGCCGCCGGCCTCACCAAGGACGACGACACGCTGCCCAAGCGCCTCCTCGAGGAGCCGCTCAAGAGCGGGGCATCGAAGGGCCACGTCAGCAAGCTCGGCGAGATGGTGCCGGAGTACTACGCGGCGCGCGGCTACGACGAGAACGGCGTGCCGACCAAGGCGAAGCTCAAGGACCTGTCGCTCAGGGCATGACCGTCAAGTACTTCGCGACCATCCGCGACCTGACGCGGGAGACGGAGCGCCGGATCGACGGCCGGCCGGGCGACCTCCGCGAGCTGCTCACGCAGCTCGCGGAGCGCTACGGCCGGCCGTTCCGGCGGGCGGTCTTCGACGGAGAGGCCTTGCACGGCGAGATCATCATCCTGGTCAACGGGCGCAACGTGCGGCATCTCCAGCTGCTGGACACCCTCCTCCGGGACGACGATGAAGTCTCCATCTTCCCGATGATCGCCGGCGGCTGACCGCGACACCACGAGTGGCTGCGGCGCGGGATCGCGGCGCAGCCCGGAGAGGCCCTACCGTGAGCGAGACGCAGACCATCGACACGAGCCGCGTCGCCGCCGTGCTGGCACGCTATCCCCGCCACGACCCCGGCGACCTCGTGAACATCCTGCACGACCTGCAGGCCGAGTTCCGCTACCTGCCTGAGGAGGCGCTACGGGAGACGGCCGCCCACCTGGGGCTCGCGCCCGCCCAGGTCTACGGCGTCACCACCTTCTACCACGGCTTCCACACGGAGCCGCGCGGCAGACACACGTGCACCGTGTGTGTGGGCACCGCCTGCCACGTGCGCGGCGCGCCGCGCCTGCTCGAGCAGCTGGAGCGCGACACCGGCGTCGGCGCCGGCGGTACTACGCCGGACCTCTCGCTCTCCATCGAGGAGGTGGGCTGCGTCGGCGCCTGCGCGCTCGGCCCCCTCGTGCTCGTCGACGGCGAGCACCACGGGCACATGACCGGCGAGAAGGTCTCCCGGCTGGTCAGGAAGGTGCGCGCGCCCGGGGAGGGACCATGAGCTCCGTGCTGGCGGATCCGGCGGCCCTTGCGGGCCACCGCGAGCAGCTGATCGCGGAGCGCGACCCGCGGCGCCGTGTCATCGCGGTGTGCGCCGGCACCGGCTGTCGCGCCCAGGGCGCGCTCGGCGTCGTGGACGCGCTCCGCGCCGAGGTCGAGGCGCGCGGAGCCGCCGGCGAGCTCGACGTGCGCGCCACCGGCTGCCTCGGCTTCTGCCAGAGCAGCCCGCTCGCCGTCCTGCAGCCGGAGGGCACCGTCTACCGGCACGTCGCGGTCGGCGACGTCGCCGAGATAGTGGAGAGGACCCTGCTCGGCGACGTGGTCGAGCAGCTCCTGTACACCCACGCCGAGTCGGAGCAGGCCTGCCGCACCGAGCAGGAGATCCCGTTCTACCGCGGCCAGCAGCGCCTGCTGCTGGGCGCCAGCGGCCTGCTCGACCCCACGTCCGTCGACGACTACATCGCTCTCGGCGGCTACGCGGCCCTCGTCAAGGCTCTCGAGATGGGCCCCGAGGCGGTGCTCGAGGAGGTCAAGCGCTCGGGCCTGCGCGGCCGCGGCGGCGCCGGCTTCCCGACCGGCCGCAAGTGGGAGGCGTGCCGCAAGGCCGAGGGCGACCTCAAGTACGTCGTCTGCAACGCCGACGAGGGCGACCCCGGCGCGTTCATGGACGACGCCCTGCTGGAAGGCAACCCGCACAGCGTGCTGGAGGGCATGATCATCGGCGCCTACGCGATGGGCGCACGCGAGGGCCACGTGTACGTGCGCCAGGAGTATCCCGTCGCCGTCGAGCGCATCACGCGCGCCGTCGAGGAGGCCCGCGAGGTCGGGCTGCTGGGCGAGTCCATCCTCGGCAGCGACCACTCGTTCGACCTGCAGGTCAGCCGCGGCGGCGGCGCCTTCGTGTGCGGCGAGGCCAGCGCGATGATGGCCTCGCTCGAGGGCCGGCGCGGCGTGCCGCGCCGGCGACTCATCCACCTCTCCCAGCGCGGACTCTGGGGCAGGCCGACCAACCTCAACAACGTCGAGACCTGGGCCAACGTGCCGCCGATCGTCCTGCACGGCGCCGACTGGTACCGCGCCATCGGCACCGAGGGTTCCTCGGGGACCAAGATCTTCTCGCTCGTCGGCAAGGTGAACAACACCGGCCTCGTCGAGGTCCCGATGGGCACCACGCTGCGCGAGATCGTCTTCGGCGCCGGCGGGGGGATCCCGGCGGGCAGGAGGTTCAAGGCCGTCCAGACCGGCGGTCCTTCGGGCGGCTGCCTCCCGGCCGCCAAGCTGGACGTCCCGGTGGACTTCGACACGCTTGTGGCCGAGGGCTCCATGATGGGCTCCGGCGGCATGATCGTGATGGACGAGGACACCTGTATGGTGGACGTCGCCAAGTACTTCCTGCGCTTTCTGGCCTCCGAGTCGTGCGGCAACTGCACCTCGTGCCGCGACGGTCTCGCGATCCTGCACGAGCTGCTCGGCGACATCACCGAGGGCCGCGGCACGCAGGACACCATCCCGCTCATCGAGCGGCTCTGCGACACGGTGGAGGCCACCTCGCTGTGCGCGCTCGGGACGAGCGGGGTGAACCCCGTCCGGTCCACGCTGCGCTACTTCCGCAGCGAGTACCTCGCCCACGTGGACGAGAAGCGCTGCCCCGCGGCGGTGTGCAAGGCGCTCATCACGTTCAGCATCATCGACGAGCGCTGCACCGGCTGCAGGGCGTGCGCCGTGCACTGTCCGGCGGACGCCATCAGCGGCGAGAAGAGGCAGCTGCACACCATCGACCCGGAGCTGTGCATCAAGTGCGGCAACTGCAGGGACGTCTGCAGGTTCGACGCCGTGCTGGTGCGCTAGGAGGCCGCCGTGAACGTTGAACTCATCATCGACGGCGAGCCTGTCACTGCGACGGACGGGTCGAGCCTCCTCACCGCGGCGCGCAACGCCGGCCGGGACGTACCCGGCCTCTGCCACCACGACGCCGTGGCCCCCAACGCGAGCTGCCGGCTCTGCCTGGTCGAGATCCGCCGGCCCGGCCGCGACTGGACGCAACTCACCACGTCCTGCGACTACCCCGTGTCGGCCGGGCTCAGCGTGATCACCGACTCGCCACGCATCCGCGAGCTTCGTGGGATGAACCTGCAGTTGCTGCTGCGGCGCGCCCCGGAGGCGCCGGTGCTGCGGCGGCTGGCCGAGCAGTACGCGGTCGGCGAACCAGTGCTCGCGCCCATGACGGACGCGGCGCTCCCCGACTGCATCCTGTGCGAGCTCTGCGTGCGCGTCTGCTCGACGCTGGGCTACAGCGCCCTGGCGGTGCGAGGCCGCGGCGAGAGAAAGAGCGTGGGCCCGCCCTTCGGCTTGGCCGAAGCGCCTGACTGCGTGGGCTGCGGCTCCTGCGTCGAGGAGTGTCCGACCGACTGCATCCCCATGGTGGACACCGCCACGACGCGCACGATCTGGGGCCGCACCTTCGAACTCCAGGAGTGCGCGCGCTGCGGCACGCCTATCACGACGAGGGAGCACGCGGCCGCGATGGCTGCGGCCTGGCGATTGCCGGAGAAGGACGAAGGTCTCTGCGACGTCTGCAAGAAGCGCGTCACGAGCGAGCGCCTCGCTTCGCCCGGGAGATAAGGCGAAGCACGGGGCCGGTCGAGCAGAGCGGTGACGAGGGCGACCGGGCAGACGATCCTGCCTTCGGGCATGGGCCTCCGGACTGGGGAGCCGAAGGCTCGGCAGCACCCGTACGCAGTGGAGGCCGGCGCCTCGGCGCCGGCCTCCACGAAAGACCGTTCTGCTGGTCAGATCCGGGGGCGTCCCGCGTTGGTGATCATCCTCCCGACTCTGTGACCGCGTTGTTCCCGGTCCTCCAGCGAGCTACACGTCCGCGACGGTGCGCAGGCTCTCCACCTCGATGAAGATACGGCTCACCTCGGGATACGAGCCGGCGATGCGCTCCTCGATGCGGTGGACGGCAGCGTGGATGTCCTCCGCCGGAAGGCCCGCGGTGAACTGGACCTCGATGTTGAGGAGCACGTCGTCCGGGCCGAGGTGCATGGTGAGCACGGCACCGAGGCCGGTCACAGCCGGATCCGCGAGGGCGATCTCCCGGACCGTGGCGACCAGCTCCGGGTCCGCGGCCTCGCCCACCAGGAGGCTGCGGCTCTCGTAAGCCAGCCAGAGCGCAGCAGCGACGAGGATCCCGCCGATCACCACCGACGTCATCCCGTCGATGACAGGCTCCTCGAGCTGGTGGCTCAGGAAGATGCCGACGAACGCGACCACGAGGCCGAGAAGCGCCGCCGTGTCCTCGAAGAGCACGGTGAACAGGCTGGGATCCTTGCCGTGATGGATGGCCGAGAGCGTGCGGCGCGACCCCTTCGTCTTGCGGAAGACGCGCCATGCCACGCTGAACGAGTAGCTCTCGAATGCCATCGCGAGCGCCAGCACGACGTAGTTGATGGTCGGGTCCTCGAGCGGGACCGGGTGCTGGATGTGCGTGATGCCCTCGTAGATCGACATGCCGCCGCCGATGCCGAAGATGCTCACGGCGACGATCAGGCTCCAGAAGTAGACCTCCATGCCGTGGCCGAAGGGGTGGTGCTCGTCGGCGGGCCTGGCACCGCGCCTGAGGCCGTAGAAGAGCAGCCCACCGTTGCCGGTGTCGACCACGGAGTGGATGCCCTCGCTGATCATGGCCGAGCTGCCCGTCATCGCCGCCGCGATGAACTTGATGACCGCGATCGCCAGATTGCCGATGATCGCGGCGACGACCGCCTTCTTGGACTCCGCTGCCATCGGCCAAGTCTACTGCACTTCTTCGTACTCACCGGGTCTTCACCCGACTGACCTTTGGGCCTGAATGGGTAATACTCAAGATGTGGTGACCTGAAGGGAGTACCCACGATGCCGAGCAGCGAGTACCAGTGTGGCGAGTGCCGCCACCGCTTCCGCGCTCCAGAGGACGCGCCGCACGACACGCGGTCGCTCATGTGTCCCGCATGCGGAAGCATGGACCTGTACCGCACGGACGTCGTGCGGTCGCGCCCCACCGTCATGCACGCGCGCGAAGGCGCGCCGGCCGGCGACTGGCGGTCGCCGCACGAGACCACCCTGTCGTAGCGGCGCCCGGGTGCGTCGCCCCGGCCCGACGGGGGTGGGGGCGACGGCGTGTTCACGGGGTCTGGTACCCTAGGTCCATGCTGAGGGCGGTCACCTTCGACTTCTGGAGTACCCTGTTCGTCGACGTCCGCGGGCGCGAGCGAGAGCGCCTGCGCGCCGGCGTCCTCGGCGACACGCTGCACGCCGCCGGCCTCGAGACCACCGAGCGCGCGCTCGACGAGTCGCTGCGCGCCAGCTGGGACCACTTCGACTACGTCTGGCTGCACGAACACCGTACGCCCCCGTGCGCGGAGCTCGTCGAGGCAGCCCTCGCCTCCCTCGGGGTCACGCTCTCCCAGCCGGTGTTCGACGAGCTCGTCGACCGCTTCGAGCACCTCGTCCTCGAGCTGCCCCCTGAGCCCGTGCCGGGCGCCGTTTACGCCATGCCTCAGCTGGCGGATCGCTACCGGCTCGCGGTCATCTGCGACACGGGCTACTCGCCGGGGGCCGTGCTCCGGGAGCTTCTGGAGGACAACGGCCTGCTCGCCTACTTCGAGTACACGTTCTTCTCCAACGAGCACGGCATGTGCAAGCCCGACGCGCGCGTCTTCGTGCACACGCTCGAGGAGCTCGGGGTGCGGCCGTCCGAGGCCGCCCACGTCGGCGACATCCAGCGCACGGACGTCGCCGGCGCGCAGGCGGCGGGCATGTCTGCGGTGCACTTCATCGGCGCCAACAACGCCGACGCCGGCCGCTCGACGGCGGACGTCATCGTCCGTCACTTCGACGACTTGCCGCGGGCGCTCGGTGACCTCATCTGTGCCGGCTGCTGACGAGACAAGCGCCCGCAACCGCCAGCGCCGCCTCTTCCTGATCGCGGCGATCGCCGCCCTGGCCGCGCTCGTCATCATCGCGGCGCTGGTGCGCGCACACGCAGGAGGCGGCCTCGACGGCAGGATCCTCGGGTGGTTCGAGGAACACCGCCGGCAACCGTTCACCGGCCTCTTCACCATCATGGACAAGCTGGACACATGGTGGCTCCTCGGTATCGTGGTGGCGGTCATCGCGGGCGCGCTGTGGTGGAGCGGGCGGATGGTGCAGGCGGTCTATCTGGCCGTGACCGCCGTCGCGGCTCTCGTGCTCAACCCCCTCCTGAAGCTCGTGGTCCAGCGAAGGCCTCCGGGCGGCGACCCGGTCGTGGACGCCTCGATCTATGCGTTCCCCAGCGGTCACACGACGACGGCGACGGCGATCGCCACGGCCGTCGCGGTCATCGCCTGGCCGACGCGCTGGCGCTGGCCGGTGGTCGCGCTCGCCGTCCTCTTCCCGATCACCATGGCCGTCTCGCGCGTCTCCCTCGGCGTGCACTGGCCCTCCGACGTGCTCGCCGGCCTCGCCTTCGGGCTCGCCATCGCGCTCATCGTGCGTCTGCTGATGCCGTGGCCCTCCCCGGAGGAGTCGGCCGCGGCGCGAACGGCCGCGTCGTCGGCCGCAGGCGGGCGCGGCGCGGGCGGCCTTGACCCCGGCTCCAACGCTGAAGGGATCGATCTGGTCTTCCTCGACTGGGGCAACACGCTCATGGTCGACACCGGCATGCGCGAGGGACCCATGAAGGACTGGGAGCACGTCGAAGCGGAGCCCGGCGCGCAGGAGGCGCTGACCCGCCTGCACGCCCGCTACCGCCTTGTCGTGGCCACCAACGCGGAGGACTCCCCGGGCAGTGACGTACGCCTCGCCTTGGCCCGGGTCGGGCTCGCCGACCTCGTCGACGACGTCGTCTCCTCCGCGGACGTCGGCGACCACAAGCCCAACTACGCCTTCTTCCGCGCGGCACTCCTTCGCGAGGGTGACGCCGGCCTGCCTCTCGACCCCCACCGGGCGGTCATGGTGGGTGACGGGACCACCAACGACGTCGCCGGCGCGCACCGCGCCGGGATGCGCGCCATCTGGTACAACCCGACGAAGCGCCGGTTCCCGGATGGGGCGAAGCCGCCGGACGCCGTGATCCGCAAGCTCACCGACCTGCCCGCCGCCGTTGACCGCCTCGCCGGGGTCGTACCGGAGAAGCGGTCGCGCAGGCAGCGCAAGGCGGATGCAGATGCGGCCGCGGCCGCGGATGCGGCGGCCGCCGCGGCCTCCTTGCGCGCCGCGACTGCGGCGGAGGACGCGGCCGCGTCCGCCGCCGCGGCGATCCCGAGCCGGCGAGCCGCCACGCCCGACCAGCCTGCCGGACCCACCACTGGGAGGTAACGATGGACCTTTCTCACCCCGATCAATGGTGCCGCCGCGCGATCCAGCTGGGCGCCGACGCGGCGACGATGGTCGACGCCGACGCGGTGGTGGCCGCGGAGTGGGTGCGCATGAAGTGTCTCTTCGGCTGCGACGAGCCGGGCGTGCACAAGACCTGCCCGCCGAACCTGCAACCGGTCGCCGTGACGCAGCGGCTGCTCTCCGAGTACCGGGTCGCCGTCCTGCTCGAGGTCGGCCCGATCGTCGGCCTGGAGGCGAGCGACCCCGAGTCGAGGCGCCTCAACGACGCCGCGCTCGCCCTCGAGCGCGAGCTCTTCCTCGCCGGCCACCACAAGGCGTGGACGATGGGCGCCGGCCCTTGCGACCTCTGCGACGCGTGCGGCAAGGGCAGGGAGTGCCCGACGCCGGAGAAAGCGCGGCCCTCCATGGAAGGCTGCGGCGTCGATGTCTTCGCGACCGTGCGCAACGCCGGCCGCACCATCGACGTCGTGCGCGACGAGGGCGACGAGTACCGCTACTTCGCCCTCGTCCTCGTCGACTGATCGCGGGCCCTCGCCGCGGCGCCGGGCTAGAGCAGCGCGGCCGCCTGCTCGAGCCGCGCGACGGCGTTGTCGCGCCCGAGCACCCAGAGGCTCTCAAAGAGGCCGGGGGTGACACTCTGGCCGCTCATGCCGAGGCGGAGGGCGGCGAACACGGCTTTGGGCTTGAGCTCGAGCGCCGGCGGCAGCTCGCGCACCAGCGTCTCGATGGCCGGCACGTCCCACTGCTCGAGCGCGCGGAGGCCGGCGGCGGCGGCCGTGAGGGTCTCCGCCGCTCCCGCCGTGCCCGGAGCCGCTCGAGCGCCTCCGGCGCGAACGCGAGCGGCCGGAAGAACCATCCGGCCATCGGGATCATGTCGGCGAGCACGTCGACCTTCTCGTGCACGAGCGGCGCGACCTCGCGGGTGAGCGCCTCCTGCTCCTCGTCGGGCACCAGGGGCGGTATGAGCTGCGTCTCGACGCCCTCGACGGAGGCGGCGAGCGCCTGCGGTCCCTGGGCCGCCAGCTCGCCGACGCCGGCCGGGTCGCCGTAGAACCCGACCCTCGTCAGGTACTCGACCAGGCGGCCGCCGAGCCACTCGTCGGTCATGGAGCGCACGTAGCGGCCGTTCATCCAGCGGAGCTTCTCGGGGTCGAAGATGCTGGGGCTGGTGCCCAACTTGGTGACGTCGAAGCGGGCGATCAGGTCGTCCATCGACCAGGTGATCATGCTCTCGTCGAACTCGGCGCTGAGGAAGCAGAGGTAGTTGCGCACCACCTCGACCAGGAAGCCCTCTGCGGTGAGCTGCTCCAGCTTGGTGGCGCCATGCCGCTTGCTGAGCTTCTTCTTGTCGGTGCCGAAGAGCAGCGGCATGTGCAAGAACTCGGGCACCGGGACGCCCAGGGCCTCGTAGATCACGACCTGCTTGGGCGTGTTGCTGATGTGGTCGTCGCCGCGGATGACGTGGGTGATCTCCATGGCTACGTCGTCGACGACCACGGCGAGGTTGTAGGTCACGCTGCCGTCCGAGCGCTGCACGATGAAGTCGCCGATGGTGTCGTTCTCGAAAGCGACGTCGCCGCGCAGGATGTCGTGGAAGACGGTGCGGCCGGCGGGGACGTGCACACGCAGCGTGTACGGCTCTCCGGCCGCCCGGCGGCGCTGGACCTCCGCAGGCTCCAGCGCCCGGCACCTGCCCGAGTACACCCAGCCGCGACCTTCCGTCTGCGCCGCGGTGCGCTCGGCATCGAGCTCCTCCGGCGTGCAGAAGCACGGGTACAGGTGGCCGGTCCCGAGCAGCCGCTCGACGTACTCGTGGTAGATGCCGTCGCGCTCCGTCTGCCGGTACGGCCCGTGAGAGCCCGGCACGCCCGGGCCCTCGTCCCAGTGCAGCCCCATCTCCTTCATCGAGCCGATGATCTGCGCGATCGCCTCGTCCGTACTTCGGCTGAGGTCGGTATCCTCGATACGGAGGATGAAAGTCCCCCCATGTTGACGGGCGAAGAGGAAGTTGTAGAGTCCGGTACGAGCGCTGCCCAGATGCAGGTAGCCCGTGGGCGAGGGAGCGAAGCGGACGCGCGGCTGCAGGGTCTCGGCCATAGGGCGCCCATGATAGCGCATCGGGCGACCTCCCTCCTTGGGCGCGGGTTTCACTCCCGAAAAAGTGGACTACAATGGCCAGATGAGCACAGTATCTACCAAGGTCCGGGTCGTCACCTCCTGCACCCGCGAGCAGGTCCAGGAGATCCGCTTCCGCGAGGGCGACAGCCTCTCTGTGGGGCACCGCAACCAGCAGCACCCCTCCTTCGTGTGGTGCGCCACCGAGGACGGGCACCACGGCTGGGTACCCGAGGACTACATCGAGGTCCGCGCCGGGCACGACGCGGTCGCGCGCCGCGCCTACGACTCCACGCACCTCACGGTCATGGCCGAGGAGACGCTCGACGTGCTGGAACAGGTGGGCGACTACCTGTTCTGCCGCAGCGCCGCCGGAGTCGAGGGCTGGGTGCAGGCGGCCTGCGTCGAGGAGATCGGGGAGGACCGATGAGCGATCTGCCCGAGCGCGTGCGCGTCATCGAACCGCACGTGACGAGTGACCCCAACCCCGTGCGCTTCCGCGCGGGTGACACACTGGGCGTGGGGCATCACGACCAGGTGTGGACCGCCTACGTGTGGGCAACGGACCAGGCAGGGCGATCGGGCTGGGTGCCGGACGACTACCTCGAGATGACCGGCAACCACCAGGCCGTCGCCCTTCGCGACTACGACGCCACCGAGCTCTCCGTCGGTCGCAAAGAGGTCCTCGACGTGCTCGACGAGGTCGGCGGCTGGTATCTTTGCCGCACGCAGTCCGGCATCTCGGGCTGGGTGCCGAGCAGCTGCGTCGAGCCTGCCTGAGCGTCTCGGCACGTGGCCTCCCGCCGTGCGCGGGGCAGCCCGCCGGCGTCCGCCGACCTACCTGACGGAGACGCTCTGACGTCGGACGTGCGTGCGCCGTGGGCATCTGGTAACCTTCCGGCTTCGTGACTGTGCTTCCCCACACCCCCAAGCCCTCGACCCTGGACACCTGACATGCCCCAGCTGCGCATCGTCGTCCTCGTCAAGCAGGTCCCGGACACGGCCAACGTGACCGGCGAGGCCATGAAGGAGGACGGCACCATCAACCGGGCGGCGCTGCCGGCCGTGTTCAACCCGGAGGACCTGAACGCGCTGGAAGAAGCGCTCAGGCTCAAGAGCCGCCACGGCGCGCGCGTCACCGTGGTGACCATGGGGCCGCCGGCCGCCACGCAGGTGCTGCGCGAATCGCTGTACCGCGGCGCCGACGAGGTCATCCTGCTCACCGACAAGGCGTTCGCCGGCGCAGACACGCTCGCGACAAGCTACGCGCTCTCGCTCGCCGTCCGGAAACTGGGCGGCGCCGATCTCGTGCTCTGCGGCCGCCAGGCGATCGACGGCGACACGGCCCAGGTGGGCCCGCAGACGGCCGAGAAGCTGGGCTACCCCCAGATCACCTGCGTGAGCCGGATCGACGAGCTGGCCCCGACGGGCGCGGGCGCCTCCACGGGCTCCGTCACGGCCACGCGCAGCATCGAGGGCGGGTTCGAGACCCTCACCAGCCCACTGCCCTGTCTGCTCACCGTCACCGGCGAGGCCAACGATCCTCGCCCGGCGAGCGTGAAGCTCGTCATGACCTACAAGGGCATCGCCGCCGAGGCCATGCCCGAGTACGACGACAGCTATCTGAACCCGGAGAGCGACGACGCCGAGGTGTGCATGATCGGGCGCGACGGCAAGCCCGTCTGTCGCGCCCGCGTCGTGCAGTGGGACCACGAGGCGCTGGCCGCCGACCGCGAGGCGCTCGGCTTGCGCGGCTCACCGACGCGCGTCAAGGAGATCGAGAGCGTCGTCCTCGCCCAGAGCGAGGCGCGCATGGTCGCTCCGGACGAAGCCGGCATCACCAAGCTCGTCCACGAGCTGATCGAGGAGCACATCCTTGGATAGCCGACGGAACGACGTCTGGGTCGTCGTCGAGCAGCACGACGGCGTGGCGGCCGAGGTCAGTCTCGAGTTGCTCGGCCGCGCCCGCGAGCTGGCGGACCAGCTCGGCGTGCAGGTCGGCGCCGTCCTCATCGGCGCCGGCGCGACGCTCAAGGACGTCGCGACGCGCCTCGTCGCCCGCGGCGCCGACACCGTCTTCGTCGTCGCCCACACGGACCTCGCCCAGTACCTGGCGCAGCCGTACACGGCGGTCGTCACCAGCCTGATCCGCGAGCACCAGCCGCAGATCGTCCTCTACGGCGCCACCACCACCGGCCGCGACCTCGCGCCGCGCGTGGCCAGCTCCCTGCGCACGGGGCTCACCGCCGACTGCACCGACCTGCGTATCGGCGATCACTCGCTCAAGGGCGAGGAGTACAAGGACCTGCTCTACCAGATCCGCCCCGCGTTCGGCGGCAACATCATCGCCACCATCATCAGCCCGCTGCACCGGCCGCAGATGGCGACCGTCCGCGAGGGAGTGATGGTCATGCCCGAGGAGGACCAGCGGCGGAGCGGACGCATCATCACCGTCCCCGTCACCCGCGCCGCAGAGCGCATCGCCGTCCGCGACGGGGTCGTGCTCAGCGACGCCGAGTTCACGGTCAAGCTGGTCAAGCGGGTGCAGGAGGAGAAGCGGGTGGACCTCAAGGGCGCGCGCATCGTCGTCTCGGGCGGCGTCGGCGTCGGCTCCCGCGAGGGCTTCGCGCTCGTCGAGGAGCTGGCCCGCGCAGTCGGTGGCGTCGTCGGCGCCAGCCGCGCCGCCGTGGACGCGGGCTGGATCGACCACGACCACCAGGTCGGGCAGACGGGCACGACCGTCCGCCCCAAGCTCTACATCGCCTGCGGCATCAGCGGCTCGGTGCAGCACCGCGCCGGCATGGACCAGAGCGCGCGCATCCTCGCCATCAACTCCGACCCGCTGGCACCCATCTTCAGCGTCGCCCACTATGGCGTGGTCGGGGACCTGCACAAGGTGATCCCGCTGCTGATCCAGGCGTACAAGACGAAGGGCGCGGGCGGCGAAGCCGCTCCCGCGCCGGCCCAGCCCGCCGCGGCAGACGGAGGCGCGTCGTGAGCAACTTCTTCAGCGACAACGCCGACCTCCGGCAGACGCTGCACAGCCTCGACCTCGCGCGCGTCGTCCGGCTGCGCGAGGACGACTACGCGCAGGCGCGCGACTTCGCGTACGCGCCGCGGGACTTCGAGGACGCTCTCGACTCGTACGAGCGCACGCTCGAGATCGTCGGTGACATCGCCGGCGAATTCATCGACCCGCGGGCGGAAGATGTGGACCGCACCGGCGCCGAACTGGTCGACGGCGAGGTGAGGTACGCTCCGGGCATCGTCGAGAGCCTCGAACGCCTCACGCAGGCCGACCTCATGGGCATCACCCTGCCGCGCAAGTACGGCGGCCTCAACTTCCCCGTCTCGGTCAGCGTGATGATCGTCGAGATGGTCAGCCGCGCCGACCCCGCGCTGATGAACATCTTCGGCCTCCAGGACATCGGCGAGACCGTCAACAAGTTCGCCGCCGACGAGATGAAGGCCGCCTACCTGCCGCGCTTCGCCAGCGGCGAGGTCACCGGCAGCATGGCGCTCACCGAGCCGGAGGCCGGCAGTGACCTGCAGAACGTCCAGCTCAAGGCCACCGAGCAGCCGGATGGCACCTGGCGCCTGAACGGCGTGAAGCGCTTCATCACCAACGGCAACGGGCGCATCAGCCTCGTCCTCGCACGCTCGGAGGAGGGCACCACGGACGCCCGCGGCCTGAGCATGTTCCTCTACGAGCGCGACGAGCACATGCGCATCCGCAGGCTCGAGGACAAGCTCGGCATCCACGGCTCGCCCACCTGCGAACTGCAGTTCGACGACGCGCCGGCACTGCTCGTCGGCGAGCGCCGGCGCGGCCTCACCACGTACGTGATGAGCCTGATGAACGGCGCCCGCCTCGCCATCGCCGCACAGGCGCAGGGCATCGCTGAGGCAGCCTTCCGCGCGGCGGCCAAGTACGCCTCCGAGCGCATCCAGTTCGGCGCGCCGATCGGCGAGCTGACCGCGGTGAAGGGCCTGCTCGCCGACATGAGGGTGAGCGTAGAGGCGGCGCGCGCTCTCTTGTACGACACCGCGCTCATCGTCGACACCAAGGAAGTGCTGGAGCACCGCATCGCGCAGCTGCAGGCGGCGGAGAAGGCCGGCGAGGCTTTGCCGGCCGGCCCGGACACCGACCTCAGGGAGCTGCGCGCCGAGCTCAAGAAGTACACGAGGCTCGCCGCGCTCTCCACACCGCTGGCCAAGGCCTGCTGCACCGAGATGGCCAACCAGGTGACCTACGACTCACTGCAGGTACACGGCGGCTCCGGCTACATGCGCGATTTCGCCGTCGAACGCCACGCCCGCGACGCGCGCATCACCAATATCTACGAGGGTACGACGCAGCTGCAGGTGGTGGCCGCGATCGGAGGCATCCTCGGCGGCACGCTCACCGGACGCCTCGACGAGTACGACGCCGAGGACTTCTCGGCGACGCCCGAGCTGCTGGCGCGCGTGCGCGCCGCTCGCGCGCGCCTGACCGAGGCCATCGGCCGCGTGCGCGATGCGGACGACGTGCGCTTCCGTGACTTCCACGCCCGTCGCCTCACCGAGATGAGCATCGACGTGATCTGCGGCTACCTGCTCGCGAGGGCGGCGCAGAGCGACGCGCGCCGGCTGCTGGCGGCGGAGTACTACGTCGCCGCCATGGCTGCTCGCGTCGAAGGCTCCGCCGCCCAGGTCCTCGGCAGCGATCCGGCCACGCTGGACGCGCTCACGACGCTGGCCGCCGGCTGAAGCACCAGGGCCGGCCGGCGGAGCCCTCGGGCCCGGCCGGCCGGTCCCGTTGCGGCGCCACGGCCCGTCACTGCGCGGCGGCGGCCTTCAGGCCGGCTCGGCCTGCGGCGCCTCGTCCGGCTCGTCCTCCTCGTCCGGCTCGGGCAGCGGCGGCTCGACCCGGTCTCCCCCCGCCGCGCAAGCCGTAGCGAGCATCGCCTCGGCCGCCGCGGCGAGCTCGTCGGCGTCCTCCGCGCCCTCGGGGAAGCCGGCGATGCCGAGGCTCATCGTGAACCGCCCCAGCGCGCCGAGCTCGTCGTCGATGAGGCGCGTCTCCGCGACCGTCAGGCGCACGCGCTCGGCCACGAGTCCGGCCGCCGCCGGTCCCGCCGGCGTGTTGGGCAACAGGAGAGCGAAGCGGCCGCCTCCGAGACGGCAGGCGACGTCGACCTTCTCGCGCAGGCTGGCCTGCAGGAGGCGAGCCATGGCGGCAAGGACCGCGTCGCGGAACGCCGGGCCGCGCGACTGGACGAGGCCCTCCTCTCCGTCGAGCTCGGCGACCACCAGCGTGAGGGGCTGGCGGTAGCGGCGGGCGCGCGCGACCTCGGCGTACAGCCGCTCGTAGAAGTACCAGCGGCTGTAGAGGCCCGTCACGGTGTCGGTGGCCGAGCGGCTCTCGAGCGCGCGGAAGGCGCGGGCGTGGTCGAGGGCGGAGGCGGTCTGGGCGGCGAGCAGCATCGCGAGCTCGACCTCCGGCTCGCGGAACCGCCGCTGCAGGACGGCGGTGAGCTCGAGGTAGCCGAGCGACCGGCCGCCGGCGACGAGCGGCAAGATGAGGCGCGCGCGGCCGTCGGCGGACCGCGCCTGCTCAGGCCTGCGGAGCTCGGCCGCCTGGCGGGCGACGGCGTCGGCGCGCCACGGGTCGGCGTCGGCGTCGGAGGCCGCCGGCTGGACCCGCGCGTAGGTCCCGTCGTCCTGGCGCAGCACCATGGTGGCCGCGCACGGCACGCCGGGGAGCAGGCGGACGGCCTCCTCGCGAACGGCCGCCACCGTCTCCCGCACGCCCAGCGCTGCGGTCATACCGCGACCGGCGTCGAGCAGGGCCAGCAGCCGGCCGGCGCGGTCGGCCTCGGCTTCGTACAGCTGTGTGAGGCGCAGCGAGACGGCGGCGAGGCGGGCGAACGCTCCCAGGCGCTCCCGCTCTTCCATCGAGAGCCGGCGCACGGCGCGCGTCTCCGCGAGACTGAGGACGCCGAGGACCTCGGCGCCGGCCAGCAGCGGCACGTCGATCCGCGTCGTGAAGCCGCGCTGCGTGAGCGCCGCCGCATCGGCCGGCGACAGTTCGTCGTCGACGTGCCTCTCCATCGACTCGCCTGAGAGCACCAGGCGGCGCAGGTCGTGGCTCTGGTCGAGACCGACCACCGTCCCGACACAGTCACCCGCATCCATCGCCGCCGGATCGCTGCACCAGTAGGCGCGGCAGGCGAGTGTGTCCGCGTCGCCGCTGAACGTCCACAGGTCCACCGACCAGAAGCCGAGCGACTCACCCACATCGGCGACCACCGTGGACAGCAGTCCGGAGACGGCGCGTCCGGCCACCTCGCCCAGCCGGTCCACGAAGGGGCCGGTGACGGCCCGGACCTCCGCATCCCCGCCGAGGGTCATGCGCCGCTCATCCTTGCGTCTCCACGCGGTCCTTGCCGGCGCGCTTGGCCGCGTACAGGGCGGCGTCGGCGGCCGCGACCAGATCCGCGGCCTGGTCCCCCTCGCCCAGCTGCGCCACCCCGATGGCCACGGTGATGCGAGCATGGCGGCGGCCACCGTGCCCGGAGAAAGCATGCCCGGCGACGGCGGCCCGAAGGCGCTCGGCGACGACCAGGGCGCCCGCGCCCGCGGGCGGACGCGACTCGACGTCGCCCTCCGTCACGGAGGCGCCCTCCGGCGGCCGGCGCGCGGCAAGCGTGTGCGGCAGGATGACGGCGAACTCCTCGCCGCCGTAGCGAGCCGAGAGGTCAGTGCCGCGACGCGTCGCCGAGCGCAGGATCTGGCCCACCTCGCGGAGCGCTTCGTCGCCGGTCTGGTGTCCATACTGGTCGTTGAACGACTTGAAGTCGTCGAGGTCGAGCATGAGAAGGGAGAGGGGAATCCCGTAGCGGCGAGCACGACGGACCTCCTGGCGCAGTCGCTCCTGGAAGTGCCGGTGGTTGTAGAGCCCGGTGAGGCCGTCGCGGATGGCCTCCTGCTCGGCCCGCAGATAGAGCCGCTCGTTCTCGAGGGCCGCTGCCGCCTGGTTGGCGAGGACCTGGAGAGCCTCACGCTCGGCAACGGAGAAGCGCCGGTAGCCTTCAGCCTCGACGACGACGACGCCGTCGACCCTGTCCTTCACGGCGAGCGGGACGGCCAGACCCGACCTCTCCTCGGAGACGGACTCGGCGGTCCGGGCGCCAGAGAGCGCCTCGTGCGCGAGGTCCCCGGCGACTGGCGCCGGCCCCTCGGGCTCCTCCCTCGCCGGGACGAGGCGCCCGTCGCCGGCGCGCAGCCAGACGCGCGCCCGCAGCGCACCGGCGAGCAACCTGCCGGCGCCCTCCTCGACCGCCGCCGTCACGTCGTCGCGCCTGAAGGACGCGGTGAACCGGCGGCTGGCCTCGACAAGCTCCAGCAGCCGCTCGCTCTCCTCCTCCTGCTCGCGGAACAGGCGCGCGTTCTGGATCGCGGCGCTGGCGGACTCGCCCAATGCTTCCACGAGCT
Source organism: uncultured Thermoleophilia bacterium (assembly GCA_963736645.1). Taxonomy (GTDB): domain Bacteria; phylum Actinomycetota; class Thermoleophilia; order UBA2241; family UBA2241; genus CAIXSE01. Next base: position 58,169 of record CAVTPJ010000004.1, on the reverse strand, counting down.
CGAGCTCGTCGGCCGTGAAGCGGCGCTCCGCGTCGACGGTCGTGAGCCGCAGGATGCCCAGGGGCTGACCGGCAGACCGCAGCGGCAGGCTCAGACACGTCTTCTGCTGCCAGGCGTCCATCGTGCGACGCCGGTCGTCGGGCAGGTCGGAGTCCGAGCGCTGTTCCTGCACCGCCTCCTTCGCCCCGAGGATCGCCCGCTCCCCGGGCGCACCGGCGAGCGGGTATACCGTCCCCAGCGCGTCCTCACGGTCGCCGGGCAGCCCTGCGGCCACCGTGTGCGAGGCGCGGTAGACGATCGCATCGTGATGGGGTCGGTACTCGTACACGGTCGCGTAGGCGACCCCGAGCGCCTCGGCAGCCACACGCGCCACGGTCCCGAGCACCTCGTCGAGAGCGACGGAGGCGGCCAGCGCGCGGCTGGCGTCCAGCAGCGCGGCCATGCGGCGCGCCTGCTCGCGCTGCCGCCGGTACAGCCGGGCGTTGGCGATCGCCGTCGCGGCGGGCCGGGCGAGCAGCCTCAGGAGCTGCTTCTCGTCGTCCGCGAACCGGCGTCGCCGGCGCGACTCGGTGACGCCCAGCACGCCCAGGGTCTCCCCACCGAACTCGAGCGGGATCTCCATGACCGCCTTCTCGTCGTACTCGATCATGAGCTGTCGCTCGATGGGGTCCAGGTCGTCGTCATCGATGTACTGTTCCAGAAGGTCGCCCTTACGGATCACGGCGTCGCGCTCGGGTCGCTCGCGCAGGTCGACCACCGTTCCGATGTAGTCCAGGTCGACCTGACGCAGTTCCTCCGACCAGACCGCCACGTAGGTCATGGTGCGCGCGACGGCGTCGTACTCGTTGATGTCGCACCACTGCACGTCCAGCGCCTCACCGACCCTGCGGGCGATGTCCTGCGTCACCTCGTCCAGCTCGAGAGACGCCGCCAGCGTCGTCCCCACCTCGAGGACGGTCCGGTACGGGTCCCGGCTCGCAGCGGATCGAGAAGCGCGGGCGTCAGTCACCGAAGACTTCCACGCGGTTCTTGCCGAGGCGCTTGGCCAGGTACAGAGCCTTGTCGGCGTTGTGCACGAGCTCGCCGGGACCACCCGCGGTCCCCGGGAAGCAGGCCGCGCCGATGCTCACCGTGATCTGGGCAAAGGAATCCACGCCCGGGAGCATCGATCCTTCGACGGCCACGCGGATCCGCTCGCTCACGCCGATGGCGCCGTCTTCGTGCGGCGGCGGCGTGTCGGCGCCGCCGGGGACGGTGGCGAGCTCGCGCGCGAGCCGCGCACCCACGACCTGGGCGCCGTCCCGGGCCGTATTGGGCAGGAGGATGGCGAACTCCTCGCCGCCGTAGCGAGCGGCGATGTCGATGCCGGCGCGGATGTGCGTTCCGAGGATCCGCCCCACCTCGGTGAGCGCCAGGTCCCCGGCCGGGTGGCCGAAGCGATCGTTGAACCGCTTGAAGTCGTCGATGTCGATCATCAGCAGTGACAGCGGCAGCGCATACCGTCGCGCGCGGGAGAACTCGTCGCCCAGGCGCTCGTAGAAGTAGCGATGGTTGTAGAGCCCGGTGAGGCCGTCGGTGATGGCCTGGCGCTCCAGCGTGCGGTAGAGGCCGGCGTTGGCGAGCGCGGCGGCGGCCTGGCTGGCGAGGATCTGCAGGAGCTCCACTTCGTCGCTGAAGACCCGACCCCGGCCTGCGCGCACGTCGAGCAGTCCTTCGGCGGCGTCGCCGAGAACGAAGGGGACCACGAGGCGCTGCTCCTCGCCCTCGGAGCAGATGGCCGGTTCGAGGCCGGTGGCGGCGCGGCGGTGGAGATCATCGAGCTCGACCGGCTCCGCGTCGTCGCCGGGTCCGACGGCGCCGTCTTCGAGCCGGAAGGGCACGAACACCTCGTCGCGACGGAGCAGCAGGGAGACGGCGTCGCCGGGGACCTCGAAGAGCCCCGCCACCTCCCGCCGCACCTCTCCCAGCACGGCGGCCACGTCGAGCGACGAGACGAGGACCCGGCTCGTCTCGACCAGCGCGGCGAGCCGGCGGTTCTGGCGCTCGCCGCGCCGGTACAGCCGGGCGTGCCGGATGGCGGTGGCGGCCTGCTCCCCGAGCGCCCGCGCGAGCTCCACCTCCCCCGGGCTGAAGGTCCGCTCGCGCCGGGACTCGACGAGCACGAGGATGCCGAGCGGCTCTCCCTCGACCTGGAGGGGCACATTGAGACACACCTTCTCGCCCCACTGCTCCATGGAGGAGCGCACCTCGTCGGCGAGCCCGGCGTCGGAGATCGACTCCTGAACGACTTCCCCGCCCAGCAGGATGGCGCGGTCCGTCGGATGCTCGTCCAGCGGATACACGCCGCCCTCTTCGAACCCCTCAGGACGGCCGCCCGACGAATAGAAGGCGCGGCAGACGATCGCGTCCGGGCCGGGGTCGTACTCGTAGACGACGCACTCGGTGGTCGCGAGAGCCCCCGCGGCCAGCCGGCAGACATGCGCTAGCGAGTCCTCCAGCGTGACCGTGGAAGTGATGGCCCTGCCCGTGTCGAGCAGCGAGGCGAGGTGCCGGTTCTGCTCCTGTTGAAGACGAAACAGCTGCGCGTTGCGCACGGCGACCGCGGCCGGCCCCGCGAGCAGCTTCACCAGCTCGTGGTCCTCCGCGGTGAAGACGCGAGGCTCACGCTTCTCGATGAGCGTGAGACACCCGACGATGCCACGGTCGCGGAAGAAGAGCGGCACCGAGAGCGTGGAGAGCTCGCCCCACTCCTCCATGAGGGCGCGGTCGGTCGCATCGAGGCCGGGGTCGCCGAGGCTCGACGCGATGCACTCACCGTCCTGGACGACGGAGCGATAGCCGGGCCGCTCGTCGAGCGTGAACCGGACGCCGATCCAGTCCAGGTCGGCAGCGGAGAGCTCCCTCGCCCAGACCGCGGTGGCGACGAACGCACCGCTCGCCGCATCGTACTCGTACAGGTCGCACTCCCAGACGCCGAGTGTCTCGGCGACGCGCCGCGCGATGACGGCGGGAGCGTCCTCTTCGGCAAGCGCCTGCGTGATGGCAGAGCCGGCCTCGACCGCGAGGCGGTAGCGCTCCCTTGCGGCCGCCGGACTCAAGCCCGCGCCCGCGATGCCGCCGGCAGACGCCGGGCAGAGCCGTCGAGCGGGGATGCACCGGAGGGGCCCTCGCGCTCGGGCACGCCGGCGACGATGTCATCGTGGCATGCGTACACGCTGACCCCCCAGTGGCTGCTTGACCCTTGGTCGTACCCTACCAGACGTTCCGGCGGCCGGAGCGGCAGTCGCTCAAGGTCTCGGCGCGGCTGCCGATACTCTCTTCAGAGGTACCCCCTTCAGAGGGCCGGAGCGGCGCACGAAGCCGCTCCGGCCCTTCCCTCTTCCGGCGGTCCTCCCCGATGCCGCCGGCCTGCATCTGCGGCCGCGCACAGTGGTCCCGGCGAGGGGCATGTGCTAGCGTTGCCGCGAGCAACGGGAGACCGCCGTGATCTACTGCGTGGTACCTCCGGAGCTCGGGGAGGACGCCTTCCGCCGCCTCGTCGAGCACTACCGGGACAATCCGAACGTCAAAGTCATCATGGACCGCCGCCACGGCGAACGCCGCAGCGACCGTTCGGGCGGCGGCGCGCGCAAGGACCGCGACGGCCGGCGCCGGCGCGCACCCGGCAGCTACGACATCTGAGCCCTCCCACCTCGCAGGTGATCCCATGAACGACCCCCTGCCGCGCGGCAGCGAGACGAGTCTCGTGCTCACGCACCTCATGCAGCCGGCCGACGCCAACTACATGGGCAACATCCACGGCGGCATCATCATGCGCTTCATCGACGAGGCCGCGGCCGCCTGCGCCTTCCGCTTCTGTCGCACCAGCGTGGTCACCGCGGCGATCGACCGCATCGACTTCCATCACCCCGTGCAGATCGGTGACCTCGTGCGGTTCCTGGCCAACGTCAACTACGTGGGCACCAGATCGGTGGAGGTCGGCGTGCGCGTGGAGGCGGAGGACCTCGCGACGGGCGTGTCGACGCACACCAACTCGGCGTACCTCGTCTTCGTCGCGCTCGGCGACGACGGCAAACCGACCCCGGTGCCGCGCCTGGAGCCGCAGACCGACCAGCAGAAGCAATGGTTCGCCGAGGCGCGGGAGCGGAGGCGCAAGCGGCTCGCGGAGCGCGAGCCGGCGGACGACTGACCGGCCGCTCCGGGGACGCGCCCGGCGCGTCGTCCCCTCCCGAGCGGTCGACCGCTCCCCGCGAAGGCTCAGGCGGCCGGCGCCTCGCCCTCGAGGCGCAGCAGCTCGCGCAGCGCCATGTCGGCCACGTCCAGCTGCTCTTCGCTGGGCTCGCTGGTCGTGAACAGACGCTGCATCTCGATCCCCGGCCTGCCCAGCGTCCGCGCCAGCGGGTGATCCTGGTGGCGCGACATCCAGCCGAAGAGCTCCATCGCCGTGCCGATACTCACGAGTCCGGCGACGAACGTCGCCACCGGCTGCCGTTCGCGCCCCGCCGCCCGCACCACAAGGTTCGTGGCGAGGCTGGTGACGACCATCGGCGCGATGAGGTTGGAGCCGCAGCGCGTGTGCTCCTTCTCCGCTGCGGCAGGATCGCCTCCGGATTCGTACGCGGCGACGCTCTTGTGCTCGGCGCCGTGGTAGCGGGACAGGCGGGAGTCGCGCAGCGCGAGCAGGACGGGCCCCAGACTGACGCCGGCCGCGGCCACCTCGCGAAGCACGGGCGAGCCCCTCCCGAAGGCACGGAGCGCCAGCGTCGCCGCCGCGCTCGCCGCCGTCGCCGCGAGCAGTCGCGGATCCTCCTGCGGCAGCACCGGCGTCCCGGTGGCCCGGCGCACGGCCGGCAGGACCGCGAGCGCCTCGCCGAGCCGGACGAGGCCGCGGAGGACCGGCACGTGCCCCAGCTGCTCACGACCAGGGATCTGGATCTTGGGACCGGAGACGACCTTGACGCCGCCGTCCGCCCGGCGCACCGCGGCGGCCCAGTGGCCGTCGCTCTGCAGAAGGACTCCGTCCCTGAGGGCCATGCCGCCGAGCTGCATCGTCATCGTCTCCTCGCCGAGTCGGTCGCAAGGCGCGGGCCGATCCCCACGCCACCGCGAGTGCTCCCCAAGAGTGGCGCAACCGCTCACGGTTCTCAAGCGCGGCGCTCGAGACGCCGCTCGGGGAGCACGAGAAACGGCCGGGCCACGAACGCTCGGGTCTGGACGCGCGCGCGCCCACAGGACAGACTGATGAGGAGACGACGACGCCGGCGCCGCGCCGGCATGGGCAAGGAGGCCGAGATGGGGTTCTTCGACACGGTCAGGGACAAGGCCGGCGCCCTCGCCGCCGACGCTGAACGGGCCGGCAAGGTGACCGCTGCGCAGGCTCGTCTGGTCGTCCTCCAGAACGATCTCCGCAAGGTCGAACGGGAGCTCGGCCACGAGGCCTTCGCCCTCATCGATCGCGGTGAGCTGGACCATCCCGACCTTGCCGCCACGATCGCGCGACTGCGCGCCACGACGACCGAGGTCCGCGCCAAGGAGGCCGAGATCGAGGCGCTGCGCGGCGTCGCCGGGCCGGCACCCGAAGCGACCACGGTGGTGCCCGTGCCGGCAGCCGCATCCCCGCCGGAGGCAACGCCGGCGGAGCCCGACGTGCAGGAGCCGGCGGCGGAGAAGCCCGTCGAGAAGCCGCCGACCAAGAAGGCGGCCGCCAAGAAGACCCCGACCGGGAAGGCGGGAACGGCCAAGTCGAGCGCCGAGAAGGCGCGGGCGAAGAAGACGCCGGCGAGGTCCCCCGCCGCCAAGAAGGCGCCGGTCAAGCGCGCCCCTGCGGCCGCCGCGGTCCCGCCCGCGCCGCCCCGCGAGGCGACGAAGGCCGGCGCCACGCCGAAGAAGTCGGCGCGGCCGTCGTCCGGACCGCGGCCCGCGGGCAAGAAGAAGCCGGCGGGCAGCTGAACGCCGGCGACGGCGTAGTCCGCCGCACGCACCTCAGTCCGCGTGGCTGAGTGGGCGCGCCTCGCTCGAAGCGCTACCCCGGCCGGCGCACTCCGAACGTGAACCGCCCATCCGCCATCCCTCGTCCGGGCCGTCTGGTACCCTTGCCCGGACCAAGGAGACGCTCATGACCGATCAGACCAGCTTCCCGGGCGCCGTGGACGCCCGTATCCCCATCGCCGCGCTCAAGAGCGGACAGGCCGTGGACGGCGTCTACGCCTGCTCCGAGAAGACGCCCGCCACCGACCGCAACGGCAAGGCGTACCTGCGGCTCAAGCTGCGAGACGCCAGCGGCGAGGTCGCCGCCATCCATTTCGACCCGTCGGACGAGGCGCTCGGCGTCACCGCCGGCGACGTCGTGGTAGTCGGCGGCACCTACAGCGTGCACCCGCAGTACGGCGCCCAGATCCAGGTGCGCCGTCTCCGTCTCGCGGCAGCGGAGGAGTACGACGCCGGCGACCTCGTGCCCGTCTCGCCGGTCAGCACGGCGGAGCTCGCCGAACGCCTGCACGCGCTCATCGACTCCGTCGAGGAGCCACACGTACGCGCGCTGCTGGAGCGCGCCTTCGACGGTGCTCGCGAACCCGGCGCCACGTTCGCGGTGGCGCCCGCCGCCGTGCGCAACCACCACGCCTATCGACACGGTCTCCTGGAGCACTCGTTGATCGTCACCGAGGCGGCCGCCGGTGTGGCGTCGCGGTTCGACTCCGTCGACCGCGACCTCGTCGTCGCCGGCGCCCTGCTCCACGACGTCGGCAAGACCGTCGCCTACACGAGCGGCGGTCTCGCCCCGCAGATGACCGACGCCGGGCGCCTGCACGGCGAGATCGTCATGGGCCACGACATGGTGCGCGACGCCATCGACGAGGATCCGGAGTTCCCGCCCGAGCTCGCGCTTCGACTCAGGCACATCATCGTCTCCCACCACGGCATGCGCGAGAAGGGCAGCCCGGTCGTTCCTCAGACGCGAGAAGCAGTCATCGTCCACTACTGCGACGACATGACCGCCCGCATCGGCGCCATCGACGACGCCGAGAAGGCGACGCCCGCCGGTGAGCGCTGGTCGAGCCGCATCTTCATGATCGATGCGCCCGCATATCTCGGGCCGAGCGGCGGCTCGGAGGACGAGCCGGACGAGTAGACACGACGACGAGGGCGGGCAAGGCGCTGCGCCCTGCCCGCCCTCGTCGTCGTTCAGCCCCAGATGCTCCTGCAGTCCTCGAGCACCTGCGCGGCGTGCCCCTTGGGCGTCACCTTGGGGTAGATCTTGCGCAACGTGCCGTCCGGGTCGATGAGCCACGTCGTCCGCTTGGCCACCCCGACCATGGGCCGGGCGACCCCGAACGCCGCGGCCACCTTGTGGTCCCCGTGGTCGCTGATCAACGGCATCCTGAGGTCGTACTTCTGCGCCCAGCGTTCGTTGGACCCGGGCTTGTCGACGCTCGCGCCGATCACCTGCACTTCGAGGGCGGCGAACTCGTCCAGCAGGCCGTTGAACTCAACGGCTTCGGTCGTTCAGCCACCGGTGTTGGCCTTGGGGTAGAAGAAGAGGACGGTGCGGCGCCCGGGTGCGCCGAGGTCGAAGCTCGCCCCGTCGTAGGACACGCCGATGACGGCCGGCGTCTTGTCGCCTTCCTTGAGCATGAAGCCCCTCCCCTGGAGTCGCGGAGCACGTCGTCCTTCCGGGCGTCGCACATCCCTTCGGCCTCCTGCTTGCCCCTCTGGGCACGCCGCGAAACGACCCGCCAAGGCATCGGGCGACCCGTGAGGTCAGCGCGGCGCCCCCGTCGCGACCGAAGGCTCACTCACGTCCGCTCGAGCGGGAGGATGGTGACGGGGATGCGGCAGTGGTCGCGGAAGCGCTCGGCGTCGCGGACGTCGCCGATGACCTCGCCGTAGTGCATGGGCACGGCGACGTCCGCATCGATGAGTTCGCACGCCTCAGCCGCCTCCTCCGCCGTCATGGTGAACTTGCCACCCACGGGAAGCAGTGCGACCTCGCAGTGGATGTCGGCCATCTCGGGCAAGGCGTCGGTGTCGCCGGCGTGGTAGTAGCGTACGCCGTCAAGGGCGATCACGTAGCCGACCCCCCCGGCCTCGCGGGGGTGGTACGGATGGCCGGGCGCGCGGAACTTGTCCAGGTTGTAGGCGGAGACGGCGAGGACCAGTACCCCGCCTACCTCCGTGCTCTCACCCGGCGCCAGGGTCACCGTGGCGACGCCGGTGACCTGTGACGTCACGGATGCCGGGCCGACCAGCACCGTGCCCGGCCCCGCGACCTCGTCGACGTCGGGCAGGCTGAGATGGTCGAAGTGATCGTGCGTGACGAGGATGAGGCCGGCCGCCGGCTGGCCCGCCGGCAGCTTCCACGGGTCGATGTACACGGTCACGCTGCCGTCGAGACGGAACGAGTCGTGACCGAGCCAATGGATGTTCTCGAGCATCGTCGCCTCCCGTGATGGTCACCCGACCTCCGTCCTACCCTCAGGACGGCAAAACGACGACGGGCCGGCCGCCGGATCCCGAGCGATCCTCCGGCGGCCGGCCCGTCAAGAGCTCAGAGCCTGCTCAGGCCTCTTCCTCTTCCTCGACGTCGACCTCGGTCACTTCCTCGACCTCGGTCACTTCCTCGACCTCGACCACGACGTCGCCGGCCTCGTCCTCGACCTCGACGACCTCGACGGTCTCGGTGACCTCGACGGTCTCGACGGCCTCGGCCGCCGGAGCCGCCGCCGCGCTCACGGGCTTCACGTTGGTCGCCTGGGGACCCTTGCGGCCCTGCTCGACCTCGTACTCGACGAGCATGTCCTTGTCGATCGCGGTGACGCCGTCGGCCAGGCCGGTGACGTGCACGAAGATGTCATTGTCGTTGTCCTGCTCGATGAAGCCGAAGGCCTTCTCCGTCGAGAACCACTTGACTTTACCCTGAGGCACTTTCTGTCTCCTTTGATCTTGAAGCGCGTCGCCGCCACTGCTCGGTGAGGACGTGATGCGCTCCTTGTGCCGCTCGCGCCGGTCTCTGAGACGCAGAACGTAGGGGTAGTGTACCCGCGATCGGATGGACCCGAAAACCGGGCGCCGTCGGGCAGGATCGTCACGGCGGCGCAGTCGCCGCCCGGCGCAGCCTAGCAGCGCGTGACGGCGAAGATGGCGATCCGCGCCAGCAGGTTCGGGGCCAGTGCGCGCGCAGGCGGCGGCTTCTCCACGGAGCCCAGATAGAGCTCGTGCTCGATGCACAGGCCCTCCGCTCGGCAGAGGGAGCGGAAGTCCTGGACCGTGCAGAGGTGGATGTTGGGCGTGTCCCACCACTGGTACGGGAGGTCTCGGGAGACCGGCATGCGCCCGCGCAGCAGGAGCTGCGTCCTCGGCACCCAGTGGGCGAAATTCGGGAAGCTGACGATGGCGAGCCGGCCGACCCGTACCATCTCGCGCACGATCATCCGCGGCCGGCGCAGCTGCTGGAGACTCATGCTGAGGATCACCACGTCGTGCGACTGATCGGAGAAATCGGCGAGACCGGCGTCGAGGTCGCCGTGGAACACGGAGAGGCCGCGGCCGATGCACTTCTCGACGGCGGCCTGGTCGATCTCGACACCGCTGCCGCGCACGTGCTTCTCGGCGATCAGCTCGCTGAGAAGCTCGCCGTCGCCGCAGGCGAGGTCGAGGACGGTGGCGCCGCCGGGTACCAGGTCCTCGATGAGCTTGTAGTCGATGCGCCGCACGATGCCTATCCTATGCTGCGCGCCAGCATCGGGCGGAGCGGCGCGCAGTGGCGGCGCCGCTCATGCCTCTTGCGGTCTGAGCGGCGCGTACGTCCTGGCGCCGCTCGAGAGGAAGGCACCGATGATGCCCTCCATCTTCTCGCGCTCGAGCAGGAAGGCGTCGTGGCCGTAGTGGCTCTCGACCTCGTAGTAGCTCACGTGCTTGTGGGTCGCGCGCAGCGCGGAGACGATCTCCTTCAGCTGATACGGCGGGTGCAGCCAGTCGCTGCTGAAGCCCATCACGAGGAAGCGCGCCTGGACGTCGGCGAACGCCTTGACCAGCGTGCCGTGCCGGCGCGCAAGGTCGAAGTAGTCCAGCGCCCGGGTGATGTACAGGTACGTGTTGGCGTCGAAGCGGTTGGTGAAGCTGAGCCCCTGGTGGCGCAGGTAGCTCTCCACCTCGAAGTCGGCGGAGAACGTGAACGTGTAGTCGTGGATGTCCTGCAGGCGCCGGCCGAACTTCTCCTCCATGGCTTCGTCGCTGAGGTAGGTGATGTGACCGACCATGCGCGCCACGCTCAGGCCCTTTGACGGGGCCTTGTGGCCGTAGTAGTGGCCGCCGCGCCAGTTGGGGTCGGCCATGATCGCCTGACGGCCGACCTCGTTGAAGGCGATCGCCTGCGTGGGCTGGCGCGCGGCGGTGGCGAGCGGTACGCAAAGGTGGGCGCGGTCCGGGTGCGAGATGGCGAGCTCGAGGACCTGCATGCCGCCCATCGAGCCGCCCACGGCGGCGAGGAGCTTGCCGATCCCCAGGTGGTCGAGCAGCATGATCTGGGCGTTCACCATGTCCGCGATGGTGATGATGGGGAAGTCGGTGCCGTAGGGCCGGCCCGTCGAGGGGTCTTGCGAGGCCGGCCCCGTGCTCCCGCTGCAGCCGCCGATGACGTTGCTGCAGATCACGAAGTACCTGTCGGTGTCCAGCCCTTTGCCGGGGCCGATCATCATGTCCCACCAGCCCGGGCGCTGGTCGTTGGCGCTGTGGCGCCCGGCCACGTGCGCGTCACCTGAGAGCGCGTGCGTGACGAGGACCGCGTTGTCCCTGCGCTGGTTCAGCGTGCCGTAGGTCTCGTAGGCGAGCGTGAAAGGCGCCAGCGTGCCGCCGCCCTCGAGCGCCAGCTCCTGACCGGGCTGGTCGAAGGTCGCACGCTTCGTGCGCACGATGCCGGCGGACCCGGCGTCCTCGCCGAGACCCATGGCGACATCGCCGATCTCCTTGCGTTCTGCAGGCTTCTTCTCAGGCATTGCCCCGACGATTCTAGCTCAGGCCTTGGCCAGAGCCTGGTCGATGTCGGCGACGATGTCCTCGAGCGACTCGATGCCGACGCTGAGCCGCACGAAGTCGTCGGTGACGCCGCACTGGCGCTGCTCCTCCGACGTCAGCTGGGAGTGCGTCGTCGTCGCCGGGTGGATCGCCAGCGACTTGGCGTCGCCGATGTTCGCGAGGTGTGAGAAGAGCTGCGTGCTCTCGACGAAGCGCCGGCCCGCCTCGCGGCCGCCGGCGATCCCGAATCCGACGATCGCCCCGAACAGACCGCGGTAGTGATACTCGCACGCGGTCCCATGCGTGAGGTGGCACTCCAGGCCCGGGTAGAGGACCCATTCCACCTTCGGATGGGTCTCGAGGAACTGCGCCACGGCCAGCGCGTTGGTGCTGTGCCGCTCCATACGCAGGTGCAACGTCTCCAGCCCCTGGAGGAAGAGGAACGCGTTGAACGGTGAGAGCGCCGCGCCGATGTCGCGCAGGAGGCTGACGCGGAGCTTGACGATGTACGTGATCGGCCCGAGCGCCTCGTAGAACTTGAGACCGTGGTAGCTCGCATCCGGCTCGACCAGGCCCGGGAACCTGTCGTTCTGCGACCAGTCGAACCCGCCCGAGTCGACGACGACGCCGCCGATGGAGGTGCCGTGGCCGCCGATGAACTTGGTCGCCGAGTGGACGACGACGTCGGCGCCGTGGTCGATCGGCCGGATGAGGTACGGGGTCGCCATCGTGTTGTCCACGATCAGTGGGATGCCCGCCTCGTGGGCGATCGCGGCGACGGCGGCGATGTCGAGCGTGTCGAGCTTGGGGTTGCCGACCGTCTCCGCGTAGAGGAGCTTCGTGGTCGGCTTGATGGCGCGGCGGAAGTTCTCCGGATCGTTGGGGTCGACCAGTTCGACGTCCAGGCCGAAGCGGGGCAGCGTGTGCACGAAGAGGTTGTAGGTGCCGCCGTAGAGGCTGTTGGCGCTCACGATGTGGTCGCCGGCGGCGGCGATGTTGAGGATGCTGAAGGTGACCGCCGCGGATCCCGAGCTGAAGGCGAGCGCGGCGACGCCGCCCTCCAGCGCGGCGACGCGCTTCTCGAACACGTCGTTGGTGGGGTTCATGATCCGCGTGTAGATGTTGCCGAACTCCTTGAGGCCGAAGAGATCGGCGGCGTGGTCGGCGCTGTCGAACGTGTAGGAAGTCGTCTGGTAGATCGGGACGGCGCGCGCGTTGGTGGTGGGGTCGGGCTCCTGGCCCCCGTGCAGAGCGAGGGTCTCGAAACCCCGCGCGGCCGCGCTGTCGGTGTCGGTCATGTCTGCTCGTCTCCTGTCAGATGTAGTACATGGGGGCCTCGGCGGCCCGGGCGGCGGCGTCGGCGATGGTCGCCGAGCCGAGGATGGCGCGGGTGCAGTCCCGTACCTCGCGCCAGACGGGGGCGACCAGGGTCTCGGCCTGGTCGCCGCCGCGCATTCGCCCTTTGCCGCCGTTCGAGCCGGGGGAGCCGGCGCGCCCGCCGACAGAGTCGGCGCGCCGGCCGTCGATCGCGTCGATCACGTCCGCGAAGCTGACGCTCGCCGGGTCGCGGGCGATGACGTAGCCGCCGCGCTTGCCCCGCTGGCTCTCGACCAGCCCGGCCTGACGCAGGTCGTGCATGACCTGCTCGAGGAACTTGGGAGGCACGCCGGTGAACGCCACGATATCGCGGCCGGTCACCGGCGCGGTGCCGTCGGCCAAGGCCAGGCGCACCAGCGCCTTGATCGCGTAATCGCTCTTGGTGGAGAGGTGGATCACGTCCTTCGCCTGCCTCCGAAGCGAATTTCCTACTTCCAGCTAGGATTATGGACATTAAGGTCTCCGCGCGGCAGTGTCAATCCTCTGCGAGGAGCGCCTGTTACGATGGCGCCATGAAGACGCCCGCCGATCCCCACGTCCGCGAAGCGCTGCGGCGCGAGCTGCCCGGCCTCGAGGAGGCCGTTCCACTCGCGCCGCTGACCGCCTACGGCGTCGGAGGACCAGCGGAGTTCCTGGTGCGCGCCGGCACGACCGGCGTGCTCGTGCACGCCGTGCTCACGGCGCGCGAGCTCGGCCTGCCGGTGACGGTGCTGGGTCGCTGCACCAACGTGCTCGTCGGCGACGCGGGCGTCGCCGGCCTCACGGTGCTCGCCCGCAACGAGGGCACCACCCTGCACGGCCACATGCTGCGCGCGGAGGCCGGCGTGGAGCTGCCCGGCCTCGTGGCCGATATCGCCGGGCAAGGCCTCGCCGGCCTCACCTTCGCCGCCAACATCCCCGGCTCCGTCGGCGGCGCCGTCGTCGGCAACGCCGGCGCCTACGGCGAGTCGGTGAGCGACGCTCTTGTCGACGTCCACCTCCTCGAGGAGGGCAAGGAGCACGTCGTGCAGCCCGACCGGCTCGCCTTCGGCTATCGCACGTCCCTGCTCAAGTCGCGGCGCGACATCGTCGTGCTCTCAGCCTCTTTCCAACTGCGCCACGGCCATCGCGAGAAGCTGCTGGCGCGCATCGCCGAGGACGCGGCGCTGCGCAGGAGCAAGCACCCGCTCGAGTACGCCAGCTGCGGCAGCTACTTCAAGAACCCGTCGCGCGAGCTGCCCGCCGCCCGCCTGATCGAGGACGCCGGCCTCAAGGGCCTTCGCGTCGGCCGCGCCCACGTGAGCGAGAAGCACGCCAACTTCCTGGTCGCGGAGCCCGGCGCCTCGGCGGACGACATCACGGCTCTGGCCGCCGAGGTCGTCCGGCGCGTGCGCGAGACGAGCGGCTACGAGCTGAGCGAAGAGGTCCGCCGCCTCGGCTTCGACTGATGCCGCCAGCGGCCCAGCGGCCGCCGGGCGCCGCTCGTCCCGCGCTATACTTCTCGCGTCCTGCTTCGCGAACCCGCCCGGCTGCACCGGCGTCTCTCACCCAGGAGGAAGGCAATAGAGGAACTGCCGCACGGTCTGGTCGACCGCTTGCGCAGGGGGCAGCCCGAAGCGCGCGCCGAGCTCTTTCGGCGCTACGCGCCTCAGGTGCGGCGCATCCTCTACCTCCAGGGGTTCTGTGAGGAGGTCGACGACGCCGTGCAGGAAGTGTTCATCAAGGTCTATCGGGCCCGTGAGATCCCACGCGAAGAAGCGTTCCTGGCCTGGTTCTACCGGGTCATCCTCAACACGGGCCGCGACCACGGGCGCCGGCGCAAGACCCGCTACGGGCTCATGGACAAGCTGCAGCAGATCGCGCCCGAAGCCTCGGCCGATCCGCCCTCGGAGCCGGCCGACCCCGCGCTCCGGGACGCCCTGGCGACGCTGCCGGACGAGCTGCGCGAGTGTGTCGCGCTGCGGTTCTTCGCCGACCTGCCGCTGGACGAGATCGCCCGCGCCCAGGACATCCCGGTGGGCACCGTCAAATCGCGCCTGCACGGCGCGGCCAAGAAGCTCCGCGCCGCCCTGGTCGAGAGCGGCTACGAACACGACCGATGAAGACAGACGATGAGCGACGAGAAGCGATGACTGACGAACCGACAGAGGGTCGGACGCGACCGCCGGGCGGCGCCTTCGACGACGACCGCCTGCTGGCCTGCGCGCTCGGACTCGACGAGGACCCCGAGCTGGCGGCCGCGACCGCGACCGACGCCGAGCTCGCCGCCCGTCTCGCCGCGATGCGCGCCGATGTCGCGGCCGTCGGGGCGCAGGTCTCGGCCGCCGTACCGGCGCCCGGCGAGACGTACACCGATCTCGCCGGCGAGCGTTGGAGCGGCCTCAAGGAGTACCTCGAGCCGCCGGCGAGCGCCGCGAAGCCGCGCCGCGCCGGCCGCTGGTGGCGCGTCGCGGCGCCGGTCGCGGCGGTCCTCGTGCTGGCCCTCGTCGCCGGCATCGTCGCCGTGGACCGCGGCTCGCAGGCCGAGCTGGCCCGCGACCAGGCCGCCACAATGGCCGAGTCGGGCTCGTCCGACACCGCCACTCCCTCCACCGACCGCGCGGCCGGCTATGCCAGCGCGGCGGAGCGGTTCGCCGCCCAGCTCGACAGCTTCGCCGTGGTCGTGCTCGCCAGAGCGCGCGCCGCGAGCGGCGCCCTGCAGCGCTTCGCCGTCGTCCGCATCTTCAAGGGAGAAGCGCCCGAGATGGTCGAGCTCGAGATCGACGGGCAGCCTGCCGACCAGGGACGGCTGCACCTGCTGATGCTCGACCCGGTCGCCGGCGGCGGGCAGGAGTCCGCCACGCCGCCGCCGCTCGAGGGACAGCCGAGCACCGGCACGAGCGATGCGGGCGCCCCCGGCCACATGCTCGACGTCGCCTACACGTATCACGGAGAGCCGACCGTCGTGCGTGAGTTCGCCGCCGGCACCGATCCGGACGAGGTCAGCATCCTCGTCCCCTGACCCGCTTGGCGGAGCCGCTGCTATGATGCGGCGATGGACGTCCCGACCCGCTACTTCAGTGACGCCAAGCCGGCCTTTCTGCAGCTGATCGACCCTCGCGGACTTCGCGTCCTCGATCTCGGCTGCGGCGGCGGCCACAACGGAGCGCTGCTCAAGAGGGCCGGCGCCCGCGAGGTTGTCGGCGTCGAGCGCGACCCCGGGGCGGCGCAGGAGGCCCGCAAGCGCCTCGATCGCGTGATCGAGGGCGACCTCGCCGCTCTCGACACCGCCAAGCTCGGCGACGAGCCCTTCGACGCCATCCTCGCCAGCGACGTGCTGGAGCACCTGTACGACGCCGAAGGAGTCCTCGCCAGGGCCGTCACGCGCCTGCGCCCGGGCGGCGCCGTCGTCATCTCCCTGCCCAACATCTCGAACGTCTACGTCTTCGGCAACCTGCTCGCCAAGACGTGGCCGCGCCGCAGCTCCGGCATCTTCGACCGCACCCACGTGCGCTTCTTCGCCAGACGCGACATGGTACGGCTGCTCGAGGGCGCAGGACTCAGCGTGCTTCGCGTCGAGCCGTATTTCACGCGGTACCGGGCGATCAGGTTCGCCTCGCTCGTCCTGTCGCTCTACGTCTTCCGCGACTACTGGGCGCGGCAGTTCCTGCTGCTCGCCGTCAAACCTGACGGACCCGGGGAGGAACGATGACCGGATCGATCAGCGGAGCTGGGTCAACCGAGGGAGCACCACAGGCGCGCCCTCTCCTCCTCGACGGCAAGAGCTTCGTCGTGACGGGCGCCGCCAACTCGCGCTCGATCGCCTGGGCCGTGGCCCAGGCGATCGTGCGCCACGGCGGCGCCGTCGCGCTCACGTACCAGGCGGAGCGCCTCAAGCGGCGCGTCCAGCAGCTCGCCGACGAGCTGGGCGGCGCGCCCATGATCGAGCTCGACGTCAGCAGCGACACCGCCGTCCGCCGCGCCGTCGACGAGCTGGCGGAACAGATGCCGGTGCTCGACGGCCTGGTGCACAGCATCGCCTGGGCGCCGGCGCACGACCTCCAGGGCAACTTCGTGGAGACCACACGAGACGGGTTCGCCCAGGCCAACGACATCAGCTCGTACTCGCTGATCGCGACCGCCCGCGAGGCGCGCCGCCTCATGACGAGGGGCGGCGCGATCGTGACCATGACCTACGCCGGCTCGTGGCGGGTCGTGCCCAACTACAACGTCATGGGGCCTGCCAAGGCCTCGCTCGAGAGCGCCGTACGCTACCTCGCGGCCGACCTGGGGCCGGAGGGGATCCGCGTGAACGCGGTGTCCGCCGGCCCCATCGCCACCGTCGCGGCGCGGACGATCAAGGACTTCAGCGGCATGCTCGACCTCCTCCAGAGCCACACGCCGCTGCGCCGCAACGTCACCACCGAGGAGGTCGCCGACGCCACGGTCTTCCTGCTCAGCGACCTCAGCCGCGCCATCACCGGTGAGGTCGTGCACGTGGACGCCGGCGCGCACGCGACGATCTGAGCCGGCGGTGATCGCATACGTCGCCAGGCAGCTCGGCACCGGCACGACGCTCCGCGCCCTGGACGACGTGCAGCTTCCCGCCTTCTCCACGATCAAGGTGCTGCTCGCCGCCGCCTTCTGGCGGATGGCCGGGAGCGGCGAGCTCGACGAGGCGGAGACCCACGTCTTCGAGCCGGGCTCATGCGTCGGCGGGAGCGGCGTGCTCCGGGGGCTCCGCCACGCCGCCACGCTCAGCCTCGCCGACCTCATGCACCTCTCGCTCGTGGTGAGCGACAACGACGCCACCAACATCATCGCGTCGCGAATCGGACTGGAGAGGGTCAACGCCCTGGCGGCCGAGCTGGGGCTCACGCAGACGCGCATGCAGCGCCTGATGCTGGACCAGGAGGCCGCGGCCGCCGGCCGCGACAACCTCACGTCGGCCGGCGACCTCGCGCGCCTCCTGGAGCACCTCTCCGCCGGCGACCTCGAGCACTTTGTCGGCGAGCGGGTGCTGGCGTCTCTCGAGCTGCAGGAGCATCTGGACGGGCTCGCCCGCTACCTTCCGGCAGACGCGGTGTACGCCGGCAAGTGCGGCGACGACTCTCCGGCAGGCAGGTACGCGCACGACTGCGCCCTCGTGCGTTCGGGTGACCGCCGGGTGGTCCTGGTGGTGATGACGCGCGACTCCGGCGGGTTCGAGACGGTCGCGCGCACCGGCGCCGCGCTGTACGCCGCGCTGGGCGAAGCCTGAGCGCGGCCCGGGGCCGGCCGGCCTCCGGCGCTCCGCGGGCCGGCGGCCGAAGCTCGACCGGCCGGCGCCGGACGCTCAGCCGGTCGGCCGCACCCCCAGCCCCGGCGCCTCCGACGCCGTGAGCAGATCGCCGTCGACGGCGACGCCGGCGAACGGATCCTCAGCCAGAAGCAGCGCGCCGTCCAGGTCCACGTAGTCGGCGAGGCCGGCGAGCTGCAGCGAAGCGGCGATCCCGAGGCTCGACTCCACCATGGAACCCAGCAGCACCCGCAGCCCACGCCCGGTGCACGCCGAGATGAGTGCGAAGGCGGCGGCGATGCCCCCGGCCTTGGCCAGCTTGACCACCACGCCGTCGTACGCGTCGCCGATGGCGTCCAGGTCGCCCAGCGCGAGCACCGCTTCGTCGGCGAGCAGCGGGATGCGCGTCCGCTCCTTGAGCCAGGCCGTTCCTTCCACGTCGGCCGCCGGGAGCGGCTGCTCCACGAATTCCGCGTCGAGATCTTCGAGGGCCGCGAGAGCCGCGGCGGCCCGCTCGCGGCCCCATCCTTCGTTGGCGTCGTAGCGGAAGGTCGTCTCCGCCAGCTCGCGTTTGAGGCGGCGCGCCAGTTCCAGGTCGCCGTCGAACCCGAGCTTGACCTTGAGCGTGCCGAACGCGGCCGCGGCGCGCGCCTGCGCAAGCATGTCCTCAGGCGCGCCGATGGCGATGGTGTACGACGTGCGGACCGAGGGGCGGGCGAGCCCCAGCATCCGCCAGACGGGCTCTCCCGCCTGCTTGCCGGCAAGGTCCCAGGCGGCGGCGCTGAGGCCGGCCCGCAGGGCCGGTACGCCCGCCGCCTCCAGCGTCTCGCAGAACGCCTCGACGCCGGCCGGTCCCTGCAGATCGGCGATCTCCGGCGCGAGGTCGGCGAGCAGGTCCATGTCCCGCCCGCACTCCTCGCCGTAGCGCTCGTTGGGGGCCGCTTCCCCACGGCCGACGAGACCCCCCTCTCGCAGCTCGACGACGAAGCGCGCGAACTCGCTGTGCGTCCAGCGCGAGATGCCGAACGGCGATGCCGTGCGCAGGTCGAAGGCCCATGTGGAGACGTGTGCCATATCCCTCATCCTTCCCCGCAGACGATGATGATGCCCTCGGCGCGAGCATATGCGCCGCCCGGCGCCCGGACTGCGATAGACTGCCACCCGTATGAGCGTTGACGGAAACACTCTCCTCCGTCTGACCGAGCTCACCGTCGACTTCGCCTCGCAAGAGGGCACCGTCCACGCCGTGAACCGCGTCAGCTTCGCGGTGGCGCCGGGCGAGCTGGTCGGGCTGGTCGGCGAGAGCGGCTGCGGCAAGAGCGTGACGGCGAGCGCGATCATCGGCCTCACCGGCATGGTCCCCAACGCCACGGTGAGCGGCGCCATCGAGTTCGCCGGCAAGGACCTGCTGACGCTGCCCGAGCCCGAGCTGCGAGCCATCCGCGGCCGCGACATCGCGATGATCTTCCAGGACCCGGTCACGAGCCTGAACCCCGTGCTGTCCATCGAGCGCCTCATGACCGAGGGGCTCGAGGTGCATCTCGGCCTCAGCCACGGCGACGCCGTCAAACGCGCGATCGAGCTGCTGGGCGAGGTCGGCATCCCCAAGGCGGCGAACCGCATCAAGGACTACCCGCACCAGTTCAGCGGCGGCATGCGCCAGCGCGTGATGATCGCCATCGCGCTCAGCTGCAACCCCAAGCTGCTGCTCGCCGACGAGCCGACCACCGCCCTCGACGTGACCATCCAGGCGCAGATCCTGCGCCTGCTCAAGAAGCTCTCGCGCGAACACGAGGCGGCGGTCATCGTGATCACCCACGACCTCGGCGTCGTGGCCGGCATGTGCCGGCGCATCCTGGTGATGTACGCCGGGCGCATCGTCGAAAGCGGCCCGGCGAAGCCGCTCTTCGCGGAGCCGCACCACCCCTACACCGTGGGGCTGCTGAAGAGCGTGCCGCGCCTCAACGAGCCACGCCGCGAGACCCTGCAGACGATCACCGGCCTGCCGCCGGACCTCGCCCACCTGCCGCCGGGCTGCGCCTTCGCCCCGCGGTGCTTCCTCGCCGACGACGACTGCTGGGCGGCGGAGCCCGAGCTGGAGCCCACCGACGAGGGCCGCCTCTCGGCGTGCTTCCACCGTGACGAGCTGCGCGAGAGCGCGGCGGCGGAGGTGACCGCGTGACCAGTCGCGGGCACGCTGTCGAGCGAGACGCCGAAGCAACGCCGGTCTGCGCCGAGACCGACGCTGACGCCCTGGTCAGGGTCGAGGACCTTCGCGTCCACTTCCCCATCACCAGCGGCATCGTCCTCCAGCGCAAGGTGGGCGCCGTGCACGCCGTGGACGGGCTCACCTTCAACGTCCTGCGTGGCGAGACGCTCGGCCTGGTCGGCGAGAGCGGCTGCGGCAAGAGCACCACCGGGCGCGCCATCCTGCAGCTCATCCGGCCGACCACCGGCCGCGTGCTGTACGAGGGCGGCGACCTCGCGCACCTGAAGGGCAGCAGCCTGCGCCGGCAGCGCAAGCGCATGCAGATGATCTTCCAGGACCCGTACGCGAGCCTGAACAGCCGCATGACGATCGGCGACATCATCGGCGAGCCCCTGCTCGTCCACAAGATGGGCGCCGCCAGAGAGCGCAAGGCCAAGGTGCGCGAGCTGCTCGAGACGGTGGGCATCAACCCGAACACGCTGAACCGCTACCCCCACGAGTTCAGCGGCGGCCAGCGCCAGCGCATCGGCATCGCCCGGGCTCTGGCCGTGGAGCCCAACTTCATCGTCTGCGACGAGCCGATCAGCGCCCTCGACGTCTCCATCCGCGCGCAGATCATCAACCTGCTGCAGCAGCTGCAGCGCGAGTTCGGGCTCACCTACCTGTTCATCGCTCACGACCTGTCGGTCGTCCGCCACATCTCTGACCGGGTCGCGGTCATGTACCTGGGGCGCATCGTCGAGCTGGCGGAGAACGCGACGCTCTACGAAGCGCCCATGCACCCCTACACCCAGGCGCTGCTCTCCGCCGTGCCGATCCCCGACCCCACGGCCGAGGAGATGCGACGCCCGGTGGTGCTGAGCGGCGATGTGCCCAGCCCGGTGGAGCCGCCGGGCGGCTGCCACTTCCACACGCGCTGCCCGGCGGCGCACAAGGGTCTCTGCGACGTGAAAGACCCGCCTCTCCTCGAGGTGCGGCCCGGCCACTGGGCGGCGTGCCACCTCATCACCGAGACGGACCACCCGCGCATCCGCGCCGGCGAGGACGACCTCGCCGTCGTGGCCGAAGAGGGTGACGCCGCGTGAGCAAGGAGATCAGGGGCCTCGAGCCCGAGACCGAGATCGATCTCGGTCTCGGATCGACCACCTCGGGGGCGTCGGAGATCGGCAGCGCGGTCGGCGCCGCCGGCATGTGGAGCCCCGACGCCCTGCTCATCGAGCACCGCTCGCTCTGGGGCGAGATCTGGCGGCGTTTCCGCCGCGACAAGTTCGCGATGATCGGTGTGGTCATCATCATCCTGCTCGTCCTCGTCGCCATCCTGGCGCCCTGGATCGCCCCGCACGACCCGACCAAGCAGTACGACGAGGGTCTCACCATGCAGGGCATGCCGGTCGGGTCCTCCAGCCAGTTCCTGCTCGGTACCGACACGCTCGGTCGCGACCTGCTGAGCCGCCTCATGTACGGCGCCCGCGTCAGCCTCGTCGTCGGCGTGCTCGCCAACGGCTTCGCCCTCGTCCTCGGCGTGATCTTCGGGCTCACGGCCGGCTACTTCCGCGGCGGCGCCGAGACCTTTCTCATGCGCATGACCGACGTGATGATGGCGTTCCCCATCATCCTCCTGGCGGTGGCTCTGGTCAGCGTGCTCAAACCGAGCATCTGGATCCTCATCCTCGTCATCGGCATCGTCTACTGGACGCCGATGACGCGCGTGATCCACGGCGAGGTGCTCTCCATCCGTGAGAAGGAGTTCGTCGACGCGGCGCGGCTCACCGGCTGTACCGATCGGCGCATCCTCTCGCGCCACATCCTGCCGCACCTGGTGGCGGTGATCCTCGTCTACACCAGCCTCGGGCTCGCCACCACGATCCTCTTCGAGGCGACGCTCAGCTACATCGGCCTCGGCGTCCAGCCGCCGACGCCCTCGTGGGGCCAGATGATCAGCGAGGGTCAGCCGTACTATCTCTCTGCCCCCCACCTCGTCATCTATCCGGGTCTCGCCATCATGATCACGGTCCTTGCATTCAACCTCGTCGGCGACGGGCTGCGCGACGCGTTCGATCCGCAGCAACGCCGGCGGTAGTCCACCACCACCAGGAGGCACGCATGACCCTACGTTCGCACAAGCCGGCAGCGGTCACCGCAGCCGTCGTCCTCGGGCTCGCCCTGCTCCTCGCCCTGGGGCTCGCCGCCTGCGGCGGCGGCACGACGGAGGAGTCGAGCAGCCCGTCGTCGGCAGACACGCCCAAGCAGGGCGGCACGCTGACGCTCTCGTACCTCACCGAGCCGTCGAGCCTCGACCCCGCGGTGGCCTGGAACGTGATCGACTGGCAGATCGAGCACGACATCTACCAGGGCCTCCTGCAGTACGCGCACGAACCTGGCGCGGCCGGCACGGAACTCATCCCCTGCCTCGCCACCGAGGTGCCCAGCACGGAGAACGGCGGCATCTCGGCCGACGGCACCGTCTACACCTTCAAGCTGCGCGAAGGCGTCAAGTTCCAGCCGCCGGTCAGCCGCGAGGTCACGGCGGCCGACTTCAAGTACAGCTTCGAGCGCATGATGAAGGAGCCCCGCGCTCCCGCCACGTCCTTCTACATGGGCGTCGTCGGCGCCGACGAGTTCATGAAGGGCAAGGCCGACGAGATCACCGGCTTCAAGGCCGTCGACGACTACACCGTCGAGATCACGCTCGCGAGCCCGGACCTCTCCTTCCTCAACGCGCTGACCATGGAGTTCTGCGACGTGGTGCCCAGGGAGTGGGTCGAGAAGTGGGGCAAGGAGTTCAACCGCAACCCGCTCGGTACCGGCCCCTTCGTGTTCCAGAAGTGGACCCCCGGCCGCGAGATCGTGCTCACCCGCAACCCGGACTACTGGGAACAGGGCAAGCCGTATCTCGACACGATCGACTACCAGCTCTCCTTCAACCCGCCCACCGCTCTGCTCAAGCTCGAGCGCGGTGAGGTGGACGTGCTCGGCGACGGCATCCCGGTCGCCGACATCCCGCGGGTGCAGACCGACCCCAAGTGGAAGCAGCAGGTGTTCTCCCAGCCCCTGGTGGCGATCAGCTACATGTTCATGAACGTGGAGATGAAGCCGTTCGACGACGTCAAGGTCCGCCAGGCGCTCAGCTGGGCGATCAACCGCGACAAGCTGGTCAAGCTCCAGGCCGGCCAGGCGATGAGCCTCTGGCAGTTCTACCCCAAGGGCATGCCGGGCTACGAGGAGGGCAAGGTCATGTACGGGTACGACCCGGCGAAGGCCAAGCAGCTGCTCGCCGACGCCGGCTACCCCGACGGCTTCGAGACCATGCTCTACACAGACAACGTCGACCCGAACCCCAAGCTGTGGCAGTCGGTGCAGGCCGACCTCGCCGCAGTCGGCGTCAAGGCGCAGCTGAAGACGATGAGCAACAACAGCTTCTACGTGCAGCAGGGCACGCCCAAGACGCTGACCGCCGGCAGCTTCGGCTGGTGGATGGACTTCCCCGACCCGAGCGACTGGATCGCGCCGCTGTTCAGCAAGGCGAGCGCCGTCGAGGGCGGCATGAACTCGAGCTTCTGGTGGAGCCCTGAGCTCGAGAAGATGTTCGCCGAGGCACAGAAGATGACCGACCCCGCAGCACGCATCGCCAAGTTCTCGGAGATGCAGGACTACATCGCGACGCAGGCGCCGTACGTGCCCTGCTACCAGCCGATCCAGACGACGATGTGCTCCGACACCACCGGGGGCTTCTTCCTGCACCCGGTGTACCAGATCGACCCGACGCAGTACTGGAAGAAGTGACGGACGGGGCATGAGATCGTGACCGCGGCACGGCGCAAGGCGAGCAGGAGGACCGATGGGTAAGTACGTCGTCCGCCGGCTGCTCTGGATGGTGGTGGTGCTCTTCTTCGTGAGCCTCATCACGTTCCTGCTTGCCTTCGCCGTGCCCGGCGACCCCGCCAAGAGCATCGCCGGCACCCACGCGACGCCGGACGTGCTCGAGCGGATCCGCCAGAACCTGGGTCTCGACCTGCCCATCTGGCGGCAGTACGGCCTCTACCTCTGGCACCTGGCGCGGGGCGACATGGGCTTCAGCTACGAGACCCAGCTGCCGGTGGCGACGGCGATCCTGCAGCGCTTCCCGGCCACGCTGACGGTCGCCATGTTCGGCGTCTTCTTCGAGCTGCTCATCGGCATCCCGATCGGCATGACCAGCGCCCTCAGGCAGTACGGCGTACGCGACCGCACCTTCACCGTGCTCAGCCTGCTCTTCCTCAGCATGCCGGCCTTCTTCCTCGGCATGATCCTCATGTACCTGTTCGCCTTCAAGTGGCCGATCTTCCCGCTCGGCGGCCTGGACCAGGGCGTCGTGTACGGCGCCATCCTCCCGGGCCTGACGATCGGCCTCACCGGCGCCGCCTGGTACTCGCGGCTGCTGCGCAGCAGCATGCTCGACATCCTCGGCGCCGACTACGTCAAGGCCGCCCGCGCCAAGGGCCTGCCGGAGCGCACCGTCGTCTGGCGGCACATCATGCGCAACGCCTGGAGCCCCATCGTCACGCTGCTCGGCATGGACATCGGCTGGTTCCTCGGCGGCGTCCTCATCGTCGAGTACGTGTTCGGCATCCCCGGCATCGGCCAGCAGGCCTTCCAGGCCATCCAGACGCAGGACCTGCCGCTGATCATGGGTACGGTGCTGTTCGCGGCGCTGCTCGTGACCGTGAGCAACTTCGTGGTCGACCTCGCGTACACGTGGCTCGACCCGCGCGTCAAGTACAGCTGATCCCGGGCGCTCCACGGAGGTCCGCCTGACCATGCCGCACAGTCGACCCGCAGACGCCTTCGGACCGGTCCGCTCGCGGCTCCTCGCCATCGCGGCGTACCTGCGCGCGCGCCCGCTCCAGCTCTTCACCGCGGGCGCCATCCTCATCGTGGCGTTCCTGGTGCCGTTCCACTTCGTCGAGTGGCAGGAGCATTTCATCGGGCTCCCGGCGGCGCTCGTCTCGCTCACCGTCGTCGCCGGCGCCGTCTCCGGAGGGCCCCGCGTCGGCATCGCCCTGGCGGTCGTGGGCGGCGTGGCCTACGACCTGCTGGCCATCTCCGACCGCTGGCTGGTCCAGGGCGCCACCTCCGCCGCCGTCGTCCTCCTCTGGCTCACGGCGGGCGCGGGGGTAGGGCTCCTCGGAGACAGGTACCGCGCGCAGGTCGCGCGAGCCCTCGACCAGGCCCACCGCTCGCGCGATGCCCTCGACCGGGTGGTCGGGGCGACGCCGCTGTTCCACGCCAAGGGCAGCGCCGCGGCCGTCGCCCGGAGCATCTGCGACGTCGCCCGCGAGACCTTCGACTGCGACCTTGCCGCCCTCTTCGCCATCGAGGGCGAGCGGCTCCGCCTGCTGGCCCGCTCGCCCTTCCTCGCCGACACCGGCGACCGGCTGATCATGGAGCCCTCGCGCGAGCTGCAGACCGAGCTCGCCGACAACCTGTCTGCCGAGCTTCATCGCGGACATCCGCGAGCGCGGTGGGCCGCGGATGCCGCGCGCCGTCACGGCCGAAGCGGCGCAGGTCTCCGCGGTGCGCGCACCTGTGGTCCTCGACGACGTGCCCGTCGCCCTGCTCGCCCTGAGCTGGTCGCGGCGGATGCCGGAGCCGGAGCGCGGCGAGCTGGGCGTGGTGCAGCGCTTCGCCGAGCACGCCGCCGTCGCGCTCGCTCAGGCACAGCGGACGCAGGCCCAGCAGGACGTGGAAGCCCTGTACCGGCGGTTCCAGGCCAGCCTGGCTCCCGTGGTGACCGTGGACGCGCCGGGCATCAGCGTGGCCACCCTGTACCGCCCCGGCGAGCGCCGCATGCTGCTCGGCGGCGACTTCATCGACGCGGTGACGCGTCCCAACGGCGCCGTGGCCGCGGTGATCGGCGACGTCACCGGGCACGGCCCGGACGCCGCCGCCCTGGGAGCGAGCCTGCGCGCCGCCTGGCGCGCCCTCGCCCTCCGCGGCGCCTCGCTGCAGGCGAGCATGAGGACCCTGAACAGCCTGACGCTCGACGAGAGCGACCGGGCCGAGCAGGGCGAGCTGGGCCTCGGCCTCCTGGCGACGGTCTGCTCGGTCGAGATCGACGCCGCCGGCCGGCACGCGCGGTTCGTCAATGCCGGCCACCCTCAGCCCCTGCTGCTGGGCCCGCGGGTCGTCCCGATGGAGCACACGCCGGGGATGATGCTGGGAGTGGAAGCGGATGGGGACTGGGCGCCGCATGAGGTGAGCCTCCCCGGGGAGTGGGGGCTCCTGCTGTACAGCGACGGCATCCTGGACGCGCGCACCGCGCCCGGTTCGCGCTCGCGTCTCGGCCTCGCAGGGCTGCGCGCCGTGGTCGCGCGTCTCTGGGATCGGCGCGCCACCACTGCGCAGGACCTCGAGGACCTCGTCGACTCCGTGCAGGCGGGGCAGGACTCGGTCCTCGACGACGACGTGACCCTCCTGCTGCTGACGGGCTCCGCGGGTCCCCCGGGAGACGACTGACGCCGTCCCGGCGTGCCCGCGGACCGTGGCGTCCCCGCCGCCGCGACGCGACGCCCCGTCACTCCGGAGGCGCGCCTCCCGGCAGACCCGACTCGAGCAGCCCCGGCAGCGAGCGCTGGAGCATGAACTCCAGCACCGCGTACGGGCGACGCATGTCGAAGCCGTCGTCGATGGCCTCCTGGATCGCCAGCCCGTCGACCACGGCGGTCATGAGCTCGGCAAGGCCGAGCATGGCCTCCCGCTCGGACCGCGACATCTGGTCCGGCGCCTTCAGCCAGTCCATCTTGATCTCGCGGTACCAGTCGTAGGCCCGGGCCATGCGGCTCCGAAGCCCCCTGTTGCGCAGGGCGTACGGCAGGACGTCGAAGAAGACCCGGAACGAACGCGATGAGCTGATCGTCCGCAGACCGTCGACGAATCGAGGAAGCCTGTCCGCGCTCGTGACCGTGCTCATGGCTGCCGCGGCGTCCTGCTGATCGTCGCGGAAGACCGAGTCGATCATCGCCTTGACGAGGCCTTCTTTGTTGCCGAAGTAGTACTGCACCATCGCCGAGTTCTCGCCGGACTCCTTGGCGATGGCCCTCAGCGTCAGACCGGCGAAACCCTTGGCCACCAGCACCCGCTGCGCGGCGGCGAGGATCTTGAGGGCGGGCGGCGACATCTCCTGCCTGGGATCGCCGCTGAGCGTGGCGGTGGTCTCGCTGGGACTCAAGGGCACGGGGATGACCTCCTTCCGGCGACTCGGCCCCCCGGCGGCGCTCATCCGCCCGCCGAGGACTTGAGATTAATCATTCGATTGATTAGACTCCTTTCAGTCACACCAAAGCAACCCCGCGAGAGCGACGAGAGGAACGACGATGGCGGATGTGAAGAAGCTCGGCTATATGGTCGACGGCGAGTGGCGCGAGTCCAAGTCCGAGACCTGGGTCGACATCACCAACTCCAACACCGGCGAGGTCATCGCGCGCACGCCGATGTGCACCGAGGCCGAGGTGACCGAGGCCATCGAGTCGGCCAACCGCGCCTACCCCGGCTGGGCGAGCATGCCCATCCAGAAGCGCACCGAGATCCTGTTCACGTGGCGGCCCAAGCTCATCGAGCGCATGGACGAGATCGCCACGCTGGTCAGCACCGAGCTCGGCAAGAACCTCGACGAGGCGCGCGGCGAGGTCATCAAGATCATCGAGGCCATCGACATCGCCGTCGGCGCCCCGATGGTGCTCAAGGGCGAGAGCCTGATGAACGTGTCCACCGGCCACGACACGGTCAGCTACCGCGAGCCGCTCGGCGTGTTCGCCGGCATCGCGCCGTTCAACTTCCCCGCCATGATCCCCTTCGGCTGGATGCTGCCGATCTGCATCGCCTGCGGCAACACCTTCGTGCTCAAGAGCGCCAACTTCGTGCCGCTCACCAGCCACCTGCTGCTCGACATGCTGTACGAGTGCCGGCCTGCCCAAGGGCGTCGTCAACATGGTGACGGCGGAGAAGGAAGAGGCCGAGGTCCTGCTCAAGCACCCGGCCGTCCGCGGCGTCAGCTTCGTCGGCACGACGCCGGTCGGCAAGCACATCTACTCCATCGCCGCCTCCCACGGCAAGCGCGTCCAGGCGCAGACGCAGGCCAAGAACCACGGCCTCGTGCTCGCCGACGCCTCGCTCGAGCGCGCCGCCCGCGGCATCATCAACTCGACCTTCGGCTGCGCCGGCATGCGCTGCATGGCGCTGCCTGTGTGCGTGGTCGAGGACTCGATCGCCGACGAGTTCATCGGCTACATGAAGCAGTTCGCCATGGAGCGCACGGTGGGCGACGCCACGCTCCCCGGCACCGAGCTCGGCCCGGTCGTCAGCGAGGCGCACCAGAAGTCGGTCCTGCGCTGGATCGAGACGGCGATCGAGGAAGGCGCCGAGCTCGTTCTCGACGGGCGCAACGTCACCGACCAGCTGCCGCCCGAGCTGCAGGGCGGCCACTACGTCGGCCCGACGATCTTCGACCACGTGACCGAGGACATGGTCTGCGGCCGTGAGGAGTGCTTCGGCCCCATCCTCTTCGTCAAGCGCGTCAAGGACTTCGAAGAGGGCATCGAGCTCATGAACAACAACCCGTACGCCAACGGGTCGTGCATCTTCACCGAGAGCGGCTACTACTCGCGCGAGTTCGCCCGCCGCACGCACGCCGGCATGGTCGGCATCAACGTCGGCATCCCGGTGCCCGTGAGCTTCTTCCCGTTCGCCGGCCACAAGGACAGCTTCTTCGGCGACAACCACGTCTTCGGCAAGGACGGCTTCCAGTTCTTCACCGAGACCAAGTGCGTCACCACGCGCTGGTTCACCGAGGCCGACAAGAAGCAGAAGAACGTCAGCACCTGGGAGGGCACCGTCAACCGCTGATTCGGTCGACGAGAGCTTCCTGACGCAACAGGGCGCGGAGGGGCAGGCGAGCCTGCCCCTCCGCGCCCTTCGTCGTTTTTGAACGCGGCGACCGGGTAGGAAGGTCCGCGAAGACACCACCAAAGGAGACGACGTGGCTCACCAGTTCCCCGAGATCACGGCCTACGGGGCGGCGCTCCGCTTCGCCCTCGAGGCGGAGCAGGCGTGCGCCGACTTCGCGGCCGCGGCCGGCGTCGTGGCGCCGAGTCAGGAGTGGCAGGACAAGCTCGAGGAGATCGTCTGCACCCACGACGATCGCGTGCAGAAGCTGATGGCGCAGCAGCAGGGCGCCGGCGACCTGGCGACTCGACCGGCCGGGTCGCTCAAGGGCTCCCCCTACCTCGGTACGCTCGATGCCGAGCCGGAGACGAGCTGGCCGGCGGCCGTCGAGCAGCTGATCCAGGCGGAGGAAGACGCCGCACGCTACCACGAAGCGTTCGCCGCGCAGTGCGCGGACACGCTCGAACTGCGGGCGCGCCTGTTCAGCAAGAGCGCGGAGCAGGACCGCGGGTACGCGACCGAGCTCCGGGAGCTGCTCGGCTAGGAGGCCGTCGCGTCGCGGAGGAGCGCGACCGCGTCCCTCGCCCATCGATCGGAGGGCCGGGGCGGGCGCCGGAGAGGCTCCCGCCCCGGCCTGCCGGTGGGCGCGATTGCCGTCGCGCTCACGCGGCCTGCAGGGTGAGGACGCTTGCGGACGTCCTCACCCGGCCTGTCGGCGAGAGCGCTTGCGGACGCTCCCGCCAGGGGCCGGACGGCTCGGCCGGGGAGGCCGCCGTCCGGCTTGCCGGGGCGCGTACTGGGTGGCGCCCCGGGTGGTGCAGGGAGGCGGGGCGGGCGCTCGTCTCTCGGCGCCGCCCGCCCCGTCTCCCTACGTCGTGTCCTCCGAGCCGTCCGGCATCTCGTCCGGCGCGTCGGGAGCAGCCGCCACGCGCGCCGCCGCCTCGCCCACGAACGGCGCGCGCCCGGACGCCGGCGCGCTCCGCCCGCGCACGGCGGCGAGCAGCGCCTCCTCGCCGGCGAAGAACTGCGCGCCATCGTCCGCCAGCCCGTCGACGACGCCGGCGAAGTCGTTGGCCCGGAGACCCTCGTCGACCCAGACCGGCAGGCCGGCCTTGAGAGCGTCCCGGGCGGCCTCCACGTTGCGCGCGTTGCCGTGGCTCACCGGGACGGCGCTCACGACCACGAGGTCGGCGGCGCGCATCAGCTCGAGGTTCTCGGCGTGCGCCTCGTCACCGACCGGCGAGAAGGGCGCCTCGACCGCCATCGACAGACCGAGCTCGCGGCCGGTCTCCTCGTCGGTGTCGAGAGCGTTGAGGACGCCGGCCGAGACCTCGTACCCGGCGTCGACCAGCTCGCGCATCAGCCCCGCGCCGGTGCCCCCGCCGCAGATCAGGTGCACGCGGCCGCGGCGCTCGCCGCGCAGGCGCGGCGAGAAGGTCAGGTAGGTGCGTCCGGCGTGCCGGTGCAGGTAGGCGCGCACGCCGTACACGGCGTCGAGGATCTCCGGCCGCAGGACCTCGTCGGGTGGCCCGAACGCCGCCACCTCCCCGTCGCTCAGCACCAGCAGCTTGTCGAAGTAGTGGAGCGCCAGGTTGAGGTCGTGGAGGATGCACAGCACCGTGAGCCCGTCCGCGTTCAGCTCCTTGAGCAGGTCGAAGAGCCGCAGCTGGTGCGAGACGTCGAGCGCCGACGCCGGTTCGTCCAGCAGCAGGAGCGGCGCCTGCTGCATGAGCGCCTGCGCCAGCACCACGAGCTGCTTCTCGCCGCCGGAGAGCTCCGAGAACCGGCGGCTCGCGAGGTCGGCGACCCCGAGACGCGCCAGCGTCCGCTCGGGGTCGGCGCACGCCGCCGGATCCTTGCCGCGGCAGTAGGCCCCCATCTCGACGACCTCGCGCACGGCGAGGTCGAAGTCGAGGTCGAAGTGCTGCGGCACGAGCGCGACCTCCCGCGCCATGTCCCTGCGCCGGTAGCGGCGGGTCGGCGCGTCCTTGACCAGCACTTCTCCGGCGATCGGCTGGTGGATACCGTCGATGAGGTCGACCAGCGTCGACTTGCCGCTGCCGTTGGGGCCGACGATGCCGACGAAATCGCCGGCCTCCAGCGTGAAGCTGATGCGACGCAGCACCGGACGCTCGTCGTAGGCGAAGTCGACGTCCCGGAGGGCGACCAGCGGCATCAGACCCGCCTCCCGCGCCGCAGCAGGTAGACGAACAGCGGCGCGCCGATGAACGTCGTGACCACACCGACCGGGATCTCGTTGGGTGAGATCACCGTTCGCGAAAGGAGGTCGGCGAGCACCATGAGCGAGGCGCCGGCGAACAGCGAGACCGGGAGCAGCCCGCGGTGCCCTGGGCCCATGAGCAGGCGCACGACGTGCGGCACGACAAGGCCGACGAAGGCGATGATGCCGCTCACCGAGACGGCGAGGGCGGTGAGCACGCCGGCGGTGACGAGCAGGAGCCGCTTGGTGCGCTCGACCTCGACGCCGAGCTCGAGCGCGCGCTTCTCTCCCTGCAGCAGGATGTCCATCTCGCGCGTGAAGAACAGCGGCGCGATCATGAACGGGATGGTGACCAGCGCGACGCGCACGTCCGGCCAGCCGCGTCCGGAGAAGCTGCCCATGAGCCAGTAGATGATGGCGGTCATATCCTCGTTGGCCTTGATCATCAGCACCGTGACGAGGGCGCTGGCGAGGTACGAGATGGTGACGCCGGCGAGAAGGAGCACGAAGACGTCGATGCGGCCGCGCCGGCGCGCCGCCATCCACACGATGACGAGCGTGCCGAGTCCGCCGACGATGGCGAGGACCGTCGTCACCGAGAGGTTGGCGAAGTGGAGCACGATGCCGATGGTGGCGCCGAGCGCGGCACCCGACGAGACGCCGGTCACGTAGGGGTCGGTCAGCGGGTTGAGGAAGAGGTCCTGGAGGATCACGCCGGCGACGGCGAGCGCCGCCCCGACGAGCGCGGCGACCAGCACGCGCGGCATGCGGATCTCCCAGAAGATCGCACTCTGGAGGTCGCCCTGGACCGGCCCCGCCGTCACCAGATGCCAGAGCCGGCTCAGGGACAGCGAGACCGGGCCGAGGGCGAGGCCCAGCGCGAGGCAGGCGGCGAGGATGCCGGCGGCCAGGAGGATCCCCGGCCACATGCCTGTGCGGGCCAGCCTGGTCATTCGGTGGCCGACGCCTCCGGGTGGATCATCGTGACGAGCTGCCTGAGCCCCTCGGCGAGGCGCGGACCCGGCCGCGCGATGATGCTGTCCTCGATGACGTAGACGTTGCCCTCCGTGACGGCGGTGAGGTCGGCGAAGCCGGCGCGCTTCTCGATCTCGCCCGGCTCGCTCATCGATCCGGAGTCGGCGATGTACACCTGCGGATCGTCCTCCACCAGCACCTCGGTGCTGAAGTTCGGGAAGCCGCTGCCGGCCTGGGCGCCGATGTTCTCGCCGCCGGCGATGGCGATCATGTCGTCGATGAACGTGTCGGCGCCGGCGGTCATCAGCGGCTTGCTGTAGATCTCGAGGAAGGTCGAGGCGGGCGTCAGCCCGGAGACCTGCGCCTGGACCTCCTCCTTGGCGGCCGTCATCTCGTCGACGACGGCGGCCGCACCCTCGTCGGTCCCGGCGAGCTTGCCGACGTTCTCGATGGTCGCCATCGTGCCGTCGTACGTCTTGGGGTCGACCACGTACACCGTCATGCCGAGATCCTCGAGCCTGCTGCGCAGGTCGGCCTGGATGCCGCCGGCGGCCAGCACGAGCTCCGGGTCGTACGAGGCGATCTTCTCGACGTTGGGGTTGGCGAAGTCGCCGATCTTGGGAAGCGCCTTGGCCTCCTCCGGGTAGTCGTCGTAGCTGGTGCCGGCGACCATCTTGTCGCCGGCGCCGATGGCGTAGGCGATCTCGGTGTTGGCCGGCGCGAGGCTGACGATCTTCGTGGCGGCCTGGTCGAGCGTCACCTCCGCGCCGGAGTCGTCGGTGACGGTGATGGGGCCGGCGGCCGCGGCGGACGGCGAGCTCGAGGCGGCGGTGTCGTCGCCCGAGCCGCAGGCGCTCAGGGCGACGACGCCCACGGCGAGGACTGCGATGAGGAGGAGCGCCGCGGTGAGGCGGCCGATGCGCGTGGTGGACATGACGATGGTGACTCCCTTCGAGACGTGACTACTGGACGTAGCGCAAGACGTGGTGGCCGTCGCGCTCCTCCGTGCCGTCCCAGACGAGCGGGACCGGCCGACGGAAGAGCGGTGCGGACGTGACCATGGTGTGGTACTCGCCTTCTTCGCCGCAGGCGTCGGCGCCGGCGGCCTCGAGGCGGGCGATGACGGCGTCGTCGAGCTCGAGGCCGAGGAACTCGACGTCGAGCTTGGACGAGTCGACCGCGACGATGGTGGCGCGAGAGCCGCCGGCGAGGAACTCGTCCAGCAGCCGGCGGCGCGGCTCCTGCCAGAGCGGCAGGTGGCAGCCAAGGCCGGCGACCTCGCAGACCCCCTCGACCCAGTCGCGGTGCGCCTGCAGGTCGATGTCGCCGAACACGCCGGCCTCGACGCCCTGCGCGGCCAGCTCGTGGAGCACGGAGACGAGGGTGGCCTCGTAGCCGTCCCACGTGGTCGCGCGGGTCACGAGCGGGATGCCGAGCGCCGCGGCCTGCTGCTCGAGCAGCGCGAGCGGCAGGCCGTGGCCGCGGCTCACGCGGCCGTCCTCGTGGAGCATGCACACGAGGGCGGCCGGGACGCCGCGGCGCAGCGTGGCGCGCTGCAGGGCGAGGTAGGCGTCCTTGCCGCCGCTCCACGAACAGAAGAAGCGGCGGCCGGCGAGGTCGCCGGAGACGCCGGCCTGGCCGACGCTCGCGCCGGCCTCCTCACCAGGTCGGGCGGCGAGCGACGCGCCGTCGAGCCGGCCGTTGGCGGACGGTACGTCGGCTCGCGACGCGTCACTCGCCATGGTCGCCCTCCCTGGCCGCCCTGCACTCAGGGCAGATCCCATAGACCTCGAGGTGATGCCCGTAGATGCTGAAGCCCGTGGTCGCGGCGAGCCGCGCCTCGAGGTCGGCGACGTCCCCGTCACCGTCGAAGCGCACGACCCGGCGGCAGACGCCGCAGATGAGCGGGTGGCTGTGGCCGATGGGCGGCGCGATGAAGCAGATCTCGCCGCGCCCGTCCTGCACGCGCGCAAGGAGGCCGAGGTCGCCGAGCAACGTGACGGTGCGGTAGACGGTGGCCTGGCCGACGCCGTCACCACGGAGGGCTTCGGCGGCTTCCCCGATGGTGGCGGCGCGGTCCGCGCCGGCGAAGTACCCCCAGATCAGCCGGCGCTGTCGCGTGAAGGGGATACCCTTCCCACGAAAGACGGCTTCGATGTCGTGCGTCGGCTGCGTATCGGCCAAAGCAAGTGCTCCCCACGTCTACGTTGAGAACAGTTCTCAACCGTGTTGAGAAAACCTATCAACGGATGTCCGCGACGTCAACCAGGTCCGGGGCGCCTCCCCGGCCACCCGCACCACCGCCGGCACCGCCGGCACCGGGGTGACGTTGCCCGTCACCCGTTGAACGCCTGGCCGAGCGCGGCCACGCTGGGGCGATGTCCGCGCTCATCGGCCAACTGCAGCGCGCCCTGCGGGCGCGCCACTACAGCCGCCGCACCGAGCAGGCCTACTGCCTCTGGGTGCGGCGGTACATCCGTTATCACGGGCTCCGCCACCCGGCAGACATGGCGGAGCCCGAGATCAACGCCTTCGTCACCCACCTGGCCGTCGCCGAGCACGTCAGCGCCTCGCACGCAGTCCCAGGCGCTCAGCGCGCTCCTCTTCCTCTACCGCCATGTACTGCATCGCGAGGTCGGCGTCCTCGAAGAGCTCGTCCGCGCGCGAAAGCAGCCCCGTCTGCCGGTCGTCCTGAGCAGGGAGGAGGTGCTATCGGTCCTCCGAGAGCTCGACCGCGATGACCGCCAGTGCTGGCTCATCGCATCCCTCCTCTACGGCGCCGGCCTGCGGCTCACCGAGTGCCTGCGCCTCCGCGTGCTCGACCTCGACCTCGCCCGAGGCGAACTCATCGTCCGCTCGGGCAAGGGCGGCAAGGACCGCGCCACCACGCTGCCGCAGGCGCTCGTCCCCGACCTGCGCGAGCAGCTGCGCCGCGCGCGCCTCCTCCACGAGCGCGACCTCGCCGACGGCTGGGGCGCCGTCGAACTCCCCGCGGCCCTGGAGCGCAAGTACCCGCACGCTCCGTGGGAGTGGCGCTGGCAGTGGGTCTTCCCCCAGCAGCGCCGCTGGACCGACGCGCGAACCGGCCGCCAGGGCCGTCACCACGTCCACCCGTCGATCGTGCAGCGCGCCGTCAAGGATGCCGTCCGGCGCGCCGGCATCGACAAGCACGCCACCTGCCACACGCTCCGCCACTCCTTCGCGACCCACCTGCTCGAGAGCGGCTACGACATCCGCACCATCCAGGAACTCCTCGGCCACAAGGACGTCGGCACCACCATGATCTACACCCACGTCCTGCAGCGCGGCGGCCAGGGCGTGCGCAGCCCGCTCGATTCCCTGACCGCCGGCAGCGACCGGCCTCTTGGCAAGTGGTCGGAAAAAGTAATTTATGTGCGTAATCGTCCGCTGCAGTCGAGTTCGATGCCCGCAGCAGGATCAACAAGCTCAAGCACGGCATCGACTTCATCGAGGCGGACTTGCCGCTGTGGATGGTCGATGCCCTCGACAACGAGGCTGCCCGCCTGGCAGTGACCCGGCAGTCCGTGATCAAAGTCTGGCTCTCGGAGAGGATCGACCGGAACTGGCGCGCGCTGGAGAACGAGGACGCGCGCCGCGAATCGAAGACTGGATAACCGCTCCTGCTAGCTTCGTGGTACCTTCTTACGCAGAAGTCGGAAGCTGCAGCAGATGTCTTCTCTCTACTGCAGAAATGCAGTTGGGCACGAAGGCGCGAGCGATGCAGCAGGGCGTGCAGGCGCGCGACCGGTTCCGCCGCTCGACGGTCGCATCGGCGCCTGCTCATCGCGCCGCGCCGCGCGTCTGCGCTCGGCCGTCGCATCGCGCGTCGACGCCGACTCGCGCGCAGGTCGTGCTCGCTGAGCCGGGCCAGAGCCGCTGTCCGCGTCATCGCGCGGCCGGACGTGGCCGTGCGTCGGCCTCGCCGAGCCTCATCGCGCGGCTGCACGACGCCTGGCTGTCGCGCCGGCGGCCTGCTTCGCACTTGGCGCCGGCGGCTACGTGCCTGGCTCCACCGCTGACGCAGCTCGTCGACGTGGTCAGTGAGCGTCTGGCGTGCTCGCCAACAAGCGGATCAAGCTGACTCGCCGCGGTCGCCGGCGTCCTCATGGCGGCCGGCGCGCTCGCAGCTTATCCGCGGTGCGTTCGGCCCGCGAGCGGCAGCTGACGAAGGCGACATGTCTGGTCGTCTGCGACTGCTGCGCGTCGCCCTCGCCGGTCGCGCGTGCGGACTGGCGCGCCGACCTGGCCGGCGCGGTTCGACTCCGCGGCCGGATCGTGTCGACCGACGTCGTCGACCGAGCGTCTCGTCATCGGCCGATCGGCATCGGCCTGCGCGGCTTCGCAGCCCTGCGGCCCGCGCGACGTGTTCTGCGAGCGCACGCTGCGAGACCAGCGCTCGGCGAGAGCTCGCGAGTCGCGCGGCGACATCAGCTTCTCGGAGCCATGCGGCACCGCGTGCGCCGGACGTGATCGCTCGTCGTACTCCTGGCGCGCCGGCACGCCGTGCCTTGCGCACAGCGCCGTCGCGACTGCGTGGACCATGAGCGGCGGCATGGAGTGGTGCTTGCCGAACAAGCGGATCAAGCTGGCTCGCAGCGGCGCCGTCGTCCTCACAGGCCGGAGCGCTCGCAGCTTATCCGCGGTGCGTTAGGCTGAACGAGGCTGAATGTCTTTCCTGCTGTCGATACCCCCGATCGTTCTCGTGGCCGCTGGCGGGCTGGTGGGGTTCCTCGTCTGGTGGCTGGCGTCTCGCCGCCAGCTCGGGAGGCTTGCGGCACTGCAATGCCCACGCTGCGGCGCCCCCTATGGCCGCTCGGCTGCGGTGGCCGCTCGTCGGCGGCGCAGGGCTGCCATCGGACGCTATCGCACGTGGCATCCGGGCTCGCGCATCGATCCGGAAGCGGAGTGGATCCTCGCATGTCCCGCCTGCGCAGCCACGGGGCAATTCATCCCTCAAGCAGGGAAGGTGGTCGGTGGGTCAGCCTAACAAGCGCGTCAACCTGACTCGCCGCAGCGCCGATGGATACATCAGCAATCGTCGCACTCGCAGGTTACGCGCGGTGCGTTGGCGTAGACCAATTGCCGCGAGGCGCGATGCGTGAGAGATACTCAGCGCCTCCTATGCCGTGGTGCACCCATGCTCGTCGCTGCGGTCGTTGCTCTTCCGGCTCGAGCCAGTCTCGCGCCCGCCACGCCCCTTCGCCGGCGCCTGCGCGGAGACCGGTCGCGCTCGCTCTTCCGCACTCCTGCGACGGCGCGAGAGGTCGGCAGTCGAGCTCGCCGGTGATGTCAGCCCGGCGCCCAGGTTCAGCGCGCGCAGCGTCTCGTCGTTCGCGCCAGCCGCTACCGCGTCTCTGCGACCGCGGCGTGCCTCGCGGCGGCCGGTCTCGCGACCGACGCCGATGCAGCTCTGATACCGTCGGCGCGCCTGCCGTCGAGAGCGCGGCCGAGCGACGGTCGAGCCAATCTCGGGCGCGTCTTACCGGCGCAATGTCGTCACGTCCGACCGCCGGATCGCTGCTCGGCCGCGTCGGCGCTCCGACCGTCGCGAGTTCGAAATCAGGGCTGGGAGGCTGCAGCGACGAGGCCCGCGACAAGCTCATTCGTCACGGGACCTACAGGCGCATCGAGACATCATCGCCATGGAGCTGCAGGGACTGATTGGCTGGGAGCGTGCGCTGGCGAACAAGCGCATCAAGCTGACTGCGACAAAGGTCTGTAGTACTCTGGAAGCGTAGCGCGCGCAGCTTATGCGCATGCGTGGACCGACAGTGAGGTAGCGTAGCTATGGGAGTGCTCGTTGGCTTCTTCTACGTCTTGCCCGTGGTCTCTGTGCTGTGCCTCGTCTGCGGCCTGCTCCTCACCGGCCGGCCGGCGCTCGCCGCCATCATCCTCGCCATCCCCACGCCGTTTCTCTACGCTCTGGCCATGACCGCCATCGCCGCTGATGAGCCGGGCTTCATGCCGGTCGGCCTGCTGCCTTTGTGGTTCATGCTCTCGGTAGTCGTCTTGGTCTGGTACACGGTCGCGGCTCGACTCCGCGACCCGGCGAATCCTCACCGTGAACGGCCTGCGTCTGCCGTTCGCCGGCCGTCGTCATAACGGTCTGCTGTTCCTCCCGCCGCCCTACCCAGCGTGAGGGTCGAGGCCGTCCAACAAGCGGATCAAGCTGGCTCGCCGCAGCGCCGTGTCGACCTCAGAGATCGCAGCGCTCGCAGCTTATCCGCGGTGCGTTAGCCCTACGCAAACCCAACTGTCTCCGGAAGGGCAGACATGATTGGTAGACGGTACCTCATCGCAGTTCTTCTCCTCGCCGCCGTCGCGGCGGGCGCCGTCGGGCTCGCGGCCTGCGACGAGGAGCCCGATGCTGCCGGCGTCGTCACCACCAGCCCAGCGTCCTCGCCCCGCCCTGAGCCAGCGCCGACCGCGGGGCCCGCCGCCCTCGCCCTCTTCCGCACCCTCGTCGGCGAGAGGGCCTGGCGTTACGAGCCCGCCGGCGACGTCACCGGCGGCCACCAGGGCGCCAGGGGTCTCGTCTTCGCCCACCTCTACCGCCTCCGCGACGCGGGTGGCACGGCGGTCGCCGTGTTCGACGCCGAGCAGCTCTACGTCGGCGCGCCGGCCGTACGCGAGGCGGCCCGCGACGGTACGAGCATCCCGGGCGCGACCTACCGGCGCAACGCCCACGTCCACCGCCAGTCGCTGCCCCTGGCCCCAGACTGCCCGATCGTCGCCGCTTGGAAGGATCAGGAGGTGTCCGGCTTCTGGCCCGACCTCCCGGCCTCGCTCCCGGTGCGCGACACCTTTTACTGGCTCGTCATCGACCGCGGCGAGATCATCGCCATGGTCTGGCAGGGGTACTGATGGCGGGGTACCGTTGCGCGAGGGCTAACAAGCGCATCAAGCTGATGCGCCGCAGGTCTGCATCACTCTGGGAGCGTCGCGCGCACAGCTTATGCGCGGTGCGTTGGATGCACAGGGGCGTGGGGCCGATGGTCGTCAACGGAAGGCATGAGGAGCCGCTGGCTCTGGCTTGCGGCGACCGTCGTCGGGCTCACCAGCGCGCTCACCCTGACCGCCTGTGGCAAGCCGCCCCGACTCCCCGCGTCGCGACGCCGACGGCGGGCCCATCTCTCACGGCCGTGACCGGTGCGGCGCCAGTCTGGGCCGCTGGCTGGACCGAGATCGTCCTGAACAGCACCGACGGCGGTGCGACCTGGTCGACCAAGCACCAGGGGTCTGAGCTACCGGACATGCTCTTCGGCGTCGCGGTCCACGGCCAGCAGGTCTTCGCTGCGGGCCAGCACCTCATCTGTTCCAGCGGCGACGGCGGCGCCACCTGGTCGAGGTTCGAGGCCCCGGGTAGCGTCCACCTCATGGAGGTCGCCTGCTCCGACGCGCGGCACGCCTGGGCAGTGGGGGCACAGTCGACCGCCGGCGACTACCGTGCCGTCGTCTTCGCCACATCGGACGGCGGGCGCACATGGATGCGGCAGTCCGTCCCCGGCGTTGCTGATCTTGCCTCCGTCTCCTTCGTCGATGCCCGTCACGGGTGGGCCGTGGGCGGCGACATCAGCAAGCCGGCCGGCGACATCGTCGTGACCTCGGACGGAGGGGCTCACTGGAGCCTGCAGAAGCGTGTGCAGGGCACCAACCTGCATGGAGTCACGTTCGTCGACCGGCGCCACGGCTGGGCAGTCGGCACGAGACGAGGCGTCATCCTCGCCACGTCCGATGGGGGTGCCCACTGGGAAGCCCAGCAGCCGCCGCAGAAGGGGCTCCTCGACGTGGCCTTCATAGACGTCCGTCGGGGCTGGGCCGTCGGCCAGGACGGCTTGATCCTCGCGACCAGCGACGGCGGCAAGCACTGGGCGGACCAGTCCGTTCCGCAGCACTTTCAGGTGCGCCGCGTCGCCTTTGCGAACGCCGAAGTTGGCTGGGCGGTCTTCGGGAGCGCGAACCTGCTGGCCACTCGGGACGGCGGACGCAACTGGTCCGTGATCCGCCCTTTGCCCAACTACACCCTGCTCGGCGACGTTGCCTGTCAGCCACGTAGCCAGAGGTAGACGCAGATGGCATCCAACAAGCGGATCAAGCTGGCTCGCCGCGGCGCCGACGGCCTCACGGGAGGCCGGCGCGCTCGCAGCTTATCCGCGGTGCGTTAGGCTGAACGAGGCTGGATGTCTCTTCCTGCTGTCGATACCCCCGATCGTTCTCGTGGCCGCTGGCGGGCTGGTGGGGTTCCTCGTCTGGTGGCTGGCGTCTCGCCGCCAGCTCGGGAGGCTTG
This sequence comes from uncultured Thermoleophilia bacterium, assembly GCA_963736645.1. Taxonomy (GTDB): domain Bacteria; phylum Actinomycetota; class Thermoleophilia; order UBA2241; family UBA2241; genus CAIXSE01. The sequence goes on along the minus strand of CAVTPJ010000004.1, from coordinate 17,914 downwards.
CGGCACTGCAATGCCCACGCTGCGGCGCCCCCTATGGCCGCTCGGCTGCGGTGGCCGCTCGTCGGCGGCGCAGGGCTGCCATCGGACGCTATCGCACGTGGCATCCGGGCTCGCGCATCGATCCGGAAGCGGAGTGGATCCTCGCATGTCCCGCCTGCGCAGCCACGGGGCAATTCATCCCTCAAGCAGGGAAGGTGGTCGGTGGGTCAGCCTAACAAGCGCGTCAACCTGACTCGCCGCAGCGCCGATGGATACATCAGCAATCGTCGCACTCGCAGCTTATCCGCGGTGCGTTAGCCCCAACACCCCCATTGTCATCTGTGAGCCGCTTGGCCCGAGGCGGTACAATGAAGGCACCTGATCAGGCCACCGGGAGGTGTGACGCGAATGACCATCGACGAGCTGCGCCGCGAGGCCCTCGGCCTCGACCTCTCCAGCCGTGCCCGTCTCGCACACGAGCTGATCAGCAGCCTCGATGACCTCTCCGAAGCCGAGATCGAGCAGCTCTGGCTCGAGGAGTCGCAGCGTCGCCTCGAAGAGGTCGCGTCCGGCGGCGTCGAGACCGTGAGCGCCGAAGAGGCCCTGGCCAAGGCGCGCGCCGCTCGCCGATGAGCCGCTCCCTGCGGCTCCACCCGGCAGCCCAGCGTGAACTCGACGAGGCAGCGGCCTACTACGACGCCGAGAGCCCGGGCCTCGGCAGCGCCTTCCTCAACGAGTTCGAGCACGCGCTGCAGCAGATCCGTGCGTTTCCCGAGGCGGCGCCCGTCGGCCTCGGATCGGTGCGCGTCCGCGTCCTTGTCGCGTTTCCCTACTCGCTGCACTACGCGCTGCTCGGCGACGCCGTCCTCGTGCTCTCCCTCGCGCACCACAGCAGGCGGCCGTTCTACTGGCGTGAGAGGCAGTAAGCCGGTGGGTGGGGCTAACAAGCGGATCAAGCTGGCTCGCCAATGCGTCGCGGCAAGACGAAGCCGCGGCGCTCGCAGCTTATCCGCGGTGCGTTAGCCGGAGCAGGTCGGGAGGCCACAGATGTCCACGGAACCAGGCAGGATCGCAGTCGCCACCGGAACGCCGGCGGCCCACGCTGCGTCGCCCGTCGAGCTGGCGCCGCGCCGCTGGAACTGGGGAGCCTTCGTCTTCACGTGGCTCTGGGGCCTGTTCAACGGCGCTTACTGGCCGCTGCTCGGCCTCCTGCTCGCGCTGGTCCCCTCGGTCGAGCTCTGGCGCCACGCGCTCCCCGGCGGCGGCGGCGTCTGGGTCTCCACCGGCACTCTGCTCTACACCGCCTGGTCGGTGTTCTGTGGCTTCATGGGCGACCGCTGGGCCGTTCGCAGCCGCCGGTGGCGCGACGCCGCCCATTTCCGCGGCGCTCAGCACAACTGGGCGGTCGCCGCCCTAGTCGTCGCCATCGTCCTCGCCGTCGTGGTCGTCGCCGTGCTCGCCGCGGCGTCGGCGGGGCTCATCTCCTGACCATGGGTGCACTGTTGCGCCCGGCTAACAAGCGGATCCAGGCGACCGTCAGCGGTCGTCCGCTGTGGCCAGCCATGGCGTACCCGGGTAGCATGACGGTCGGAGGTGATTGCCGTGGTCGACGTGCTACAGGACAAACGTGAAGCCATCGCCGAGCTGTGCGCTCGGTACAAGGTGGCACGCCTCGAGGTCTTCGGTTCCGCCCTCCGCGACGACTACCGCCCAGGGGAGAGCGACATCGACCTGCTCGTCAAGTTCGGCCCTGTGGAGCCGCACGGTCTCGCCGACGCCTACTTCGACTTGCTCGACGCGCTGCGCGAACTGCTTGGCGTAGAGGTCGACCTCGTCATGGTTGATGCCGTCAAGAACCCCTACATCGCGCGCGCCATCGAGCGCGAGAAGCAACTGCTCTATGCAGCGTGACGATCGCGCCTACCTGTGGGACATCATCGACGCCTGCTTGGCCATCGAGTCCGTGCTCGCCGAAGTCGAATCGGATGCTTACGTAGCGAGTCGCTTCCTGCGCTCAGCCGTCGAGCGGGAGTTCATCACCATCGGGGAGGCGGCCGCCGCCCTCTCTCGAGCCGCTCCAGCCCTCTTCTCGCGCCTCACCGACGGCCGGCGCATCGTGGACTTCCGCAACCAGCTCACCCACGAATACCGGCACACCGACGATCAGGTGGTCTGGCTGGTCGCTCGCAACGAGGTGCCAGTTCTCCGACGGGAGTGCGAGGTCCTCCTCGCGGAGGTGGGAGACGCAGACTAACAAGCGGATCAAGCTGACTCGCCGATTCTCCGGCGGCCTCACGGGAGGCCGTCGCGCTCGCAGCTTATCCGCGGTGCGTTGGGCGGAACGCAAGGCGACCCGCTGAGGGAGGCCGAAGTGTCACGTCGACGGTGGCTCATCGTGCTGGTGGTCGTCGCGCTGTTCCTCCTGGCGCCCCTGATCGCCGGCTACTTCGGGCCGACCGCCGCCACCTACGCGCAGACCTGGTTGCCTTGGCGCACCCACCTTCACGTCATCGTGTCCGGGCAAGGCCCGGGCTACACGCGCACTGACCGGGTGCGCACCGTGGCCGAGTACTCCGACCCTTGGCCAGGTACTGGTCGCACGCCGGGCCAGCAGGTCGTGTTCGCGACGCTGTCTCGCCCCAGCGTCCTGTTGCCCTGGGTCGTCACCGAGCGCGGCACCGGTCCATGAGGCGTCCGCCCATCAAGCGCGTCAACCTGACGCGGTCAACGGTTTCTGTAGTAACTTGGAACCGCAGTCCGCGCAGGTTACTCGCGGTGCGTTGGGCGGACTCCAGCCAGAGGAGGAGTGCATGTCGCAGCTGATCGCCTACTGTGGGCTCGTCTGCTCCGAGTGCCCCACCTTCCTTGCCACACGGGCCGACGACGATGTCGCCAGGGCTAGGACGGCGGCGATGTATGCAGAGCACTTCGGCTTCGATCTAACGCCCGCGGAGATCGACTGCGACGGCTGCAGGTGCGAGGGTGGGACGCTGATGGCCTACTGTCGCGCGTGCGCCGTCCGGGAATGCTGTCGCACGAGGAGTCTCGACAACTGCGCGCTTTGCCCCGATCAGCCGTGCGAGAAGCTGGTCGAGTTCCACGCGTTCTCCCCGGGAGCTGAGGCGGCCTTCGAGGCGTTGAAGGAGCGGGCTGGCGGCGCATGATCAGTCGCGCGCCCAACAAGCGGATCAAGCTGACTCGCAGAAGCGCCGCGGCTAGGATGAGCCGCGGCGCTCGCAGCTCATCCGCGGTGCGTTAGGCGCACGAAGGACCACGGAGACCCTTGTATTACGGGCTGGGCATCTACCCCAACAGCCTGGACGACGCCCTCGTCGGCAGGATACGTCGTCAGTACGATCCCACGGTCGATGTCATCCCCGCACACGTGCCGATCGTCTATCCGGTCCCCGACGGGGTGGGACGCGACTTGCTCATCTCGCACGTTCGGAACGTCACGCTTGCCTGCGCGCCCTTCGAGATCCGCCTCGGCGCCCTGCACCGGTCAGCCGACCACTGGCTTTTCTTGACACCGGTCGACGGCACGGAGGATCTGAGGCGCCTCCATCTGCGCCTCCACACCGGCCTGCTGGCCGAGTTCCGCGACGCGGGCAGGGACTACGTGCCGCACGTCGGCCTCGGCCACTTCATGAGAGAAGGTGCGACCTACGACTGGGAGAACCCGCGCGAAGAGGACTTCGATGCCGAGAGGTTCGAGGCCGCCGTCCGGGAGGCTCAGCCCCTCCTCGATGGTCCAGCCGAGCGTATCGACACGCTCCATCTGGTCACCATCCCCGACGCGGCGGTCGAGTGGTTCAGCGGAGAGGGGTCGACGTTCCCGAGGGACTCCCGAGCTGAAGAGGTGTGCGCGTTCACGTTCGGCGCCTAACAAGCGCGTCGAGAAGAACGCCAGAGGGTCTGCCGTGAACCGGCAGGCCGGCCGCGTCTGCTCATGCGCGGTGCGTTAGCCGCAACACCCCCATTGTCATCTGTCAGCGGACTGGGGCGCGGCGGTACAATGCAGGTGTCGGCGTAGTGTGAAAGCGAGGTGGCAGGCGTGACCATCGACGAACTCATGCGCGAGGCGCTCACCCTCGACCCCCAGGGCCGGGCCCATCTCGCCCACCGCCTGCTCGACAGCCTCGACGAGCTCTCCGAGGTCGAGGTCGAGCAACTCTGGCTCGCTGAGGCGGCGCGGCGCGACGCCGAGATCGATGCCGGCGCTGCCACCTATCCCGCCGACGAGGTCCTCGCCAGGGCGCGTGCCCGCCGCGGATGAGCCGCGTCCTGCGCTTCGACGCCGCCGCGGAGCGTGAACTGAACGAGGCGGTCGACTTCTACGACCTCGAGAGCCCCGGTCTTGGCGACGTGCTCCTCGCTGAGGTCGAGCACGCGCTCACGCAGGTCGAGGCGTTCCCAGAAGCGGCGCAGCCGCTCCGCGACGGGGTCCGCCGCCGCCTCCTGCACACGTTCCCCTACGCGCTGCTCTACTCACTGCCACGGACGAGGTCCGCATCCTAGCGGTCGCCCACCAGCGGCGCCGGCCGTTCTACTGGGAGGATCGCCGGTGAGTGCGGCTAACAAGCGGATCAAGCTGGCTCGCCGCAGCGTCGGCGGCCTCACGGGAGGCCGTCGCGCTCGCAGCTTATCCGCGGTGCGTTAGATGCACAAAAGGTAGCGTATGCGGTATCATTGGCGGTACCGAAGGAGGTATCCCATGAGCGTCATGCCGACCATAGTCCCCATCAGCGAACTGCGCCAGGACGCCTCGGCCATCATCAAGCAGGCCTCGTCCTCCGGAGATCCGGTCTTCATCACGCAGCACGGTCGCGCTTCGGCCGTATTGGTCAGCGCCGGCGCCTATGAGCGGACGCAGCGCGAGCTTGAGATGCTCCGGATCCTCGCTCAGGGTGAGGCCGACATCGCAGCCGGCAACGGTGTCCGCTTCGAAGAGGTGATGGCGGCGGCCGATGATCTGTTGGATCAGCCGTGACGCGCAGGATCGCGTTCACCCCGCCCGCGCAATCGCAGTTCCTCTCCGCACTCGCCTACATCAGGACCGACAGGCCGTCCGCGGCGCGGACGTTTCGCGACCGCTCGGCTAAGGCGCTGTCCGGCCTGCTTGACTTCCCGGAGTCCGGCCGCGTGATTCCGGAGTTCCCGAGTCTCGGGTTCCGCGAGGTCCTGGTCGAATCGCACCGGTTCTTCTACAAGCCGGCCGGGGACGTCATCTGGGTGGTCGGCGTGTGGCATGACGCCCAGATTCCGGATGAGCCGTCGGAGCCGAATGGCATCTAACAAGCGGATCAAGCTGACTCGCAGGCAGCTCTACGTTAGACTTCGTAGCGTGAGCGCTCGCAGCTTATCCGCGGTGCGTTCGGCAGAACGGAGGTAGATGATGCGGCGCGGTCTTGGGCTCTTGATCGCCCTCGGGGTCGGCGGGGGGCTCGTCGGCCTGGCGGCCGTGCTCGTCCGGGTCACCCGTGTCCACGACTTCTACGCCGCGTGTCTCGTGATCGGCCTGATCGCCATCGGCCTCGCGGTTGCGGCCCTGGTCTCTCCCAACGTGCTCATGCAACGCGCGACTGGAGACCCGTACTTCGGCGAGAGCTCCACGCCCCCCGACGACGTCAGCTTCTCGGAGGATGAATATGGCTGGGTCGGCTGGTACTCCCTCTACCTGGTACTGGCGGCTGTGCCGTGCCTTCTCACGGCGCTGATCCACTACTGGACATAGCGTCGACACGGCGGGTCTGCCGAACAAGCGGATCACGCTGACTCGCAGTAAGCTCTACGTGGAAACCCGTAGAGTAGGCGCTCGCAGCTTATGCGCCGGGCGTTCGCCACGACCCCGCGCACTTGACACCCAGCACCTGAAGACGTACGCTTTCCCGTACGTATCAGGAGGTCCGCCATGACGACCATGAGCGCCACAGAGGCGCGTAAGCAGCTCTACCAGCTCCTCGACGACGTCGCGCGCTCGCACGAGCCGGTGCAGATCACCGGCAAGCGTGGCAACGCCGTGCTCGTCTCGGAGGACGACTGGCGCGCCGTGCAAGAGACGCTCTACCTCGTCTCGATCCCCGGGATGCGCGAGTCCATCCTTGAAGGCATGGCGGCTCCGGCCGATCAGCTCGAGGGCGAGCTCGACTGGTGACCTGGCGGCTGCTCTACACGAAGCAGGCGCGCGAAGACGCGAGGAAGCTCGCCGCGGCTGGACTCAAACCGAAGGCGCAGGAGCTGCTCGCGATCCTCGAGGCCGACCCGTTCCGGTCGCCGCCGCCGTTCGAGAAGCTGGTCGGCGACCTCAGCGGCGCCTACTCGCGGCGCATCAACATCCAGCATCGCCTCGTGTACCAGGTGCTCGCCGACGACCGCGTCGTCAAGGTGCTCAGGATGTGGACCCACTACGGGTGAGGCGAACAAGCGGATCAAGCTGACTCGCAGGAGCGCCGATGGTGTGACCAGGAGTCGGCACGCTCGCAGGTTATGCGCGGTGCGTTGGGCACACTCAAGAAGCGATGTGGCTATGAGCGTCGTTCCGGTGGTGTTCGCAATCCCGTGCGGGTGAAGCTGTCAGCCCCGAGGTAGGATGGCAGCGATGAGCTGTCCGCCGAATATCCCCGTGATCCCGCGGCTCACCACAGCACGGCTCGTCCTGCGAGAGCTGACGCTCGAGGACGTGGGCTGGTACGTGACGCACTTCTCGCGTCCGGAGATCATCAGCGGGCAGGGGTATCCAGCCCCTGGTGGCCTTGAAGGAGCGCGTGAGGAGTTGCGGCGCTTCGTCATCGACCTCGCCGCGCAGGGGACTGGCGGCCGCTGGGGCATCGCCCTCAAGGACCATGAAGCCCTGGTGGGCAGCGCGGGCTTCTACGACTGGAACCACGAGGTTCACTCGGCCGAGATTGGCTACGACATCGCCCCCGAGCATTGGGGCAGGGGCCTCATGCGCGAGGCCCTGACGGCGATCATCGATCATTGCTTCGAGCACCTCGACCTGAATCGCCTGCAGGCGCTCGTCATGCCGCGCAACGAGCGCTCGAAGCAGCTGCTGACCGGGCTCGGCTTCGTCCGCGAGGGTCTCCTGCGTCAGTACGGGGTCGACGAGAAGGGACGGCTCTGCGACGACCAGGTCTTCGCCCTGCTGCGCAGCGAGTGGAGACCGACGACGCTGCGGCCATGCGAAGGTGGCCGTTAGGCTGTGGCAGTCGCAGGCGGATGCGCCGCCACACCTCGGACCAATGCTCCCAGGCAGCGTTCTCAACACGCCGGGACTGTGCTGGCGTACGGCGACTGGTGAGCGATCGGGTGCCCAACAAGGCGTTTGAGCAGACTCGCCCAAGCGTCGCGCAAGACCGTGGCGTGAGCTCTCGCAGCTCAACGCCCGGACGTTGGACGGTCCAATCAGTGGGGTGACGCCAATGGAGGCATGCGACCCTGCGCCCGACGCTGAGCTCTTCTACAGCCTGTACGACGGCATCTTCAGGCCACAGATCGTCCAGCTCGCCCTGAAGTTGGACGTCTTCACTGCCCTCGCCAGCGAACCCCTCGACGCCGAGGTTCTGGCCGAGTCCGTGGGTGCGAACGCTGACGGAATCAGGAGGCTGGCCGACTATCTCATCTCCATCGGCTTGCTCGACAAGGTGCAGGGGATGTACTGCCTCGCTCCATGCGCAGAGACGTTCCTTGCGCGCACCAGCAAGGCCTACGCGGGGGACGTAGTCCTCGGCTTCACGGGACCGAGCTTGTGGGATTCCGTGTTGCGCAGTGTCAAATCGGGCGAGCCGGCCGCGTTGCTTGAGAGGTTCGACCAAGACGCATGGGTGGAGAGCTATCGGACCTCACGCGTGGTGACCAGTCTGGAGATGTGGAGAGCGGCGGGCATCGCGCCGACGCCACAAGAAGAGGTGACGATTCTCGACCTGGCATGTGGTTGTGGCGTGAAGAGCTTCTCCCTTGCGGAGGCATACCCCTCGGTGAGAGTCGTTTGCGTGGACCGTCCCGACGTGCTCGTCGTCGCCAAGGATCTCGCAGGGAGGATGGGGATCGCAGAGCGGGTCACTCTCGTCTCAGGCGATCTCCTCAGCGTGGAACTCGGCAACGGAGCCTTCGATGCGTGCCTGGCCGGCCAGATCACGCACTACTTGACCGAGGAACAGAACGCCGGAGTCTTCTGCCGGATTCGCGAGGCTCTGCGGGACACCGGCACATTCATCATCGACGTACCCATGACGGCTGGCGAACCGGATGAATCAGCCGCGTTCCTGTCCTTGGCGCTGTGGGCCAACTCGCGGGGGACGGCCCATAGTCTCGAGGTCTACGAGCGCCTGCTGCAGACCAGTGGCTTCAAACGAGTCGTTCAAGTCGGAGAGCGTTGGATCGTCGCGGAGAAGTGAGAGGCCAGGCCGTCCAACAAGCGCTTCCAGCGGACGCGCCCACGATCAGCGATAGACTCGGGGGTGGCAGCGCGCGCCGCTGAAGCGCAGAGACGTTAGGTGTGGTCGAAGGAGGCGCTGTGAAGAGAGGACTTCTCGCTGTGTCGTTGCTCATCGTGCTCGCGCTGTTGCCGAGTCTCGCCGTCGCGATGTCGGCCTGCGGCGAGCCGACCCAGGACGAGTTCGTGGGCACCTGGCGCCAGCCAGACTACAAGACCGAATGGTCGCCGCCGCTCGTCATCCAGAAGACCGACGACGGCTACCGCGCCACCCTGGTGTATCCCAACTCCAGCGCTCTGCCGCAATGGGAGCTTCGCCGTGCCGGCGACACGCTCAAGGGTGAGTCGCGGAGTTCCGAGGGTCCGGTCGAGATCGAGCTCATCTACGGGGGCCAGGCGGGGCACATCACGTTCAGAGGCGCCGCGATGCCGGGCGATCCGGTGAACGAGCACGAGCTCGTAAGAGCCTCGACCAGCACGACGATCCCGACACCGTCGCCACTTTGACAATGGCCCGGCATGGGTGGCGACACACCTAACAAGCGGATCAAGCTGGCTCGCCGCGGCGCCGACTGCCTCACGGAAGGCCGGCGCGCTCGCAGCTTATCCGCGGTGCGTTAGCCGGACGCTTGCCCAGCCGCAGTGGTCCTCGTCCTCACCCAGGAGGCAAGTTGGCCTTCGGTCGTCTCACCGGCAGCCAGGCTGAGCATCACCGTGACGACCTCCGCCTCGTCCGCCTCGAGCGTGACTCCGTTGAGCTCGAGGAAGACCGCCATGGTGACGAAGGCGATGCGTTTGTTGCCGTCGTGGAACGGGTGCCCGGTCGCCAGACCGTGTGCGTAGACCGCCGCCAGTTCGGCGAGGTCTGCGTGAGGGCGATAGGCGCGCCGCTGAAGCGGCCGGGCGAGAGCCGCCTCGAGCGCGTGCTCGTCGCGCAGGCCGGGCATGCCACCGTGCTCGCGGATGAGGTCGAACTGCACCGCCTCCACGACCAGGCGGTCGAGGAAGCGCGGCTCTCCGCTGCGCCTGCCCACCGGCTACTTGGCCAGCTCGCGGAGCGCGCTGCGGTACCGTCCAGCGACCTTGCCGGCGACGGCGAGCGCCTCTTCGACCTCGGGGTCGTAGGGCGTGAGCAGGATGCCGCGCTCGGTCTCCACGGCGAGCACCGTGTCGCCCGCCGAGAGATGCAGGCGTTCGGCCATGTCCTTCGGGAGCGTGGCGCTGATCGAGCCGCCGGCCTGGCGGAGCTTCAGTCCGCGGGTCATCATTCTCCTTCCCGGGAATCACAGTAGCACATGAATGCTACCACACACTGGCGCATGGCTAACAAGCGCGTCAACCTGACGCGCCCAACGGCTGCCGTAGTATCCTCAGAAGGAAGCGCTCGCAGCTTGTCCGCGGTGCGTTGGCTGTAACAGGGCGTGATGGAATCCAAAGGTGACTTGTCAGCGATGTTGGAGGGCCTGAGGCATGAGAGCTGAACCGACGCAAGACCTCGTCTGCATTCTGCGTTCCTCCGACCCATTCGAACTCGGTCTTGCGAAGTCGCTGCTCGAGTCCGCTGAGGTCCCCTACGTCGTGCTCGGTGAGTCCGTCGCGACGTCGATGGGTCTGCCGCTCGCCTACGGCTCAGCACAGGTCATGGTCGGCGAGCGTGACGCAGACGATGCCCGCGCCGTCCTGGACGAGGGCCTGCAAAGGGCGGACGGGGGCGAAGGCGATGAGGATGCGCACAGCTAACAAGCGGATCAAGGCGACTCGCACGGGCGCCGGCAGCCTCACGGGAGGCCGTCGCGCTCGCAGCTCATCCGCGGTGCGTTGGGCACAGAGGGGAGAAGGTTGAAGCAACTCGTATCTGGTCTCGTGTGTTGCCTAGCCGGCGTCCTGCTTTGCGCTATCAACTGGCTCGGCGCAGCGGCCGCCACAGCGACGCTTGACGAATGGTCGGGGACTCGCATGGACGGGGCCTGGAAGCTGGTTGGCCGAGGTCCTCTCGTCTTCGGCGTCATCCTCATCGTGGTCGGCCTCTTCCTTGTCCTCTGGTCCGTAGCCAGCGCGACGAGGATCGACCAGGAGTGAGCGCTCTCGTGCCCAACAAGCGGATCATGCTGGCTCGCCACAGCGTCGCGGCATCACGAGGCTGCGGCGCTCGCAGCTTGTCCGCGGTGCGCTAGCCTCATCAACTGCACTGCCTGGGAGGATGCGTCCGTGAATCCCATCGAACGCAGGGTTCGGGCCCACATCATGAACGGCCTGCGCGAGACAGGCGAGGCTCCGAGCGTGGGTCAGGTCTCGGACTCGCTTGAGATCTCGCGAGCAGACGTGATCGCCGGTCTTCACTCACTCGCGGCTCAGCATCGTCTCGTCTTGCGGCCCGCCTCGGACGCGATCTGGATGGCGCATCCGTTCTCAGGGATCGAGACGGACTTCGTAGTGACCGCGTGTGGCCGCACATGGTACGCGAACTGTGTGTGGGACGGGCTTTCGATTCTCGGTCTCGTCGGCGACGGACGACTTGAGACGCACTCGCCACAGACAGGGGAGGCCATCCGCTTCGACGTCGAAGACGGCCGCGTGGCAGGCGATGCGATCGTCCACTTCCTCGTGCCTGCGAAGCTGTTCTGGGATGACATAGGGTTCACGTGAGCCAACATCTCGGCCTTCCGGTCGGAAGGCGAACTCAGCGCGTGGCTGACGTCGACGGGGTACGCGGTCGGTGCGGTGGTGAGTCCGCAGACCGTCTATGACCTCGGTCGCGACTGGTACGGAACCAGACTCGACCTGGACTTTCAGCCGTTCACGCCAGAGCAGGCGCAGGACACCTTCGCGAAGCATGGGCTTGTCGACGAGTTCTGGTCACTAGCGTCATGAGGCGCTAACAAGCGCTTCGATCGGAACGCCAGGAGGTCTGCCGTGAATCGGCAGGCCGGCCGCGTCTGCTCATGCGCGATGCGTTAGGCGCAATCCTGCACGGGCCGGTATCGGCGGCAGTGAGGCGGGCGTGGGCTCGCCTACCCGACAATGGCATCGAGCGGACGGCGAACGCACGAGAGTGATGAACGGAGGGGCGCCGCTCAAGCCAAACACGTTGGGCATACGCTGGGCGACCCGTGGCGGAGTCCGGAACGCAGGGTGGACGTTGTCCTCTGGCCGCTGCGTTTCCGCCAGCTCCGGTTATACTCACGGTATGAAGACGGCGATCTCCATACCCGACGACCTGTTCGCCGACGCCGAGCAGTTGGCGCGGGACCTGAAGAAGTCACGCAGCCGCCTCTATGGTGACGCGGTGCGCGAGTACGTCGCCCGCCACTCCGCCGAGAGCGTCACCGAGGCCCTCGATCGCCTCTGCGACGAGGTCGACTGCCGCAGCGATCTCGCAGATGCCGCTGCGCGCCGCACCCTGGAGCGCTCCGACTGGTGACCGCCCAGGGCGAGGTCTGGTGGGCCGACCTGGCCGAGCCCTCCGGCTCTGAGCCCGGCTGCCGCCGCCCCGTCGTCGTCGTGCAGGGCAACGCCTTCAACCGCAGCCGCATCGCCACCGTCGTCTGCGTCGCGCTGACAAGCGACCTGCGCTGGGTCGACGCCCCCGGCAACGTCCTCCTCACAGCGCGCGCCACCGGCCTGCCCAAGGACTCGGTCGCCAATGTTTCGCAGCTCGTCACCCTCAACCGTGAGGCGCTCACCGAGCGCGTCGGCGCCCTGCCCGCAAAGAAGCTCGAGCTCGTTCTGCTCGGCATCGACATCGTCCTCGGGCGTTGACGCGACCGCCGAACAAGCGGATCAAGCCGGCTCGCAGGAACGCCGACGGCCTCACGGGAGGCCGGCGTGCTCGCAGCTCATCCGCTGCGCCCTAGACAGAACCGATCCTGTTCACACGCCCGAAGGAGGACTCTTCCCAGTGGACATTCCACGGATATTCAGCATCACTGAGAGCGCTCACCGCATCCACAACCCGATCACGCCCGAGAAGCTTGCCACTCTCGGCACGGCGCTGCGTCTGGAACCCGGGGCCAGAGTGCTCGACCTCGGCAGCGGATCGGGGGAGATGCTGTGCACCTGGGCGCGCGATCACGGCGTCGTGGGCACCGGCATCGACATGAGCCGGTTGTTCACCGAGCAAGCGAGACTCCGTGCCGAAGAACTCGGCGTCGCCGATCGAGTCAAGTTCATCCATGGCGATGCTGCCGGCCATGTCTGTGACGAGAAGGCCGATGTGGCGGCCTGTGTAGGCGCCACGTGGATCGCCGGGGGAGTGGCCGGCACTATCGAGCTCCTGGCGCGGAGCCTGCGCGCCGGAGGGATCGTCCTCATCGGCGAGCCCCACTGGCGGCAGTTGCCGCCGACGGAAGATGTCGCCAAGGGATGTCTGGCCAACTCGATCTCCGACTTCCTCATGCTTCCGGAGCTTCTCGCGTCTTTCGGCCACCTCGGCTACGACGTCGTCGAGATGGTTCTGGCCGACCAAGACGGGTGGGACAGATACGAGGCGGCCAAATGGCTCACCATGCGCCGATGGCTAGAAGCCAATCCCGACGACGAGCTGGCGAACGATGTTCGAGCCCAACTGACCTCGGAACCCGGGCGCTACGCCGCCTACACGCGTGAATACCTGGGCTGGGGTGTGTTCGCGCTGATGCCGCGGTGATGCGGTGGCGTGGCCGATCGTCAACAGGAAACTCCTTGACAAACACGTTTCCGTGGAGGAAACTGGGTCCACGGAGAGTTTCCATCACGAGCAGGTGACCCTGATGAACGCAACGGGACGGCGGATCGCAGACGCCTTCGAGCGGCACGTCGCGAGCGATGGCTACGACAAGGCCAATCTCGACGACGTCGCCCGCGAGCTCAAGATCTCCAAGAAGACCATCTACGTGCACTTCGACGGCAAGCGCGATATCTACGCACACGTGGTCGCGCGCCAGGCGGAGCACATGAAGACGCAGCTCGCGGCCTCGGTGGCTCCCCTGCCGACGTATGCAGCCCGAGTGGAGGCCGCCGTGCAGTCGTTGCTCGATGTCGCCCGGACCCACATCGCGAAGACCGGCGAGGCCGAGTGGCTTCGCGAGTACGAGATCGCTGCGGACGCGTTTCGCAAGGCGAACGGAGATCTGCTGCGCGACCTCGTTCAGGGAGGGATGGACGCCGGTGAGTTCAGGCCCGGCGATGCCTCGCTGGTCGAGAAGATGATCGCCGCCATGATCGTCGAGTACCTCCTGCTGGTGAACGCGGAGCCGTCCTACGACCGCGACACCGAACTGCTGGAGCGCATCGTCAGGTTCGCAGGCTAGTCGACCAGCGGTACGTCGGGCCGCATCGAGGTGCGGCCTTTGTCAGGTCCGAGGGAAACTCAGACCGCAATGGGTTTCCAAGAATGAAGGAGAAGACGATGTCCAAGAAAGCCTCCATCCTCATCCTGCTGCTGCTCGGCGCGCACCTGAACCTGACCGCGTTGGTGCCCGCCGCGGCCGGGCAGGGCCCGCCGCCCTGGTGGGTCGGCGGCGGCCTTCTCTGGCCGTTCTTCGCCGACACGGCCACGCTGCTCCCGGCGGGCGGCATCCGCGACATGCTCACGCCGATCCTCGGGATCGTGGCGGCCGGATGCCTCGTCCTGGCCGCCGGCGCTCTCCTGGGATGGCTCGTGCCGAGATCGTGGTTCCGCGGGCTGGTCGTCGCCGGCGCCGGCGCCTCCATCGTCCTGCAGGTGGTCTGGATCTCCGGCTGGGCCGTCCTCCCCATCGCGATCGACGCCGCTCTTCTCTGGCTGGTGTTCACGCGGCGCATCTCCGTCGACAGCCCGCGAACGCAGGCTGCGGCTCCGTCGGAGAGCACGCAGTGAGCGCCGAGGTGCTGCTGTGGGTCGCGGCGGGGTCGGCGGTCGCCGCGGTGGCGGCCGTGGCGGCCGCCCATCTCCTGGACATGAGGCGAGCCTACGGACGGATCCGGGGCAGAAGCGCCGTGGTGCCTTCGCCCTACGGGGACATCGACCACACCGAAGGCGGGTCTGGATCTCCCGTGCTGGTGATCCACGGGAGCGGCGGCGGCTACGATCAGGGCGAACTGCTCGTGAAGACGGTGCTGGATGGGCGCTTTCGCTGGATCACCCCGTCGCGCTTCGGGTATCTGCGCTCGACCTTCCGCGAAGGCGCCACCTTCGACGATCAGGCGCACGCCTACGCGTGTCTGCTCGACCACCTCGGCGTCGAGAGGGCCGCCGTCGTGGCGCTCAGCCACGGCGGCCCCTCGGCCCTCCTCTTCGCCGCGCTACATCCCGAGCGGGTATCTTCACTGACGCTCATCTCGTGCGGCGTCGCCTCCGCTGACGGGGAGGATCAAGCGCGGGCCGACCGGCGGGGCGACCTGCTGGTGACGGTCTTCAAGCACGACTGGCTCTACTGGGCCGTCAGCACGCTGTTCAGGAGGCGGCTGGTGACGCTGATGGGGGCCGGCGGCGAAGTCGTCTCCGGCCTTACCACAGAGCAGCGGTCGCTGGTCGACCGGGTCATCGACGGCATGAACCCTGTCGCGCCGCGGTTCGCCGGCGCCGCCTTCGACAACCAGGCGACGATGCCGAGCGGGCGGATCGCCGCCGTGCGAGCCCGACCCTGATCCTCCATGCCGAGGACGACACGCTGCAGCTCTTCCACAACGCCGAGGTCGCGGCCGCCACCATCCCGGATGCACGGCTCATCAGATTCGGCACCGGAGGCCATCTCGTGCTGGCCGTCGAGCAAGCGGCGATCCGCAAGGCCGTGCAGAGCCACATCCTGGAGAACGCCGGTGAACGGCCGGCGAGGCGAGACGCGGCCACACCCCGCGGGCGGACGCGCGTCGCGCATCGGGCTGACATCCGTGGGATGCTGGGAGGCGTCGATCGACGGAACAAGGGGGGCCTGGTTGGGCAGAGACGCACGCTTCGTGGCGATGCACCGCGGAGGATCGCTCGACGCGGCGCGGCACCGCCTGCTCGCGAGCTGGGCGGCGGATTGCGCTGAGCGCGTCCTGCCGATGTTCACACGCGAGCGCCCGCACGACGACCGGCCGCGTCTGGCGATCGAGGCGGCGCGCACCTGGTCTCGCAGCGAGATCAGCGCAGGCGCGGCTCGCGCGGCAGCGGTCGCAGCGCACGCGGCCGCACGGGACGCAGCTGATGGCTCGGCCGTCGCGGCCGCCCGGGCCGCCGGCCATGCGGCGGCGACGGCACACATGGCCGATCATGCGCTCGGAGCGGCCGCCTACGCCGTTCGGGCCGCCGGCCTTGCCGCCGGGGAGTCCGGGGAGTCGGCTGCCGCCCTGGAGCGCAGCCGGCAGGACGAGCGCCTGCCGGAGGAGGTCCGCGAGCTCGTCGCGTCCGCCGACGAGCGCCGCTCCGCACTGCGCTGAGCCGCGCCTCGGCTCGTGCCGGCGCGCCGTCCCATCACGCATCAGCGGCGGCGCTCCCCTCTTCGGGCCATGCGGCAGGGCGCCGCCGCGTCACCGCAGGCGGGAGAGCACGCCCGGCGTGACAGCAGGGTCTACGGCAGCAGCCCCCGCACCTTCGCGGCCACCGCGGCGCCGAGCAGCTGGTGCTGCGAGGCCTCGAAGTGCCAGCCGTCGACGGCGCTCGTCGTCCGCGGGGTCCGAGCCTCACGTGTTCGAGTTCCTGTAGCACCGGACCTGTCCAACGCCACCTCGTCGCTCTATGCGACGCGATCCTTGCTCACCCCCGCTGCGTGCCGGACCGGCTCCGCTCGCCGCGCGAATGAGAAGCTATACGTCTCCGCCCGGCAGGTAGTCCGCGCGCACCGGCGAGAGACCTCGATCGCCACGGCGTCCTCCAGGACGTCTGCGCGGTGGCGCACACCCCCGGATAGACCAGCTGTCTCCCGGTGTCGGCGTCATCGGTCTCGTCGCCGATCGTGAGTCGGAGCCGGCCCGCGGCAGAGGTCAGCCCGTCTGCTCCTGCGGATGACTGTGCAGCGGCAGCGGAGACCCCGCCGAGCAGGCGAACTCGCTCATCAGCGTCGCGTCGCCGAAGCAGAGGGGTCTTGCGGCGGATACCCGGCAGGACGTCCATGTACGCCGTGACCCCCGCGGCCAGAAGACCCGGACCTGGGCCGGGCCGAGCCTCGGCCGGACACTCAACGGTCCTCCCCACCGCCCGCCAACGCCTGGAGGTCGGTAACGCGACCGAGGTCGCGGTACCGGTATGCCTCGTAGTCGAGCTCGCCGCCCCACTTCGTGTCGGCGGCCTTTCTCAGCAGCGGACTCCACTCACTCAGGAGCAGCAGCAGCGACACGAACAGCGGCAGACCAGCGTGACCCACTGCCACCCCCGCAGCACCGGAGGGCGACGATCGCCACGCCGATCCAGAGCGTGATCTCACCGAAGTAGTTGGGGTGCCGCACGCGACCAGCAGCCCCGTGTGGATGGAGCGGCTTTCTTTCGCCGGGTCGGCGCGGAACCGGCACTCTGGGCATCAGCCGTCGCCTCGATGCCAAAGCCGGCACCAGACGAGCAGGCCGATGGCGGTCAGTGCCGCGACCCGACGTGCTCCGTGGTCGTGATGGCTGCGAGCGCGGCGGCAAGCGTGCAGGCTCACCCAGAGTCCCTGCAGCGTCCAGAGTTCAGGAAGCGCGGAAGGACGGGCTTGATGGCGTCGAAGCGCGAGTCAGCGCCGGCCCTTCGGGATGCGACGGAACCAGATACGAGCCCAGCCGCACGGCCCAACAGCGACCAAGACGAGGCAGGAGAACAGAGCGGGCGTCGGCGCGGGTGTGAGCAGGACGGCGGCGACGGTCACGGTGATGTACCGTCACGCTGCCGGGAGGTCGAAGAAGCGCTCGGTCTGGAGCAGGTACGACGGGACGAAACCACCCACTGGATCAGGACGAAGGCGAGGGCGACCGCACAGCGCGAAGACGCGGATGCCGCCGACGGTAGCCCCGCCCTGGCTGCCGGCCAGCGCCCCAGAGCGGCGATCAGGACTACGACCGGCAGGGCGACGAGCGCGTTGCGGTCAGGCTTCTTATGACGCCTTCCTACCGCTTGCCTGCCGTTCCTAGCTGCGAGCACGGAGCATCAGCGGAGGCCAGGCGCCGCCACCGTGACGCCGAGGTCGCGGCGCAGGCCGTCCTCGTGGCTCGTAGATCCCAGCCGTGGACGGCCAGCGCCGCGCCACGCTCCCAGGCCGTCTCGACGATCTCGACCGGGCCGCACCGCCCGCACCTGCGCGGCACGTTCAGCTCGCAGAGCCGGTCCCAGCGGGCGCGTCCGACGGAGCGCAGCGAGCTCCTCGCGGTGAACGTCGGCGAGGTTGCGCGAGCGGCTCGAGCCACAGCGCCACGGCGCCGGCCTCGTGCCCCTCGAGCGCGGCGCGCACGCCGCCGCGAGTGCGTAGTGACCGCAGACGTGATGTGGCGCACCTCGAGTGACGACACGGCGTACTCGATCACGGCCAGGGGTTTGACGTCCGTGGCCGGACCAGGTTGGCGACGTTGCGGTGAACGAAGAGCTCGCCCGGC